>NZ_JBKEAA010000043.1:0-39850 GCF_047971665.1 Castellaniella sp. | reverse complement strand
CCTGGCGTGGTGTGGATCGCGTCCGGGCAGATCGAAACATTGGGGCGGTAAGCTGAATCCCTCACAAGGGAGGAAGCCATGCCGAACTGGTTTGGAGATGCGCTGGGTAGCGCAATTGGATTGGCGGCAATATTGCTGGGTGCGCTCTACAACGCTCGCCTCATGCGCCGCCGGGATGACAAGATCATGAATGACGAAGCAAAAGCCATTGCGGCTGCCATTGGTGCTGAGATGGGCGTGTATGCGGAAATGCTGGGCAGCTTGTATATGCAAGCGAGCGTCCCGCCGGACTCAGGAAAGAGCATGGCAATCGTGCGAGCATTGCGCGCCCCCGATCTGACGGTATGGCCAGCCATGGCCGGCAAGGTTGGTCTTCTTGGGCCTGATCTTGCCGGCAGGACGGTCAGGTCCTGGATGCTGCTTTCGATGCATGCGCGCATGCTTCAGGCCAGCGTCGATGACACCCTGGCGGGGGAGTGGGACGAGAAGCGAATCAGGGGTCGCGCCGATTTCCTGAAGATGGACTTCCCCAAGATCGCCGACACGGTTCAGGCGCTGACCGGCGCCAGGCCGGACCTGGACTACATCATCCCCTGATTCATCTGACATTCCGACCGACCGCCCATGAGGCGGTTTTTTTATGCCCAATACCTACACCCCCGCCGGACGCCGGAATCTTCTGGCCACGTCCGCCGATGAGCCGTTCCTGGTCCTGTTGGAGATCCAGCATCCAGAACTGGACGAGCCGGTGCGCGTGGTCAATGACACGGTCAACATCACGTCGCGCGGCAATGAGTACATCGCCTGTCCGTTTCTGATCACACTGCCTGATGACGTGGCCGAGCAGGTGCCCAAAGCCACGCTGTCGGTGGACAACGTCGGGCGCGAACTGACCCAGTGGCTGGAGTACAGCCGCGGCGGCAAAGGCGCGAAGGGCCGGATCATCCAGGTGTTGCGCTCCGATCCCGATGTCTACGAGTACGACATGACCCTGGACATGACCAGCATGTCTATCGACAACCAGCAAGTGTCATCCGAACTGGGATTCCAGAACACGCTGATGCTGCCTGCCGTGGCCGTGCGGTATGACCCAAAGACAAGCCCAGGCATGTGGGCCGTGATCGGCGCTTCTGTATTGCTTACTTTCATTGCTTCTGAGGTTTCAAGATGGCCCATAAGCCTGCTGATCTGACGGGGACAAAAAGGAGCCACTTCGTCGTCACTGGCTTCGCTGGAAAAGACCATAGAGGGATTCGCATGTGGTCTTGTTTATGTGATTGCGGCGCCGTGTTTCAGACGAGGGCAAATCGAATCTTGAGCGGGGAAAAGCAAAGCTGTGGGTGCGTGGGGCGAGCCAGGCAGAGCAAGCTTGTTTCTACGCATGGCATGAGCAAGACGCCGGAGTTCAGGGCATGGGAGTCGGCGAAGCGCAGATGCCGGAATAAGAACGACAAGGACTATCACAACTACGGCGGAAGAGGCATCGAGTTCAGCCGCGAGTGGGATTCTTTTGAAAGCTTCTTTCGGGATATGGGGCCACGGCCTGGGCCGGGATACTCCATAGACAGAATCGACGTGAACGGGAATTACGAGCCTGGAAACTGCCGATGGGCGACCATGAAGACACAGAGCAACAACCGCAGGGACAACATTCTGGTTCCGATTGACGGGAAAAGGGTGTCGCTGTTCGCCTATTTCGGCCAAGGCAGATATCAGGCGTACCAAAGAGCGAGTTATCGCATCAAGCAAGGATGGTCCGTTGCGGACGCGATATTCCAGCCGAGATTGAGGAATGGAGAGGGCTGGCGTGCGTCCGTGGCATGAAAAGTATATCGGCCAGCCCTACATCCCAGGCATTGCCGACTGCATGAACCTGGCCGAACAGATCGCAAACGAAGTGCTGGGCCTGCGCATCGACATCCCGACGATGCATGAAACGTCCCTGCGCGGGCAGGCGGAGCAGCTGGATCGACTGAAGGCGACGTATGCGGAACGCGTGGATGCGCCTATCGACGCTCAGCCCGTGCTTTTCGTGGCGCGCGGCAGGTTTTTTCATTGCGGCGTGAATGTTTTGACAGGTGGCGAGCACTGGGTTTTGCACGCCGATCAGTCATCCGGTTTTGTTGTGTGTCAGCGCCTGCGGGATCTGACGCGCTGGGCTTATAAATTCGAGGGATATTACAAGTGGCTGGCAACGAAATAATGCCGCTGGTCGTCCAGCCGCACCCGTTCACACCAGAAGGCCGCACGTTTACCGTTGCGGCCTTTTTGCAGGGCGAGACTCTGGGCGCGTATGTCGAGCGCAACGGCATCGTCCTGCCGCGCTCGGAGTTCCGCGTACAGCACAATGGCCGCGTGGTGCCGCATCATCTGTGGCAGCGGCTGATTCCGCGCACGGGCGACCAGATCGTGATCCACGCGATCGCGCAGGGCGGTGGCGGTGGCGGGAAGGTACTGCGTACTGTCGCCATGATCGCGCTGGTGGTGGCGTCGATCACAATCCCTGGATCCGGTATTGCGGGCCTGTATTCTGGATTCGGCCTGACAGGCACGGCTTTGTCATTGACATCAGCCGCCATCATGATCGGCGGTTCCCTGCTCATCAACGCACTGCTGCCGCCGTTGCAGCCGACCGCGGACGCCCTGGGCTCAGGCGCGAAATACGATTCCTCGCCCACATATTCGATCTCGGGCGGCCGCAATCAGCTACGCCTGTGGGAGCCCATGACGCTTATCTTCGGGCGACACAAGGTCGTCCCTGACCTGGGCGCCAAGTATTTCACGGAGTACGTCGGCGACACGCAGTACCTGAATCAGGTCTTCCATTTTGGCCTCCAGTCGGGCCAGTGTGTGCTGTCGGATTTAAAGATCGGCGCGACCTCGATCAATGACTACCAGGACGTTCAGATCCAGGTGTCCGGGGAAGACGGCAAGCTCTCGATGTTCCCGGGCAACGTCGATACCCTTGAGGGCTTCGTACTCGAATCGGGTGTTGTGAACGCGCGCACCACGCCGCTGGACACGACATCGATCTCCGTGGACCTGGCCGCGCAACTGTTCGACATCAACGATCAGGGCGCGATTGGCGGCATGTCCGTTGATGTGGCAGTCCAGTACCGCAAGGCGGGAGATACCGCCTGGATCGATGCCGGCTCAATTACGGACGCCGTCTACGCGACGCATTACTGGTCATTCCAGGAGCGGTTCACGCTGTACGGAGATAGCAATTCCTGGTACGAATATCAGCAAATCCAGTACGGATCAATGAACGCGGCTGACCATACTGATGGCGAAGAGGTGGTCATCGAGCCTGCATGGTGTTCGACAGGCGACTCGCCGATATGCAAGCCTGAGCGTGTGGGCGTCTGGCGCTGGGAGCCGCACCCGTACCGCCAGGGCCGCCCATGGCGTGGCATCGCGCCGGACCCGCTGCTGGGCTACGTCACGAGCCCGGGCGTGCGCATCTACGGCGCCCGCCAGGAGCCGACGCGCAAGACCATTTCCTGGGATGTCGAGAAGGGACAGTACGAGGTCCGCATCTGGAAAAGCACGGGCGATATAAAGGAAAGCCGCCGGAGCAACGAGACAGCAGTCTCCCAGGTTCTGTGCTTCCAGACTGACGACGCAGACTACACAGGCCAGTTGCGGGTCGCGCTGCGGATCAAGGCTACCAGCCAACTGAACGGGGCGATTGATGAATTCTCGGCTATTGCCGAGGCACAGGCGCCGGTGTGGAAAGGCGATCACTTCGACATCGAGCACACGCGCAATCCGGCGTGGTGGTATCTATGGTTTGCGATGGGCAAGACCATCGAGGGCAAGGGGCGCGTCTACGGTGCAGGACTGATCGAAGCACAGATCGACATCGAGGCAATCAAGGCATGGGGCGCATGGTGCGATACAAAGGGCCTCACGTTTGATTACGTGCTGGACCGAAAGATGTCCAGCGCTCAGGTATTGCAAATGATCGCCCGGGCGGGACGCGCGTCGCCTACGTGGCAGACCGGCAAGCTGGGCGTGGTGTGGGATGCGGCCGATCAGCCGGTGGTGGCGATGTTCGGGCCATTCAACATCAAAGCCGGTAGCTTCAAGGTAGCGTACATCAATGACGACACGCCAGATGAGATCGTCGTCAATTTCGCCAACGAAGAACGCGACTGGCAAATGGACGAGGTGCGAGTCGTGGTGCCCGGCGCCACGACCACGAACAATCCCCTTCAACTGGATCTGGACGGCTGCACGGTAGCTGAAATGGCAGGCCGCGAAGCCAATCTGATTGCGGCTTCTCAGGTCTGGCATCGCCGGCGCACGACGTGGGAGACGGACATCGAAGGATGGGTTGCCAGCCGTGGGGATGTGGTCCAGATCAGCCACGATCTGACTGTCTGGGGTTATTCCGGGCGTCTTGGGGCGCGTTCTGGCAATCAGATAACGCTCTCGCAATCCATCCCGACCGGCTCGGGCACGATGATGCTGCGTGACCCGGAAGGCAACATGAAGACCGTCGTGGTGACGGGGGCCATGGATGAAACCGACGTCGTCACGATCACCAGCGATATGACCGGGTTTCCTCTGCCCGGTGACGAGGGCTTCGAGGATGTGCCGGCGCTCGATTGGGCGTTTTTCTTCGATCCCCTGGCGACCCCGGGCCGGAGGTTCAAGATCGTGGACGTTCAGCCAACCCAGGACGGTGTGCGGTTTTCTGCGGTTGATGACGACCCCGAATACTACGCATCCGAGGTCAACCCGTATCAGTACATCCCGCCGCGTGATGGTGCGCTGCTGGCCGGAATTGTGTTCGGCATCACGGTCGTGGAGGGCATCGTCAACGTTCTGTCCGACATCAACAGTGTGCAGATCGGCTGGGCTCTTTCTGCGGCAATGCCTGTCGATGTTGTGATCGCGATCAATGGGGCCGCTCAGCCTGCAATGCGCGTTGTCGATCGGAAGATGACGATCCAGGCACAGACAGGCGATGTTCTGGACATCACGGTGACGCCGGTATCTGACGGCGGTCGCAGCAAGCCCGCGATGCGCAACTACACAGTCCAGGGACTGCGCGCTCCGCTGCCAGCCGTGACGGGATTGACAAGCGTGTTTCGGGATGGCCTGACCGTGCTGACCTGGGGCCGTGTTGTGGATGTCCGTCAGCCGGACTACGAAATCCGTGTCGGCGAATCGTGGACGAATTCGCGCACGGTGGCCGTCACCCCGGTACTCGAATCTCTGACAGTGGGCAATGGCCTGTACTGGGTCGCTGCGCGCTACGTCTACAAAGGGCAGGCGATCTATGGCGCACCTGACAGCCTGCTGGTGTCCGGTGCCGCGCTGGTGCGCAATGTCCTGCTGACTGAGGTCGAGGATCCGGAATGGGGCGGGGCGCTGACTGAGGGCGCCTATGTCTGGGATGGCCTGCTGACGCTGGCGGGCGCCGGCGACGTCCTTGCGGAGCCAGACATCTTGGCCGTGCGTGACGTGCTCTGGTACGGCGGCGCCCAGCCGCGTGGCGTGTATACGTCTGCACAGACTGTGGACATTGGGTTCATCGCCCCCGTCCGGCTGGATTTCCATATCGATGCCTACGCTCTGAATTTCGGCGAGGACATCCTTTCCATGGCCGATGTCCTGGCGAACCCAGACATTCTGAACGCCTCGAACGCGCAGCACTGGAAAGCCACGCCGCAGTACCGGGTTGCTGGCGACGACGGCATCTATGGGCCGTGGTTCAACTACACGCCATTGCTGGTCAATGCGCGGTATTTCCAGGTTCGGCTGGTGATCGAGGCTGATGATCCGCTGATCGTGCCCTTTGTTGAGCATTTCACCTGGACCGTGGATGTGCCGGATCTGATCCAGAAGGACGAGGGCATCACGGTGCCGTCGTCTGGCTTGCGGATCGAATACGAGAAGGTCTTCCACGCCGTCCCGAACGTGCAGATCGCGCTGTTCGACGCCGTGGACGGCGACCGCTACGTACTGACGAACTCTAGCGAGACCGGGTTCGACATCCAGATCCTCAACGTATCCACGCCCAAGGCGGCTGTCATCAACTGGCTTTCACAAGGCTTTTGAACGAAACCGCATCAACCACAGCCCGCTCGTAGCGGGCTTTTTGTTTTGGAGTCACGATGTCTCAAGACAATCCGCAAATCAGCACAACGCCGCCGCTTCCAGGGCTGCAATTCGTGCAAGACCTGAACAAGGCATTGCAGACCCTGGCCACCAATTTTTCCGGGGCGACTGACCCGGCTGCGACGGCATGGCCGTACTCGACCTGGGCCGACACCGGCACGGGAACGCTCAAGCGCCGCAATGCGGCAAACAGCGCATGGGCGATCGAGGGCCGGCTGTTGCGTTCGCATCTGCCCATATTTGCCTTGGCTGACGTGCCGGCACAGGACATCGGGCCGATTTACATCATTGACGAAGGTCCGGCTGAATGGGGCGGCAGTGAGTACGTTCCTTACCTGGTCCCGGCGTCGGAGACGGTTCCAGGGCTGATAACCATTGCAACCGCCGACATGGCCGAAGCGATGGTCAACGACACCGCTGCCCTGACCCCCGCGAAGCTGGCTGATGCTTTCACGGGGAATCAGTCCGCCCAGGTGTCTGGGTATCAGATTCTTCCTGGAGGGCTCATTCAGCAGTGGGGCACCTCGACATTGTCACCTGTGGGTGCCTTTAACTCCCAGTCCGTAGGCGGGGTTACTTGGTACACCCATTTTTATGTAATAACTTTGCCCATTGCTTATACAGCATCTCATTATTCTGTCGTAGCTACGATTGCGGGCAGGCCTTTTAACAGCCAGGGTCCGGAAATCCTAAGTCAGGTCAACACAAATAAAAATACAACTGGTTCCAGTGCAAGCCTGACAGAATTTACGCTTTCAATCACCACGCCAGGAACAGGATGGACGCCGTTTATCCATTGGATGAGCGTAGGGAAATAAGGCTTGGAGGATTATATGGTTACTCACTATTCAGCATCATCCAGAGGATTTTATTCCGTTGATCTGCATGGGAATAATATCCCTAAAGACGCAGTAGAAATTACTGAAGACACGTATGCGTCCTTGATGCAAGGGCAATCCGAAGGAAGGCAGATCGTACCCAATGATAAGGGGTATCCGGTTTTAGAGAATCCGCCTGCGCCGAAACTGACGCTGGCCGAGATCAAAGCTGTACAGCTTGCACAAGTCAACCACGATTTTGAACGACACGCTCAAGCGCTGACGGCGGGATATCCGGAGGCCGAGCGTCTGACCTGGCCGACTCAGCAGGCCGAGGCACTGGCCTGGGCTGCGGACAATGCCGTGGCAACGCCGTACCTCGATGGACTTGCGAAAGTGCGAGGGGTCAAGCCTGAGGCATTCCGCAAGCGCGCACTCGTGCAAGTACATGCGTTCCAGGCCGCGTCTCAAAAGCTGGTGGGCACTCGCCAGCGGCTGGCCGACCAAATCTCAGCCGCGAAAACCCTCACCGACGTGGAGAAAATCACATGGCCTATCTGACCTGGGCGACACTCGTGTTCGCCGCTGCCCTTGTGCTCGTTGAGTTCGCGGACTCACGCGGAGACGATCTGACAGATCGACCGATCAGCCACTACTTCAAAACCGGCACGAGCGTTGTACAGGCGACGATGTTTGCAGTCATGGCCGGGGCTCTTTGGGGTGCTGCATGGCAGTCTGGCAGTGTGTGGCTGTCGCTGTCCATGATATCCGTTGGCCTCGGCCTCGTCCTCGCAATGTCCACAGACACATGGCCGCAAGCTTTTTTTGGCGCTGACAGGGCCTTGCACTACACGGGAGCCGCGCTGTGCTTTGTCGCGGGACTCTCGATGATGCTTGCTGCCGGCACCTATACCTACGCCATCGCCTACGCGGCTGGAGCACTGCTGCTCTACGCCATTGATCGGGAGCATACGGCGGTCCAGGAAAAGGTCGGTGTGCTGATGCTCATCGTCTGGGTCTTCGGCTTCTCGGTCAACCTGCCCTGATTGGATACACGATGCAGATATTCCAGGACATGCCACCGAAGGCGTGGGCCGCGGTGATGGGCGGCGTAGGCGCGGTCATCGGCATGACGACGATCGTCAGCGGACTGACTGGCAAGCAGAAGACCGCAATGGTCGGTGCCGGTATCGCGCTGGCCGTGATATTTACGCCTATCGTCGTCGAGTGGGTAGACCTGCCAGAGTCGTGGTCAAACGGCGTGTCCGCGCTGATCGGAATCATGGGCTGGACGACCGTGGGAAAAATCCTGTTGTCCATCCAAAAGGCCGATGTGTGGGGTCTGTTCGCCGACATCGTGCGTGGTCGATTCGGCGGACGAGGAGGGCAATGACATGTGGGCAGCTATTTACCTTGCTTCTCAGATCGTGACTTTTGCCGTGTGCTGCTGGGCTTCAGTTTCGTCCAAGATCAACGGGGGGGCACTAGGGCGCGTCTGTGTCGTCGTGCTGCTCTTCTCAAGTCTTGGATGCATTGCCTGGGCGGTGTACTGGCCGGGGGAAGTGCAAAGGCCCGGCGTGCTCTTTTCGGTCGCGGTCGCGGGCATGTCTGTCAGATGCTGGTGGCGTAAGACCTACGGACCTCAAGTCCACCGACATATTCAGAGGATACGCAAATGCAATTGACTCCTCACTTCATTCTGGCCGAATTCACCCGATCCGACACGGCCCGCATGCTGGGTATCGACAACACGCCGACCCGCCACCACCTTGCCAATCTGCATGTCCTGGCCGCGAAGCTGGAGGAGGTGAGAGCGCTGTTCGGCTGTCCGCTCATCATCACATCCGGCTACCGGTCGCCGGCGCTCAACAAGGCCGTGGACGGATCAGCTACGTCGTCGCATTGCGAGGGTTTGGCTGCTGACTTTCATATCCCGGCGTTCGGCCCGGATCAAGCCGTGGCTCAAGCCATTGCAGATTCAGCGCTGGAGTTCGATCAGATCATTTTCGAACAGGCCCGGACGCACTGGGTCCACCTGGGCGTCGGGGACCGGATGCGCCGTGAGGTGCTGTCCTGGCGCTCGGGCCGGGGGTATCAGCGCGGCATTGTGAGGATTGCATGATCGCCATCATCCGGGCCGCGATCCGCGCCTACTGGCGCCCCCTGGTCGTTGCTGCCGGCCTGCTGGCCTGCGCTGCCGGCATCGGCTGGTATGGGCACAGCAAGTACGAGGCCGGACGTACTGATGAGCGCGCTGCCGCCGAAGTCGAGGCGGCCCGTCACTACGCCAAGCAAGCCGAATCCCTGAATGCCCAAGCCGCAGCGTTGCGGTCGAAAATTGAGGCCCTGGAAAATGCAAAGCCAAAAATCGTCACACAGTACAAAGACCGGATTGTGCGCGTCCCTCTGCCTGCTGATTGCGTCATTGACGATGGGCGGCTGCACGACATCCAGAATGCCGTACGCGCCGCCAACGCTGCCCGCTGACCTTGCTGCAGCCTGCCCAGCAATACCCGCGTTTGTGGGTGGCTGGGATGATCTGGCGCTGGCCTACATCGACCTGACGGCTGAATACGCCAAGTGCGCAGCGCGGCACCGGGAGACTGTGGGGGCCTATGAGGCGCTGCGGTGATCCAGTGCTACAGCACACACGCCTTTTTCAATACTGCGCGGGTGTATTCCAGGATTGTCATGCCCGCCTCAGCAGCCCGGACTTTCAGCATGCGATGTTCGCTTTCCGTCAGCCGTATCATTACAGGTGTGTCGGCGGGCGTATCTATCACCGAGTTTTGGCGGGACTGACCGGCCTCTGCCAGAGCGGCACTCACTTCCCCGGTCGTGGCGCTGCTGCGCCCGATCCTGAGCACATCGGCCTTCGCGTCGTAGCGCACGCGGTTCTGAGATCCTGGGCGCACCCGCACAGCCTTGCTGACGCGCCTGGATTCGAGGATTGCGCGCTGCTCGTCGCCGTTGAGGATCTTGTCGCCATCAAACACCATTCTGGCTTGGGATGCCGTGAGCGCATAAGCCGGGATAGAGGATTCTTCGAAGCGGCCGCTTTCATCCACCGTCAAAACCTTGACGGGCTCGCCTTTTGCCAGGGCGCGCTGACGATCTGGCGACAGGCCCGAAATACTGCGCAACACAGTAGGTTGGCCGGCGAATCGGATAACCGCCTCAGCGTCAAGTCGGCCGGCGGCGATCTGCGGTAAGTAGACGGCCAGCCCCGTGCGCAGGTCGGACAGATCTTCGCCGCGCCGCTCAAGCTCGGCCCAGACCGCCGCGAGGTAGGCTAAATGATGGGCGCTGAATGTCAGAGACCTGGCCAGTTCTTCGCGCAGTTGTTGATTGCTCGCGCTCCCGAGTTCCGCAACGGGCAAAAATTCCATGGGGGCCACGACGATACCGGTCATTGTTTTTTCCTCAATTCTTCGCTCAGGGCGAGTAGCTGATTCAGCGCGTGCTGGCGGCGGACTTCATAGTAGTACAGGACTTTTTCTTCTTGCGTGAGAGATGCGTACCAGGCCCTGTTTCTGGCTCGCTCGTCCTCTCGTCGTTCTGGAGTGAGATTGTGGAACCACGCGCGTTGCTTTGCGCGGTATCCCTCAAGCCGCGCAGGATCCCGTTCCAACTTTTCCCGGTAGCGGTCGCGGATTGCCTGCTGCCGTTGCGCCTCGGCGGCGGCGAATACTGGATCTTGGGCTGTGCGGATCTTGAGTTTCTCAATGTATGCAGCGCGCGTTTCCTGCCATTTCTGGGTGTCCTTTGCGCGTCTATAGCGGGCCTTTTCCCGAGCGGAGGCCCGTGCCTTGCGACATTCCTCTGAGCAAGTCTTCGGCGGATGTCCGTGGCCGCGCCGACCCCCTGGAATCGTCTTCCCGCACCACAGGCAATTGATTGGGGTGTGGGCGTCAGTGACCATGGATTTCCTCGCGCCGCATGCCGTTGTCGATGCGCGGGATCTTCGCCCAGGCCTTGTTCGCATCTAGACCGGCCGCCAGGGCCGCGCATGCCAGCGCCGTGCGCCGGTCAATTTCCACCGGTTTGTCGGTCTGAAAGCTGCGGCCGCGTTCCCATGCCTGCAGGGTCACCAGGGTCACGCCCAGGGCCTGGGCCGCGGCGCGCTGCGACAGGCTCATGAGCTTGCGCCAGGCCAGGAAGTCAGCGGGGCTCATGCGCGCACCAGATCGGCTTCACGGCCCAGCATGTCGATCAGGTAGGCCGTGCCCTGTTCGTCGCTGACTGCCACGCCACGGAAGCCCAGGATGCGGGCGGCGCGCGCGGTGAAGTGCTGGATGTCCCAGGACAGGTCGGCGGCGTCTTCCATGTCGATGCCGTCCAGGTCGTGGACTTGCTGCGATTCTTCGATCAGGGCCTCGGCCGTGGCTTCGTCGATGTCCATGCGGGCGGCCAGTTCAGCGACCAGCGGGACCAGCTTTTCGGCGTCGTCGTGGTAGAACAGTTGACCGGCTTCGATGATGTCATCATCGTCGATGTCCATGCTGTACACCAGGGCCTCGCCGGCGGTCATCGTGTAAACGTGGCCGGAGAAGAACAGGAAGCTGCCGAAGCGGCCGGCTTCGGTGATCTTGCTGATTTCGGTCGGGCTGGTGTGGAAGACTTGCATTGCTGTTCCCCTGATTGATGACTTAATTATAAAGTCAATCAGGATGGAAAGCAAGGTGGGTATTTACCCCATATCCCGCAGCGCAACCGCAACCCGCGCAAACGCAAAAAAGCCCGCGCTGAGGCGGGCTGATTTCGGTGCATGTCACCAATTCGGCTTTATGTCACCATTTGGGGATTTGGGCGATGTCTCAAAACCCGCATGTTTATTGGGGTGACCGATGGGGCTCGAACCCACGACAACCGGAATCACAATCCGGGACTCTACCAACTGAGCTACGGTCACCACTCAAAGAACGGGAATTCTAGCATGCTTGAAAGGCCTTTGCAGACGATCCTTTGGGGCCCTTGAACACGATTGCGTTTTAGGTCATGTTAATGGTTGTGAATTCGATTCCCATAAGGAATGCTCATGGCCCAGATCTTCGTCGTCCATCCCGAAAATCCGCAATCCAGGCTGCTCCAGCAGGCCGCCGCCCTGTTGGCCCGGGGAGGCCTGGTGGCCATTCCCACCGATTCCAGCTATGGGGTGGTGGCGCGCCTGGACGACAAGGATGCGGCCGAGCGCCTGCGCCGGCTGCGCGGCCTGGACGAACGCCATCATCTGACCCTGCTTTGCCGCGACCTGGCCGAAATCAGCCATTTCGCCAAGGTCGACAATCCCCAGTACCGGCTGCTGAAACTGGCCACGCCGGGCCCCTGGACCTTCATTCTCGAGGCGACCAAGGAGATCCCCCGGCGCGTTTCGCATCCTTCGCGCAAGACTATCGGCATCCGTGTGCCGGATCATCGGGTGGCGCTGGCCCTGATCGAGGCGGCCGGTTCGCCGCTGCTCTCGACCACCCTGATTCCCCGGGACGAGGAACTCCCCCTGAACGACGCCCGGGAGATCGTCAACCGCTATCAGCATGATCTGGCCGCCATCGTCGACGGCGGCTCATGCCCCTTCGAGCCCACCACCGTCGTCGATCTCACGGAAGACCCGCCCAAGGTCGCGCGGGTGGGACGCGGCGATCCGTCGATCCTGGGCCTGTCCTGACCGTCCGGATGGCGCGAGCGGTTATGCTTACGGGGTTTGCCGGCCGTCGCCCGGCGCTCTATTTGTTTGAGTTTTCGTGGACAATCTGATCCAGACCATTGCGGTCTACGCATTGCCGGTTCTGTTCGCCATCACCTTGCACGAGGCCGCGCACGGCTACGTGGCGCGCTATTTTGGCGATCATACGGCCGAGCAGGCCGGCCGCATCAGCCTGAATCCCTTGCGGCACATCGATCCCATGGGGACTCTGCTGGTACCGCTGGTCCTGCTGTTCGCCACCAAACTCATGGGCGGCGGACTGCTGTTCGGCTGGGCCAAGCCCGTGCCGGTCAACTGGGGTCGGTTGCGCCGGCCCAAGCGCGACATGCTGTGGGTGGCACTGGCCGGCCCGGCCTCCAATCTCCTCATGGCCATCGGCTGGGTGCTGTTCCTGCGGGTCATGCTGATGCTCGACCTGATCGACGGCCCGCGGGATTTCTGGCTGCTGATGGCCCATGCCGGGGTTCAGGTCAACCTGATCCTGATGGCGCTGAACCTGCTGCCGTTGCCGCCGCTCGATGGAGGGCGCATCGTGTTCAGCCTGTTGCCGCCACGTCTGGCCTGGCGCTATGGCCGCATCGAGCCCTACGGTCTGGTGATCCTGATCGTGCTGATGATGCTCGGCTGGCTTTGGCCCCTGATGGTGCCCCTCCTGAAGTTCGGGCAGTGGGTCGTGGGCGGATTTTTGTAGACCCCGGGTCCGAATCCGGTAAACTTGGCCTTTTGTTTCGCTCGGGAGCCCCCCGGGCGTTTTGCGGAGGCATTACTCATCATGGCCGGCTCGGATTCATCGACCCCAGTCTTTCAGGGCAGTATGGTTGCCCTGGTCACGCCCATGCATCCCGATGGGCAGTTGGACCTGGAGGCATTCCGAAAACTGATCGACTGGCACGTCGAGCAGGGTACCGACGCCCTGGTCGTGGTCGGCACGTCCGGCGAGTCCCCCACGGTCACCGTCCAGGAGCAGGCCGAGCTCATCGAGCTGGCCGTGCGCCATGCCGATGGCCGCATTCCCGTGATCGCGGGCACCGGCGGCAATTCCACGGCCGAGGCCGTCGAGCTGCAGCGCCATGCCTACGCCGCCGGCGCGGTCGCCGGCCTGACGGTCGTGCCCTACTACAACAAGCCCACCCAGGAAGGCCTCTACCAGCATTTCCGCGCCATCGCCGAATCCGGCGACCTGCCCAGCATTCTGTACAACGTGCCGGGCCGCTCCGTGGCGGACCTGTCCAATGAGACCATCCTGCGCCTGGCCGAGGTGCCCGGCATCATCGGCATCAAGGACGCAACCGGCAATATCGCCCGGGGCGCCCAGCTGATCGCGGCCGCGCCGGAAGACTTCCAGGTCATCAGTGGTGACGATCCCACGGCCGCCGCGTTGATCCTGCTGGGCGGTCGGGGCAATATTTCCGTCACCGCCAACGTCGCGCCGCGCCTGATGCACGAGTTGTGCGCCGCCGCGCTGCGGGGCGATGTGCTGGAGACCCGCCGTCTCAACAATCGACTGGCGACCTTGAACCGCGTCCTGTTCCTGGAGGCCAACCCCATCCCCGTCAAGTGGGCTGTCGCCGAAATGGGTCTGACCCAGTTGGGCTACCGGCTGCCTCTGACGCCTTTGTCCGATTCGTTTCGCACCGCTGTGCGCCAAGCTCTGATTGAAACAGGTTCCCTGTGATGATGAAACTCAAGCCGCTCTCCCGGACCAGCCTGGTGCTGGCGGGTCTGCTGTCCCTGACCGCCTGCTCGACCATCGGCGAGCTGACCGGCGAGACCGAATCCGTCGAATACAAGAGCACGGTCAAGGGCGATCCCCTGTCGATCCCGCCCGATCTGACCCAGGCCAACAGGAGTACGCACTATGTCGCGCCCGAAGGCGTGGCCAGCCTGAGCGACTACCAGGCTCGCCAGGGTATGCAGAGCGCCAATCCGGCCGACCGGGTCTTGCCCGACGCTCCCGGCATCGAGGTCAGGCGCGATGGCGCGTTGCGCTGGCTGGTGGTCAGCGAGGCCGCCGAGATGCTGTATCCGAAAATCATCGAGTTCTGGGGTCAGCAGGGCTTCACGCTCAATTCCCGGGACCCGCAGGCCGGCCTGATCCAGACCGACTGGGCGGAGAACCGCGCCAAGATTCCCGAGGGCTGGCTGCGCAGCGCCTTGGGCAGCGTGCTCGATCAGGTTTTCGACAGCGGCGAGCGTGACCGTTTCACGACGCGTCTCGAGCGCGCGAACGGCAAGACCGAGGTCTACATCAGCCACCAGCACATGGAAGAAACCCCCACGGGCGATGGCACGGCATTCAAATGGGTATTCGGCAAGGAAGACCCGGGCCTGAACGCCGCCATGCTGGCGCGCCTGATGGTCTATCTGGGCACCGATCAGCAACAGGCCGCCCGGCAGGTCAAGGCCGCCAATGCCGCGACCGGCACGGCGGTGGGCGCCCAACTGGCGTCGGACCAGACCTCGCTGGCCGTGAGCGAGCCTTTCGACCGGGCCTGGCGCCATGTGGGCGTGGCCATCGATTCGGCCCGTTTCACGGTCGAGGACCGCAACCGCGCCCAGGGTGATTACTACATTCGCTACCTGGATACCGATACGGGCGAAAAGATCGAACAGCAGACCGTATTCGGTCGGTTGTTCGGCACGCGCAACAGCGCCGAGCCGCTCAAACTGCGCATCCATCTGGCCGAGCAGGGCAGCGGCACCCGGGTCAGCGTGCTCGACGAGGCCGGGCAGACCCTGACCGACGACACCGCCCGCCGCATTCTGTCGGTGCTGGAAAACAACCTCAAGGAAAGTCAGTAGGGCGGGACCGGGTCAGGCGGGCCGTCCGGCCCGCGCATGCGGCCCGGTGCTCAGGCCGCCTGTGAGCGCGGGGCGGCATCGCTGGTGGACGGCGTCCGCAAGGTTTTGCCGAACCATGCCAGATCCATGCCCAGCGCGGCGACTTCGCCGACGATGACCAGGGCGGGCGACCGGATGGCGTGGCGATGTGCGGCTTTCACGACCGATCCCAGAGTGGCGTGCAGGGCGCGCTGTTCGGGGTGTGAGCCGTTTTCCACCAGAGCGCAGGGCAGATCCGGACTCAGGCCCTCGTTCAGCAGCCGGTCACAAAGCGCCGGCAGGCGCTCCACTCCCATATAGTGGACCCCCGTCCGGCCGTCGGCAGCGGACGCGCCGGCTCCGTCATTCGGGCCGGGATCCTGCGCCTGTCGATGCGCGGTGGCCAGGGTCAGGACCTGCGCGTGGTCGCGGTGCGTCAGCGGGATGCCGGCGTAGGCGCCGCAGGCCAGCGCGGCGGTGATGCCGGGCACGACCTCATAGGCAATGCCGTGCCGTTTCAGATGCTGCAATTCTTCACCGCCACGGCCGAAAACCATCGGATCACCGCCCTTGAGCCGCACCACGCAGCGCCCCTGGCGCGCGTGCGACACCATCAGGGCATGGATACGGGCCTGGGTGGATTCGTGCGGGCCGCCGGGCGCCTTGCCGACATCGATGACCTGTGCGTCGCGCCGCGCCAGCGCCAGGATCGCCGGGCTGACCAGGCGGTCGGCCAGGATGAGGTCGGCCTCGTTCAGGGCGCGCAGGCCGCGCAGAGTCAGCAGGCCCGGATCGCCGGGGCCGGCGCCGACCAGCAGCACCTTGCCTGCGGGCGCCGGCGTGGCGGTGGACAAGGCCTGGTCGAGCAGCGCCTCGGCCTCGCTGGCGCGGCCGCGCCGCAAGGCGCCCAGGACCGGGCCGTCCAGCAGCCAGTCGTAGAAATCCCGGCGCGATCGCAAGTGCGGCCGCGCCGCGCGGATGTGGGGCCGCTTGCGTCGGGCCAGACCGGCCAGGGCGCCCAGGGCCGGGTCGAGCAGCGATTCGATCCGTTCGCGCAGCCGCCGGGCGATCACGGGCGCCGCCCCGCCCGAGGAAATGGCGATGGTCAGGGGCGACCGGTCGACGATGGCCGGCACCTGCGCGCTGGACAGTTCCGGATCGTCCACGACATTGCAGAACAGGTGGCGGGCCGTGGCGGCGTCCGCCACGCACTGGTTCTGCGTCCGGTCGCTGGTGGCCGCGATCACCAGCCAGGCCTCGTCCAGCAGCGCCGGATCGAAGGCCCCCAGGTGCAAGCTGATGTCGCCGGCCTGGGCGCGCGCCAGCACCCGGGGATGCGCCGCCCGGGCGCTGACGGTGACCCGGGCGTCCGCAGCGCGCAGCAGCGTGATCTTGCGCTCGGCAACCGGTCCCGCTCCGACGACGACAACAGGACGGCCCTTCAGGTCGGCAAACAGCGGGAAATGGTTCATGCTGCACGGGCCTTGTGGTCGGAGAGTGGCGCATGCGGTCCGCGTGTGTCGGCCTGGATCACGCCGGCGCGCACCAGGAAATCGCCAAAGCCTTCTTCGGCCACGCGGTCGCGGGCGTACTGGCCGAACAGGGCATCCAGGCTGGACAGGATGTCGGCCTCGGTGATGTTCTCGCGATAGAGTACGTTCAGGCGTTCGCCGAGGAAGTCGGCCCCCAGGCGCAGGTCATAGCGTCCCAGGGCGCGGCCCACCAGGGCGATTTCACCCAGATAGGGGCGTGAACAGCCGTTCGGGCAGCCCGACAGGCGCAGCAGGATCGGCGCATCGCGCAGGCCATGCGCGTCCAGCAGGGCTTCCAGCCTGGGCAGCAGGACGGGAGCGTAGCGTTCGCTTTCGGCCATGGCCAGGCCGCAGGTGGGCAGGGCGACGCAGGCGATATGATGGCGGCGGATGCCGCTTTGCACCTTGTAGCCGTCGAGCCCGTAGTGCGCGACCAGGGCGTCGAGAGCGGCGCGGTCGCCTTCGTCCACGTTGGCGATCACCAGGTTCTGGTTGCAGGTCAGGCGGAACTCGCCTTTCAGGACCCGGGCAATCTCGCGCATGCCGGTCTGCAGGGGCAGACCCTCCTGATCCCACAGGCGGCCCGCGGCGATATACAGTCCGAGATGCCAGCGGCCATCCTCGCCGCGCGACCAGCCATAGCGGTCGCCGTTGCGTTCGAACCGGTAGGGCCGCGAAGGTTCCAGCGGCGTGCCGCTGCGCAGGCCGATCTGTTCGCGGAACCAGTCCGCCCCCAGGCGATCGATGGTGTATTTCAGGCGCGCATGCTGGCGTTTCGGGCGATCGCCGTGGTCGCGCTGCAGGGTGACCACGGCCTCGGCCACGGCGATCAGATTTTCCGGACGGGTGAAACCGACCAGCGTGCCCAGGCGCGGATAGGTGCCCGGATCGCCCGCAGTCGCTCCCATGCCGCCGCCCACGGCGACGTTGAAGCCCTGCAACTGACCGTTTTCGATGATGGCGACCAGGCCCAGGTCATTGGCAAAGACATCGCAGTCATTGGTCGGTGGAATGGCGATGCCGATCTTGAACTTGCGCGGCAGGTAGCCGGAGTCATTGCCGTAGATGGGTTCCTCGTCGGCGGACTCGCCGACCTGCTCGCCGCCCAGCCAGATTTCGGCGTAGGCGCGGGTGCGCGGCAGGAAATGGTCGGACAGGCGCTGGACCCAGATCTGCGCCAGCGCATGCTGGCTGGACAGATGCGGGTTGACCGAGCTGATCACCTGCCGGTTCACGTCGCCGCAGGCGGCGATCGTGGTGGCCCGGGCGTCGCGGATGCCCTGCATGAAGGCGCGCAGATCGCGTTTCAGGATGCCATGCCACTGGAACGTCTGACGCGTGGTGATGCGCAGTCCCCGCGTGGCGTATCGCTGCGCCAGTTCATCCAGCCCCAGCCATTGCTCCGGACTGATCACGCCGCCCGGCAGGCGCGCGCGCACCATGAAGGCATAGGCCGGTTCCAGTTTCTGCTTGCGCCGCTCGTCGCGGATGTCGCGGTCGTCCTGCATGTAGCTGCCATGAAATTTCAGCAGCTTGGTGTCGGCGTCGGGAATGGCGCCGGTCACCGGGTTTTCCAGTTCGCGGGCGATGGTGCCGCGCAGGAACCGGCTTGCGGTCTTGATGTCTTCCAGGGGGGAGAGGGGAGAAACGCTCATGATGGAATAAGATGTCCGGCAAAGAAGCTGATCGAGAGATAATTCGGCAGGCATGCGCGCGAGGACGGTGAAAGGCGCACTCGCATCAGTACACGTCGCGCGCGTAGCGGCCCTGCGCGGCCAGGTCGTCCAGCCACTGGCGGGCGCCTTCCTCGTCCAGGCCGCCCTGGTCGCGGGCGATCTCCAGCAGGGCGGCATGTACATCGCGGGCCATGCGCTCAGCGTTGCCACAGACGTAGAGGTGGGCCCCCGCCTGGATCCAGTCGTATATGTCCGCGCCTTGCGCCAGCAGTTTGTGCTGAACGTAGATCCGGTCGGCCTGATCGCGCGAGAATGCCAGATCGATGCGGTCCAGGTGACCGTCTTGCAGCGCCTGCTGCCATTCGGTCTGATACAGGAAATCGCTGGTGAAATGCGGGTTGCCGAAGAACAGCCAGTTGCGCCCCGGGGCCTGCGCATCGGCCCGGGCCTGGACGAAGGCGCGGAATGGCGCCACCCCCGTTCCCGCGCCGATCATGATGATGTCGCGCGAGGCGTCGGCCGGCAGACGAAAACGGGTGTTTTCCTCGATGAAGACCGGCACGGTATCGCCTTCGGCGCTTTCAGCCAGGAAATGCGAGGCCACGCCCCAGCGGGATTCGTCTTCACGTTCGAACAGGACGTGTCCCAGCGTCAGGTGAACCTCGTCTTCCACCGCTGCGGCGCATGAAGCGATCGAATACAGCCGCGGGGTCAGTGGGCGCAGCGCCGCCACCAGTGCCGGGCCAGTCCAGCGCGTCGGCCATTGGCGCAGCGCGTCGATCAGTTGATGGGTGTCCAGATAGGCGGCCAGCCGCTCGCGCGCGTCGGGCGCCAGCAGCGCAGTGAGCGCATCCTGTTGCGCGCGTTCCGCCAGCGCGGCCAGGAAGGGGCGGGTCAGCACGGTCAGTTCGCGGTAGCGGCCCAGCCATTCTCCCAGAGGGCGGCGCGTGTCCTGGTGCTCGACCGGTTCGGCGGCATTCAGTCCGCAGGCCTCCAGGATGCGGGCCACCAGGGTGTCGTCCTGAACCGGCCAGACGCCCAGCGCGTCACCGGGCTCGTAGCGCAGCCGGCTGCCCGCCAGGGACAGTTCCAGGTGGCGGATGTCCTTGTCGCTGTCACGGCCCGTGATGGCCTGATTCAACAGGACCTCTGCCTGGAACGGATGGTCGCGGGTGAATGTCCCGGCCTGAGGGTGCAGCGGCGTCACTGTGGCTTGTGGCGGGGCGGCGGTGGATTGCAAGGCTTCTCGCGCTTGTTCCAGTGCCCGCGTCTGCCAGGGCAGGGCGACTGTCTCGATGTCCAGGTCGGCCGTGCCCGCATCCTGCAGCCGTTGCGCGCCCAGCTCGGCCAGGCGGGCGTCGATCTTCTGCGAGATGCCGCAGAACGCGGGGTAGCTGGAATCTCCCAGGCCCAGCACAGCGTATTTCAGCCGGGGCAGTTTGGGGGCGCGTTTGCCCAGCAGAAACTCGACCCAGGCGATGGCGTCGTCGGGCGGATCGCCATCGCCCTGGGTGCTCATGACCACGTAGAGCAGTTGCTCGTCCTTCAGCTCCCGGGTCTTGTACTGATCGGCGCGCACCAGTCGCGTTTCCAGACCCTGGGCGCGCACTTGCTCGTGCAGCGCGGTGGCGACGCGCCTGGCGTTGCCGGTCTGGCTGCCGTACACGATGGTCAGCCGTTGCGCGGCATCGGCGACCGGAGCGACAGCGACCGACAGCGGGGGGACGGATTCCCGGACGGGCTGCCGCGCCTGGGCGATACCGGCAAAGTAGCCCGAGAGCCAGTGCAGGCCAGGGGATTCCAGCGTGCTCGCCAGTTCGGCGATCAGGGCGTGGTGGGCTTCGGGCAGGTAGTTCGGCGCGAGCATGGCGTGGATTTGTCAAAACAAAGGAAGCGTCCATTCTGGGACGCTTCCTTCATGCCGTGAACGAACCGATGCTTATGTTTTTATGCGGATATAAGCAAATGGCTTGATGAGGGGGGCAGGGCGATCGGTCGGGTTCAGGCTTCCCAGTGCAGCCAGCCCTCCTGCAGCCATTCGTCCAGCAGGGCCAGGGTCGCGGGGGACAGGCGGCGGACGTCCTCGGCGGCCAGCGCGCGCCGGTCGGCCAGCGTCTCCAGGCCGGGCTCGACCGCCTGCGATGCGATCTCGCCATTGATGAAGATCTGCGGACCGCTGTACATCAGCCGGGTGCAGCGATCCAGCACCAGCCGGCCCGCGTCGGGCACCCTGGCGCTGAGCGAAAGCGGCTCGTCGGCCGGATCGAACAGGGCGCTGTCGGGCAGGGATGTCAGCCATTGCCCCAGAAAGCGGGCCGCCACCGCCTGGTCCAGACGGATTCTGGACAGGGTGTCCAGCGTGGCTTGCACCAGCGAGTCGGGCAGCGCCGCCGGTGTGCGGGTGGCGGGCGTTCCGGCGTCGGTGTAGAGCGCGCCCAGGTCCGGACCGGACAGGCAGGGGTGCCCGTACAGTCCCGGGTCGCCGAGGTGCTGCGCCGAGACCTGGTCAGCGGCGGCTTCCAGCAGACCGCGGGCCAGGGTGGCCTGGCTGGGCACCCGGAAGCCGATGGACAGGGTCATGCAGTCGTTGCCGATGGCCACGCCGTCGTGGCAGACATGCGGCGGCAGATACAGCATGTCGCCTGGCTCCAGGATGTCGTCCGCATCCGGCTGGAAATCCGCCAGGATCTTCAGCGGCAGCCCCGGCAACAGGGCGCGGTCCGCCTGACGGCTGGTGCGCCAGCGGCGCCGGCCGTGGCCTTGCAGCAGGAACACGTCATAGCTGTCGAAGTGCGGGCCCACGCCGCCGCCGTCGGTGGCGATGCTGATCATCAGATCGTCGAGCCGGGCGTCGGAAATGAAGCGGAATTGCCGCATCAGCGCGGCCGTGGCGTCGTCGTGCAGATCCACGCTCTGCACCAGCAGCGTCCAGTTCGGTTGCGAGGCGGGTGGGAGCCGGCGGAACGGCCCGTGTTTCAGGGACCAGCCATGCTCGCCATGCACGATCAGGCGCGATTCGACCTCGTCGCGGCGGGCCAGTGTCTGCACCTCGTGGATCGTGACGGGCGGCTCAAAACCGGGGATCGCCTGCCGCACCAGCAAAGGTTTCTTTTGCCAGTAGTCACGCATGAATTCCTGGGGGCTCAGTCCGCCCAGGAGGGGTGTGGGCTGGTCGATGTCGGGGATCGTCATGGGCAGGGTCGTCAGAGAAAGTCGTGGCGCAATTGGTAGATCAGTTCCAGGGCCTCGCGCGGGCTGAGGCTGTCTGGCTCGATGGCTTGCAGGGCGGCGTGCAATGGCGCGTCCGGGTCGTTGGCGGGGGTTTCCGCAGCGGAGGGGGCGAACAGCGCCAACTGCGCATCCGCCCGGTTGCGCGCTTCCAGATCGGCCAGTTCCTTGCGCGCATGGCGGATCACCACTGGCGGAATGCCCGCGCGCTGGGCCACATGCAGGCCATAGCTCTGGCTGGCCGGGCCGGGCCGGACCTCGTGCAGGAAGACCACGCCGTCGGGCGCGTCGGCTGCTGCCAGGTGGACATTGGACACGCCATCAGTCTGTTCCGGCAGGCGGGTCATCTCGAAGTAGTGGGTGGCGAACAGCGTCAGGGCGCGGTTGTGCGTCAGCAGCCGGTGCGCGATGGCCCAGGCCAGCGCCAGGCCGTCGTAGGTGGATGTGCCCCGGCCGATCTCGTCCATCAGCACCAGGCTGTGCGCCGTGGCCGCGCCCAGGATCACGCCCGCCTCCATCATTTCCATCATGAAGGTCGAGCGCCCGCCCGCCAGATCGTCGGCCGCGCCGATGCGCGTGAAGATCCGGTCCACCGGGCCGATGCGCGCCCGCGTGGCGGGCACATAGCTGCCGGCGCGCGCCAGCAGTGCGATGAGCGCCACCTGGCGCATGTAGGTCGATTTGCCGCCCATGTTCGGCCCGGTGATCAGCAGCATGCGGCGCGCATCGTCCATGCGGCAATCGTTCGGGGTAAAGGATTCGATGCTGTGTTCCACCACCGGATGGCGACCCGCCTCGATGTCCAGGCAAACCTCGTCGGACAGGGCCGGTGCGACCCAGCCGTGGGCGCGCGCGTGGTGGGCCAGGCCGGCCAGCGCGTCGATCCGCGCCAGGGCTGCGGCGCTGCGGGCCAGCGTCGCAGCGTGTTCCGCCGCCTGCGCCAGGATCTGCTCGTACAGCAGTTTTTCGCGCGCCAGGCCGCGATCCCGGGCCGACAGCACCTTGTCCTCCCAGGCTTTCAGTTCGGGCGTGATGTAGCGTTCGACGTTTTTCAGTGTCTGGCGGCGGCGGTAGTCGTCGGGCACCTTGTCGGCCTGACCGCGCGAGACCTCGATGAAAAAACCGTGGACACGGTTGTATTCCACGCGCAGATTGGCGATGCCGGTGCGTTCCCGTTCGCGGGATTCGACCTCCATCAGGAAGGCGCCGTTATCGCCCGCCAACTGGCGCAGTTCGTCCAGTTCCGCATCGAAGCCCGGAGCGATCACGCCGCCGTCGCGCACCATCAGGGCCGGTTCGGGGGCGATGCCCCGGTCCAGCAGCGTGCGCAGCGCCGGGTCCATGGGGACATCCCGCAGGCAGTCGGCCAGCAGAGCGCGGGCCTGGAACGCCTCGCCGGTGGCTTGCGCCAGGACGTCCAGTCCACCCAGCGCATCGCGCAGGCTGGCCAGTTCGCGCGGGCGGATCGTGCCCAGGGCCAGGCGGGTCGCCATGCGTTCCAGGTCGGGCAGCGGGCGCAGCGCATCACGCAGGGCGCGCAGCGCGCCGTCCGCGTCCGGCGCCCGCAGCAACTGCGTGATCACCTCTTGCCGGGCGCGCGCCGGCGCGTTGGCGCGCAGCGGCGCCTGCAGCCAGCGCCGCACCTGGCGGCTGCCCATGGGCGTGCGGGCATGGTCCAACGTGCTGAACAGTGTCGGGCCGTCGCTGCCGTTCAGGGTGTCCGTGATTTCCAGATTGCGTCGCGTGGCCGGGTCCAGCACGACATAGTCGCCGCCGGCATCCACCGACAGGCTGTGCACGTGGCTGAGGGCCTGGGCCTGCGTCGTTCCGACATAGCGCAGCAGCGCACCGGCCGCCCGCATGGCCAGCGGCAGGTGATCCAGCCCGAAGGCGCCGACATCGTTCACGCCAAAATGGCGCAGCAGCGTGTCGCGCGCGCCGTCGGGCTCGAAATGCCAGTCCGGCACCCGGCTGATCGCCGCGTCCAGTCCTTCCAGGGGCTGCGTATCGGCCTGTTCCGTGCAGACCAGCTCGGCGGGGGCGATGCGGCCCAGTTCCGCGTCCAGCAGTTCCTGCGTCGATTCGCAGGCCTTGAAGTCGCCGTTGGCTAGGTTCATCCAGGCCAGGCCCACGGTCTCGCGCCCGTGGCCGCGTCCCGTGACCCAGGCCGCGATCCGGCGGTCGTCGTCGGCCGGCAGCAGCGCGTCGTCGGTCAGGGTGCCGGGGGTCACCACCCGCACGATCTTGCGCTCGACCGGCCCCTTTGTCGTCGAGGGATCGCCGATCTGCTCGCAGATGGCGATGGATTCGCCCAGCGCCACCAGTCGGGCCAGATAGCCCTCCATGGCGTGATGCGGGACGCCGGCCATGGGAATCGGCGCGCCGTTGGAGGTGCCGCGCTTGGTCAGCGTCAGATTCAGCAACCGCGCCCCACGCTCGGCGTCGTCGTAGAACATCTCGTAGAAATCACCCATCCGGTAGAACAGCAGATGCGATCCGGCCTGGGCTTTCAGCTGGAGATACTGCTGCATCATGGGGGTGTGGCCGGAGAGATCGGGGGTGGACATGGCGGACAGCAGATTGGGGGTGGAACGGGGAGACTCGTATTATCGTTCAATAGGGTGGGGAGTGTCAGGCGGGAGGAAGCGCGTCCCCGGGCCGTCAGAGGGGTACGGTAAGCCGCGCCATCGGGATGCCACGTGTGGATACAATGCGCAGATATCCGTTTTTTCGCAAGGATCGACCCCCATCATGCCCGAATCGCACGCATCGCTGAAGGAACTCACCCTGCGGGGCGTGATTCTGGGCGCCTTGATCACCCTGGTGTTCACCGCGTCCAACGTCTACTTGGGTTTGAAGGTCGGCCTGACCTTCGCGTCCTCGATCCCGGCGGCGGTGATTTCCATGGCGGTCCTGCGGGCGTTCCGGGACTCCAATATCCTTGAGAACAACATTGTCCAGACGCAGGCGTCCGCGGCGGGCACCTTGTCCGCCGTCATCTTCGTGCTGCCGGCCCTGCTGATGATGGGCTACTGGACGGGGTTCCCCCTGCTGCAGACCGCCATGATCTGCGCCTGCGGCGGGATCCTGGGCGTGGTGTTCACCGTGCCGCTGCGGCGCGCACTGGTCGTCAGCAGCGACCTGCCGTACCCGGAAGGCGTGGCCGCGGCCGAGATTCTCAAGGTCGGACAGAACCCGGGCGATGGCGCGCAAACCCGGCAGGCCGGCGGATTGCGCGACATCGTGGCCGGCGGCGTGCTGGCGGGCGGTTTCAGCCTGTTGACCGGCGGCCTGCGGGTGGCCGGCGACAGCGTGGGCTATTGGTTCAGCGTCGGGCGCGCCGTGTTCCAACTGCCCCTGGGCCTGTCCTTCGCCCTGGTCGGCGCGGGGTATCTGGTCGGCATCGTCGGCGGCGTGGCGATGCTGCTGGGCGTGGTGCTGTCCTGGGGCGTCGCCGTCCCCTGGCTGACGTCGCTCGCACCCATGCCCGACGGCGCCAGCCTGGCCAGTTTCGCCACCGGCATCTGGGTCTCCAAAGTGCGCCTGATCGGCGCCGGCATGATCGCCGTAGCGGCCGTCTGGACCCTGCTGACGCTGATCCGGCCCATGGTCGAGGGCATGCGGATCTCGCTGTCGGTGCTCAAGCGCGGGTCGGGCGAATCGGGGCAGGACCGCACCGACGCCGACCTGCCGCCCGGGCTGCTGCTGAAGCTGACGCTGTTCATGATCCTGCTGCTGGGCGCGACGTTCCAGTCCTTCGTGGCGGACTCCGGCCTGCCGGCGCTGTCCGCCTGGACCCTGGTGGTGGCCGGCGTCGTGCTGGCCTTCGTCTTCGGCTTCCTGGTGGCGGCCGCGTGTGGCTACATGGCGGGCCTGGTGGGCTCGTCGGCCAGCCCGATCTCCGGCATCGCGGTGATCGCCATCCTGGCCTCGTCCATGATCTTCATTGGGATCGGCCAGGCGCAGGATCTGCTGGGCAAGCCCGAATCCGTGCGTTTCATGACGGCGCTGGCGCTGTTCTGCACTTCGGTCGTCGTGGCCGTGGCGGCGATCTCCAACGATAATCTGCAGGATCTGAAGACGGGCTGGCTGGTGCATGCGACCCCGTGGCGGCAGCAGACGGCGCTGATCATCGGCTGCGTGATCGGCGCGGTGACGATTCCGCCGGTGCTGGAACTGCTCTACGAGGCCTACGGCTTCATCGGCAGCCTGCCGCGCGAGGGCATGGATCCCGCCCAGGCCCTGGCCGCGCCGCAGGCCTCGCTCATGATCACCATCGCGCAGGGCCTGTTCAGCCACACGCTGGATTGGACGTACATCCGCATCGGCGTGCTGGTGGGGGCGGTGCTGATCGTCTTCGACTGGATCCTGGGCCGATTCAGCCGGTTTCGCGTGCCGCCGCTGGCGGTGGCCATGGGCGTCTATCTGCCGCCCACGGTGGCCACGGCGCTGTTCGTCGGCGCGTTGATCTCGTGGTTCGTGCGGATACGTATCCGCGCCCGGACGCTGCCGGACGGTCCTGATCGTGTTCAGGCGGCCAAGCAGGCCAGCGAGCGCACGGGCACGCTGTTCGCCTCGGGCCTGATCGTGGGCGAGAGCCTGGTGGGCGTGGTGCTGGCCATCGTGATCGTGGGCTCCATGGCGTCCGGTGGCGGGGATGCGCCGCTGGCCGTGGCGGGTCCTGGGTTCGCGTCGGTGGCTACGGGGATCGGGCTGCTGGCTTTTGCGCTGATGTGTGTCGTGTTCGTGCGGCGCGTGCTGGGGGCGGGGAAGGGGTGACTCAACGGAGGCATCATAGAGAGCCGCATCGACCAGCGGCGATTGCGGAAGTTTGCAAGGTGGCATGACGCGCTCGGCTCTTCTTTTTCCGCACGGTCTTCATCCTTTGTATTACAAAAAGATTCATGGACGATATCGCGGCTTCCGACCTCAAGACGATCCTGCACTCCAAACGGGCCAATATTTACTACCTGGAGCATTGCCGGGTATTGGTCAATGGCGGCCGTGTTGAGTATGTGACCGACGCAGGCAAGCGCTCCCTGTACTGGAACATCCCGATCGCCAACACCACCAGCATCCTGCTGGGGACAGGCACTTCCATCACCCAGGCCGCGATGCGGGAACTGGCCAAGGCCGGTGTGCTGGTGGGTTTCTGCGGAGGCGGCGGGACGCCCTTGTTTTCCGCCAACGAAGTCGATGTCGAGGTCGCCTGGCTCAGTCCGCAAAGTGAATATCGGCCGACGGAGTACCTGCAGGCGTGGGTGGAATTCTGGTTCGATGGCGCTCGACGGCTGGCTGCGGCGAAAGCCTTGCAGCAGGCCCGCATCCGGCGCCTGGGCGAGGAGTGGCACCAGGCGGGCCTGAAGGAGGCTGGTTTCAATGTGAATGTGGAGCGGCTGGATGGCTTGCTGGCCCAGAGCGTGCGGCGCGTGGATCAAGCCGGTGAAACAGTCGATTTGCTGACCGAGGAAGCCAGGCTCACCAAGGCGTTGTTCAAGATGGCCGTCGACGCGGTCGGTTATGGCGATGATTTCACCCGCGCCAAACGGGGGACCGGTACCGACCCGGCCAACCGTTTTCTGGATCATGGCAATTATCTGGCCTATGGACTGGGCGCCACGGCGTGCTGGGTGCTGGGCCTGCCGCATGGCCTGGCGGTTCTGCATGGGAAAACGCGGCGCGGCGGCCTGGTATTCGACGTAGCGGATCTGGTGAAGGATGCCTGCATCCTGCCGCAGGCTTTCCTGTCCACCATGCGGGGCGACGATGAGCAGCAGTTCCGCCGCAACTGCATCGAGTCGCTGACGCGCGGCGAGTCCCTGGATTTCATGATCGACACGGTCAAGGACATCGCCGTGACAACCGCTCGCCAGGCCGCTCCTGGCGCTTCGGACCATGAAGGCAACGCATGAATGTCCTGCTGGTTTCCCAATGCAGCAAGCGGGCTTTGACGGAAACGCGCCGGATTCTGGATCAGTTTGCCGAGCGGCGGGGCGATCGGACCTGGCAGACCGCGATTACCCGGGCGGGGCTGGATACCTTGAGAAGGCTGCTGCGCCAGAGTGCGCGCAAGAACACGGCCGTGGCCTGCCATTGGATCCGGGGTCGAGATCATAGCGAACTGCTGTGGATCGTTGGTGACGCCAGGCAGTTCAATGTCGAAGGCGCCGTGCCGACGAACACGACCGCCAGCGATGTGCTGCGGCGCGATGATGAGAACGACTGGCACAGTCTGCGGACGATCCGCCGGATCGCCGCCTTGGCCGCGTTGTTGCACGACCTGGGCAAGGCGACCCAGTCCTTCCAGGACCGATTGCGGCCCGGCTCGCCCCGGGAGAAGAATCGCTATCGCCATGAGTGGGTCTCCGTGCGTCTGTTCCAGGCATTTGTGGGCCGGGATGATGATGCGGCCTGGTTGCGGCGTCTGATCGAGGGCGGCGAAGAAGGCGTGGATGGGTCGCGCTTCGAGGCTCCCTGGCTGGATCATAAGCAAGGCCGCCTGTTGCGTGATGGCATGGATCCAGCAGCGCGCGACCACAAACCGTTTGCTTCATCGGGCAAGGGTTTGCCGCCCTTGGCACAGGCGGTGGCCTGGCTGGTGCTGACGCATCACCGCCTGCCCGCCTTGCCGTATGGCCCGGCAGAATCGCTTGAATCGACCAAACTGTGGCACGGCCGGTCACCCAGAGGGGTGAAAGGCCAGACTCTGGATGCCGTCTTGAGCCAGATCGATGCGGATTGGAACGAGCCATGGGGGGATCTGAAAAGCTCCAAAAGCAAGCTTGATCCGTACTGGAAATTCCCTAAGGGGTTGCCGGTGCGGACTGCGCTGTGGCGCAAGCGGGCCGCGCGCATCGCCGCAGATCTATTGCGGGATCTACCGATGGTTGGGGATTGCCTGGGAGACCCGTTCATCATGCACGTGTCGCGCCTCGCGCTGATGCTGGGGGATCACCATTACTCCGGCCTGGAGGTTGAGGCGGACCGGGTGAAAGGGGAGGATAACTTTCTATTGTACGCGAATACCCGGCGCGAGACCGGCGCGTTGTTGCAGCCCTTGGACGAGCATTTGCTGGGCGTTGAGCTGCATGCGGGCCGGATCGTGCATTCGCTGCCAATCCTGACGCGGGATCTGCGGCACTTGATCGGCCATCGCGGCCTGAAAAAACGCAGTGCGAACCCCGTATTCCGCTGGCAGGACAAGGCGGCCGATCTGGCCGCCGGAGTGCGCCTGCGCGCGGCGGAGCAGGGCGCCTTCATCGTCAATATGGCGTCGACCGGATGCGGCAAGACCCTGGGAAATGCCCGGATCATGAACGCGCTGGCCGACCCTGCCCTGGGTCTACGCTGTGCGTTCGCAATCGGTCTGCGCACGTTGACCTTGCAGACGGGCCGCAGCTTTCAGAAGGATCTGGGTCTGCCGGATGACGAACTGGCGATCCGGGTCGGGGGTGCGGCAAACCGTGAACTGTTCGAGTATTACATGCAATTGGCCGAAGACAGCGGTTCCGCTTCTCGGCAATCCCTGTTGGACGAAACCACCCACATCGTCTACGAAGGCAATGACCGACACCCGGTGCTGGACCATCTGGGACACGATGCCGGGGTTTGTCGCTTTCTGGCGGCGCCTTTGCTGGTTTGCACGGTTGACCATCTGACGCCGGCGACGGAAGGGCTACGCGGCGGCCGCCAGATCGTGCCCATGTTGCGCCTGATGACGGGAGATCTGGTGCTGGACGAGCCGGATGATTTCGATCTGTCCGATTTGCCGGCGTTGACGCGTCTTGTGCACTGGGCCGGATTGCTGGGCGCGCGCGTCCTGGTGTCTTCGGCGACTTTGCCGCCTGCTCTGGTCCAGGGTTTGTTTGCAGCCTACCTGGAGGGGCGCCGCTGGTTCCAGCGCAATCGCGGCGTCCGGCCGACGGAAGCGCCCGCTGTCTGCTGTCTCTGGATCGACGAGTTCGCGCAGACACACGCGGACTGTCTGGATACCGAACGATTCAGTCAGGCGCACCAGGCTTTTGTGGTGAAACGTGCGCAGCGGCTGGGAGAGCAGGCGGTACGTCGTCTGGCTCGCCTGTTGCTGCTGCCCGGCACCCTGGGGAAACTGGATCAGGCAGGTCGCCGTGAGGCCTTCGCCGGCATTTTGAGAGACGCGGCCTTGAGTTTGCATGCACAGCATGGCGCCGAGGATCCGCACAGCGGCAAGCGCGTCAGTTTCGGTCTGATCCGCATGGCGAATATCGGCCCGCTCTTCGACGTAGCGCTGGCCCTGTTCCGCCTGGGGGTGCCGCCGGGGACGCATATCCACCTGTGCGTCTACCATTCCCAATTTCCGCTGTTCCTGCGGTCCCGGATCGAGAACCAGCTGGATACAGCGCTGGATCGGCGGCGGGAGGCCGCCGTATTCGACCTGCCCGACGTGCGGCGGCGCATCGATGCCGTGAAGGCTCGGGATCAGTTGTTCGTGGTGCTGGGCTCCCCCGTGACAGAAGTCGGGCGGGATCACGACTATGACTGGGCCGTGGTTGAGCCTTCCTCGATGCGCTCATTGATCCAGCTTGCGGGGCGGGTGTGGCGCCATCGCCGCGAAAAGGTCGCGTCACAACCTAATCTGCTGGTGTGCGACAGCAATCTGAAGCATTTTGATCGGCCGGGCCAGCCCGCCTTCTGCCGGCCAGGTTTCGAGAGCCTGGACTATCCCTTGCGGCCGCACCGCCTGGCGGCGCTACTGGCGCCCTGGCTGGATGGCGATCAGTGCTTGCCCATCGATGCGCAACCGCGGATCGTCGCGCGCGCCGAATCGGATCGCCAGCCTTCCCGCAGCCTGGTCGATCTGGAACATGTCCGGATGGCATCCCAGATGCTGCCGCCTGCGCCCGTGCATCGGCTGAATGCCGCGAGCTTTTGGCTGCGAGACCATGCGCGGCTGACTGCCTTTCTGCAGCAGGCGCAGCCGTTTCGTGATCAGCCGCGCCCCGATGTGGAAGTGGTCTGGAAGCTGGACGAGGATGAGGTGCCTTGCCTATGCCGGGTGGAGGAGGGAGAGCGCAAGTTCCAGGAGCTTTATGTCCCGGTCGGTGTCAGCCAGTGTTGGCCGGTACCGGAGGCCGAGGTCCAGGGCGAAGGGATCAGCCGCTGGAGCGTGGATGAGGATTGGAAAAGCGGCATGGAAAGCCAGGCCGGGGATCTGGGCTTGCCTCTGGATGTATTCGCCCTGAGGTACACGCGGGTCACTCTGCCCGCCAGTCAGGAAGGCTGGCGCTGGCATCCGGCGCTGGGGTTTTCGGAGAAGATGTGATGCGGCGTTTGGTCTCTAGATATCCGTAGTGAGACTGCTTGTACAGCAGTTGAGGTTCCGTGGACAGCCTACGGCTAATTTTTCTGAGCTATCTATTCGATAGAGTGTTTGCTATTATAGGAACCTCCAGATTGGATCTTTTAGTACTCGAAGTACCGCCTACGGCTAATTGGATTAAAATATAGGTATACTCATTTAAAAGTGGCCTGGAGCAATGGCTTCCATCCGGATGCTCCAGGCCATGCGCCACAAGCTGGCTCAGCTTACCAACCACAGGTCATATGGAATTTAGAAGGGGGCGAGATGACTAACATCGCACCTGTTTAGGGGTCTAGAAGATCCCTAAATCAATCTTCCTCTGAGCAATCTGATCGCTCATGTTGCTCAGAGGATTCTAAAGTAATAAGTAGATGGATACCAATGAACTTGAAGGAGGTGCAGATGGCGCAGGTCTTCGATGGGGGCCGTATGCAGCGGCTTCAGGCGACAATCGGAGGCTTTCTTCAGGAACGCCTGGAAGCCAAGCTCTCAAAACTGCCAGCGGACGACCCCAAACGCGGGGACCTGACGGTTCAATACCAGCCTGCCGCTTGGCTCGAAGACGCCGCCCGGCGCGTTCGCCAGATCCAGGCGGTGACGCATGCCCTCAAGGGCGTCCATCCCGATGCGCGCGGCACCAATCTGTATGTAGAGCTATCCAGCATGGCGCCTCATGTCGCGGTGGGCAGCCATGTGCTGGGCGCCGATTTCGTCAGCGACGTGGTCGGCAATGCGGCGGCGCTGGACGTCTACAAATTCCTGAAACTGGAAATCGATGACCGCACGCTGCTGGATTGGTTGTCGGTCGACGATCCAGCCGCCGTGCGGGCTTTGAGCGATGACGAGTCCAAGGCGCGGGAATGGCAATCGGCATTCGTCGGCCTGACGCAGGCGCGAGAGGCAGCAGCGGCCAGTCATGCGTTGGCCAAGCAGGTGTATTGGCTGGCGGGGGAAGACGCCGCTGATGATACCCAATACCATCTGCTGGCGCCTTTGTATGCTACATCCTTGGCGCAGGCCGTCCATGAAACCCTGCAGGAAGACCGGTTTGGCGACGCCAACAAGGCGGCGCGTGCAGCGCGCAAGGAAGGCAAAGAGCATGAGGGGGCTATGCGGGATTATCCTGCGCTGGCTGTGCGCAAGCTGGGCGGCACGAAACCACAGAACATTTCGCAGTTGAATTCGGAGCGTGGGGGGGTGAGCTACCTGCTGGGCTCGCTGCCGCCACAGTGGAACCTGAGCGTGCCTCGTCAGCTCTGGGGGGTGACCTCCGTCTTTGGCCCCACGCTGATGCGGCACGGGGATATCCGGGCGATTCTTAGGGCTTTGTTGCGGTTCTTGCGGAAAGATCCGCCATCCAATGTGGAAACCCGCAACCGGGTCGATGCCTATGTGGGTGATCTGATCGATGAACTGGTTGCCATGGCCAGCGAGATCCGTTGCAGCTTGCCCAAGGGCTGGACAGCCGATCCTCGCTGCACGCTGGTACGCGAGGAACGATTCTGGCTTGATCCGTGGCGTGCCGAAGAGGACAGCGACTTCCGCGGCGAATGGCTGTCCATGGATTGGCCGGCACCGATCGGCCACCGCTTTGGCAATTGGCTGAACGAACGGCTCAAGACGCTATCGCCGTATTTGGGGGATGTCGAGCACCGTCACTGGAAGAAAGAACTGCTGCTGGATGAGGACGAAGCAGGCTGGGCGCGTGCGCTGCATGAACTGCGCACCGACCTGGGAGCGCCTCACTACATTCCGACGCGGGAGGGCAAGGTATGAAGCCGCAAGATCACGAGATCGATGGATTGTTGATCCTGCCGCATGTGCGGGTTCAGAACGCCAACGCGATTTCCAGTCCTTTGACGCATGGTTTTCCGTCCATGACGGCTTTCCTGGGCTTCATGTGGGCCTTGGGGCGCAAGCTGGCGGCAGCGGGCATTCCATTGAAATTGAAAAAAGTCGGGGTGATCTGCCATTGGCATCAGGAACAGGCACGGGAGGGCTACGTCCGGACCTTTCACCTGACGCGCAATCCGGTGGACAAGGACGGCGCCACCGCCGCCATCGTCGAGGAAGGTCGTATTCATCTGGATCTGACCCTGGTGTTCCAGGTGGGGGCAGTCCAACAGGCTGGTGAGATTCATCCCTTGTTCGGGGGCGATGAGGCGCGCCGGCGGGAAATCGCCTGGATGATTCGAGAGCTGCTGGGTTCGATGCGGATTGCCGGCGGCACGGTGCTGCCGCCGAAACCCGGCCCGGGCATTCGGGTCACGCCGACGCTGATCGGCTGGCCGGATCAGGAAACGGAGCGTCAGGCGCTTTTCCGGCGCCTGCGCCGCCAGTGGTTGCCGGGCTTCACCCTGGTCAGCCGGGATGATCTGCTGCAACTGCGCCTGGAGCAACTGCGTTTGCAAGAACCGGGGGCCACAACGCTGGACGCCTGGCTGGATCTGTCGCGCTTCAATTACCGTAGTGGCCGGGATGAGAAAGATCGCGTCGTCTGGACCCATGATCGACCCCAGGGGGCTGGCTGGATCGTGCCCATTCCGGTGGGGTATGCCGCCTTGTCGGATCTGCATGCCGGTGGGCAGGTCGCCAATGCGCGAGACCAGAGCACGCCGTTCCGGTTTGTGGAGGGGGTGTATTCCATCGGCCAGTGGATCAGCCCGCATCGCCTGCAAGGCGTACGGGACCTGCTCTGGTGGGGCGAGTCCCATGAGGACGGTCTCTATCGCTGCTGCAACGGCTATGAGCCCTTGCCGGTGGATGAGGACGTTGAATAGCCATCCTATCCGCCGCTGAGCGCGGAAACCCTCTGAATGCAATCCAACTTTTCATCAGGAAAGGAAATCTGCCATGTCCTTGAAAACCGCTTCCGTCCTTGCCTTTGAACGTAAGCTGGACCCGTCCGATGCCTTGTTCGCAGCGGGCCTGTGGGATGATCAGCCCAACGCCGATCGGTGGCCAGCCGTCGGCATCAAAGAAAAATCCGTGCGTGGCACGATTTCCAATCGACTGAAGGCTTCCGAGCAGGATCCCGCCAAGCTGGATGCCGCCATCGAGAATCCAAATCTGCAGACGGTGGATGTGGCTGCTCTGCCGGCCGATGCGGATACCCTGAAAGTTAGCTTCACGCTCCGCGTGCTGCCTGGAACCGGAAAGCCTTCCGCCTGCAATAGCGCGGATTACGAGGCCAAGCTGCTTCAAGTGGTCGGCGGGTATGTCGAGGCTCATGGCTTTGGTGAATTGGCGCGCCGGTATGCCCATAACCTCGCCAATGGCCGCTTCCTGTGGCGCAATCGCGTCGGCGCTGAAGAAGTGCGTGTGATCGTCTCCCTGCTCGAACGGGGACAGTCCACGCAAAGCTGGACCTTCGATGCCTTGTCCCTGGGCCTGAGGAATTTCGAGGCAGGTGAGGCACAGGCGGATCGAGATATTGTGGCGGCGCTGATTGCGGATGGTTTGGCGGGCAAGCGGCATGTTCTGTTGCAGGTGACGGCCTTTGTCCGGCTCGGAGCAGGGCAGGAAGTCTTTCCTTCCCAGGAACTGGTACTGGAGCGCGGTCGGGGCGACAAGAGCAAAACGCTTTACCATGTGGACAAGGTCGCTGCGATCCATTCCCAGAAACTGGGCAATGCCGTCCGGACTATCGACGATTGGTACAACGGGGCGGACAGGCTGGGGCCGATCGCGGTGGAGCCGTATGGTTCCGTCACGACGCAGGGCACGGCCTATCGACAGCCCAAGGTCAAGCCGAGCCTCGACTTCTACAATCTGTTCGACGACTGGGTGCTCAAGGACAAGGCTCCTGATATCGAGCAGCAGCATTTCGTCATCGCGGTGTTGGTGCGGGGTGGCGTGTTCGGCGACGCCGGGAAGTGATGCTCATGAGCGCTCACTATATCGACGTCAGGCTGCTGCCTGATCCCGAGTTCAGCCAGGCGCATTTGCTGGGGGCCTTGTATGCCAAGTTCCACCGCGCTTTGGTAGGACTGGGCACTCATGAAATCGGGGTCAGTTTTCCGCAGTACAGCATGCAGCCGCGTACTTTGGGGCAGATCATGCGTCTGCACGGCGGGGATGGCGCCTTGAGTGCGTTGCTGTCCACCGACTGGCTGCGAGGGATGCGTGATCATGTGGAACTGGGGGTCTTGTCTGCCGTTCCTCAGGCAGCCCAGCATCGCCGGTTGCTGCGCCGTCAGTTCAAGACCAGTGCGGATCGCCTCCGTCATCGGCGGATGCGTAGAAAAGGGGAAACCTATGAGCAGGCGACACAGGCTATCCCCGATAGCGTGGGACGGCAGCCGGATCTCCCCTATGTGCAACTGCGTAGCGCCAGCACGGGACAGCGGTTTTGCCTGTTCCTGGCATTGGGGGACCCGGAGCTGCAGCCTGTGGCTGGGGTGTTCAATGCCTATGGCTTGAGCAGCACAGCTACACTGCCCTGGTTCTGACCCTTTTCTGAAGGGGTTTTGCCAGCCTCTTATAAATCAGTGGGTTACGAAACACCCAAGAATTTGGGTGTTTCGTGCTTTCCTGCTGAGGATCTTTAAAAAAATCAATAAACTAGGTTTTTTTGTCTCTAGTTCGCTGCCGCACAGGCAGCTGAGAAATTGCCCTGAGCAATCAGGGTCACGGCAAGCTTGTTCGCTGCCGCACAGGCAGCTGAGAAACACCGGTGAAAATCGCGCCACGGGCCGATTAGGTTCGCTGCCGCACAGGCAGCTGAGAAATTCTCGTCGGTCGGCTCGCCTCCGATTTCCTCGTTCGCTGCCGCACAGGCAGCTGAGAAAAACAACAAATTCAAAAGCAAAAAACCCCGGCTGTTCGCTGCCGCACAGGCAGCTGAGAAATAGTACGCTCAATCAGGCGACCCATGGCCGCCGTTCGCTGCCGCACAGGCAGCTGAGAAATTCGCTTCGGTTTCCGTGGCGATCTCGATCAGGTTCGCTGCCGCACAGGCAGCTGAGAAATTGGATGCGGCGTGGTCTTCCAGCAGATCAATGTTCGCTGCCGCACAGGCAGCTGAGAAAGCGTGTAGAAAGCCAGGAGCGGCGGTAGACGCGTTCGCTGCCGCACAGGCAGCTGAGAAATACTGCTCGACGGCATAAGTGAAATTCTACAGGTTCGCTGCCGCACAGGCAGCTGAGAAATTGCTCAGGGTACCTGCACCCTTAGACCGCACGTTCGCTGCCGCACAGGCAGCTGAGAAATGACGCCTGCCGAGTTGTGCGGCCTGACGGGCGTTCGCTGCCGCACAGGCAGCTGAGAAATCGGATAGTCGCGCCTACACCAGATCAACGGGGTTCGCTGCCGCACAGGCAGCTGAGAAATTCGGGCTGGCCAGGCGCTGCACCAGTCGCCAGTTCGCTGCCGCACAGGCAGCTGAGAAAAGCAAGATGACCGTGCGCCAGATGACGGATCTGTTCGCTGCCGCACAGGCAGCTGAGAAATTCGTCATCCCGACGATGGCAATTGACCCAGAGTTCGCTGCCGCACAGGCAGCTGAGAAAATGACCACTGAAACCGTGCTGGCCGAAGGACAGTTCGCTGCCGCACAGGCAGCTGAGAAAACAGAGCCGTCGATGATGTGCAAATCAGTCATGTTCGCTGCCGCACAGGCAGCTGAGAAAAGCAACTCTAATCAGGCTGGCGGTTATTCAAGGTTCGCTGCCGCACAGGCAGCTGAGAAAAGAAGACGCGGGCTACAGCGGCAAGTCTATCCCGTTCGCTGCCGCACAGGCAGCTGAGAAAATGTCTACAGTCAAGTTTCTTACCGTTGAAAGGTTCGCTGCCGCACAGGCAGCTGAGAAATTCGACGCCATCACGCCCGACGTGATTCGGGCGTTCGCTGCCGCACAGGCAGCTGAGAAATGGTCATCCGGACGCAGTAGCGGACTCATTCAGTTCGCTGCCGCACAGGCAGCTGAGAAATAGTGCAGGCCCGGAAAACTCACACGGAGCGCGTTCGCTGCCGCACAGGCAGCTGAGAAAACATTCCGAAATCGTGGATGACGGCGTTTCGCGTTCGCTGCCGCACAGGCAGCTGAGAAAACTACGGCAACAGCCGGATCTATCGCAGTCAAGTTCGCTGCCGCACAGGCAGCTGAGAAAGTATGCGCGGATGTCATCGGTCAGTTCGTTAAGTTCGCTGCCGCACAGGCAGCTGAGAAACTGGGGCAGAACGGATGGGGAGAAAACTAGCCGTTCGCTGCCGCACAGGCAGCTGAGAAAGAAGGGCAGATGCGAGACGAGAATGCGGACTAGTTCGCTGCCGCACAGGCAGCTGAGAAAGGGTATAGCCGCAAACGCCACCACGGGCCGCAGTTCGCTGCCGCACAGGCAGCTGAGAAAGATACAAAAAAGCGCCCTGATGTCCGTGCTACGTTCGCTGCCGCACAGGCAGCTGAGAAATGGTGGCTGCGCTGGTACATCCTGGGCGTGGCGTTCGCTGCCGCACAGGCAGCTGAGAAATGAAGGTCTGAGCCAGCAAGGCAAAATGTAGCGTTCGCTGCCGCACAGGCAGCTGAGAAAACGGCGGATGACGGCGGCGAGGATATGCTCGAGTTCGCTGCCGCACAGGCAGCTGAGAAAATGTATCCATTCTGAACGTATTCACCTCGGATGTTCGCTGCCGCACAGGCAGCTGAGAAAACTGAAACCACCACATTTACTCAGACCGGCACGTTCGCTGCCGCACAGGCAGCTGAGAAATGAGTGAGCCCACACCCTGCGCCTGGTCATCCGTTCGCTGCCGCACAGGCAGCTGAGAAAGTAGCTTTTACTGCTAGTACGAGTAGATTCCTGTTCGCTGCCGCACAGGCAGCTGAGAAAACTGCTAGCAGTACTAGCAATGCTGGACAGTAGTTCGCTGCCGCACAGGCAGCTGAGAAATCGCGGGCGATATAGATCTGATGGACGACACCGTTCGCTGCCGCACAGGCAGCTGAGAAATATCTTGTACATACTCATCTACTGCATCTGATGTTCGCTGCCGCACAGGCAGCTGAGAAAATCAGGTACCGTACATCCGCGATCCAGCAGGTGTTCGCTGCCGCACAGGCAGCTGAGAAAAAAAAGAGCAGAGATCCTGGATGCAGGAATCCGTTCGCTGCCGCACAGGCAGCTGAGAAAAAAGCTCGACGTGCGCATCAATCAGCGTCAGTGTTCGCTGCCGCACAGGCAGCTGAGAAAGTGGCCTGGACGATATCGGCGATGGCCTGGGCGTTCGCTGCCGCACAGGCAGCTGAGAAAAGACGCAAACACCCCCGGACATGCCGGGGGTCGTTCGCTGCCGCACAGGCAGCTGAGAAAATTTTGTGCCGAATATATTTTCATTGCACCAGGTTCGCTGCCGCACAGGCAGCTGAGAAAAGCGACGAACGCGCCACCGGCGACGGCATTTGGTTCGCTGCCGCACAGGCAGCTGAGAAATTGGCTTGCTGGCGGGTGAGACCGGTCTTGATGTTCGCTGCCGCACAGGCAGCTGAGAAATATGAAGTCTAGGTAGGTACGGGGGAAGTACGGTTCGCTGCCGCACAGGCAGCTGAGAAATTGGGGCCTGGCATGGAACGAAAGCTGACTACGTTCGCTGCCGCACAGGCAGCTGAGAAAATCGGTTTGGGCGCCTTCATCGACGCCTTGCGGTTCGCTGCCGCACAGGCAGCTGAGAAAAACCGCGAGTAGAAATCCAAGAGCAGCCGGTAGTTCGCTGCCGCACAGGCAGCTGAGAAATAGGAAACTAGGCTAAGGTCTGGAATGTCGCCGTTCGCTGCCGCACAGGCAGCTGAGAAATCCTTGCGCCAGTCGGACACGCCGAAGCGATCGTTCGCTGCCGCACAGGCAGCTGAGAAATTCAACCGTCACCACCTCATCAGCAATGGATTGTTCGCTGCCGCACAGGCAGCTGAGAAACTACCACGCGAGAAAGCATGAATCGACTATGAAGTTCGCTGCCGCACAGGCAGCTGAGAAAATCCTATCAACGGGGCGAAACAGTCAGGCGGGGTTCGCTGCCGCACAGGCAGCTGAGAAATATAGAGGAATCTACTCGTACTAGGGATGGTCTGAACAAGTCCCGATGACCTGTCAGAATACGGTTTGTTGAACGAGAGCCAATCAGGACATGTCCGATGAGCCAGTTGAGTTTTTCCGATGCCGAGTTCGCTGGCAAGCGTAAGGTGACCCGTCGCGAATAGTTCCTCGCCCAGATGTAACGCGCGGTTCCCTGGAAGGTCTTTGCTGACCTGGTCGAACCGCACTACCCGAAGGCGGGCAACGGGCGCAGGCCCTACCCGCTGGAAGTGATGCTGCGCATCCACTTCATGCAGCAGTGGTTCAACCTGTCGGACCCGGCCATGGAGGAGGCGCTGTACGACAGCACCTCGATGCACAATTGTGCGAAGTTGTCGCTGACCCGTGGCAGCATCCCCGACGAGACGACGATTCTCAACTTTCGCCACCTGCTGGAGAAGCACGACATCGCGGCCGATGCGCTGGAAGCGGTCAATCTGCTGCTGGCTGACCAGGGCATCACGGTGCGCAAGGGCACGATTGTCGATGCCACGATCATTGAGGCGCCCAGCTCTACCAAGAATGCCACT
>NZ_JBKEAA010000042.1:0-29956 GCF_047971665.1 Castellaniella sp. | reverse complement strand
TTGGCGCGACAGACCGGTGCGTGCGTCAATTTGACGCAGCAGCATCAGCCCGCCATCCGAACTCAGGTCGCCGCCCTGGAAATTGGCTTGCAAATGACGCCGCCCAAGGCGCCCAAAATCCAGTTGTTCGGTGGTACGATTTGGCATAGGCGTTCCTTTTGGTTGTTTGGCGTCAGATACCAATAACCATAGGCCTTCGGGCGGGGATCGCCTATTCCTTTTTACCCTCGTCGCGAAATTTCCGGGCTAGCGCCGCATCACTGTACCGAAACTGTACCTGACCACTTTCTCAAGAAATCCCCTGGTACGGGGTTTGTGCTGCGAACACTTCCAAGATGTTGATTTCTCAGAAGTTTTTGAATGGTGCCCGAGGCCGGAATCGAACCGGCACGCCTTGCGGCGGGGGATTTTGAGTCACCTGTTCGTTCGCCTGGGCGTCCTGCCCTTCATGCTGGTGATCGCCTGTATCGTGTTCAGTCTTCTGTCGGATCATTTCCTGACCTCGCAGAACCTGATCAACCTGTTGCGGCAGTCCGTCTACCTCATCCTGGTCTCACTGGGACAGATGCTGGCGCTGGTGACGGGCGGATTCGATCTGTCCGTGGGCACCATCATGGCGATTGCGTCGGTGGTCTCGGCGCTGGTGATGCAGAGCCTGGGCATGAGCTTCCCGGATGCCGTCTGGTTCATCATCGTTGCGGGTCTCGCCTGCGGGATCCTGGCAGGGCTGGCGGTGGGGCTGCTCAACGGCATCGGCGTGGCTGTCTTCGGGGTGTCGCCGTTCATCGTGACCCTGGGGATACAGTCGATCGGTTTCGGCGCCGCCCTGTACCTGACGGGCGGGGTGCCGGTTTCTGGCCTGCCCGTCGAATTCAGCGATCTGTTCGGATTTGGCTCGTTGTTCGGCGTTCCCGTGCCGATTCTGGTGACGATCGTCTGCGTCGTGGGCATGCTGGTGTTGATGAATCATCTGCCGATCGGAACGCATCTGCTTGCCGTCGGCGGCAATGCCAAAGCGGCGGCCCTGTCCGGTATCGATACCCGGCGCACGCTGCTGTTCGCCTACCTGCTGTGCGCGGGGCTGGCGGCCATCAGCGGCCTGTTGCTGACCGCCCGCGTGGAAACCGGTGAGGCCAATCTGGGCAGCACGGTCGCGCTGGAGTCGATTGCTGCGTGCGTGATCGCGGGGGTCAGCCTGCGTGGCGGGATCGGGCGCGTACCCAACGTGGTGATGGGCGCCATATTCATCGGATTGGTGCAGAACGGCATGAATCTGTCCAATGTCGGCTCTTACTTGCAGATGGTCGTCCTGGGCGTGCTGCTCATCGTGGCGGTCGTCGCCGACCAGATGCGTCACCGGATGGTATTGCCCGGCCGTCAGTGAGTTCAGGCCGTCCCGCGATCTTCAACATTCTCAGGAAATTTCATGTCAATGGATACCAAGACCATGAGCCATCTTTCGACAGCCGCATCCAGCAGCGCCGATATCAATGCCCGCCGGATTGCGGCGATGCCACGTGGGGTGGGTGTCGGATTTCCTCTGATATACGCCGAGCGGGCCCGGAACGCCGAACTGTGGGATGTGGACGGACGCCGCTACATCGATTTCGGCTCGGGCATTGCCGTGTTGAATACCGGCCATTCCCATCCGCGCATCGTCGACGCGATGCGGGCGCAGATGGATCGGTTCGTGCATACGGCCTACCAGGTGGTGCCTTATGAAAGCGCAGTGTACCTGGCCGAGCGGCTGAACCAGCTGGCCCCGGGCGGGCATGCCAAGAAAACCGTGTTCTTCACGACCGGCGCCGAGGCGGTCGAGAACGCCGTCAAGATCGCCCGCGCGGCCACGGGTCGGCCTGGCGTCATCTCGCTGACGGGCGCCTTCCATGGACGCACGTTCATGGGGATGGCGCTGACCGGCAAGGTCGCGCCTTACAAGATCGGTTTCGGCCCCTTCCCGGGCAATACCTTTCACGTGCCAGCGCCCATCGAGCTGCATGGCGTGACGGTCGATGATTCGCTGCGTGCCTTGTCGCACCTGTTCAAATCCGACATTGCGCCCGAGCAGGTGGCCGCCATCATTCTCGAGCCCGTGCAGGGCGAAGGCGGTTTTTATGTCATGCCCGATGCGTTCATGCGCGCCTTGCGCGAGATTTGCGACCGTCATGGCATCTTGCTGATCGCCGACGAGATTCAGACCGGCTTTGGCCGCACGGGCAAGATGTTCGCCATGGAGCACTACGACGTGCTGCCCGACCTGATGACCATGGCCAAGAGCCTGGCCGGCGGCGCGCCGCTGTCGGCGGTGTGCGGTCGCGCCGAGATCATGGATGCGCCGGCTGCGGGCGGATTGGGTGGGACCTATGCGGCCAATGCGCTGTCCGTCGCGTCGGCGCATGCCGTGCTCGATGTGCTCGAGGACGAGCAACTGTGCGAGCGCGCCCAGGTGCTGGGCGGCCGGCTCGAGGCCCGGCTCGAGTCGCTGCGCGCTACGGTGCCGCAGATCTCGGATGTGCGGGGACTGGGCGCGATGGTGGCGGTCGAGTTCTCAAAGACCGACGGGACGCCCGATCCTGAATTCACGAAGCAGGTCCAGGAGCGCGCGCGCGATGCGGGTCTGCTGCTGCTGACGTGCGGCGTCCATGCGAATGTGGTCCGTTTCTTGTTCCCGCTGACGATCCAGGACGAGGTGCTCGAAGAAGGCCTGGACATTCTGGCTGGCGCGCTGAAGGCCTGAGGCGGATGGGGCTTTACCCGAGGCAGTCGCGCACGCCCCGGGCAATCGCCCGGGCCAGACGCGCCACCGTCTCGGGTTTTCCAAGACGGGTTTCTTCTTGCGGATTGATGATGACGCCCGCTTCGATCAGGACGGCGGGCATGGGGGCCGCCCGCAGCACCGCCAGCCCGTCATAGCGGTGGATGCCCAGCGGCCGGTCGACGAACGGGCGGTTTTCGCCTTCGATGGGCTCTGTGTGGTATCCGGAGGGGGTTTCGCCCGCCGCCCGCAGCCGCGCGCCGATGCGCCGGGCGCAATTCAGGCTGCCCGCGTAGTCGGGATTGCGGGTGGAGACGAAAATCGAATAGCCCGCGAATTCGGCCTGGCGGCCTGCCGCGAGGTACTGTGCCTGCACCGAGTCGTGGTGAATCGACACAAGCAGGTCGGCGGCAGGGGCGCCCGCCGGGCGCAGAGCCGGGGGGATGTCCGCATCGAGGCCTTCGACCCGGGTGACCCGCTCGCCCAGCGCGGCGAGGGCGCGCGCGAGAGCGGCGGCCAGATCCCGGTTGTAGCGATATTCGGCACGGCCGCTGGCGCCCGTGGCCCCGGTGCGCTGCGGCCCATGACCCGCATCCACCAGGACATGCGCGGCCTGCGCGGTCCCGGTGCCGCACAGGACCAGCAGGACCGTGCGCAGAAAGCGCGCCGGGCAGGCAAGGCGGATGCGCAAGTGGTGTGCCGGTGGCAAGGGGACGATCCTCTGACGGAGGTGTGGGCATGCTGGAGTCCAGCCCGTCGCCTGGATGATAATATGATTTTCGGATCGGTGGCGGGCGGCCTGGCCGGTGCGCGGACGCCTTGCGCGACGCCGCTCAGGCCCGATGCGATCTTCTGGATGCGTGTGAATAGACCCTGGTGAGGTTCAGATGAGCGATGAGGACGATTTTCTCCCCGGCACGATTGAGCGACGGGATCACGGGTTCGAGGGCCGGCTGACGCGGCGCTATGACCAGGCGCCGGCCGCCGTCTGGGCCATGCTCACGGAGCCCCGGCATCTGGCGAAATGGCTGGCGCCCGGCACGATCGAGTTACGACGGGGCGGAGCCGTGCGTATCGATTTTGCCGACAGCGGCATCGTGATCGACAGCACGGTCACAGCGCTGGAGCCGCAACGGACGCTGGAATATTCCTGGGGCAGCAGTGCGCAGCCCGAACGCCCCATCCGCTGGGAACTGGCCGCAGAGGCGGGCGGCACGCGGCTGACGCTGACGGTGCGGCTGCCTGGCGATGAGGACATGGCCAAAGCCTGCGCGGGATTCGAGGGCCACCTGACCATGCTGGCAGCCGCGCTGGAAGACGTGCCGGTCCGCTTTCCGCTGGATCTGTACCTGCGGGCGCGCAAGCACTACCAGACCTTGCTCGATGCCTGATGGCCGAGGACTGCGGCGAGGATTGCATATGACCAGTCAATAGTCAATGACAATCGACTCTATTTAAACAATCAATTTTACTTATTATCAGGGGTTGCCTAAACTTGTCTCTGTTGCCCTCGTGGCCGTTTCACTGAACCTCAGAACAAGGAGCTTTTTTCATGTCCCTGATCAACACCACCATCAAGCCCTTCAAGGCCACCGCCTACCACAATGGCAAGTTCGTCGACGTCAGCGACCAGTCCGTCGCCGGCAAGTGGTCTGTCTTCGTGTTCTACCCGGCCGATTTCACGTTCGTGTGCCCGACCGAGCTCGAAGACCTGGCCGATCATTACGCCGAATTCCAGAAGCTGGGCGTGGAAGTCTATTCCGTGTCCACCGACACCCACTTCGCCCACAAGGCCTGGCACGATACGTCCGACGCCATCAAGAAGGTCAACTATCCGATGATCGGCGATCCCACCCACGTGCTGGCGCGCAACTTCGACGTGCTGATCGAAGAAGAAGGTGTGGCCCTGCGCGGCACTTTCGTGGTGAACCCGGCCGGCGAAATCAAGGTCCTGGAAATCCATGACAACGGTATCGGCCGCGATGCGTCCGAACTGCTGCGCAAGGTCCGCGCTGCCCTGTACATCGCCAGCCACCCGGGCGAAGTCTGCCCCGCCAAGTGGGAAGAAGGCGCCAAGACGCTGACTCCCTCGCTGGACCTGGTCGGCAAGATCTAACTCGGTCGGCCTTCTCCCGACGCCCCGGATGCGCCAGGCGGCGCATTCCAGCCCGGAACGGCCGTGCCGCGCCCGGCGGGTCCGGGCGGGCAGGTCGGGACGAGCTGTCTCCCCCCTCGGAACGATTCAAGGGCCGCGCCGGTACGGCGCGCCCGGGGGGATCTGTATTTGAAAAAAGGTGAAAACCATGCTGGATGCAAACCTCAAAGGACAATTGGGCACTTATCTCGAACGGGTGACGTTGCCCGTCGAGCTGCGCGCGTCGCTGGACGACGGCGCCTCGTCGCAGGAACTGCGGGCCTTTCTGGAAGACATCGCCAGCCTGTCCGACAAGATCACTCTGACGGACGACGCCTCCGGGGCGCGCGTGCCGTCGTTTGCAATCGCCCGGGCCGGGACCGATATCGGCGTGCGCTTCGCCGGCATCCCCCTGGGCCACGAGTTCACCTCGCTGGTGCTGGCGCTGTTGCAGGTCGGCGGTCATCCGCCCAAGCTGGACGAGGCCGTGGCCGAGCAGATCCGCAATCTGCCGGGTGACTATACCTTCGAAACCTATTTCTCCCTGTCGTGCCAGAACTGCCCGGACGTGGTCCAGGCGCTGAATGCAATGTCGGTGCTGAACCCGCGTATCCGCCACGTGGCGATCGATGGCGCGCTGTTCCAGGATGAGGTCCAGCAACGTGAGATCCTGTCCGTGCCCGCCGTGTTCCTGAATGGCGAGCTGTTCCACCAGGGCCGCGCCGGGGTCGAAGAATTCCTGGCCAAGCTGGACGCGGGCGACGATGCCGCCAAGGTCGAGGCGCTGAATGCGCGCGAGGCGTTCGATGTGCTGGTGGTCGGTGGTGGTCCGGCGGGCGCTGCGGCGGCCGTCTATGCGGCGCGCAAGGGCATCCGCACGGGCGTGGTGGCCGAGCGTTTCGGTGGCCAGGTGCTCGACACCATGGCGATCGAAAACTACATCTCCGTGCTGGAGACCGAAGGGCCCAAGTTCGGCGCGGCGCTGGAGCAGCACGTCAAGGCCTACGATGTCGACATCATGAACCTGCAGCGGGCCAGCCGCCTGGTGCCGGGCAAATCCGTCCAGATCGAACTGGCCAACGGGGCAGTGCTCGAGGCCAAGACCGTCATCCTGTCGACGGGCGCGCGCTGGCGGCAGATCAATGTGCCCGGCGAGGACGAGTACCGCAACCGTGGCGTGGCCTACTGCCCGCATTGCGATGGCCCGCTGTTCAAGGGCAAGCGTGTGGCGGTGATCGGTGGCGGCAATTCGGGCGTCGAGGCGGCGATCGACCTGGCCGGGATCGTGGGCCATGTGACGCTGATCGAGTTCGACAGCGCTTTGCGGGCCGACGAGGTGCTGCAGCGCAAGCTGCGCAGTCTGGGCAACGTGACGATCATCACGTCGGCGCAGACCACCGGGATCCACGGCGATGGCAAGCGGGTGACTGGTCTGAGCTACAAGGACCGCGTCGGCGGCACGGCGCAGCGCGTCGAATTGGAGGGCGTGTTCATCCAGATCGGCCTGGTGCCCAATACCGAGTGGCTCAAGGGGACGGTCGAGCTGAGCAAGCATGGTGAGATCGTGGTCGATGCGCGAGGCCAGACCTCGGTGCCTGGGGTGTTTGCCGCAGGTGATGCGACGACGGTACCGTACAAGCAGATCATCATCGCCGCCGGCGAAGGCGCCAAGGCTTCACTGGCCGCCTTCGATCATTTGATTCGCAGTTCGGTCGAGACCGAGGGATAAAATACCTCGCTCATCCTGATCGAGGGGTTTTCCATGCTGATGCAATACGGCGTGCTGGACGTCTGGACCTATCTGGTCGGCGTCGTGTTCATCATCCTGCTGCCCGGGCCCAATTCCCTGTTCGTGCTGGCGATCGGGGCCGGGCGCGGGGTGCGCGCCGGCTACGAGGCGGCCTTCGGCGTGTTCGTGGGGGACTCCATCCTGATGGCGCTGACGGCCGCCGGCGCCGCCTCGGTCCTGCGGCTGTTGCCGATGGTGTTCATTGTCCTGAAAGCGGCCGGGGCCCTCTATCTGACGTATCTTGGCATCCGGCTGCTGTTGTCGGCCTGGCGGCCTGGTCCGGCCCGCACCCAGGCGGTGTCCGGCGATCAGGACAGTCCTTTTCGCAAGGCGCTGCTGCTCAGCCTGCTCAATCCTAAGGCCATCCTGTTTCTGCTGTCGTTCTTCGTGCAGTTCGTTGATCCGGCCTACCCGCATCCGGCGCTGCCTTTTCTGATCCTGGCGACTATCCTGCAGGCCTGCAGCGCTCTGTATCTGTCCGTGTTGATCTTCGGCGGCGCGCGCCTGGCGGCCGCGTTCCGCCGACGTCAGGGGCTGGCGCGGCTGGGCAGCGGTCTGGTGGGGTTGTTGTTCCTGGGATTTGCCGGACGCATGGCCTTTGAGGCCTGAGCTTTTCAGGATCGATGCGTCGGCATGACCGCCAGGGATCGCTGTATCACCGTGTCATAATATCCGACATTCATAGAGAGTGATGTTCCGGTGTCTTCGACCGCCGCCCCTCTGGCGTGATGGTCGCGGAGCGTGCGTTTTCCGTCTGGATAGGGGTTTATCCCCTTTGGGCGGAGCGCCGCATCCTGAGTAGAATTTTTTGCATCCCGGGTGTTTCACGAACGATTCCAACAGGATGCCTGCATGCCCCCGCGACTGGCTTTAAGAAACATCAGCAAATCCTACCCGGCAGTCCGGGCCAATGATGCAATCGACCTGACCGTCGAACCTGGCGAGATTCACGCCATCCTGGGTGAAAACGGCGCGGGAAAGTCCACGCTGATGAAAATCATCTACGGCGTGGTGCGCCCCGACCAGGGCACGGTCCAGTGGGACGGCCAGGACGTCCGGATCACCAATCCCGCGGCTGCGCGGGCGCTGGGCCTGGGCATGGTGTTCCAGCATTTCTCCCTTTTCGACACGCTGACGGTGGCGGAGAACATCGCGCTGGGGCTGCCGCCGGGCACGGACATGCAGGCCCTCGAAACGCAGATCACCGCCACGGCGACGCAATATGGTCTGGATGTCGAGCCGCGCCGTCATGTGCATACCCTGTCGGTGGGCGAGCGCCAGCGCGTGGAGATCGTGCGCGCGTTGCTGGGCAAGCCGCGTCTGCTGATTCTGGACGAACCCACCTCGGTGCTCACGCCGCAAGCCGTGCTGCGGCTGTTCGACGTCCTGCGCCAGTTGGCGGCCGAGGGGTGCAGCATCCTGTACATCAGCCACAAACTCGACGAGATCCGCACCCTGTGCCAGCGCTGCACGGTGATGCGTGCGGGCCGGGTGACGGGGATCTGCGATCCGCGCGAGGAGACCGAGGCCAGCCTGTCGCGGCTGATGATCGGTGCCGACCTGCCGGTGCACGAGCATCGCGCGCGGACGGCCGGACCGGTGCTGCTCCAGGTGCGGCATCTCGATCTGCCGCGCGCGCATCCCTTCGCCACCCCGTTGACGGGCATCGATCTGGACCTGCACGCGGGAGAAATCCTGGGGGTGGCGGGCGTGTCCGGCAATGGCCAGCAGGAATTGATGGGCGCGCTCTCGGGCGAGGACGTCCGCGCCGCCGCGGACAGCATTCTGTTCGATGGCCAGCCGGTCGGCCATCGCGACTCGGCCTGGCGACGGAGGCAGGGGATGGCGTTCGTGCCCGAGGAACGGCTGGGGCGCGGCGCCGTGCCGGAACTGTCGCTGGCGCGCAATCTGCTGCTCTCGCATCAGGGGCCCGACACGGTGCGGCGCGGCTGGGTCCGCACCGGGACCGTGCGCCGCATCACCGAGGGCATCATCGAGCGCTTTCGCGTCAAGGCGCCCGGTCCCCAGGCGCTGGCGGGGAGCCTGTCGGGGGGTAATCTGCAAAAATACATCGTCGGCCGCGAGGTGGTGCGTCAACCCCGACTGTTGATCATCGCCCAGCCGACCTGGGGCGTGGACGTGGGCGCGACGGCGCAGATCCGCGGCGAGCTCCTGGCGCTGCGCGATGCGGGGTGCTCCATCCTGCTGATTTCCGAGGAACTGGACGAGCTGTTCGAGTTGTCCGACCGCCTGGTCGTTCTGGCCAAGGGGCGACTGTCGCCCGCCCTGGCGCGCGCCGAGGCCTCGCGCGAGCAGATCGGGCAGTGGATGAGCGGCCTGTGGCCCGGTGCCGATGCGGCCACGGTCTCCGCCACCGATGTCGCTGCGGAGGTCGCGCATGCTTGAGCTCATTCCCCGCGCCGAGCCTTCGCGCCGGATGGTCTGGCTGTCGCCCCTGATGGCGGTCGCGTTGACGGCATTGTGCGGTGTGCTCATGTTCATGATCGTCGGCAAGCCGCCCCTCGAAGGGCTGGCTGTCTTTTTCATCGAGCCGCTGGTCAACCTGCGCGGTTGGGCCGAGATCGGCGTCAAGATGGCGCCGCTGCTGTTGTGCGCAGTCGGTCTGGCGCTGTGCTTTCGCGCCAATATTTTCAATATCGGGGCGGAGGGCCAGCTGGTCGTCGGGGCGATCGTGTCGGGCGCGTTCATCCTGAACTTCGATGACGGGTCGGGCCAGGGCGGCGGGCCGCTGATGATCACGCTGGCATTGCTGGCGGGCGCGTTGGGTGGCGCGGTGTGGGCGGGGCTGGTAGCCTGGCTGCGCGACCGGTTCCATGCCAACGAGATTCTGGTTTCGCTGATGCTGGTCTATGTGGCCGAACTGCTGCTCAGCTATCTGGTGCATGGCGTGATGCGCGATCCGGACGGCTTCGGATTTCCTCAGTCGCGGCTGTTCGACAATGGCTTTCTGCTCCCGGTCTGGCCGGGCACGCGCCTGCACCTGGGGTTCGGCCTGGCCGTGATGGCCGCCCTGGCAGCCTGGCTGCTGTTGTCGCGGCTGTTCGCCGGCTACCGCCTGACGGTGGGCGGACTGGCGCCGCTGGCCGCACGCTATGCCGGATTTTCCTCGCGTCGTGCGCTGTGGGGCTGCATGCTGGGTTCCGGCGCGCTGGCAGGTGTGGCCGGAGCCTGTGAGATCATGGGGCCGATCGGCCAGGTCACGCCCTCGGTCTCGCCGGGCTATGGCTTTGCCGCCATCATCGTTGCCTTTGTGGGCCGGCTGCATCCGATCGGTGTGATCTTCGCCAGCTTTGTCATGGCCCTGTTCTATATTGGTGGCGAGCTGTCCCAGACGCGTCTGGGCATGCCCGACGCCATCACCGGCATCTTCCAGGGCATCTTGCTGTTCTCGCTGCTGGCCTGCGATGTCCTGATCTTCCAACGCCTGCGCTGGAGGCGCTGACACCATGGATGTACTGGCTCCCCTGATCGCAGCCTCCATGAACGCTGGCACGCCGCTGATGCTGGCGGCGCTGGGTCTGCTGATCAACGAAAAATCCGGCGTCATCAATCTGGGCTCCGAAGGCATGATGCTGGTGGCGGCGGCCCTGGGCTTTGCCATGACCGTGCAGTCGGGCAGCACAGGCCTGGGGTTTCTCGTCGGGGCCGCGGCCGGCGCGCTGCTGGCTGGGGTGTTCGCCTGGCTGGTGGTCTGGCTGGGCGCCAATCAGGTCGCCTGCGGGCTGGCCCTGTCGCTGTTCGGTGTCGGCCTGTCCGCCTTTATCGGCATGCCCTACGTCGGCGCCACGATTCAAGCGTTTTCCTGGTCGGTACCGGGTCTGGCCGATCTGCCTTTTGTCGGCCCGGCCCTGTTCCGGCATCACCCGCTCGTCTATGGGGCGCTGGCGCTCGCCATCGGGTTGAGCTGGTTCCTGTACCGCACGCGCGCCGGGCTGATCCTGCGCGCCGTGGGCGAGTCCCCCGAGTCCGCGCATGCCCTGGGCTATCCGGTACGCCGGATCCGGCTGGCCGCGCTGTTGTTCGGCGGTGCCTGCTGCGGCCTGGCGGGCGCGTTCATGTCGCTGGTCTACACGCCATTGTGGGTCGAGAACATGGTGGCGGGGCGCGGCTGGATCGCGCTGGCGCTGACGCCGTTCGCCACCTGGCGTCCGTTGCGGGTCCTGATCGGCGCCTATCTGTTTGGCGGCATCACCATTCTGACCTTCCACATGCAGGCGCTGGGGGTGCCGATTGCCTCTCAATTGCTTTCCATGCTGCCCTACCTGGCCACCATCCTGGTGCTGGTTCTGATCTCGCGCAACGTGAACTGGATCCGCATCAACATGCCCGCGTCGCTGGGGCGCGGGTTCAACCCCAATCACTGACTGTTGTCGTCCACGGAGAACCTCCTCATGAAAACTCGTCTGATTCGTCAAACCCTGGCGGTCGCTACTGCGGCGGCATGCCTCTGGGCCGCCGGCCCCGCCGCCGCCCAGGAACCTCTGAAGATCGGTTTCGTCTACGTCAGCCCGGTGGGCGAGGCCGGATGGTCCTGGCAGCAGGATGTCGGCCGCAAATACATGGAGCAGCAGCTGGGCGACAAGATCAAGACCCAGTATGTCGAGAATGTGCCCGAGGGCGCGGATGCCGAGCGCGTCATCCGCGATCTGGCGCAACAGGGCAACAAGCTGATCTTCACCACGTCTTTCGGCTTCATGAACCCGACCATCAAGGTGGCCAGGCAGTTCCCCGATGTGAAGTTCGTGCACTCCACCGGCTACAAGACCGCGCCGAACGTGGCCACCACCAACGCCCGCTTCTATCAGGCGCGCTACGTTGCCGGCATTCTGGCCGGACGCAAGACCCAGACCGGTATCGTGGGCTATGTGGCCGCCTATCCGATCCCCGAGGTCCTGCAGGGTGTCAACGCCTTTACCCGCGGTCTGCGCAGCGTCAAGCCCGATGCGACGGTGCGAGTCATCATGGTCAACAGTTGGTTCGATCCCGGCAAGGAGCGTGACGCCGCGCTGGCGCTGCTGGATCAGGGCGCCGATATCGTCACTCACCACACCGATTCGACGGCGACCGTGCAGGCGGCCGAGGAACGCGGCAAGTGGGCCATCGCCTATCACTCCGACATGCTCAAATTCGGCCCGCACGCCCAGCTGGGCGCGGTCACCCACCATTGGGGCAAATATTTCACCCGCGAAGCCCGGGCCATGCTGGACGGCACCTGGAAATCCGATCAGGTCTGGGGTGGGTTCAAAGAGGGCATGGTCGCGCTCGAAGGCTTTGGTCCGGCTGTGGATGATGCGCTGAAGACCGAACTGAAGGCCAAGGAGGACGCGATTGCCGATGGCTCCTTGAATGTGTTCGCCGCGCCGATCAAGACCAACGAAGGCAAAGTGGTGCTCACCCAGGGCGCGCTGGATGACAAGGGGCTGAACGCCATGGACTATTACGTCGAAGGCGTGGTTGGCAAGCTGAACAAGAACTGACGCGGTTGCCGGAGTCAGCGCGGCGCGCCGTCCTCAGGCTTTTTTGCGGGGCACCGACCAGGTGCTGACGACCTGGGCCACCGGGTCTCCGCCGCTTTCAGGCAGCAGCAGGACTTCACCGGCCGTCATGCGGCCGGTCTTCAATATCCGCGCCTGAGCCACGATTCCGTCGGCCGGCGCGCCGCGCAGGAAATTGATCGTCAGGCTGGCAGTGACGGCCTCGGCGACTCCGGTGGCGCCGACCACGGCCGCGTACAGCGCCAGATCGGCCAGCCCCATCAGCATCGGGCCGGCGACGATGCCGCCCAGCCGCTGATTGGTCGGGTTGGGCGGCAGGCGCAGGGTGGCCCGTCCGTGCTGAATGTCCAGGATCTCGATACCCAGCCCGGCGGCAAAAGGATGCAGCCGGTCCAGCAGCTCACGGAATTCCTCGAGGCTGATGTGCGCCTTGGAGGTCGAGGTGTCTGGGATTCCGGGTTCAGGAGTGTTTTCGAGTGGCTTGAGCATGGCGCAACGTGGGGTCGAAAAGCCCATAGTACACTGGCCCGGCCGGACCGGTTTGAGGCGATCCGGCCGTGTCGGCCCATGTGGCGGCCGGTTCTGCCGCAGGGCTGCGCAGGCGGTCCGCGGGTCATATCATCAGGTAGTGAAATGAAGAAACTTTTGACGCGTACATTGGGCATTTCGGCTGGTCTGCTGCTGGCAACTTCGGCCTGGGGGCAAGGGCGCAGCATGCCGGCTTCGCCGGCCAGGACATCCGCCACGGTGACCGCGTCCGACTGCTGGATCCGGTTGTTGCCGTCTCCGGCCCCATCCGGCGGGTTCCTCGTGGCGCACAATGCGGGATCGGCCGATGTCGTGCTGACGGGCGCGAGTTCGCCCGACTACGGGATGGTGATGCTGCACGAAACCACCGAATCCGGCGGAATGAGCAAGATGGCCATGGTGCATCGGGTTGCCATTGCGGCCGGCAAGGACCTGGTGTTCAAGCCGGGCAGCTACCACCTGATGCTCGAAAAGCCTCGCGAAGGCCTGAAGATCGGCGACGCCGTGCGGCTGGATTTCGCGCTGGCCAATGGCGAGGGCTTTACCGCAACCTGCGAAATCAAGTCGCCCAAAGCCTTGCCGCCCAAGAGCGGGCAGGGCATGTCCGGACACATGAAACACTGATCGACCGCACCGCACCGCACCGCGATGTCGTGCGGGGTGCTGCGGCTGGCGCAGGTCGCGACGGCCGGTGCGGGCAAGGGTCAAGGGCCAGTCTGCCCGCCTGCCTGCGACAGCGGGCTCAGGCGGTCGTGGCGAATTCCAGAATCGTGCGGTTGAAGGACCGGGGATTGGCCAGATTCATGCCGTGAGCGGCCAGGGCGATGCGCGTGCGCCGGGCCTGGGGCAGCAGCTGTTGCAACCGGTCCTGGCGGGTGCCGTACCGGGCCGGGCTCTGCGCGCCGCCGACCAGCAGCACCGGACAGGTCAGGGGGGCGGCATCCTGCGGATCGACCGGCAGGTTGGCTTCTTTGATTTGTGACAGCAGGGTGGCTGCGTTGTCCCGGACCATGTCCTTGAACCAGCCGACCATCTTGCGCCAGGTGTCGGGACCGTTCACGGTGTCGATGAACAGTTCGACGGCGCCTTCGGCGTCTCCGGCCTGCAGCCGTTGCACAGCGTCGGCGTAAAAGACCGGCGTTTCCGGCTCGTCCGTGAAACGGAATCCCGGATCGGCCAGCGTCAGCGACCGGCACAGTTCGGGCGCCTGGATCGCCAGGGCCAGAGCCACATGGGCTCCTCGTGAATGACCGACCACGTGCGCGCCGCCCCGTGTGTCCATCGCGCGCAGCAGCTGCGCCAGATCAGCGGCATGGCGGTCGATCGCGTAGTCTGCGCGGGGATGCGCCTGCGCGTCGGGCCAGCAGCCGCGCAGGCTGGGGGCGATGACTCGATGCATCTCGGAGAGCGCCGGGTACTGCCAGCGCCAGTATCGGTCATCGCAGAGCGAGCCGTGGATCAGCAGGATCGGCTCGCCGTCGCCGGCCTGGGTGTAGTGCAGGGTACCGTCGGGCAGCGGCAGGACGTGATGCGGCAGCTCGGTGTGTGGCGCCGGCATTACAGCAGTTTCAGGCGGCTTTTGGCCGTTTCGGCGGAGGCGCTGTTGGGATAGTCCTTGATGATGCGTTGCAAGCTGGCCTTGGCGCCCTTCATGTCATTGATCTCGATCTGGTCGGCGGCCATGACCAGCAAGGCATCCGGGGCGCGGGGATCGTTGGGGCGGTTTTTCACCAGCGATTGCATGGTCTGGATGGATCTCTTGAAATCCTTGGAGGCATACTGGCTGCTGCCCAGATAGAACAGGGCGTCGCCCGTCAGCTTGCTGTCCGGATAGGATTGGAGAAAGTCCGAAAAGCCGGACGCGGCCTCTTTGTAGCGGCCATTGCGATATTGATCGGCGGCGGACTCGTAGACCGCTTGTTCCTGAGGGTCGCCGGTCTGCGTGGTCTGGGGCGCGTTGCCGCCCGCCGAGGGCGCGCGCTGGCTCAGTTCCTCGACGCGGCCACGCAGCGTGGCGATTTCCTGGCGCAGCAGATCCATCTGGTCGGCCAGCTGCAACCGGGCCTGCTGGTTCTGGTCGTTCATTTGCTTGATCTGGGTGCGCAGGTCGAGGATGGCGCGGCGCGCCTCATCGTCGGAAAAGGCGTGCGCCGTTGGGGTGGCCAGCGCCAGCGCCAGCAGGAGGGAGGCGGAAAAGGCATGCAAGCGGTGGGTCGGTGCGGTCATGAGTCTCGGTCCAAATGAAAAAGGCCCCATGCTGCGCGGACTCCCTCCGCGCGCGGCCTCCCAAGGGGCGATTCGTCGTGGGAGGCAGCGAAGCAAAAACGCCGTAGCGGAAGCCGCTACGGCGCTGTCACTGCCAGGCGGATATCAACGTTGGTAGTCGATGTCGGCGCGGCGGTTCTCGGCGTAATCGGCGTCGGTGTTGCCCAGGGCCTTGGGACGTTCCTTGCCGAAGCTGATCGCTTCGATCTGGTTGGCATTGACACCCATCAGGGTCATCATGCGTGTCACGGCATCCGAACGGCGCTGGCCCAGAGCCAGATTATATTCGGTGCTGCCGCGTGCGTCGGTGTTGCCTTCGACGCGGACCTTCTGGCCTTGGTGGCTGGTCAGGTATTGGGCATGCATTTCGACGACGCTGCGGTATTGTTCAGGCACCGTGTAGCTGTCGAAGTCAAAGTAGACCGAGCGTTGTTGCGCGAGCGGGCTTTGCGGATTGAAGGGATCCATGACTGGCCCAGCGGACCCCGAATCGGTGCCGTTGCCATTCGCGCCGCTTTGGTCCAGCGGCACGGAACTGCAGGCGGCCAGCGAGGCGGCGATGGCGGCGATGGTCAGAGTCCTGGTGATGCGCGAGCTCATTTAATGTCCTTATAAAGAAGAATGAAGAGTCACACGGAAAATCAATTTGTGAAAGGGCCCCAGGCTGGCTCGCGGACCTTGCCGTTGAGTACCGAAAGCGTCTGGCGCACACGGCCATCGATCGAGGTCACCGCCAGTACGCTGCGGCCGTTCTGGATGGCGCTGTAAAGCACCTGCATTCCATTGGGCGCATAGCTGGGGGATTGGTCGTCGGGACCATCCGTCAGAATCTGTTCTGAACCCGAATTCAAGGCGAGGCTTGCAATCCTGAAGGCACCGTTCCTGCGAGTAACGTACACCAGTTGCTGTCCATCCGGCGAGACCCTGGGTGAAATATTGTAACTTCCCGAGAAGGTCAGGCGCTGCGCATCGCCTCCACCTGCTGACACTTTGTAAATCTGCGGGCTGCCGCCCCGGTCGCTGGTGAAGATCAGGGACTGGCCGTCCGGGGTGAACCGGGGCTCGGTGTCGATCAGGGGGGATCGCATCACCCGGCGCAGGTCGGAGCCATGAGCGTTGATGGTGTATATCTGGGAGATGCCGTCTCTTGAGAGCACGATCGCCATGCGATTGCCATCGGGCGACCAGGCGGGCGCGCTGTTGTTGCCCTTGTAGTTGGACACGGGCTGGCGCTGGCCGGTCGCCAGGGTCTGCACATAGATCACGGATTTGCCCGATTCAAAGCTGACATAGGCCAGCCGCGAGCCGTCAGGCGACCAGGCCGGCGAGATGATCGATTGCTTCGAGCGCAGCATCACCTGCGGATTCTGGCCATCGGCATCAGCAATTTGTAACTCATAGCCGTTGCCGGTCTGCAACACATAGGCGATCCGGGTCGAAAACACGCCGCGTACCCCGGTGATTTTTTCGTAGATCCGGTCGGCGATCCGGTGCGAAATCCGGCGCATTTCAGCTTCGGTCCCGTTGAAGGACGCCTGGTCCAGTTCGGTCTTGCGGACATTGTCCACCAGACGGTAGCTGACCGTGTAGCGGCTGCCATTCTGCGCGATTGTTCCGTACGCCAGATAGTCGGCGCCGCGCGCCTGCCAGGCGCCATGGTCGATCTTGCTCTGGACGTCCAGTGCGGCGCCCGATGTGCCGATCAGACGGAACTGGCCGGAGCGGGTCAGATCGGCGCGGATGACTTCGGGAACCGAGGTGGCGCTGGTCGAGCCCGCGAAATCGGCGATGGCGATCGGGTACTGGGTGGCGCCGACGCCGGAAATATCGACACGCAACTGAGCGTGGGCGGTGGAGACGCCTGCGACAGTCAGCGCGGCGCCCAGGCCGGCCATGGCGGCGCGCCGCCAGAAGCGCCCGATGAAGCCGGAGGCTGTGAATACGGTCATGGTAACGATCTCCTTAGTCGTACATGCGGTAGTCCACGTCAATATACGACGGATACTTGCCGCCAGGCGGTTTCGGGAAGGGAGAGCAGGCCAGAATCCCCTTCTGGACGGCATCGTCGAAACGGGGATTGCCCGAAGAGCGGGTCAGATCGACCGACTGGACTTGCCCATTGGATCTCAGTCGGGTGCGGAAGCTGGCTGTCGGGTTGGCCGAGCCGTTGCGGGGGGGGACGTTGTAGACCACGCCGCGTTTGACGCAGGCACGCACCTTGGCCCCGTAGCCGTCATTGCCACCGCCGCCTCGTTGGTTGCGGTCAGCGCCGCCGCTGGGGATGCCGGCGGCTTCCAGGGCATCGCCACGCATGGCGGCCCTGAGGGCCTGACGTTTTGCTTCGGCTTCTTTTTCAGCCTTTGCCCGCGCGGCCTTTTCAGCAGCGGCCTTCTCGGCGGCGGCCTTTTCCTTGGCGGCTTTGTCAGCGGCAGCCTTTTCGGCAGCGACCTTTTCGGCGGCGGCCTTTTCGGCAGCGGCCTTTTCGGCGGCGACCTTTTCGGCGGCGGCCTTTTCGGCAGCGGCCTTTTCGGCAGCGGCCTTTTCGGCGGCGGCCTTTTCCTTGGCGGCTTTCTCGGCAGCAGCCTTTTCAGCCGCTTCTTTTTGGGCCTTTTCCTGGGCCGCCTGTTCAGCCAGACGGCGTTCCATGTCTTCGCGCGCTTTGCGTTCCTTGGCCAGTGCGATCTCAGCATCGGCCTTTGCCTGGGCCGCTGCGGCGGCGCGGGCCTGAGCCTCGGCCAACTGCGCCTGGGCCTGAGCGGCCAGTTGCGCCTGCCGCTGGGCTTCGGCCTGGGCGGCCTGACGCGCGCTGTCATCCGGTTCGGGCGGCGTGGGCTTGGGATCCGGCTCAGGTTGGGGGTCCGGCTGTTTTTCCTTGGGCTGATCCTGTGGCGTGGCGGCGTCGGCGACCGTCCCTTGCGCCCAGAGTTCAACCTGGACGGGGCCCGGATTGTCCGGGGCCGTGGCGAAGCCCACCACCATCAGCAGGAGCAGCAGTCCATGGGCGACCAGAGAGAAGAGCAGGCCGCGCTTCGTGTCGCGCGTGTCGTCGCTGGAATCTGTGCCGGTGTAACGGTCGAACAAAGTCATGAGGTGAATGTCAGCGCGTGGCGGGCGCGTTCTGATTGACCAGGAGTCCCAGCTTGCCGATTCCGCCGTTGCGCAACTGATCCATGACTTGCATGACGGATTCGTAGGGCACTTTGCCGTCGGCGGAAATCACGACCGGTGTATCGGCGGTTGCGATGGCCCGCACTTCGGCCAGCAGGTTGGCCTTGTCGATGGATCTGAACGAGGCGCCGCCTTCGCGCACCCGCAAGGCAAGGACGCCCTGGGCGTCGATCTGGATCTCGATGGGCTGGACGGGCACATCGGAGGCCGTGCCGACCGAAGGCAGTTCGATCTGGCCCGGCGTGATCATGGGCGCCGTGACCATGAAGATCACCAGCAGGACCAGCATGACGTCGATGTAGGGGACGACATTGATGTCGTTCTTCATCCGGCGTGAGCGACGGTTGCCTAGCGAAGTCATGTCAATGCACCTGACGCTGGAGAATGTTCAGGAATTCCTCGACGAAGCTCTCGAAGCGGATCGACAAGCGGTCGATTTGGTTGGTGTAGCGGTTGTAGGCCAGCACGGCCGGGATGGCGGCGAACAGGCCGATGGCAGTCGCGATCAGGGCCTCGGCGATCCCGGGCGCCACTGCCGCCAGGGTGGCCTGCTGCATGGTCGACAGACCCATGAAGGCGTGCATGATCCCCCAGACCGTGCCCAACAGACCGATATAGGGACTGACCGAGCCAGTGGAGGCGAGAAAGTTCAGGTGTGATTCCAGGCTGTCCATTTCGCGCTGGAAGGCGGCCTTCATGGCGCGTCGGGGCGCGTCCAGCAAGGTGTCACCCCGGCTGGAGGAGCGGCGCGCCTTGACGAATTCAGTCATGCCGGCGTCGAAGATGCGCGCCAGCGCGCCATGCTCGTCGCGGCGGCTGGCGATGGCCTGTTGCAGGACCGTGAGGTCGCCGCCGGCCCAGAAATCGTCTTCGAAGCGTCGGGTCTGCTCATCGGCCCGTCGCAGGGCCGCGCGCTTGCTGAAGATGTAGGCCCAGGACAGGATCGAGAGGCCGAGCAGAATCAGCATGACGATCTGGACGGGCAGGCTGGCGTTGCCGACGAGGGACAGCAACGACAAATCGCTGGAGGCTTGCATGGTTAATGAAGGGCCCTTTCTAATTGGTTCCTGATGGAGGGGGAAAGCCGGATGGGTTTGAAGCTTTGGGCATGCACCGTGCAGATCTGGATGTCTGCGGTGGCGAGCAGTGTGTCACCGCGCAGGGCCTGCTGGCCAAACCGGATCGTCGAGGCGCCCAGGCCGGTGACTGAGGTTCGGACCAGGATGCAGTCATCCAGGCGGGCGGGTTGCCGGTAGGCAATATCCGCATGCTTGACCACAAAAATCATCTGCTCCTGTGTCGCCAGAGTGTGTTGATCCATTCCGAGCGCGCGCAGCCATTCCGTGCGGCCGCGTTCGAAGAATTTGAGGTAGTTCGCGTAGTACACGACACCACCCGTGTCGGTGTCCTCGTAATATACGCGAATGGTCAGTTCGCCGGGGAGATTGGGTCGATCCGGATTCATTTTTTGGTGAGGCGTTGTGACACGGGCGCAATACCGAGAGCGCCCGTGAGCCAGATGCCGCAGTCTACAGGGATTCTAGCTGTTCCAGGACATGGGCCAGTGCGTCGGGCAGGGCGATGCGTTGCGCCTGCGCGTCGCGTCGCCCCTGGATTTCGACGACGCCGTCTTTCAGCCCGCGTTCGCCCAGGGTCACACGCAGCGGCACGCCGATCAGTTCCCAGTCGGCGAACATGATACCGGGCCGGGCATCGCGATCGTCCAGGATCACATCGACGCCGCGCGCTTGCAGGGCCTGGTACAACGATTCGGCGGCCTCGCGCACGGCCTCGCTCTTGCCGATGCCGATGGGGCACAGCACGACCTCGAACGGCGCGATGGCGCATGGCCAGATCATGCCGCGTTCGTCGTGATTCTGCTCGATGGCCGCGGCCGAGATCCGGCTGACGCCGATCCCGTAGCAGCCCATTTGCAGTACCGCCGGCTTGCCGTCCGTGCCCAGGAACGTCGCATTCAGGGCGCGCGAGTATTTGTCTCCGAGGAAGAACACGTGTCCGACCTCGATGCCGCGCTGGATGGCCAGCGCGCCGCCGTTCGGATCGGGGTCGCCCGCCACGACGTTGCGCAGGTCGGCAACCAGGGCCGGTTCGGGCAGGTCGCGGCCCCAGTTCACGCCGCTGAGGTGGTAGCCGGCCTCGTTGGCGCCGCAGACGAAGTCTCCCATATGGGAGACGGTGCGATCGGCAATCACGGTAATGGCTTCCGGGTCCAGGCCGACCGGGCCTAGGTAGCCGGGTGCGCAGTGGAAGACCGCGTCGATCTCGGCTTCGGTCGCCAGGCGGTGGCCGTCGCCAAACCCGGGCAGTTTGCTGACCTTGACCTCGTTGGTTTCATGATCGCCCCGGATCAGCAGCAGCCACAGGCGGGCGGGGCCTTCGGCGGGGTCGGTCGCCAGGATCACGGACTTGACCGTGCGCGACAGCGGGATATCCAGCTGTTCGGCCACGATCTCGCACTTGGGGGCTTCGGGCGTGGCGCGCTTTTCCATGGACTCGCGCGCCGGCTCGCGCTCGGCCAGGAGGCAGGGGGCATCGGCCAGTTCGATGTTGGCGGCGTAGTCCGAATCCGGGTTGTAGACGATCAGGTCCTCGCCGGTGTCGGCAATCACCTGGAACTCGTGGCTGCGCGAGCCTCCAATCGAGCCGGTGTCGGCCGCCACGGCGCGGAACGTCAGGCCCAGCCGCGTGAAGATGCGCTGGTAGGCCGCGTACATGGCGTCGTAGCTGGCCTGCGCCGCGTCCGCGTCGATGTCGAAGGAATAGGCGTCCTTCATGATGAATTCGCGCCCGCGCATCAGGCCGAAGCGCGGGCGGCGCTCGTCGCGGAATTTTGTCTGGATGTGATAGAAATTCAGCGGCAGCTGGCGCCAGCTGTGGATTTCGTTGCGAGCGATATCGGTGATGACTTCTTCGGAGGTCGGCTGCAGCACGAAATCGCGCTGGTGACGGTCTTTGATGCGCAGCAGTTCTGCGCCGTATTGTTCCCAGCGGCCCGATTCCTGCCACAGTTCCGCAGGTTGCACGACCGGCATCAGCACCTCGATGGCACCGGCGCGGTTCATTTCCTCGCGCACGATGGATTCGATCTTGCGCAGAATCTTCAGGCCCATCGGCATGTAGGTGTAGACGCCCCCGGCGACCTTCCGGATCATGCCCGCCCGCGTCATCAACTGATGGCTGACGACTTCGGCCTCGGCGGGGGCTTCCTTCAGGGTGTTCAGGTGGTACTGGCTGGCGCGCATGGTAGGGATTCCGGTTGGTACGTATAATCGACGGTAATTGTATTGAATTCACAACCGAGGTGGCCCCATGTTGGATCGCGAAGGCTACCGTCCGAATGTCGGCATCATTCTCGTGAACCAGAAAAACGAGGTTTTCTGGGGCAAGCGCATCAGGGAACACGCGTGGCAGTTCCCCCAAGGGGGCATCAAGCACGGCGAGACACCCGTGCAGGCGATGTACCGCGAACTCCACGAGGAAACCGGCCTGCGTGCCGAACATGTGCGCATTCTGGGACGGACCCGGGACTGGTTGCGCTATACCGTGCCGGACCATTATGTGCGCCGCGAGTTGCGTGGCCACTACAAGGGCCAGAAACAGATCTGGTTCCTGTTGCGCATGGTGGGGCGCGACAGCGACGTCAGCTTGCGCGCGACCGACACGCCCGAGTTCGACGCCTGGCGCTGGAACGCCTACTGGGTGCCGCTGGAGGCGGTGATCGAATTCAAGCGCGAGGTCTATTCCTTGGCGCTCAACGAACTCTCCGGTCTGCTGTTTCGCCGGGGGCGCGAGAACCGCTACCTGCGTCACCGGGGCCTTCGGCGCGCCGGACAGCATGGTGGCGCTGCGGGTTCTGAAACCCCCACGACCTGAAACAAGTATGATTCAATTCCTTTCATGGCGCATTGCGCCGGCACTCCCAAAGGTTTGACCGCATGCTCCAAGACCTCGACGCCTTGTCTCAGCGCATCCGCCAAGTCGCCCAACTTGCGCGCGATCTGCAATCCGAACGTGCCGCCCTGCAGGCCAGGATCCGGCAGCTCGAACAGGAATGCCAGACCCTGAAAGACCAGCAACTGCGCGAAGGCCAGGAATTCACCCGCATGTCCGAGCGGCTCGCGCACCATGACCGGGAGCTCCAGGCCGCGCGCGATGAGTCCAGCCAGCATCGGGCGGCGCTGGAATCCGAGGTGCGCGATCATCAAATCCGCTCCGATTCCCTGCAACGTCGCCTGACCCAGGTCGAATCCGACCGCGATCGTCTGCGCGAGGCGGCCTCCGGCGCCCAGCAGCAGATCGAGCTCATCCTCGAGCGCCTGCCCGGCGCGCAGGCCTAGGGACTGTTTCTCGTTTATCAAGGAGTCGCGAAACCATGGAACGCGTCGACGTCGCCATCCTCGGCCGCGATTATTCGCTGGCCTGCCCCCCCGAAGAAAAGGACGCCCTGTTGTCCGCCGTGCGGCTGGTCGATCAGCGCATGCTGGCCATCAAGGGCGCCGGCAAGATCGCCAGCAACGAACGCATCGCGGTGATGGCGGCCATCCAGATTGCCAATGAATTGCTCAGCATGCGCGCGCCAGATGGTCCGCTCGGCAATGTTGCCTTGGGTGATTTCAAGGGTAAAATCGAGTCTATGAACGACATGCTCGATGATGTGTTGGGCACTGCCGTTTGACCCGTTACTTTCCGGATGCGCCAGGTCATCCGGTCGTTTAAGTCCCTGCCGTGTTCGTGACCTGGCCACACATTCCTTGAACCAATGCTATAGGCATAGGTTGCTGGATTGACAGATAGGAGCGCTGCCTTCACTGGACGGCCCGAAGTCTGACTGATGGCGACCACCGTGAACCCTCGGTTCCGGGATGCCGGCCTAGACGGCACAGGCGGGGCATTTCCCAGAAAGCTCGTTGTGATCGCAACGAGCTTTCGTCTTTTTGTGGCGCAGGCCTGCCCACGATGGCGCCCGCCGAGGGCGGGCGCTCATGGCTCAACGTGACGGCGCCCGGGATGATCGCTTTGCGGCCCAGATGAACAGGACCAGACCGATCAGGATCATGGGCAGCGAAAGAATCTGGCCCATCGACAGACCGCCTGTGAGCAGCCCCAGAAAATCGTCCGGCTCGCGGGTGAATTCCATCAGAAACCGGAACAGTCCGTAGCCCATCAGAAAGACGGCGCTGACCTGACCCATCGGGCGCGGCTTGCGGGCGAACCACCACATCAGGACGAACAGGGCAAATCCCTCGAGCGCCATTTCGTACAGTTGCGAGGGGTGTCGCGGCGTGCCGTCCTGCGCCCCCGGGAAGATCATGCCCCAGGGCAGGTCCGTGGGGCGGCCCCAGAGCTCGCCGTTGATGAAATTCCCCAACCGGCCGGCGGCCAGGCCCAGGGGGATCAGGGGCGCGATGAAATCGCCGATCGTCAGCAGCGGCTGCCCGCGCTTGCGGGCGAAATACAGCATGGCCAGCGTCACGCCGATCAGGCCGCCATGGAAGGACATCCCGCCTTGCCAGACCTCGAAGATCGCCAACGGGTGGGCCAGATAGTCGTCGAATTTATAGAACAGCACATAGCCCAGGCGTCCGCCCAGCACCACGCCCAGCACGCCGTAGAAGATGATGTCCTCGAGGTCGCGCAGCGTCAGTCCGGCGGGGGTGGGCGCATGCTGGATGCGCCAGCGCCCCAGCAGCCAGGCCAGACCGAAGCCGGCCAGGTACATGAGGCCGTACCAGTGGATTGCCAGGGGGCCGATCTGCAGGGCGACAGGATTGATGTGGGGAAAAGGCATGAGGGCGGCCAGAAGGGAAAACAATCATGGATAATAACGTGATCATGCGGGAGAATGCTGACCGGTCTTTTGCGATCGGGCCGGGGCCCGGACGCAGGACGGAACAGGACAGGGCGGGGCGGGATCGGACGATGGCGGTGCGCGACAAGGCAATGGGCGTGATGCTTGCGGGCATGCTGGCGCTGAGCGCAACGCAGGCGCGTGCTGCCGGGCCGACGGCGACGGAAGGTCTGGCGCTGGCCGGGCAGCGCCAGTGCCTGGGCTGTCATCAGGTCGATGTGCGCCGGGTGGGGCCGCCGTTCCGCGCCATTGCCGAGCGCTTCCAGGGGCGGCCCGAATCCGCCGATCATCTGGTCAGCGCCATGCGCAAAGGCAGCCGGGGCCAGTGGGGGGCGATTCCCATGCCGGCCCAGACGCGCCTGTCCGACATTGATGCGCGGCGTCTGGCGTTATGGATCCTGTCGCTCAAGGAGGTCCCTGCGGTCCGGCCGTGAGGGCGGTGCTGTGGGTTCGAATCGAGGATGGCGAGATGGAAAATCTGAAAAACACGGTGTTCCAGACCGCGATTTTCGGCGGGGGCTGCTTCTGGTGCCTGGAACCCGTCTTCAATGCGCTGGACGGCGTGCTGGATGTGCGCCCTGGCTATTGTGGCGGCCATATCGACCATCCGACCTACGAACAGGTCTGCCGCCAGGATACCGGCCATGTCGAGACGGTCCAGGTCGCCTTCGATCCGGAAAAGGTCGCCTATCGCACGTTGCTCGAAGTCTTTTTCGGTACGCACGATCCGACCACGCCCGATCGTCAGGGCAACGATGTGGGGCCGCAGTACGCTTCGGTCATTTTCTGTCAGGACGAGGCTCAGCGCGTCCTGGCCGAAACCGTGTGCGACGAGGCGCAAGCGGCGTTCGATGCGCCGATCGTCACCCGGATCGAGGCGGCCGGCGCCTTCTGGCCGGCCGAGGCTGTGCATCGTGAATACTACCGGCGCAATCCGGGCCAGGGGTATTGCCAGTTCATCATCGCGCCCAAGCTGGCGAAATTCCGCCAGCGCTATGCACAGCTGTTGCGTTGAGGCCCGCGGCGGGGGCGGGTTGTCTAGGGATTCATTGCGCTGGGGCCGCCAGTCTGCGGCCCCAGGTGGTGCCGGGTCGTGTCAGCGCCGCCAGCGCCGCCAGCACGCCCAGGGTCGCCAGCCCGCGGAACACCAGGATCACCCACAGGTTGGCGCCCAGCGCCAGAATCAGCAGCGTGTCCTCGATCAGCGCATGGCACAGCGACAGCCAGGACAGGGCCAGCAGCCGCGTGCGCGGACTGTAGTTCTCGCGTTCGGCGGCCTCGATGATGAGCGCGCCGCCATAAGCCAGGCCCAGCAGCACACCGACCGTGGTCAGAGGGGCCGCGCGTTCCTCGAGACCGGACAAGCGCAGCACGGGTGTCAGCAGCCGGGTCACGAATTGCGTGATGCCCAGGCGTTCGAGCACGTCCAGCAGCACCACCAGGCCGACGATGACGGCAAAGACCAGCGCCAGCGATTGCAGCGTGGACAGCACCCAGGGCCAGAAATCCGGAGGCCCCTGGGTCAGCCCGGCGTCCTGCCGCATCCAGGCCAGCGAAACAGGCTCCTGCAGCCAGCCCAGCGCTTTGCAGACCCAGCTGACGGCCGCGCCATAGAGGAGCGCAACGATGAGGCGCAACGCGCCCGTCACCAGTGCGCTGGCGCCGGCGCGCCGCACGACGGACTGCTCGGTTGGGAGATTGTGCGCGAACAGCATCATGGCCCCCAGGGCGCTGACCTGGGCCACCGTCATCTGCATGCCGTCCGACAGCGCGGCCATCGAGGCCATGCCGCCATAGATGTTGGTCAGGACCGTGGTGGCCCAGATGATGCCGGCTTCGGGCGGCAGCCCGAGCAGCGCCATGGCCGGGGTCAGGGCCTCGCCGACCATGCGCACCAGGCCCAGGCGATCAGCGATGTAGACGATCACCATCACCGGCAGCATGATGCGCGTGATCGTCAGAAACATGCGCGTGCTGCGCAGCCGGATGGTATTCGGATAATGAAGCATGCCAGGGTTCCGCAAGGATTGTGGCGCCATCGGGCGGGCCGCATCACGGCACTGTAGGATGCGCCCGGCGGCCATGGCGCGATTGCGAGAGGCCCGGGCCGGGCCCTCGCGATGTGACCGGCCCGGGCCTCATCGGGTCGCGTGCCTCAGGTTTGTAGCACGCCCCGGCGGATCTGGTCGAGTTCGATGGATTCGAACAGCGCCTTGAAATTGCCCTCGCCGAATCCGTCGTTGCCCTTGCGCTGGATGATCTCGAAGAAGATCGGGCCGATCTGGTTCGCGGTGAAAATCTGCAGCAGCAGTCCTCCGCCAGGCGCCCCATCGAGCAGGATGCTGTTGCGGCGCAGGCGTTCTACGTCTTCTCCGTGGCCCGGCAGCCGCCCGTCCAGCAACTCATAATAGGTATCCGGGGTGGTCAGAAATTTGACCTGGCGGCTCAGCTGTTCCACGGTCTTGTGAATATCGTCCGTCGACAGGGCAATGTGCTGGATGCCTTCGCCCCGGTATTGATCCAGGTATTCCTGGATCTGGCCGGGGGTCTCGCTGCCTTCCTCGTTGATGGGGATGCGGATCAGGCCGCAGGGCGAGGTCATGGCCTTGGATTTCACGCCGGTCAGCTGGCCCTCGATGTCGAAATAGCGGATTTCGCGGAAATTGAAGATGCGCTCGTAGAATTCGGCCCATTCTTCCATGCGGCCGCGATGCACATTGTGAGTCAGGTGATCGATGCTGAGCAGGCCGGCGCCGGGATGGCGCAGGTCATCCTGGGCCGTGGCGTGGTCCAGAGGCTCGAAATCCACATCGTAGATCCCGATGTCGCCGATCCCGCCATGGCCGTATTTGCCGCGCCAACGATCCACCAGATAGATGAGGGAATCACCGATCCCCTTGATGGCGGGGATGTTGAGTTCCATGGGGCCGCTGTGCGAGTCGAAGCCCCAGGCGCCGCGCTCCAGCGCCAGCTTGTAGGCGCGGGCCGCGTCCTGCACGCGCAGGCCGATGGCGCAGATCGAGGGGCCGTGCTGGCGTGCGAAGCGCTGCGCAAAGGAATCGGGTTCCGCGTTGACCAGAAAATTGATCGAACCCTGGCGGTACAGCGTGACGGCTTTTTTGCGGTGCCGGGCGATGGCCCGGAATCCCAGCGTCTCGAACACGCGGCCCAGCGCGGCGGGGTCTTCGGCCGTGTATTCCACGAATTCGAAGCCTGCGGTGCCCATGGGATTGTCCCAAGGGGTGAATGTTGCGGTCATGAGTGTCTCCGGTAGGGGGTCTGTCGTTTTTGCCGCCGGCCGCACCGGGTCGAAGGCGCCCTTTAGAGAGGGCGTCCAGCCGATGACGAGGCATGGAGGCCTTTCTAGATTCTAGGGAAAACAACGGGGGGAAAGATTGCAAACATGCGGTACGATTCCTTACCACGACGCAATCGCCCATCCAATAATTCATGGTTTAAACAATATGATGCCCAACGACGACCTGGATCGGACGGATCGACTGATTCTGACGCATCTGCAAAGTGATGGCAGAATCAGCAATCAGGAGCTGGCCCAGCGGGTGGCCCTGTCGCCCAGTCCCTGCCTGCGTCGCGTCAAGCGTCTCGAGGACCAGGGCTATATTCGCCGCTATGTCGCGCTGGCGGATCCAGCCAAGCTCGGCCTGGGACTGCTGGCCTACGTCTTTGTCCAGCTGGACAAGTCGCATCGTGCCGAGCATGGCGCCATGTCCGCCTTCGCCCGTGATGTCCAGAGCTGGTCGGAAGTCGTCCAGTGCTATGCCATGTCGGGTGACATGGACTATCTGTTGCGGGTTCAGGTCCAGGATCTGGCGGCCTTTTCCCGTTTTGCCATGGACACCCTGATGCGGCATCCGGCGGTCGTCGACATCCGCAGCAGCTTTGCACTACAGTCGATCAAGGAAACGACCGAGCTGCCGACCTGATCCCGGTTCCGGCGCGTCCGCTCGATAGCGGGCATGTTCGATGTATAGTCAATCACTATCAAAATAAGAGAAATATTCAATTTTATTTATCTATCAGGCCTCGGTAGACTGTCTTTCATGAGGAACCCGCGCTGCCGGTTCCGCGTTCCCCCCCCGATCTGGCGTTGTCTTCGTGATGCCGCCGTCGCACAGGAGATTCACATGAAAAAACTGACCACCGCTGCTGGTGCGCCTGTTGTCGATAACCAGAACATTCTGACTGCGGGTCCGCGCGGCCCGGCCTTGCTGCAGGATGTCTGGCTGCTTGAAAAACTTGCCCACTTTGATCGCGAGGTGATTCCTGAGCGCCGCATGCATGCCAAGGGTGCGGGCGCCTACGGGACCTTGACGGTCACCCATGACATTACGCGCTACACCCGCGCCGCGCTTTTTTCCGAGATCGGCAAGCAGACCCCGATGTTCGCCCGCTTTTCCACCGTGGCCGGCGAGCGTGGCGCAGCCGATGCCGAGCGCGATATCCGCGGCATCGCCCTCAAGTTCTATACCGAGCAGGGCAACTGGGATCTGGTCGGCAACAACACCCCGGTGTTCTTTTTCCGTGATCCGCTCAAATTCCCCGACCTGAACCATGCGGTCAAGCGCGACCCGGGCACCGGCATGCGCAGCGCGCAGAACAACTGGGAATTCTGGACCGGCCTGCCCGAGGCCCTGCACCAGATCACCATCGTCATGAGCGATCGCGGCATTCCGTCCGACTACCGCCACATGCATTTGTTCGGCAGCCATACCTTCAGCTTCATCAATGCCGCCAATGAGCGTTTCTGGGTCAAATTCCACTTCAAATCCCGGCAGGGCATCCGCAACTTGAGCGACGTCCAGGCTGCCGAATTGATCGGTTGCGACCGCGAAAGCTCCCAGCGGGATCTGCACGACAGCATTTCCAAGGGCGAATTCCCGCGCTGGACGCTGTTCGTCCAGGTCATGCCAGAGAAAGAGGCCGGCCGCTATCATCTGAATCCCTTTGACCTGACCAAAGTCTGGCCGCATGCCGACTACCCGATGATCGAGGTGGGCGTGCTGGAACTGAACCGTAATCCGGAAAACTTCTTTGCCGAAGTCGAGCAGGCGGCCTTCACCCCGGCCAATGTCGTTCCCGGCATCGGCTTTTCGCCGGACCGGATGCTGCAGGCGCGCCTGTTCTCCTATGGCGACGCGCAACGCTATCGCCTGGGTGTCAATCACCACCAGATCCCTGTCAATGCGCCACGCTGTCCCTTCCGCAGCTATCACCGCGATGGCGCAATGCGGGTGGATGGCAATCATGGCGGCCTGACAGGCAATCAGCCCAATCTCGCCGGGGAGTGGGCCGAGCAGCCGGACTATCGCGAGCCGCCGCTCAGTCTCGAAGGCGCGGCCGATCACTGGAATCACCGCGAAGACACCGACTATTTTTCGCAGCCGGGTGCGTTGTTCCGTCTGATGACTCTGGAGCAGCAGCAAATCCTGTTTGACAATACGGCGCGCGCGCTGGCTGGCGTCACGCCCGACGTGCAGGCGCGTCACATCGAGCACTGCGGCCAGGCGGATCCTGCCTATGGCGCAGGCGTTGCCGCCGCCCTCAAGGCTTTGTGACGCCGTCTCCCCGGGCGCTTCCGCCGATGCGCCCGGACTCAGGGCAGCCCCTGGGGGCTGCCCTGAGCGGGGAAGATCCGGGCCGTCATCGACCCGCGTCGATCGTTTTTTGATGTTTTGATGCGGTTATTTGCCTGGTTTCAAAAAGGCGTGCTATAGTCTCGCTTCTTCGCCGCCAGGCACCCGGGTTAACCCTGGATCTTTACGGTTTTACCGACAGATCGGGGAGGACACGGTGCCAGGCCGGGACCCAGGATTTGCAGGCATTGCGCCCGATCCGAAAGTCGCAGTCGGCAGCGAAGCCCGGTGATGAGCCGGGGCCTGTGGGGTTTGACATTGAAACGTGAATGTGTTTT
>NZ_JBKEAA010000041.1:0-11500 GCF_047971665.1 Castellaniella sp. | reverse complement strand
GGTGTGCCCATGCCCGGAAAGGACCAAAACGCCTACTTGACAGACATAGGAGCATCAACGCCCTGGCCGAAACCATCAACGGTCTGTACAAGACGGAGCTGATTCATCGGCGTGGCCCCTGGAAGACCAAGGCCGCCGTGGAGTTGGCCACCTTGGAATGGGTGGCTTGGTTCAATCATCAGCGGCTGCTGGAATCGATTGGCGACATCCCGCCCGCTGAGGCTGAACAGCGGTATTATCAGCAACTCGCAGCCCAGGCTGCGGAGCCTGTTTCACTTTAACCAAACAGCCTCCGCGATTCCCGGGGTGATTCATGAGGGAAATTGGTGCCGACGCGAGCGTCATCGCCGTCGCCGATGTATCCAGGAAGGATCAGGCAAAGTCGATCATCGATACCGCGCTGAAGGTATTCGGCGGGATCGACGTGGTCGTCAACAATGCCGGTGTAGTCCATGGCGGCACCGCGGATACGCTGGAGGACAGTGCATTCGAGGCGATGCTCGCGGTCAATGTGGGCGGTGTGCGTAACGTCACACTGGCGGCACTGGAGGCGCTGCGCAAGTCCAGGGGCAATGTGGTCAATGTATCCTCGGTCTCGGGCATGCGTGGTGACTGGAGTATGTATGGCTACAACGCTTCCAAGGGCGCGGTGTTGTTGCTCACTCAGGGGCTTGCACTGGACCTGGGAAGCGAAGGTATCCGTGTCAATGCGGTGGCCCCGGCCACGACCAATACCCGCCTTGCCGCGCCGCTGAAGCAGGCACCGGAGGCGCTGGCCGTGCTCAACAGGCGCATCCCGATGGGACGCCTGGTTGAACCCGAGGAAGTGGCCAGCGTGGTTTCGTTCCTGGCGGGGCCGGATGCCAGTTTCGTCAACGGGGTAATCCTACCGGTCGATGGCGGGCTGTCGGCATCCAACGGCCAGCCTAATTTTTTCAACCCGTGATCTCGGGTTCATTTCGGCAGTGCGAACGCGATGATGTAATCTCCCCAATTGTTGGAGTTGTAGCGTGCGCCGCTGGCAGTCAGGGCGATGTATTGTCGCCCGTTGTTGCCGACATAGGTGACCGGGGTGGACTGAGGGCCCGATGACAGTCGCCCCTTCCAGAGGACTTCGCCTGTCGAACTCAGGTTGCATTTTCATAATTTTCAACCTTCTGAATTTTATGAAAAAAATCATTGTTTACAATTGAATGCTCCCGACCCGCAGGCGCTCAGGCTTTCTTGAGTGGCAGCTTGCCCAGAAAATCCCGTTTGGCGATGGAGACCCCCTGGTTGCGCAGGATGCCGTACGCGGTCGTCACATGGAAATAGAAATTGGGGATGGAAAAGCCCAGCAGGAAGTCCTTGGCCGTGAATGGCAGGCGCCGGTCGCTGAACAGGAAATTCAGGTCCTTCCGGGCCAGTTGATCCAGCTCGGCAGGCGTGATGGTGGCCAGGAACGCGCGCGCCTCACTCAGCATCGTGTGCAGTGTCGTCAGGTCGTGCGGGACATCGCCGCCCAGAGGAGAGAATTCGCCCTGGCGAAGCCCCTCGACGGCGCCTTGCGAGTGATGGCAGCACTGTTCGATCTGCTTGGCAAAATCCCACATGTTGTCGGACAGGCGCGCCGCGCACAGCGTTTCCACAGGTCCCCCCGACTCGCGGGCATGGGCTTCGACCTTGTCCAGCAGCCCCTCGAGGGACAAGAGGAAATGATCGTAGGTCTTGATGGTGGCGTCGTACAAAATCTCTGACATGCGTGTTTTCCTTGTCGATGGTCCGGCATCCAGCATGCCGATTCCGGCCTTGTGTGGGGTGACAGTGACCCATGACGACGGCAGGCGATGACGGCTGCCGGCTCTTCGGGCAAGAGCCTGGAAGCAAGGATTTTATGTCAGCGCCGATCATCTCCAAAGTAACCAGCCGGGATTCTCCTCCGAGCGGGTGTCCGGCGGACGCTGCGCATGGCGCGTTGCCGTTCCGCTGCGGTGGTGGAGCCAATGGAGAATGGGGGGATGCGATGCGTGCCGCCGGCGCTTGGGCCGGCGGCCGGGCTGAGGGGTTCGTCCCCCGGATCAGTGAGAGATCCGGGTGCCCAGCACAGCCAGGAACTGCGCCAGCCAGGCGGGGTGGGCCGGCCAGGCCGGCGCCGTCACCAGATTGCCGTCGGTATGGGCCTGGTCGATGCCGATGTCGGCGTAGGTGCCGCCGCCCAGCCGGACCTCGGGCGCGCAGGCCGGGTAGGCCGAGCAGGTGCGGCCTTTGAGGATGCCGGCGGCGGCCAGGAGCTGGGCTCCGTGGCAGATTGCGGCAATGGGTTTGCCAGCCTGGTCGAAACGCTGGACGATGTCCAGCACTTTTTCGTTCAGGCGCAGGTATTCGGGCGCGCGTCCGCCCGCCACGACCAGCCCGTCATAGGCTTGCGGATCGGCCTGCTCGAAATCGCAATTCACGGTGAAATTGTGGCCGCGCTTTTCGCTGTAGGTCTGCGCGCCCTCGAAATCATGGATCGCGGTGACGATCGTCTCGCCGGCTTTCTTGCCTGGACACACGGCATGCACGGTATGTCCGACCGCCTGCAGGGCCTGGAACGGCACCATGACTTCGTAGTCTTCGGCGTAATCGCCGACCAGCATCAACAGTTTCTTGGCCATCATGGCCTCCGGAAATGAGCGGGACTATCGTCCAAGCAACGGCGGGCTGTCTCCGAGCGTGAGACGGCTCTCTGCTGCATGGGAATGCGGGGCCGTATGCCGGCCGGTCAGGTCCAGCACGCGCCGGGCATCCTGCATCGACTGGCCCCTGAGTTCGAAATAGCGCATACAGGTGACCCGCAGGAAAGAGGTGAAATTCGACACCTCGTCCCTGCAGGCATAGACCTCGTCATACAGTGTTGCAATGAGTTGGTTGGTCGTCATGCCCTCGTCATGCGCAAGCTGCGAGAGAGTGTCCCAGAACAGGTTTTCCAGCTTGATGCTGGTCACGACCTTGGCGATGCGCACGGACCGGTTCCTGGATTCGTATTGAATCGGATCGGTATTGGAATAGATATGACACATGTGCTGCCTCCTGTGTGAGCCTGTTCTGGAACAGTTTCTTCAGTGCTGCCTTTGCGACGTTCAGAGTTCCTTGCGAGACATGAAATTCGCGATCGATTCTGCCTGCCGGATCGCCAGTGACACGATCGTCAGTGTCGGGTTTTCGGCGGCGCTCGATGTGAACTGGCTGCCGTCTGAGATGAACAGGTTCGGCACATCATGTGCGCGGCCGTACTTGTCGCAGACACCGTCATCCGCCTTGAGGCTCATGCGGCAGGTCCCCAGGTTGTGGGTCGAGGGGTAGGGCGGTGTTTCGAAAGTACGCTGTGCGCCTGCTGCCTCGTAGATGGCTTTGCTGCGCTCGAATGCATGATTGCGCATGGCCTTGTCGTTAGGGTGATCGTCATAGTATACGTTAGGCACCGGCAACCCGAACTGATCCTTGGCCTCGGTGTTCAGCGTGATGCGGTTCCGGGCCTGAGGCAGATCCTCGCCGACGATCCACAAGCCGGCCGTCTTGTCGTAGTCGTCCATGTAGGACGCGAACTCGGCTCCCCAGGCGCCCGGGTCCAGGAATGCGGCGTAGAACGCGATGCCCAGGCTGATGGTCTCGAGCTCGTAGCCGCCGACGAAACCGCGCGAAGGATCGTGTTTTGCCTCGTCCTGCACGATCCCGGCCATGGTCGTGCCCCGGTACATATGCACCGGTTTGTCGAAGACGGCGTAGACCGAGCCGGTCGTGTGGCGCATGTAGTTGCGGCCGACCTGACCGGAACTGTTGGCCAGCCCGTCCTTGAATTTGCCGGACTCGGACATCAGCAGCAGGCGCGGTGTTTCGATCGAATTGCCGGCGACGCAGACGACGCGTGCCGCTTGCCGCTGTTCTTTGCCGTCCTGGTCGAAATAGACGACCGCGCTGGCCTTGCCCTGAGCATCGTGTTCGATGCGGGATACATGGCTCTGGACCCGCAGGTCGAGCAGGCCGGTGGCCTCGGCCTTGGGGATTTCGGTGTAGAGGGTCGACCATTTGGCGGCGGCCTTGCAGCCCTGGAAACAGAACCCCTGCTGGATGCAGGGCGCCCGTCCGTCGCGGGCCTCGCTGTTGATGGCCATGCGGCCGGTGCTGACCTCTTTGTAGCCGAGCTTGGTGGCGCCGTCGTACAGGATCTTGAAGTTGTTGTTGCCGGGCAGTCCGGGAATGCCGTTGGTCCGCGTGACGCCCATCTTGGATTCGGCGCGCGCGTAGTAGGGTTCCATGTCGGCCAGGCTGATGGGCCAGTCCATCAGGCTGCTGCCCTTGACCTCGCCATACGTGGTTCTGGCCTTGAATTCGTGTTCCTGGAAACGCAGCGATGCGCCTGCCCAGTGCGTCGTCGTGCCGCCGACCGTTTTACAGATCCAGGCGGGCAGATTGGGGAAATCCCGGGAGACGCGCCACGAGCCGGAGGTCGTGCGGTTATCGAGCCAGGCCAGTTGATCGAATGATTTCCACTCGTCCTGGATGAAACTGGATGGGCTTTCGCGTTTGCCGGCCTCCAGCACCACGACCTTGATGCCCTTTTGACAGAGTTCGTTGGCCAGCGTGCCGCCGCCCGCGCCCGAACCGATGATGACGACGACGCTGTCGTCCTTGTAATCGTATTTGTTACCCATGAACTGCCTCCTGTTGATTCTTTTCTAGCAAGACACCATCGCCTTGATGGCGCTTTTGTGATGGGGTGCCGACTTCAGGCGTCGAACGGCGGCGGGCTTGCCGACTCGGGGGGATCGGGCAGCCAGGTCAGATCGTTGAAGCCGCGTTTGAGGTAGCCTCCCTTGGTCCAGATCTCGCCTTCGTAACCGAAATGCTTGTAGGCCATCTGGTTGTCATAGATCGATGTGATGCACTGGCCACGGACTTTTTTGAAGAAGGGGTCCGTGCTCATGGCCTGGAGGATGGCGACCTGGCGCTTTGGCGTGGCGGCGGCCCAGTTGCCCTCGGCGTTCTTGTTCAGTGCCTTGATACCCGCGGTCACCATGTCGTGAACGGCCTTGTCGCTACAGGCGGCGTCGATGTCCTTGACGAGCAAGGCATACACGGCATCAGGCAGATCCTTGTGCGGATACAGACGTTTTGCCATCAGCAGGAGATCCTGCGCCTGTTTTTTGTCGAGGACCTGGGCTTCGAGCGCCCAGGTTCTGGAGGGCGCCAGCGCGGCCAGCAGCGTCCCTGTGGCAAGGGTGCCGGTCAGCACGACGGTGCCCTTGAGGAAGTTGCGGCGGGAACCGCTGCGGATGCGGAGGATGTCCGACTCCGGTGGCCGGGCGATGATTTCTTTCATGCTTGTCTCCTGAACTATTGTGTTGTTGCGAGAGGGTTTTCTGCGCGTCCTTATTGATAGTGGCCGTCGCTGTGCAGGACCTCGATCTTGTAGCCGTCCGGGTCTTGCAGAAAGAAAAACGAGGCCAGCACCTTGCCATCCCGGTCGAGCCGCTTGATGTCCGTGGGGTGGTAGCCCTTTTGAACGAACGATGCGTGCGTGGCCTCGAGATCGGGGACGGCAAAGGCCACGTGCCCGTAGGCGTCACCGTGTTCGTAGGGCGTCTCCCGGTCCTTGTTCAGCGTCAGTTCGATTTCGACCGGGCAGGCTTCGCTGCGAAGATAGACCAGCGTGAAAGAGGGGAAATCGAGCCGGTGGGTTTCCTGGAACTCGAAGGCCTCGCGATAGAAATCGATGGATCGCTGCAGATCCCTCACCCGAATCATGATGTGGATGAGTTTTGCCACATTCAACTCCTTGTTGGTCCTTGATGGAATCATTATGCGGACCTCATATCCAAGGGGGTAACAGCCGGGTGCTACACCTTGATACGGCCTTGATACGGAGCAGAAAGCGCATGATGCGCCCTCATTCGGCATGCGAATGCAGCAAGGTGGTGCAGGTGCGATGACGGACCGCAAAATCCCGATTGACGGGAAAAAGCGGAATAGGCGCGCGAGGCATGCCGGCGCTCATGCCGGTTTTGTTTTTACCAGTGCGTTTTCATGATTGCGGGCATGCAACCGGCAGCGCCAATGATAGTAAGATCATTTGAATCAATGCCTCGTTGGCGGCATGCGACTTTGCGAGGAGACCTGTGTGAACTCAACCCCTTCAAAAATTGCCATCGTGACCGGGGCCGGCTCGGGCGTGGGGCAGGCGGCGGCGCTGGCGATGCTGGGCGCGGGCTATCGGGTGGTGCTGGCGGGCCGGCGCGCGCATGCGCTCGAGGACGTGGCGGCGCAGTCCGGCGCCGGCGACCGGGTGCTCGCGGTACCGGCCGATGTGACGGACGAGCAGGCGGTGGCGCGCCTTTTCGAGACCTGCGTCCGGCATTTCGGCGGGCTGGATGTCGTGTTCAACAATGCCGGAGGCAATGTGCCCGGGGTGCCGCTCGAAGACCTGACGCTGGCGCAGTGGCAGCAGGTGGTGGACGTCAACCTGACGGGCATGTTCCTGTGCGTGCGCGAATCTTTCCGCATCATGAAGGCCAAGCATCCTCCGGGGGGTCGCATCATCAACAATGGCTCGATCTCGGCGCATGCGCCGCGTCCGGACTCGGTGCCCTATACGGCCACCAAGCACGCGGTATCCGGGCTGACCAAATCCGCGGCGCTGGACGGGCGCAAATACAATATCGCGGTCGGGCAGATCGACATCGGCAATGCCGCGACCTCCATGACGACACGGATGTCCGAGGGCATTCTCCAGGCCAATGGCGAGAAAATGGCGGAGCCGCGCATCGACGCCGACATTGTCGGCCTGTCGGTATTGCATATGGCCAGCCTGCCGCTCGAGGCCAATGTACTGTTCCATACGGTCATGGCGACCAAGATGCCGTTCGTGGGTCGGGGATGATCCAGCCCGTCGAGACACAGCGCAGGACCGCTGGCCAGGTCGAGACACAACACAGGATCGCCAGCCTGGTCGATGCACGATGCGGGATCGCTGGCCTGGGGGACCACACCGTCAGCCTGCGGTGTCGGGCCGCCCGCCCGCCCTCATGCGCGATGCCGGGGTTTCGGGCCGGGGCGATGCGGTTCCTGAGGGGACTGTGTTGCGCGGCTGGCGTGATGGCCGTTTCGTTTTCGATTTTCAGCTGGCCGTTGGCCGCATCCGCTCAGAGCCCCAATTTTCATCCCTGCAATGCCCAGCCGGCTTTGCCGATCTGCCAGCATGGTTATGGCCGGCGCATTGCCACGGCGCGTTGGGGGGCGCCGCCGGAGGCGCTGGATCCGGATACGGCAGTCAAGGCTTCCCTGGTGACACGAGATCCGTCCAGGGAGATCGAACAGCTCAAGTCCACTTCGATTTTTGTCCAGGATATGGCGACATCCGAGGTATTGTTCGCGCGCGATGAGAATGTCGTACGGCCAGTCGCGTCCATCGTCAAGCTGATGACGGCGCTGGTGGTGATCGATGCCGGCCTGCCGATGGACGAGAAGATCATCGTCGAGGCCAGCGATGTCGATGGGGTGGGCGAGCTGCCTTCGCGCCTGGCGGCCGGGACGAGCCTGAGTCGCGCCGATCTGTTGCATCTGGCCTTGGCCTCGTCTGAAAACAGCGCGGCGCATGCGCTGGGACGGACCTATCCGGGCGGACTGCCCGCTTTTGTCGCGGCCATGAATGTCCGTGCGCGGGCGCTGGGCATGGATGATGCCCGGTTCGTCGAGCCTGTCGGCCTGTCCAATGAGAACATGGCTTCGGCCAGGGATCTGGCCCGGCTGGTGCATGCGGCGTCGCAGCAGCCGCTGATTCGCAAGTTCACGACCGAGGCCCGTTACCGGATCGGTGATCGAGCATTTCGCAATACCAATATGCTGGTCGGCCGGTCGCATTGGAACATTCTTGCTTCGAAAACGGGCACCACCCGCGAGGCCGGCGACTGCTTGGTGATGATGATCCGGCTGGGCGGCCGTCAACTGGCCATGGTGCTGCTCAATGCGCAGGGAATGAGCGGCTCGCGTTTTGGCGATGCTGTCCGCCTGCGGCGCGTCCTGGACAATCGGCTGGCCGCGCAGCCGTGAGCCCAGGGGAATGGCGGCCGGTTGTCACGATTGCATACTTCTGCCTGTTCCCTCATCTGTGATAACTTACCGGCATTGCCTTGTTCAGAGGTTCTCTGGAGCACTGGAAGGGGTCTGCATGCTGAAAAACGCGGGGGTCGCGCTGTCGCCCTTGATCGCAACATTACGATCCGTGGGATCGCGCTATGTGGCTGATTCCCGCCGGGCGGCCGAGGCCCTCGGCGCCACGCAGGCGGGCCTGTTTCTGCGTGAACTCCTCGATGCGCCCGCTGGCGTCGGGGCCGTCTGGCCCAGTTCGATGCGCCTGGCGCGCGACATGGCGGCCCGGATCGATCCGGGCGGCGCGGGTCTGGTGGTGGAACTGGGAGCCGGGACCGGCGTGGTGACCCAGGCGTTGCTCGATCGCGGTGTGTCAGCGGATCGCTTGCGGGTGGTGGAGCGATCGCCCGCGTTCGTGCGGCATCTGCGGCAGCGTTTTCCGGGGCTGGTTATTTTGCAGGGGGATGCGGCCCGGCTGTCGGATGTGCTGGAGGCCGACCAGGCGTGCCGGCCGGTGGACGGGATCGTTTCCAGTCTGCCACTGCGCTCTCTGGCGCCCGATGTCGTGTCTGCCGTGCTTGACCAGTGCCGGATGCTCCTGAGGCCGGGCTGTCCGCTGGTGCAGTTCACCTACATGCTGCGAGGCCTGCCGGCCGTCGGATTGTCTGAGGGTTTTCTGGTCAGGCATGGCCCGGTCGTCTGGGCCAATCTGCCGCCGGCTCGGGTGATAGAGCTGGCTCGCGCGAGGTAGGGCCCCGTCGGGTGGATCGAATCCCGCGCTTGTCTGACAGGCGCGCGCGCCACTGCCGTTCACGCGGCCGCCTCTCTGCTCACGATCAGCTTTCCTGATTGTGCGTTGGACTCCATGCGGGCCAGACCGGCGGCCAGTTCGTCGAACGAAAAGACGCGGTCGATGACGGGTACGAGCCGACCGTCGGCCAGGCGTGGCAGCACGTGATCGATGACGCCCTGCACGATGCGCTGGCGCTGTTCGGGGCCGTAGCCTTTGCTGGATACGCCAAAGACACTCAGACGACGGGCATGCAGCGCGGCGAGATCGAGGCGTCCTTCCAGCACGCCGTCCATGTAGCCGATCGTGGCCAGCCGGCCTTCGAAGGCCAGGCAGCGGATGCATTCGGCAAAGACCGAGCCGCCCGCGATATTGACGACCAGATTGACCCCCTGGCCTTGGGTGGCGGTCATCACGGCGTCGTAAAAATCGGGATGGCGCGTAGGCAGGCCCACGTCCAGGCCCAGGCGCTGGAGATCCGCCAGCTTTTCGGATGATCCCGAGGTTCCGATGACATGCGCGCCCAGCGCCTTGGCCAGTTGCAGCGCTGCGACCCCCGCCCCTGAGGAAACCCCTGTGATCAGGAGCCATTGAGCTTTGCCCAGACGTCCCTGGTCGATCAGCATGTCGTAGACCACCATGAAGGCGATGGGAATGGCGGCTGCCTGAATCCAGGACAGGCGCTCGGGGACGATCATGGCATCGCGCATGTCCAGCAGCGCATAGTCTGCGAAAGCGGCGCGGCAACGTCCCATGACGCGGTCGCCGGCTTGAAAGGGCTGGGAGCCGGTTCCGGCCTCGACGATCTCTCCGGCCGCTTCGATGCCCAGGATTGTCGAGGTCCCGGCAGGCTGTTTGCGCAGCGCCAGCAGTTCTCCGCGATTCATGCCGGCGGCGCGCACACGGACCAGCAGCTGCTGAGGCCCGGGTCTTGGCAGGGGGGCTTCCTGGGGTTCGATCTGAATGCGATTGTTGACGAGTCGTGCCGTGTACGCGCGCATGCCGGAGCCTGTTGTCCGATTGGGAAAGAGTAAGGTAGCACGCGCAGCCTGTGTTTTCACGCTGCATGGTCGTGCATGCGCTACAGTGACGATGATACCGATGGAGACCCCGCATGAGCCGCAAAACGATCAATGTCGCATTCACATCCGACGATTGGCGAGGTGTTGCCCTGTCGAATTTCAGCCTGTCACCCTTTGTGCTCGATGAGGTTTCTCAGGCGTCTGTCGAGGGGTTCATCCAGGGCATCAAGTTCCCTCCTGGCCATCCTGCCCGGGAACAGGCGTTCACGTCTTGGGCCCGGGAGGCCAAGGCCTGCGGAAAAGGGGCGGACAGGCAGTTCGTCTACTGGGGAGAGGCGCGCATTGAGTTCGGTTCCGATGCGCACCACCGCCTGGTCGAGCGGGCATTGCGCGCGCGTTTTGCCCAGAACGAGGGCTTATGCCGCGTGCTGGCGTCCACCCGGGGGCTGGAGATTCTGCATCACACTGGCGAGGAGCGGGAGCCCGCCCAAACATCCATGCCGGCGGATCTGTTCTGTCGCATCCTGAGTGATATCCGCGATGCGCTGCCAGCGTCGGACAGGCTGCCCGTGTCCGGTCAATCGCCGGAATCGGGCGATCTGGCCGAAAGGATCCTCGAGCAGACAACGGATGCCCTGATCTATGCGGATCGAGAGGGGCGGATCGTGCGCTGGAATCAGGCGGCCAGCCGGCTGTTCGGCTTTGCTCCTGAAGAGGCGCTGGACGCCAGCCTCGATCTGATCATTCCGGAGCACCTGCGCGCCGCTCACTGGGCCGGCTACAACGCGGCGTTGACCAGCGGCCGGATGAAACTCGAAGGCCGGCCGACCCTGACCCGCGGACTGAAAAAGGACGGGCAGAAATGCTATGTCGAAATGACCTTTGCGCTGGTCCTGGATGGGGCCGGGCAGGGGATGGGTTCGGTCGCGATGGCGCGTGACGTGACGCAACGGGTGGAAAGCGAGCGCGCCGCCCGCAAGACGCAGGCCGGGTAAGCTCAACGCCTGCCGTGGCCTCCCGGCATGCCTGGTCGAACATGTCGTCCGGATCCACCCGGCCCGCCGCGATCACCCGGTCCGCCGGGTCTCGCATGCCCCTCACGCCCACCATCCCAGCCAGGCCCTGCGTGATCGCCACGCCCCCGGTGCCAGCTGCCGGGTCTCGGGCGCCAGCCGCGGCCTCTGTCCCAACCATGCCATCCGTTCCATGCGCCGAACCCGAAATACAGGGTCGGCGGCGCGACGTAGACCGACGAGTCGCTGTAGATGCTACCGTCGTCGTAGTAGGCGGGCGCGGGCTCGTAGACGGCGCATCCGCTCAGGGCGGATGCCATGGCGAATACGAGGGCGAACTGTCCTGCGCGGCGGGAAAGAAGTGTTTTCTTCATGAAGAAGATTATGGACCTGGTCGCAGCGCGGGGAGGCAAGAATTTGCAGGCGCTTACACAGATGCGGGATTTCTCCCTGTTCAGGGCTTCGAAGCCACGATTGGTCACATCCTGATCGTGGGAGAGGGCCCTCGATGCGGTTGAAAACCTGGTGGGCCCCCCGAGAGTCGAACTCGGCACCAACGGATTATGAGT
>NZ_JBKEAA010000040.1:0-3568 GCF_047971665.1 Castellaniella sp. | reverse complement strand
TGGCGACCTTGCGCAGGGCGGAGTTCGGCTTTTTCGGGGTGGTGGTGTAGACACGGGTGCAGACGCCGCGACGCTGGGGGCAATTATCCAGCGCCGGGCTCTTGCTGCTTTCGCGACTGACCTGGCGCGGCTTGCGCAGCAGTTGAGCAATGGTAGGCATGACCTTTACGCATCCTTTGTACTTGCGTACGTTTTACGTCGATATCCAAAGTGCCTGGACCTGCCTGGCCGCGCAAAGCGCGGTGAGGGCAATTTCAGGCGACATGCACAAAATCCGCCTGAAACGAATGACGTAAAGAGCGGGTCTTGCGCGCCGAAGGCCGCAGGCCTCCGTTGCCGGGATGAGGCTGGCACAAGACCGGCGGCGCATACCGCGACCAGATGCCATAAACCCAGCAAGCCAGTAAGTTTAGCATGCTTTATTCATGCGATGCAAAAAGTTATGCACAAGGCGGTGAGTCGCATCGCCCGGCGCAAGTGCCAGGTTCGTTCCGTGGCGGATCACCGCTCGCCGCAGACGCAAGGGCCTTGTACTATCATGGGCCTTTCACCTGCCTCTCGTCCCCATGAACGTCCTCGTCCTGCACGGCATCAACCTCAACATGTTCGGCCAGCGCGACCCGGCCCAGTACGGATCGATCACCCTGGCGCAGATCGACGAACGCCTCAAGGCGCTGGGCCGGGAGCTGGGCGCGGACGTCACCTGCTTTCAGACCAACCACGAGGGAGAACTGGTCGAACGCATCCACCATGCCCATACCGACGGCACGCAGGCCGTGCTGATCAATGCCGGCGCCTGGACACACTACAGCTACGGCATTCGCGACGCCCTCGCCATCCTGCGCATCCCCATCATCGAAGTGCACATGTCGAACATCCATGCGCGCGAGGCCTTTCGTCACGAATCGGTGCTCGCGACCGTGGCGCGGGGTCAGATCTGCGGTTTCGGCGTCGACAGCTACCTGCTGGGCCTGCGCGCCGCGCTAACGATTGCCGGCGAGACCTCGCCAGGCTGATATGGCGCGGTGCAGCAGCGGTCTGGCCGTCAGCAGCAGACCGCCGGTGGCAATGACCAGCATGCCCAGCCAGCTCATGGCATCCGGCACACGCGAGAAAACCAGCCAGCCCATCAGGGTTGCCCAGAAAATCTGGGTATAGCTGTACGGCCCCAGTGTGGCGGCGGGCGCATGCATCAGCGCATGCGTCATGATCAGATGACCCAACGCGGCCACCGTGCCCAGGCAGATCATCAGCAGCATGTCCATCCAGGCCATGGGCACCCAGGCCATGGCGCCCCAGGGCGCCAGAACCATGGCGCCGATCAGGCCGGTATAGAGATTGCTGGTGGCCGGATGCTCGAAACTGCGTGAAAACCGTGTGACGAGCTGATAACAGGCGTTGCAGATCGCCGTCCCCAGGGGAAACAGGATGCCCCAGGTCAGCAGGCCACCGCCCGGCCGGGCAATGATCAACACCCCCGCAAAGCCGCAGGCCACAGCGATCCAGTCCAGCCGGCCGGCCTTTTCCTTCAGCACCAGGCCGGACAGCAACGTGATCAGGACCGGCGCCATGAAGATGATGGCCGTAGTCTCCGCCAACGGCAGGCGCGCCAGGCCACTGACCGCCATCACGCTGCCAAAACACAGGAAAAGACCGCGCAGCAGCTGGATTCCGTAGCGATGGGCGTGGAACAGGCCACGTCCCATGCGGGGCTGAAAGATCAGGAAGACCGCCAGCGCCTGGGTCATGTAACGCACCCAGACGATCTGCATCACTGGATAGCTGGTCGTCAGATACTTGGTGCCGGTATCCAGGACGGAAAAGAACAGGCTGGCCGTGCACATGAGCAGCGGACCCAGCCAGACCCCTGAAAGACGGTTTGTGTCCATGAGGTCAGGTCAGTCTGAGCTGCTCCAGGACGGGACGGACATCAGGCATCGCCCCGCGCCAGACACGATAGGACTCTGCCGCCTGGCCAACCAGCATGCCCAGGCCGTCCGCCACGCGGGTCGCCCCCTGATCTCGAGCCTGGCGCATGAAAGGCGTATCCTCGCCATAGGCCAGATCATAGGCCAGCCCATCGGGGGCCACGCGATAGTCCACTGGCGGAGCTTCTCCGGCATTCAGCCCCGCCGAGGTGGCATGAATGACCACATCGTATTCCTCGCCGCCCGCCGCCATCAGCGGGCCGCCTCGGATCGGGCCTTGCGAGGCCAACGCATCGGCCAACGCCTGGGCGCGCGCAGCCGTACGGTTGACCACAAGAACATCGGCAGGCCGACTCTGCAGGATCGGCAGCAGAATGCCCCGGGCGGCGCCTCCCGCACCGATCATCAGGACTCGCCGCCCGGCCAGAGACACCCCCAGACGGTCCTGGATATCGTCCACCAGTCCCACGCCATCAGTGTTGTCCCCCAGAATGCCTTTCGCACTGAATTTCAGCGTATTGACGGCCTCGGCCATCCGGGCGCGCTCGGTCAGTTCATCAGCCAGTTCAAAGGCCTGGAGCTTGAACGGCGCTGTGACATTCATGCCACAGCCGCCCGAGGCGATAAACGCCAGGACGGTTTCCCGAAAGGAGTCCGGCGCAGCCAGAATGGCTTCGTAGCGCACGTCATGCCCGAGCTGCCGCGCAAAGGCTGCATGCAGCTGCGGAGACTTGGATTGGGCGATTGGATTGCCGATCACGGCATAGAGGTCAGTCATGCGATGTCCAGGCGGATTTCCAGACTATAGAACGAGAATGCGTGCATAGGGCAAAAATCGAGCCTTGCGCGTGTCGAATAAGAAAAACCCCGCCCTGCCTTGCGGCAGCACGGGGCCTGGAAAGACAGGCCAGGAAACGGGCGGCTTGCCGCCCGTTCTTCTCCCATCAGTCCTGCGCCGAACCCTCGCCATCCGCCGCATCCGCGGCATCCGCGGCATCAGTATCGGCCTCGTCGTAACCCGCATGGGCCATTTCCGTCGGTTCCCCGAACGGATTGGCCTGCTCGCGAGCCGCGGCGCGCTCAGCCGCTTCGAAGATTTCCTTGTCATGGCGGGCAATGTGATAAGACATGCCCGTACCAGCCGGGATCAGACGGCCGACGATGACGTTTTCCTTCAGACCGCGCAGCTCGTCGCGCTTGCCCATGATGGCGGCTTCGGTCAGCACACGGGTGGTTTCCTGGAAGGACGCCGCCGAGATGAACGAATCCGTCGACAGGGACGCCTTGGTGATGCCCAGCAGCACGTTGTCGTACGTGGCCGGGATCTTGCCTTCGGTATCCATGCGGTCGTTTTCGTTCAGCAGTTCGGAGCGTTCCACCTGTTCGCCGGTGATGAAGCTGGTGTCGCCGGAGTTGCTGATGTTCACACGACGAAGCATCTGACGCACGATCACTTCGATGTGCTTGTCATTGATCTTCACGCCCTGCAGGCGGTAGACGTCCTGGACCTCGTTGACGATGTAGGAAGCCAGCGGCTCGATGCCTTGCAGGCGCAGGATATCGTGCGGATCGGCAGGGCCATCGACGATCAGCTCGCCCTTGTTGACCACCTGACCGTCGTGCACCAGCACCTGCTTTTC
>NZ_JBKEAA010000039.1:0-28147 GCF_047971665.1 Castellaniella sp. | reverse complement strand
GTCGATTAAAGACCTCATTCGCAGAGTCGCGTTGGCCTGAGGAGGATATTTCCTCGTGGCCGGAGTACAAAATCATAAATCATTCATGGATATTCAGGGGTATAGATCATGATGTCACGACTCATTGTGCTGGCGGTCCTTGTGATTGGCGCCGGCGTGTATTTCTTGCTGGGCCCCAGTGTGGTGATGGGAGGGCCGTCCAAAAGCGAAATCGGGCGGGTGAGTCGCGAGGTCATGCGCGCCACCATGCCGTCGCCCGAACTGGCGAAGGCTGCCGAGACCGCGACCCTGTCGCCCAAGGGTATATGCAACAAACAGGGCGAGGTCTTTGCCTGCATGGTCGATGTGAGCATCGAAGGGTCTGAAACGAAAACCTTCATCGCCGAATTGCGCAAGGACGAGAAAGGCAACTGGGTCGTCGCCAAATAAACAGGGGGATTCAAATCCCCGATTTCTGGTTTTTATGAAGGAAGACGCATATGCATCTCAAGACTGTCACCGTGATTCTGTGTCTGTCGATGTCGGGGACGTCGGTCTTTGCGGAGAGTCTGACCATTACGCAGCGATCCATTGCGCAGGAAATGAGTGAAACCGTCCTGAATTACGCGATCCTCAGCCGCCTCAAGGACATGTGCGCGAATGTGGTCGTCGATGAGGCGAAGCTCTCCGCGCACAGGAATCATGTCGTGTCTCTTGCACAGAAAGTCTTCTCTTCCACGCAGGATTTCATGGTCGCGGCCGGGGCCGGCGAAAAGGAAAAGAGGGGCGCATCGATGCGTCGATTTTTCATGGATCGTGGCGTGAAATGGACTTCTTCCGCGAAAGAGTACTGCGAGCTTGCCCAGTCGCTGGAGGAAACCCAGTCAGCGCTGAGCGCCTACTTCCAATTCCGTCAATAACCGTGTTTCGATGTGTCTGCGGGGCAGGTGCATCGAGAACGATATTCCGACCAAGAGGATGATGAAATAATGAAACAGATTGCGGTAGCAGTTCTGGCGGGGGCCCTGGTCGTCCTGGGAGGGTGGCGCCAGTTCAATGGGGTTTCCATCTCCGCGGAGGATCAGGCTCTGTGCGAGCGCATGGTCAAGGAAAGATGGCCCGGCAACAACGAGGCGGCCACCACCATGTTGGGTAAATGCGCTTCAGATCCAGGCCTGGTGGCGATGATGACAGCGCCGGTGGGCAGCGGCGCGGCGGAGGTGGCCAGCGCCGTTTCGGCAGCCAACCAGAGTGACGTCATGTCCACGCTCGTGAATGCCGGGCTGATCGGGATCGGTGTCGGATTGCTGATCGGGTCCTCGCGGATGCGTCGCAAGTAATCATTCCAGCGGAAAGTAGTAAGCTGACAGGCGCGGACCCTCGAGGTCCGCATTTGCATCTTCCCTCACTGTCATGCCTGCGACGCCGTCTTCCGCCTCCGATCATTATCAACTGACCGTCCCCCTGCTGCTGACTGTGGCGCTGGTGGGGGTGTTCGCCTTCATTCAGGTGTATTCGTTGCAGTCGATCCTGCCCGAGTTGCGGCGGAATCTGAATGCCTCGGTGGTCGAGATCGGCAATGCCGTGGGGATGACGGTGCTGGCGGTGGCGCTGATCTCGCCTTTCATCGGCATGCTGTCCGATGCGTTCGGCCGCAAATGGCTGATCACGATGTCTGTGTTCGCGCTCGCCTTGCCCACGGCGCTGATGTCGCAGGTGGAGTCCGTGCATGGATTGATGGTGCTGCGGTTTCTGCAGGGCCTGGCCGTGCCGGGCGTGTCCGTGGTGGCGATCGCGTATATCGGCGAGGAATTCCACGGCGCAGCCATGGTGCGGCTGATCACCGGATACGTCACCGGTTCCGTGCTGGGCGGTTTTCTGGGCCGTTTTCTGATGGGGCACCTGACTGAATTCATGGTCTGGCGCACGGCGTTCGGGGCAATGGCGGTGATCAATCTGGTGGGGGCCTGGATGGTCTGGCGCGGCCTGCCGCCGTCGCGCCATTTTGTGGCCAGTGCCCGGTTCTCCGACAACCTGTCGGCGCTCGGCCAGTTGCTGCGCAACCCCTCCCTGCGGGTCGCCTGCGCGCTGGGGTTCACGATGCTGTTTTCACTGGTCGGCCTGTTCACCTTTGTCAATCTGCATCTGGCCGCGGCGCCCTATCGTTTCAGTTCCGGCGATCTGGCCAACATTTTCAGCGTCTACCTGCTGGGGGTGGTGGTCACGCCGCTGGCCGGCAAGATCATTCCGCGCGTCGGATCGCGGCGTACCGTGCTGGTTTCCGTGGTCGTGGCGGCGCTGGGGGTGCTGGGCACGCTGGCGGTGCCGGTCTGGGGGATCGTGGTGGCGCTCGCCGTGTCGGCTTGCGGGGCGTTCGTGACGCAGTCGGCGACGATGAGTTTCATTGCCCATCGGGTCACCAGTGGCCGGTCTCTGGCCAGCGGCCTGTATTACGCCGCGTATTATTGCGGCGGTTTTGTGGGGGCCTGGGGCTGTGGCATGGCCTATGATCTGGGCGGGTGGCCCGCCACCGTGGCGACGCTGTGCAGCATGCAGACGCTGGGATGGCTGATCGCCTGGCGCTTCATGCCTGGACTGGCTCAGCCTTTCGGGTCAGGGGCACCGCCATCGCCGTCCGGCCCGCCGCCTGTCCGTTGATGTCGTCTCCCGCCGTTGACCACGAATGCCTGCTGAATCCGGAGACCCGATGATCCCGCCCGAACTGCCCGCCGACCTGCTCGATTTCCTGCCGTGCCCGACGCCTGACGCCTGGGTCCGGCGGGCGTTGATCGACCAGGATGTCCTGCTGCTCGATCATCGCAACTGCGAGCTGAAGGCCGCCGCAACCGCGATGAGCCTGATTGCGCGTCACGGTCAGGATGTCGAGTTGTCGGCGGCGCTGTCGAAACTGGCGCGCGAGGAGCTGGTGCATCACGAACAGGTGCTGCGCATCCTGAAGCGGCGCGGCATCGCGCTGCGGCCGTTGACGGCCAGCCGTTACGCCTCCGGACTGCGGGCGGCGGTCCGTACGCACGAGCCGGCCAGACTGGTCGACACCCTGATTGTGGGGGCGTTCATCGAGGCGCGTTCGTGTGAGCGTTTTGCGGCGCTGGTGCCGCATCTGGATGAGGAGCTGGCCACGTTCTATGGCGGGCTGCTGCGTTCCGAAAGCCGCCACTATCAGGGGTATCTGCGCTTTGCACAGCGCTTTGGCGAGGCCCGCGATGTCGGGCGTTCGGTGATCCGGATCCGGCAGGTGGAGCAGGCGCTGATCGAGTCACCGGACACGGAATTCCGTTTTCACAGCGGCTGCCCGGCCGCCTGAGCCTGGCGTCAGTGCAGGTCCCGGGTATAGACGAATTTGGGCATGCTCCAGCCAAAGCGCAGCGCCAGCAGCCGCAGTCCCAGGCCGATGGCCAGCGCGCCGCCGGTGACGGCCTCCTGCTGCAGTTCGAGCGACAGTCCGGCAACGTACAGGGCGCCCGCGACGATGGATACCGTGGCGTAGAGCTCGGCGCGGAACAGCAGCGGGACTTCGTTGCAGAGCACGTCGCGCAGGACCCCGCCGACGCAACCGGTGATCATGCCCGAGACGATGGCGATGCCCCAGGGCAGGCCCAGGCTCAGGGCGATGTCGCAACCGATCACCGTGAACACCACCAGCCCGACGGCGTCGAGAAACAGGAACAGGTGGCGCAACGGATGGATGAATCGGGCCAGGGCGATGGTGACCAGAGCCGCGCCGCCGGTGATCAGCAGGTAGTAGGGGTGGGCGACCCAGGACAAGGGATGGTGGTTCAGCAGCAGGTCGCGCACCGACCCGCCGCCCAGCGCGGTGATGCAGCCCAGCAGGCAGACACCCAGCCAGTCCATTTCCCGGCGTCCGGCCGCGAGGGCGGCGGTCATCGCCTCGGCGGCGATGGCGATGAGGAACAGGACATGCAGGAATTCATTGGTGATCGCGCTGCTGGACAAGGGCGGCTCCGTTCGAGGGGGCGTGACAGGATGGATACTACGGCAGATTTTCCCTGAAAATCACATCCATGCGCGTGGCTTCGACCCCGGAAAGCACCGTGCGGTGTTCGCGCAGGTTGTTGAAGATGCGGATGCTGTTCAGCAGGGTGGTCAGGGGCGTCTGGTTGATGATGGCGTCCATGCCGCCGTCGATCAGCAGGGCGCGGGTGTCGGGCGTCAGGCCATGGCCGATGAACACGACTTCGTGCTGGCGCCTGCGTTCCTTCAGTGCCTGTCCGATGCCTTCCGCGCCGCTGCCGATGTTGTAGATGGCGGCCAGGTCCGGGTGCTCTTTCAGCAGGGCGATGGTCTGGCGATAGTTGGCCTGCGTGTCGTCGTAGCCTTCCCGCAGGCCGAGCACGCGCATGTGCGGATATTGTTCGGCGAACAGGCTCAGGAAGCCGGCCTCGCGTTCCTCATGCGCGCGGTAGCTGAGCGAGCCGGCGATCAGGGCGATCTTGGCGGATCGCGACGGTCCCACGAAGCGGGCGATCAACTGGGCCGCCGTGCGGCCGGCCGCGCGGTTGTCGAGACCGACGTAGGCGCTGCGTCGGGAATGCGTCAGGTCGGACACCAGGGTCACGCTCGGGATGCCGCGCTCGGCCAGCTCGGCGACGGCGTCCCGCACCTTGGGGGCTTCGAGGGCCATGAAGGCCACGCCGTCGCACTGACGGCCGCGCCGCAGCAGCATATGGGCCAGTGCGTCGGGGTCGAAGCTTTCCACCGAGGCGACGCGGCAACTGACATTGAAGGGCGCCCAGTGCTCCTGCGAGTGCCGTACCCATTCTCCCAGCATGTGCAGGAACTGGCTGCTGCGGGTGGGCAGGATGAACAGCAGGCGCATGGGCGGCGGCGTCATGGCGGCATACAGCTCCGCCTGCGGCAGGTAGTCGAGTTCGGCGGCGGCCTTCATGACGCGGTGCACCGTGGCGTGCCGCACGCCGGGGCGGCGGTGCAGGACGCGGTCCACGGTGGCGGGAGAGACCCCGGCCAGCCGGGCAATGTCCTGCATGGTGGGCAGGGAAGAGGGCAGGGATCGGGGCATGGAACGGTGCCTGTCGTATGCGTCGTTCAGGAACGATACAGCGTACTCCGGTTTTTGATGAATACCTCAAAACGCATCAAAAAACTGGCTTTCTGTTTTCCCCGGCGCCCCTCTATCCTACCCCTAGTCCACGGGATGACACCGGGATGTGAAACGAAGAAAGCACGATGGAGACACAAGGCAGGCTGGCGGGCCGCGCGGCGCTGCGATACGCCGTCCCCTCATCGAGTTGTTTGTGAACGCAGGCCTGCCCGCCCGTTGCAACTGATCCCGATTCGCGCCGGATGGCCGGATAGGATGTCCTTCAAATCGCCGGCGCCGGCGCCGGTACTCGACACCCCACAGGAGATGGAGACATGACTCAATCCAACAAGACCTTGACGCGCCGTGGCGCGCTGCGCACGCTGGCGGGCCTGCCCCTGGCGGCTTCGATGATCGGCCTGCCCCGGTTCGTGAGCGCGGCGGTGCCCGAATACGAATTCAAGTTCGGCAACAACCTGCCCACCAGCCACCCGTTGAATATCCGCGCGCTCGAGGCGGCGGCCCGTGTCGCGGAAGAAAGCAAGGGCCGGATGGCGGTCAAGGTGTTCCCCAACAACCAGCTGGGCGGGGATACCGACATGCTGTCCCAGGTGCGCAGCGGCGGGATCGAGATGTTCAATGCCGGCACCATGGTGATCGCCACCCTGGCGCCGATCAGTGCGATCACGGCCATCGGTTTCGCCTTCACCGACAGCGATCAGGTCTGGAAGACCGTGGACGGCAATCTCGGCAACAGCATCCGTGCTGCTTTCGCCAAGGTGGGTCTGTATACGCTGGAAAAAATGTGGGACAACGGTTTCCGTCAGGTCACCACCAGCACAAAGCCGGTGAAAACCGCCGCCGACCTGGATGGCATGAAGATCCGCGTGCCGGTCAGCCCGATGGGGATTTCCCTGTTCAAGGCCTTGTCCGCCTCGCCGACCAGCCTGCAGTTCAGCGAGGTCTATTCCGCTTTGCAGACCAAGGTCGTCGATGCCCAGGAAAATCCCCTCGCCATCGTGGAGACGGCCAAGCTGTACGAGGTGCAAAAATACTGCTCGTTGACCAATCACAGCTGGGACGGCTACCACCTGGTGGTCAATGGACGCGCCTGGCGCGGGCTGCCCGATGACTTGAAGACGATCTATGCGCGCGCCTTCAACGAGGCGGGCCTGCAGCAACGCGCCGACCTGGCCAAGCTCAACACCACGTTGCAGGACAAGCTGACCGCCGACGGCCTGCAGTTCAACAAGGCCGATGCGCAGAGCTTCCGCGAACAGCTTCGCAAGGCCGGGTTCTATGCCGAATGGAAGGAAAAATTCGGTGAAGAAGCCTGGAGCCTGCTGGAAGCCTCCGTCGGCAAGGTGTCCTGATGACGGCGAGCCACGACGGCCTCGCCGCCTGGGAGACCGGCGCCCAGGAAATCGAGGAGCCACAGGTCGAGACCGGTGTGCTGGCCTGGCTGGACCGCGTCCTGGGCATCGTGTCCGAATGGCCGGCGATGGTGCTGGTGCTGGCCGAGGTCTGCGTCCTGTTGTCGGGCGTCGTGGCGCGTTATGTCTTTCATGAGCCGATCGTCTGGACCGATGAGCTTGCTGCCATCATGTTCCTGTGGCTGTCGATGCTCGGCGCCGTCATCGCGTTGCGGCGCGGCGCGCATATGCGCATGACCGCGCTGGTGTCCCGGTGCGCACACGATACCCGGCTGTTCCTGGATGCCTTTGCTCTGGCAGCCGCGCTGGTGTTCCTGGTGCTGCTGATGATGCCCGCCTGGGAATATGCGATCGAAGAAGCCGTCATCGTGACACCGGCCATGGAGATCAGCAATGCCTGGCGGGCCTCGGCCCTGCCGGTGGGGACGGTGCTGATGCTGGCCGTGTGCGTGGTGCGCCTGTTGCATTGCGGTCCGGCGGCCAGGGTGCTGCCGGCCGTGCTGACGGCCGTGACGCTGGCGGTGGCCTTCTGGCTGCTGGGGCCCGTGCTGATGTCGCTGGGCAAACTCAATCTGGTGATCTTTTTCGCCGGCGTGGTCGGCGCCTGCGTCTTTGCCGGGGTGCCGATCGCGTTTTCCTTTGCCCTGGCGACATTCGGTTTCCTGGCGTTGACGACGCGCACGCCGATGGTGGTCCTGGCAGGCCGGCTGGACGAAGGCATGTCGCATCTGATCCTGCTGGCGGTGCCGCTGTTCGTGCTGCTGGGCATGCTGATCGAGATGACCGGCATGGCCCGCGCCATGGTGCAGTTCCTGTCCAGCCTGCTGGGTCACGTGCGCGGCGGCCTGAATTACGTGCTCATCGGCGGGATGTATCTGGTGTCTGGGATTTCAGGGTCCAAGACCGCCGATATGGCGGCGATCGCGCCGGTGTTGCTGCCCGAGATGAAAAAGCGCGGCGCCAAGCCCGGGGACCTGATCGCGCTGCTGTCGACCACCGGCGCGCAGACCGAGACCATCCCGCCGTCGATCGTCCTGATCACGATCGGTTCGGTCACGGGCGTGTCGATTTCCGCGCTGTTCACGGGAGGCATGCTGCCGGGGCTGGTGCTGGGTCTGGCGCTGTGCGTCATCGTCTGGCGGCGTTATCGCAACGAGGACATGAGCAACGTGCCCCGGCTTTCCCGCAGCGAGATCTTCCGGACTTTTCCCATCGCGCTGCCGGCGCTGGCCCTGCCGTTCGTGATCCGCGCCGCGGTGGTCGAGGGGGTGGCGACGGCCACGGAGGTGTCCACCATCGGCATCGCCTATGCCGTGCTGGCGGGGCTGCTTTTGTACCGCCAGTTCGATTTCTCGCGCCTGCCGGGCATCCTGATCGAGACCGCGACCCTGTCGGGCGCGATCCTGTTCATCATTGGCTGCGCGACGGGCATGGCCTGGGCGCTGACGCAGTCGGGTTTTGCCCATGACCTGGCGCAGGCCATGACCGGGCTGCCAGGCGGGAAATACACCTTCATGGCGGTTTCGCTGGTCGTGTTCATCGTGCTGGGCAGCGTGCTGGAGGGCATCCCCGCCATCGTGCTGTTCGGTCCGCTGATGTTCCCCATCGCGCGCGCCGTGGGCATTCACGAGGTGCAGTACGCCATGGTGGTCGTCCTGGCGATGGGAGTGGGCCTGTTCGCGCCGCCTTTCGGCGTGGGCTACTACGGCGCGTGCGCTGTGGGCAAGGTGGATCCCAAAGAAGGGGTCGGGCCGATCTGGGGGTATATGGCGGCGCTGCTCGTCGGCCTGATCCTGGTTGCGGCCATCCCCTGGATTTCCATCGGTTTTCTCGATACCTGATTTTCTACATGCCTGATTCTGTCATGACAGGATCTTTTTCTGGGAGTCTCTCTATGAGCCGGTTTTTCGGCCAGATCCGCCAACTGGGTTATGTCGTTCCCGACATCGAGGCGGCCATGGACTATTGGGGCGAGACGCTGGGCGTCGGCCCCTGGTATTACAACCCTCGCGTACCGATCACCAACTACCGCTATGACGGCGAGGCCTATGAGCCGCACAATTCCGTGGCGCTGGCCAATTCCGGTTTCATTCAGGTCGAGCTGATCCAGACGCGCAACGACGTGCCGTCGATGTACCGCGATTTCCTTCAGGCCGGACGCACCGGGCTGCAGCATGTGGCCTACTGGACGGAAACCTACGACGCCGATCTCGAGCGCCTGCTGGCGCAGGGCTTCAAACCGAAGATGAGCGGCGAGGTCGGCGAACGCGGCCGCTTCATCTATTTCGATACGGAATACCATCCGGGCACCGTCATCGAGCTGTCCGAGGTCCTGGGTCCGAAGGGCCGCCTGTTCCGGACGATCCGCGAGGCATCGGAAGGGTGGGATGGCCACGATCCGGTGCGCCCGTTCCCCGACCTGGGGGTGGCATGAGCGGCGAACGGATTCTGGCCGGTTACGTCATCGAAACCCCGCTGGATCCCGCCGCCGTGGCCGAGGTCATGGCGGGGGAGCAATCCTGCGGCACGTTCACCCGGGTGGCCGGGGAAACCGATGAACTGCGCGGGCGCGCGCGCGCCGTCGTGGAATCGGTGCAACCGCTCGATGCGGTGGACCGGCCGAGTCTGTCGAATGCTTTTCTGACGCGCCGGGGCGTCGGGGGGCCGTGGCGTCGCGCGCGGATCGAACTCTCGTTTCCGCCGGCCAATATCGGCGCCAACCTGCCGACACTGGCCAGCACGGTGGCGGGCAATCTGTACGACCTGGGCGAGGTCACGGGGCTGCGCCTGGAGACGTTGCGGGTACCGGCCGCCTATCGGGCCGGATTTGATTTTCCGCGTGTGGGCATCGACGGGACGCGCCGCGCCACTGGCGTGTCCGAAGGCGCGCTGGTCGGAACCATCATCAAGCCCAATGTGGGTTTTTCGGCGGGACAGACGGCTGAACTGGTCAGCCGCCTGTGCGCGGCAGGGGTCGATTTCATCAAGGACGACGAGGTCTGCGCCAATCCCGCGCATGCGCCGCTGGCGCAGCGGGTGCCGGCCGTGATGCGGGTCGTGCGCGAGCATGCCGAGCGCACCGGCAGGCGGGTGATGGTGGCGTTCAATATCACCGATGAGACCGATGCGATGCGCCGCCATGCCGATCTGGTCGAGCGGGAAGGCGGCACCTGTGTCATGGCCAGCCTGAATGCCTGCGGCTATTCCGCCATTCAGAGTCTGCGTCGCCATACGCCGCTGGCCTTGCACGGGCATCGCAACGGCTTTGGCGCGCTGTCGCGTCATCCGTTGCTGGGCATCGGGTACCAGGCCTACCAGACGCTGTGGCGGCTGGCGGGAGTGGACCACATGCACGTGCATGGTCTGCAGGGCAAGTTTTCGCAGGCGGACGAGGAGGTCATCGAAGCGGCCGGCGACTGCTACACACCGCTGGCGCCGGAACTGGATCGCGAGGATACGGTGATGCCGGCGTTTTCGTCGGGCCAGTGGGCCGGCACGGTGCCCGCCACCTGGGAGGCGATCGGCCGCGACGACTTGCTGTTCATGGCGGGCGGCGGCATCCTGGCGCATCCCGATGGCCCCGCGGCGGGCGTCTCCAGCATCCGTCAGGCCTGGGCCGCGGCCCGGGCGGGCGAATCGTTGGCCGAGCGGGCCCGCCAGGCGCCAGAACTGGCTCGCGCCCTGGCGTTCTTTGGATCGCGATGAGTCGCGCGGCGCCCCGCCTGGCGTTCTACGGCGATGACTTCACGGGGGCCACGGACGCGCTGGCAACGGCTGCGCGCGCCGGTCTGCGGACCCTGTTGTTCTTCGACGTGCCGACGCCGGATCAATTGCGGCGTGCAGGCGCGCTGGATTGTCTGGGGATTGCCGGATCGACACGGGCCATGCCGCCGGATGTGATGCGGGCGGCCTTGCTGCCCGTGGTGGCGTTTTTGCGCGCTCTGGCCCCGCGCGTGATTCATTACAAAGTCTGTTCCACGTTCGACAGCGCGCCGCAGGTGGGCAACATGGCAGTGGCGCTGGAGGTCCTCCGGTCCGCCGCGCCCGATGCGGGAGCGGCGATGATCGTGGGCGGCCAGCCCAGCCTGGGGCGCTATTGCCTGTTTGGACATCTGTTCGCCGCGGCGGGGGACGAGGTGCATCGCATCGACCGCCACCCCACCATGAGCCGTCACCCGGTCACGCCCATGGGCGAGGCCGATCTGAGGCGTCATCTGGCCGATCTGGGCCTGGCGGATGTGGTGTCGGTGGACTACCGGATGTATGCCCGTGAGGCGCGGGCCGCGCTGTCGGCCCGCTTGCTGGATCTGCGCTCGACCGGCGCCGTGCTGTTCGATGTGGCGCGGGCCGAGGATCTGGAACCGGTCGGCGCGGCGCTGGCCGGCATGGCCGAAAGCCATCCTGTGCTGGCGGCGGGTCCCAGCAGCGTGATCGAAGCGCTGGGTTCCCAGTGGGGCCATGGCGCGCCGGACGTGCCGGATGGCCTCTGCGCGGCCCGGGAGCCGGTGCTGCTGCTGGCGGGCAGCCTGTCGCCCCTGACGGCGCAGCAGGTCGCGGCGGCGACCTCCTACCACCGGGTCGCGCTGGACCCGGTGCGGCTGGCCCATGAGAATCAGGCTTACCGGGATCGGGCCGCCTGCATGATTGCGCGTCACCTGCGTCAAGGTCATCATGTGCTGGCCTGTATCGAAAACACCCGGGGCGGACGCACGGACGGGGTCCACAGTCATCGGCTGGCGCATGCCGGCGGGCTGCTGCTGGCCGCGATCCTGCGTGAATGGCCGGTACGGCGCCTGGGCGTGGCGGGCGGAGACAGCTCCAGTCTGGCGATGCAGGCGCTGGACGCCTGGGGCCTGTCCTACCTGCGACGGATCGCGCCGGGTGTCGCCCTGTGCCGGTTGCACAGCGATGCCGCCTCGCTGGATGGCATGGAGGTCATGCTCAAGGGCGGGCAGATGGGCCCCGTCGATCTGTTCGAGCGCTTCGTGCACGGGACGGCCTGACCGGCGCCGTCCGCTGGCCGGGGCTGGCCTCTTGTCGGCGCCGACCGGACGGCGGGGCGGTGCAGCATGCCGATGCGGGGAGACGGCATGTCCCTGATGAATCGGAACGTAGTGTAGAGTGGAGCCGTCGCGAGGATGCGGTGTTCGTCCCTCTTGGCACGGCGGGGTGCCGCGCCCCGCGTTTCGATCATTCTTGGAAAGGAATATCCCTCATGACCCTGCGTTCCAGCGCAAGCGCCGCCTCCCGAGACCAGGCCGGGTACGGGCAAGCCCTCGAGACGGCGGCCGACCGATCGGACGGTGCGGTCTCCCGTCCGGCGGGACATATTCTGGTGGAGCAGCTTCGGCTCCAGGGGACGCAGCATGTGTTCTGTGTCCCGGGCGAAAGCTATCTGCCCGTGCTCGATGGTCTGGTCGATGCCGACATCCAGGTCACGGTCTGCCGTCAGGAGGGCGGGGCGGCGATCATGGCCGAGGCGTATGGCAAGCTGACCGGCCGGCCCGGGGTGTGCCTGGTGACGCGTGCACCGGGGGCGACCAATGCGTTCGCGGGGGTGCATGTGGCGTCGCAGGATTCCACCCCCCTGATTCTGCTGGTCGGGCAGATCGACCGGGCGATGCGTGACCGCGAGGCTTTCCAGGAAATGGACTATCGCGCCGTGTTCGGGACCCAGGTCAAGTGGGCGGCCGAGATCGATCAGGCCGCGCGCATCCCGGAATATCTCTCTCGCGCCTTTCACGTGGCGCAGTCCGGGCGGCCTGGACCCGTCGTGCTGGCCCTGCCTGAGGACATGTTGGGCGAAACCGTGGCGGTGGCCGATGCGCGGCCCTGCCGTGTGCCCGAGACTCTGCCCGCCGCCGATCAGATCCGGACGCTGGGCGATCTCCTGACGCGGGCGCAGCGTCCCCTGGCGATTCTTGGCGGCAGTCGCTGGGATGCCCGCGCCGTGCAGGCCTTCGGTGCTTTTGCCGAGCGCCATGCTTTGCCGGTGGCAGTGCAGTTCCGCCGCCAGATGCTGTGTCCGGTCGATCATCCCTGCTTCATCGGTGACCTGGGTCTGGGCTCGGATCCGCAATTGCTGGAGGCCATCCGGGCGTCCGATCTGATCCTGGCGGTGGGCGGCCGTCTGTCCGAGGTGCCGAGCCAGGGCTATACGCTGTTCGATGTGCCCGATCCCGCGCAGACGCTGGTCCATGTGCATCCCGATGTCGGTGAGCTCAATCGGGTCTACCAGGCGGATCTGGCCATGGCCTGCGCGCCCGGGACCTGGGTGCGGGCCATCGAGCCGCTGGCGCCCACGGCGACGGCCGCGCGCCGTCAGCGCTGCGAGCAGTTGCATGCGCGGCGGCAGGTTTGGAGCGATCCTGCCGCCATTGAGCATCCCGGCGCGTTGCAGATGGGCCGGGTCATGGCGCATCTGAACGCCGTGCTGCCCCAGGACGCCATCCTGACCAATGGCGCCGGCAACTACGCGACCTGGCTGCATCGCTTTTATCGTTTTCGCGCCTATGGGACGCAGCTGGCGCCCACTTCCGGTTCGATGGGCTATGGCTTGCCGGCGGCCGTGGCGGCCCAGCGGCTCCATCCGGATCGCCGGGTGGTGTGTTTCGCGGGCGATGGCTGCTTCATGATGCACGGTCAGGAATTCGCCACGGCGGTTCAGTATGACCTGCCGATCCTGGTGATCCTGATCGACAACGGCATGTTCGGCACCATCCGCATGCATCAGGAACGGCGTTATCCCGGTCGGGTGTCGGCGACCGCGCTGCGCAATCCAGATTTCGCGGCCTATGCGCGCGCCTTCGGCGGTCACGGCGAACGGGTCGAGAAGACCGAGGATTTTGCCCCCGCGCTGCAACGCGCGCTGGACAGCGGCCGGCCGGCCATTCTGCATTGCCTGCTGGACCCCGAGGCCATCACGCCCACGACGACCTTGAGCCGCTTGCGCGAGGGGCGCTGACCGCCGCCGGCCGTCTGGCGCGGCCCGTGCGTACCGTCGCCGTGCGCCGTGTGCGGGCAGGGCGGATTTGTCGGCGCGCCGGGCGGGCCGATACACTGGAGCCCATCCCTTTTACCGGAGCGATGTGGTTTGACTCCTGCAATTCTTGAACAACTGACGGCGATCTACCATGAGTGGCGAACCGTCATCCTGGTTTTTGGCGTCGTGCTGTGCGTCCTCCTGGCGGGCGGTATTCTGCGGTTCGTCCTGGATCGCATCGCCCGTCGGCTGCACCCCGTGCGGCATGCCTGGGGACAGGGGCTTCTGGCGGCCGCCGCCTTGCCGCTGCAGGTCCTGATCTGGGTGCTGGGGATCGCGCTGGCCGGCCAGATTCTGCTGCGGGACGACGAGGGCGTATTCGCCAGGGATTCGATGCTGGCGCATGGGCTGGCGCCGGCGCGGGACGTCACCGTGATCCTGGTGGTGATGTGGCTGCTGTTGAGAGCGGTCAATCGCATCCAGGACAATCTGATGCGCCGCGCCAGCGAGCAGGGCCGCGAACTCGATCCGACGGCGGCCGATGCCGTCGGCAAGCTGACCAAGGCTTCGATCGTCATCACGGCCATCCTGATGATGATGCAGACGCTGGGTTTTTCCATTGCCGGTCTGCTGGCCTTCGGCGGCATGGGCGGTATCGCCGTGGGTTTTGCCGCGCAGAGCCTGATGGCCAATTTCCTGGGCGGACTGACGATCTTTGCCAGTCGCCCGTTCAAGGTCGGTGAATACGTCATCATTCCGGGGACCGAACTGATGGGCTGCGTCGAGCACATCGGCTGGCGCGCCACGCGGCTGATCGGCTTCGACTGCAAGCCGTTCTATGTCCCCAATGCGATGTTCAACACCCAGCCGGTCATCAACCACACCCGCATGTCCAGCCGCCGCATCATGGAGGACATCCACATCCGCTATGCCGATATCGATGTCGTGCCCGCCATCGTCGCCGACACGCAGGACATGCTGCGCAAGCATCGGGGCGTGAGGCATGATTTCTTTGCCTTCAATTTCAGCAGTTGCGGGATGTTCTCCCTGAAACTGTCCCTGTACGCCTTCACGGTCAGCACGGACTACAACGAATACATGGACGTCCAGGAGGACGTCCTGCTGAAGATCGCCGACATCATCCGGCATCACGGCGCGCGCATGACCGGCCCGGTGGCCTCGGTCGACGTGCCGCAATGGGGGGCGCCCGGGCATCCGCCCGGCGCGGCCGGGGCCGACGGCGCGTTGCCGCCGATCCCGTCATCCTCCCGCATCCCTTGAAAATCCTGCCCGCCGGCCCCATGTGAATCTGCAGTCCGCCTCGCCGACCTCGCGCGAGGCGCCCTGCGATGCCGCAAGAACCTCTGAATCCATCCGAATCATGAGCCAAACCGACACCCATACGGCCGAGACCCTGGGCTTCCAGGCGGAAGTCAAGCAGTTGCTGAACCTGATGATCCATTCCCTGTACAGCAACAAGGAAATTTTCCTGCGCGAACTCGTGTCCAACGCGTCCGATGCCTGCGACAAACTGCGTTTCGAGGCCATCGACCATCCGGAACTGCTCGAGGGCGACGCCGATCTGCGCATCTGCGTCGAATTCGACAAGGACGCCCGCACCATCACCATCACCGACAACGGCATCGGCCTGTCGCGGGACGAGGCCATTGCCAACCTGGGCACCATCGCCCGGTCCGGCACGCGCGAATTCTTTTCTCAACTGACGGGCGACAAGCAGAAAGACGCTCAGCTGATCGGTCAGTTCGGCGTGGGCTTTTATTCGTCGTTCATCGTCGCCGAGAAGGTCGCCGTGCACAGCCGCCGCGCCGGCCTGACCGCCGCCGAGGCGGTGCTGTGGGAATCCGACGGCCAGGGCGAATTCTCCGTGGCCGCGACCGAGCGGCCGACCCGGGGCACGACCGTCACCCTGACCCTGCGGGCCGATGAGGACGAGTTCCTGTCGGGCTGGAAACTGCGTGAGGTCCTGCGCCGCTATTCCGACCATATTTCCCTGCCCATCCAGATGCGCAAGGAATCATGGGACGAGGAAAAATCCGAACAGGTCGTCACGGATGAGTGGGAGACCGTCAATCAGGCCAATGCGCTGTGGACGCGCGCCAAGGCCGACATCACCGACGAGCAGTACAAAGAGTTCTACAAGCACGTCTCGCATGATTTCGAGGATCCGCTGGCCTGGACGCACAACCGGGTCGAGGGCCGCAGCGAATACACCCAGCTGCTGTATGTGCCCAGGCGCGCGCCCTTCGATCTGTGGGACCGCGATGCGCGCCGGGGGGTGAAACTCTACGTCAAGCGTGTCTTCATCATGGACGATGCCGATCAACTGCTGCCGGCCTATCTGCGGTTCGTGCGCGGGGTGGTCGATTCGGCCGACCTGCCGCTGAACGTCTCGCGCGAAATCCTCCAGGAAAGCCGTGACGTGCGCGCCATCCGCGAGGGTTCGGCCAAGCGCATTCTCGGCCTGCTCGAGGATCTGGCCAAGGACGAGCCCGAGGAGTATGCCGAGTTCTGGGCCCAGTTCGGCCAGGTGCTCAAGGAAGGCGCCGGCGAGGATCCCGCCAACAAGGACCGCATCGCCGGCCTGCTGCGTTTTGCGTCGACCCTGTCCGACAGTCCGGCGCAGACCGTGTCGCTGGCCGACTATGTCGGCCGCATGAAGGACGGTCAGGACAAGATCTACTACCTGAGCGCGGATTCCCATGCCGCCGCCGCGCACAGTCCGCATCTGGAGGTCTTCCGCCGCAAGGGCCTGGAAGTCCTGCTGCTGTCCGACCGGGTGGACGAGTGGATGCTGTCCTATCTGCGTGAATTCGAGGGCAAGGCCCTGGCTTCGGTCGCCAAGGGTGGCCTGGATCTGGATGCCCTGGTCGACGAAGAGGAAAAGAAACAGCAGGCCGAGGCCGCCGAGGCCTTCAGGCCCACCATCGAGCGCCTGACGACCGCGCTGGGCGAGCGTGTCAAGGAAGTCCGCGCCACGGCGCGTCTGGTGGATTCGCCGGCATGCGTGGTGGTCGACGAGCATGAACTCAGTCCCCATCTGCTGCGCATGCTCAAGGCAGCTGGCCAGGATGCGCCCGAGGTCAAGCCCATCCTGGAAGTGAACCCGCAGCACGCCCTGGTCAAGCGTCTGGAGGCGCAGCCCGACGCTTCGTTCGGCGAATGGGCCGAGTTGCTCCTGGATCAGGCCATGCTCGCCGAAGGCGCGTCCCTGAAAGACCCGGCGGCGTTCGTCAAGCGCATGAACGCGCTGCTGCTGGGGAGCTGACCCTCGCAGGCGTCGGGCCGGCCCGCGCATTCGCACGCGTGGGCCCTGGCCTTGACGCTTTCGATGAAAATCTGGATCGCCGGGCTGGGTGAGCGGGTCCTGCGCATCAGGATGCCGAAAGGTGGCAGGTGCTTGCGGATCGGCAGAGGCACGATGGCCAGGGTGCCGCGCTCCACGTAGTGCTGGGCGACCAGTGTGGGCATGACGGCCAGCAGGTCGGAATGACGCGCCAGTGACGAGGTCAGCAGCATGGAGGCCGTCTCCATGATGTTCAGCGGCAGCGCCAGGCGGGCCTCGACGAAGGACAGTTCGATGACTTTGCGCATCGGGCTGGGGTGCGCCTGCAGAATCCAGGGAAAGTGCACCAGTTCCGCCAGGGTGATGCGCCGCTTGAGCGCCGCCTTGTTTTCCGGGCTGCAGACGATAGACAGGGCCTCTTCCTGGATCGGCTCGAATATCAGGCTGGCGTCGTCCCAGGTGTCGGGGATGCGTCCGATGACCACGTCCAGCCGATCTTCTTTCAATGCCGTCACCAGTACATCGCTGGTATCGACCTGGATGCTGATCGCCAGGCGGGGGTGATCCCGCTTGACGTCAAGCAGCGTGTGGGTCAGCAATTGCGGCACGGGCGCCATGATGGCGCCGACCCGGATCTTCCCGATATGGCCTGAATGGATGGCCAGCAGTTCGTCGCGCACGCCGGTCAGATCGGCGGCCACGCCCTGCGCATAGCGTGTCATGACCTCGCCGTAGGCGGTGGCCTGCAGACCGCGCCGACCCCGTTCGAACAGTTTCAGGCCGATCAGATCCTCCATGTCCCGCAGCATTTTGGTGGCGGCCGGCTGGCTCATGCCCAGATGCTCGGCGGCCTTGCGCAGCGAATGATGCGACTGGATGGCCAGCAGCAGCACCAGCTGACGGGTTCTGAGCCGGTTGAACAGGATGGTCTGATTAGGTATCAGCATGGGTTATAGATATATAAAATAATTTCAATATTAAGTTATCACTGTTCTGATAAGCTGACCAGGAGTCCTTACAGGGACGCGCCAGAAGATGTCCGCACAAGAGCATCCCTGGCCCATCACATATCAAACACAGGAGACAAGAGATGGCCATTTCCTCGTTCAGACCCTCGATTCCGGTCCTGGCGGCGGGCTTCGCCCTGACGCTGAGCGTGACGGGCGCGGCCCAGGCCGCCGAAGCCTGGCAGCCCACCAAGAATATCGAGATCATCGCGGCCGCCGGCGCGGGCGGCGGCACCGATCAGCTGGCGCGCCTGATCCAGTCCATCATTACCAAGCATGATCTGCTGAAGGTCTCGACCGTGGTGCAGAACAAGGGCGGCGGCAATGGCGCCGAGGGCTTTCTGGACATCAAGCTGTCCAAGGGCGATCCCTACAAGATCATCGTCGGTACCAACAATGCCTACCTGCTGCCCATGGTCGCCAAGCTGGGTTATCAATGGACGGACCTGACGCCGGTGGCCGCTGTCGCGCAGGACGACTTCATCCTCTGGGGGTCGGCCAAGTTGCCGTTCAAGAGCGCCAAGGACTACATTGCCGCCGTCAAGGCCGATCCGTCCAAATATCCCATGGGCGGCAGCCAGTCCAAGGACGTGGATCAGACCCTGACCATGCTCATCAACAAGGTCGAAGGCACGAAATTCACCTACATTCCGTTCAAGAGCGGTGGCGAAGCCGTCACCCAGCTGGCGGGCGGCCATATCGGTTCGAACACCAACAATCCCTCAGAGAGCGTGTCCCAATGGAAGGCCGGACAGGTGATCCCGCTGTGCGTTTTCAGCAAGGAGCGCATGGTCTACACCGACAAGGTCACGGACACGCAAGCCTGGTCGGACATTCCCACCTGCGCCTCCGAGGGCATCAAGATCGACGAGTACCGCTTTCCGCGCACCGTCTTCATGCCGGGGGGCGTGACCGGGGCCCAGCGCGATTTCTACGTCGAGCTGCTGCGCAAGGTGACTCAGACGCAGGAGTTCAAGGATTACCTGACGCGGGGCGCGCTGGTGCCTTCCTTTGTCGCCGGTGACGACTTCAAGAAACTGGTCGAGGCCGACAGCGCCCGCGCACGCGACATCTTCGAATCTGCCGGCTGGCTGAAATAACCGGAGCATGGGTGCGGACGGTCGCCGTCCGCGCGCCGGGCCCATCATGGGAGAGGGACGGATGAGTACGCAAGCGCCTCAGGACCGGCCGCAGCGGGCCGAAGAAGGCGGCATCAGCCTGCGGGGCGGGGGACTGTTCACCTCGTGCCTGCTGATGCTGATCGCCGCGGTCGTGATGTACGACAGTCTGGATCAGGGGATCGGCTGGGACGCCGCGGGGCCGCAGGCGGGCTATTTCCCGTTCTATGTCGGCCTGCTGATGTTCCTGTCCTGTCTGGGGACGGCCTCGTGGACGCTGCTGCATTGGTCCGAGGGGCGGGGACTGATGACCACCCGCTCGGAGTTCCGGCGGGTGTGCAATGTCTTCCTGCCCATTGTCGCCTATGTCGTGCTGATGTTCATCGTCGGCATGTACGTGGCGGGCGCGCTGTTCATCGCCTGGTTCATGTGGCGCCTGGCCGAGCCGGGCAAGCGCCATGGCCTGCTCAAGACACTGGTGATCGCCGTCTGCGTGCCGCTGGCCACCTATTTCATTTTCACCGTCTGGTTCGAAGTCGCCCTGTACAGCGGGCCTTTCGCCGACTTCTGAGTGATTCGTCATGGAACAGTTCGAACTGCTCATGCACGGCATGGGGGTGGTGCTGACCTGGAACCACCTGCTGTTGATGGTGGCCGGCGTCCTGCTGGGCATCCTGGTGGGGGTGCTGCCGGGCCTGGGCGCGCCCAACGGCGTCACCATTCTGCTGCCGCTGACTTTCAGCATGTCGCCGGTATCGGCCATCATCCTGTTGTCGTGCATGTACTGGGGCGCCTTGTTCGGTGGCTCGGTGACCTCCATCATCTTCAATATCCCCGGTGAGCCCTCCTCGATCGCGACCACCTTCGATGGCCATCCGCTGGCCAAGCAGGGGCGGGCGGGCGAGGCGCTGACCGCTGCGTATACCTCGGCCCTGCTGGGCGCGCTGGTGGGGGTGTTGCTGCTGACCTTCCTGTCCACCTACATCGCGCGCTTCGCGCTGGAATTCAGTTCGCCCGAGTTCTTTGCCGTGTACGTGCTGGCCTTTGGCAGCTTCATCGGCCTGGGCAAGACGCCCGCGCTCAAGACCGTGGCCGCCATGATGCTGGGCTTCATCCTGGCCAGTGTCGGCATGGACACGGTTTCCGGCAATCTGCGCCTGACTTTCGGGCAGACCGAGCTGCTGCGCGGCATCAGTTTCGAAGTCGCTGTGATCGGTCTGTTCGGCATCGGAGAAATCCTCTGCACGGTCGAGGAGGGCCTGGTCTTCCGGGGCGAGAACGCGAAGATCAATCTGCGCGTGGTCTGGAGCACCTGGAAGCAGATGCCGCGCTATTGGGCGACCTGGCTGCGCAGTTGCCTGATCGGCTGCTGGATGGGGATCACGCCGGGCGGGCCGACGGCGGCGTCTTTCCTGTCCTACAGCGTGGCCAAGAACATGTCCAGAAACCCCGAGCAGTTCGGCAAGGGCGCGCTCGATGGCGTGATCGCTCCCGAAACCGCCGATCATTCGGCTGGAACCAGCGCGCTGCTGCCCATGCTGACGCTGGGGATTCCGGGGTCGGCGACGGCCGCCGTGATGCTGGGCGGCCTGATGATCTGGGGCCTGCAGCCGGGGCCGACGCTGTTCGTCGAGCAGAAGGACTTCGTCTGGGGGCTGATCGCCAGTATGTATCTGGGCAACGTCGTCGGTCTGATCGTGGTGCTGTCGACCATTCCGCTGTTCACAGCCATTTTGCGCATCCCGTTTTCCATCATTGCGCCCATCATCGTCATCATCTGCGCCATCGGCGCCTATGCGGTGCATCAGTCGCTGTTCGATGTGGCGTTGATGCTGGTTTTCGGCGTGTTCGGCTATCTGTTCAAGAAACTGTCCTATCCGATCGCGCCGCTGGTGCTGGCCGCCGTCCTGGGCGACAAGATGGAGGATGCGTTCCGCCAGTCGATGCTGTTCTCGAGCGGCAGCCTGGATATTTTCTGGTCCAACGGCCTGGCCGGCACCATGACCACGGCAGGGCTCGTGATGGCTTTCCTGCCCTTGGTTTCCAGAATCACGCGGATGGTCCGCGCCCGGCTGCGGCCCTCTGCCTCCTGACACTTTGCGGATGAATCGAACATGACTCAAGAACATACCGTCGTCGCCCTGACATTGGGAGATCCCGCCGGGATCGGCGCCGAGCTGATCGCCAAGCTGCTGGCGCAGCCCGCGGAACTGGGCAATGCGAAGATCGTGCTGATCGGCGACCCGTGGCTCTGGGAGCGCGGGCAGCAGGTCGCGGACGTGCGGGTGCCGACCCGGGCGCTGGACTCGCTGGCGCAGGCGCGCCAGGCCCCTGCCGGGCTGCCGCTGTTTGTGGCCGTCGATACCGTCCGGCCTGAGGACGTGAGCGTCGGCCAGGCCGGCCGCGCCGGCGGCGAATCCGTGCTGCGGGTGCTGGACCGGTGCATGGACGCGGCGCAGGCGCGGCAGATCGACGCCATCTGCTTCGCCCCCCTGAACAAGCACGCCATGAAAATGGGCGGCTTGCGCCATGAAGACGAATTGCACCATTTCGCCGAATACCTCGAGGTGGATGGCTATTTTTGCGAATTCAACACCCTGGACGGTCTATGGACCGCGCGGGTGTCGTCCCACATTCCGCTCAAGGACGCGACCCGGTACATCACGCGCGAACGCGTCGTCGCGGCCAGCGCCCTGATCTACCGGTCTTTGCAGGCCGCTGGCAATGCGCAGCCGCGCGTGGCCGTTGCGGCGGTCAATCCGCACGGTGGCGACGGAGGCACCTGCGGCCGCGAGGAGATCGATGTGATCGCTCCCGCCGTGGCGGACCTGAACGCCCAGGGGATCCCGGTGCAGGGGCCCTATCCGGCCGACACGATTTTCCTGCGGGCCCGCGACGGCCAACTGGACGCCATCGTGACCATGTATCACGACCAGGGACAGATCGCCATCAAGCTGATGGGGTTCGAAAAGGGGGTGACCGTGCAGGGCGGCCTGCCCGTGCCGATCACGACCCCGGCACATGGCACCGCCTATGACATTGCCGGCCGGAATCTCGCCAACGCCCAGGCCATGCGCAACGCCTTTCTGATCGCCAGCCGCATGGGCGCTTCCTACCGGAATCAGGCCGCCGCCTGATTCCGTTCCCAGACCTCATCCGCATTTTCCAGACGGAGCTTGAATTGAAGATCAAACACATCCGCGCCCGCGTTTTCGAGTGGCAGGGCAAGACGGTGCCTCCTCAACCGCATTTCTGCACCAACGCCATGGATGCCCTGTGGGACCGGGGGGATTCCATGGGGACGTTCCGTTTCCATGGCTGGACCGTCGTCGAGGTCGAGACGGATGACGGCATCATCGGCCTGGGCAATGTGGCGCTGGCGCCGCGGATCGCCAAGCAGATCATCGATCAGTATCTGGCGCCGCTGGTCATTGGCCACGATCCTTTTGACTATGAATACCTGTGGCAGCGCATGTACCGCTCCACCATGGCCTGGGGCCGCAAGGGCGTGGCCATGGCGGCGATTTCCGCCATCGACATCGCCTTGTGGGATGTCATGGGCAAGGCGGTCGGGCGTCCGGTGTTCAAGCTGCTGGGCGGGCGCACCAAGGAAAAGATCCCCTGCTATGCCTCCAAGCTGTACCGCACGGACCTCAATGCCATGCAGGCCGAGGCGCAAGCCTATGTGGATCAGGGGTTCACGGCCTTCAAGATGCGTTTCGGCTATGGGCCAAAGGACGGCCCGGCCGGGGTGCGCAAGAATCTGGACAGCGTCAAGGCCGTGCGCGACGTCATCGGCTACGACACCGACCTGATGCTGGAATGCTACATGGGCTGGAACCTGGAATACACCAAGCGCATTTTGCCCAAGCTGGAAGTGTTCGAACCGCGCTGGCTGGAAGAACCGGTGATCGCCGATGACATCGATGGCTATGCCGAGCTGAACCAGTGCGGATCGATTCCGATCTCGGGCGGCGAGCATGAATTCACCAGCCATGGCTTCCGGCAGCTGCTGGACAAGCGCGCGGTATCGGTCATTCAGTACGACACGAATCGCGTCGGCGGCATCACGGCGGCGCACAAGGTCAACGCGCTGGCCGAGGCCTACAGCGTGCCCGTCATTCCCCATGCCGGTCAGATGCACAACTACCATCTGACCATGTCCACGCTGGCCTCGCCCATGTCGGAGTATTTCCCCGTCCATGATGTCGAGGTGGGCAATGAGCTGTTCTATTACATCTTCGAAGGCGACCCGATGCCGGTCAAGGGCTTCATCGATCTGGACGATGACAAACCGGGGTTGGGCCTGACCTTGTCCGATCGCTATCGCGATCAGTTTTCGATCATCGAGTGAGCGCCGCTTTGGAATGCGCCAGGATGTCTATAAGGAAGTCATGATGCGATTGATTCAGTTCAAGGATGCGCAGGGGGTCAAGGCCGCCCTGGCGGACGACACCGATCAGGTCAGTGTCATCGAGGTCGTGGGCGGTACCTATGCGCTGGTCATGATGGCCGTGCAGCATGGCATGTCGTTGACGCATCTGATCCAGCAGCATCTGGGCAACCAGGTGCTGTCCTACCAGGACCTGATCGAATCGCAACGGCTGCTGCCGCCATTGACGCATCCCGATGCGGCCCACTGCCTGGTCAGCGGCACGGGGCTGACCCATCTGGGCAGCGCCGATACCAGGGATGCCATGCACGCCAAGATGAATCAAGACGAAGCCAGTCTCAGCGATTCCATGCGCATGTTCAAGATGGGGCTGGAGGGCGGGCGTCCGGCGGCTGGCGGGATCGGTGTCCAGCCGGAATGGTTCTACAAGGGCGATGGCGGCTGTGTGGTGGCGCCCGAGCGCCCGCTGCCGGTGCCCGGCAGTGCCCGGGATGCCGGTGAGGAATCGGAGTTGGTCGGCCTGTACGTGATCGCGCCCGACGCAACGCCGGTCCGGGTGGGCTTTGCCGTGGGCAACGAGTTCTCGGATCATGTCACCGAGCGCGTCAACTACCTGTGGCTGGCGCATTCCAAACTGCGCGCCTGCAGTTTCGGACCGGAAATCGTGATCGGAGAATTGCCGTCCGACCTGCAGGGCGAATCCCGCATCGTGCGTGGTGGCAAGGTGTTGTGGACCCGGCCTTTCGTGACCGGCGAGGCCAATATGGCCCATACCCTGGCCAATCTGGAACATCATCATTTCAAATACGCGGGGTTCCGCCGGCCGGGCGATGTCCACGTGCATTTCTTCGGCACCTCGACGCTGAGTTTTGCCGACGGCGTCCGGACGCAGGAGGGCGATCGTTTCGAAATTTCCCTGCAAGGGTTCGGACGGCCCTTGCGCAACCCCATCGGCCCGCAGCCCGCCGATATGTTCACCGCGGTCCGGACCATCGTCTGAGTTTGTCTTGCCGGCCGGTTCTGGCCATAATCAGTCTCATCCGCATCGTGGCCGCGCCGTCTCCTGGCGGGGCGGTCGACGCACAGCACCTCATGGAGACTGACGCCTATGGAACGCATTGAACAGCACGCCTGCTTCGGCGGCCGCCAGGAGGTCTGGCGCCATGATTCCGAGGTGCTGGACTGCGCCATGCGCTTTGGCGTCTACCTGCCTTCGGCGGCCCTGCGCGGCGAGTCCTGTCCTGTGCTGTACTGGCTGTCCGGCCTGACCTGCACCGAACAGAACTTCATCACCAAGGCCGGCGCCCAGGCGCACGCCGAGCGTCACGGTCTGATCCTGGTCGCGCCGGACACCAGCCCGCGCGGTGAAGCGGTGGCCGATGATCCCGCCTATGATCTGGGGCAGGGCGCAGGCTTTTACCTGAACGCCACGCAGGCGCCCTGGGCGGCGCACTATCGCATGCAGGACTATGTGGCCGAGGAACTGCCCGGCCTGGTCGAACCGCATTTCTCCACGGCACCCGCGCGGTCCATCGCTGGCCACTCCATGGGCGGCCATGGCGCCCTGATCACGGCGCTGCGTCATCCGGGACGCTATCGCAGTGTGTCCGCTTTCTCGCCCATTGTGGCGCCCTCGCAAGTGCCCTGGGGACAAAAGGCGTTCACGGCCTATCTGGGCGCGGATGTCTCAGCCTGGGCCTCGTGGGATGCGGTGGCGCTGATCCGCGCTGCCGCGCCCGCGCCGCATCTGCCCCTGCTGGTGGATCAGGGCCTGGGCGATGAGTTCCTGGCTGAACAGCTGCGCCCGGACCTGCTGGAGGCCGCCTGCCGGGATGCGGGGTATCCGCTGACCCTGCGCCGTCAGGCGACGTACGACCACAGCTATTACTTCATTGCCAGCTTCATCGGGGATCACGTGGCGTTTCATGCAAAGGCATTGCGCCGGCCGTGATCCCCTGAGCCCCGATGAGGCCACTGGTGTGCCGGGCACACCGGGAGGTGCCTACCAGATGAAGCGTACGCCCACGCGCCCGCTGGTGCTCTCGCGTGCGGTATCGTCGCCCTGGTACACGTCGGTGCCGCCACTGAACGCGCGCGCGTAGCGTACATCCCCGTACAGATACGCCGACTTGCCCAGCGGGAACTGCGCGCCCACGCCCAGTTCGCCCCAGGTGCGCTGGTAGGTCTCGCGCAGCTCGTCGCGCCCGATGCGCGCCTCGGACTTGTTGCCCGTGAAGTCATGCAGCACATTGGCCGTCACGTAGAACGTGTGGGTGCGCTGCTCGCCGTTGTCGTTGTTGTAGGCCAGCCGCGCGCCGAGCCGTCCGCGCAGGGTGCCGCCGCTCTGGTCGTCGATCGTGCGCACATCGTCATCGAAGTCGTTCAGGTGCACGTACTGATAGGACAGCTGCGCCTGCGGCTCGATCTGCCAGGCGCTGCGACCCAGTTGCCACGGATGGCCCACTGCCACCGACACGCCCAGCCCGTAGCCGTTCTGGCTGGCCGAACCGCTGGCGCTGTCGTAGGTGTTGTGGATGCCCGAGAGGTTGCCCACCAGATCCAGGTAGGTGCCGTTGGCGCTGTACCAGGTGCTGTAGGCTCCCAGCGAGTACATGTCGGTGGTGCCCGTACCCACATGCTTGCGGTCGCTGACCACGCCGTTCTCGGCGCGGTACTTGTCGTAGAAGTCGTGATCGCCCCGGCTGTAGGTGACCATCACGCCCTGATGCAGCCGGTTGCCGGCCTCGTCGCTGCGCGCGCGCAGATCCGCGCCGAATTGCAGGAAACTGGTCTGGGTGTCATAACCGAAGCGTTTGTCTCCCTGTTCCTGCTGGTCGGTGATGTTCAGGCGGCCCCAGATCGGGTTGGCGCTTTGATCTCTGGGTACCTGCCTGAAGTCGCCTCGGCGTTCGTGCAGCTTGCCCAGTTGTTCCAGCCCCATCTCGCGGTCGATGCGCGACATCTGCACGTAACCCGGGGTGCCGGGGGTGTAGATGGGGACAGGATCAGGGCCCGGCGGAATGGGGTCGGTGCCTGGATTCTGGGCGGCCAGCACCCAGTAATAGTTGCTGCCGCCATTGGGATCATCCCGCTGCACGAGTTGCGCCTGACCCGCATTGGTCGTCTCAGCCGTGCCGGTGAATGTGTGTGACTGATTGAGATCGGTCCCCTCTACTGAAACGACAGGCGTCAGCCATTGGCCGTTCTTGGGCGCATCGCCCAGGGTCACATCGCCGATGATTCCGCCTGGGACCGCCACGGTGGTCATGCCATCGGCTGCGCCGGTAATGATCATGTGGTCTGTTTGCTGGATATCCGGATCGTCCCAGCGTGAATCGACGAGTAATGTTCCGTTGCCGAGATAGTCGCCGGTGATTTTCAATTCATCTCCGACCGTGCTGCCCGCCATATTGATCGTCCCTGCATTGGTGACCGTCCCTGTGATATTGGCGCCGCCTGCGGAGGCATCGAAGACACTGTCTGATTCGATATTGAAGTTGCCTGTCAGATCAAAACTGGAAGGCGCGATGAAGTGCCCGGCATTCATGATGAAAAAGCCGTTGTCGAGCGATGCGGTATCGACTGTTATTGGCCCGTTCCAGGTGACCTCGCCGCCTACGATCTTGATGGTCTCGAAATTGATGAACTGGTTGATGGCCGTCGTCGTCGTCTGTTCCTGGAATATCACGGTATCGACGGACCCGTCGTTCGAGGAGGCATCGTCGCCACCATCAAAAACTGCGTGGTTGAAGTTGCCGCCAGCCAGGATGAGTGTGCCGTCTACGGAGTCGATAAACGCGAGTGTTCCGGAGATAGGGGTCTCGGGCGTGACAATCACCGTCATGGGCGGTCCTGCCAGCGCGTTACAGGAAAACCCGGACAGGACGGCAAGGCCGGCCAGCAGGCCTGTCCTGATCCGGGTCATGCGGGGTGTTGATTCTTGATTGAAGGTTTGTTTCCTGGTTTCTCTTGAGTGTGTTATTAAATTCATCATGGTGAAGCAAAAAATATTTTGAATATGGAAAATAAGAGCATGACGAATTTATTTAAAGTCTGAGAGATCTCAGTTCTGGTTTGAATTTCGGACTCATGGTTATTTCTGATTCTTTCGTTACTCTGAATATGGTTGTGAAGGCGCCATGAATATGGAGTCCATCCGGAAAATTGGCATTTATTGTATATATGGGTATGTACATATGCATTAGTACCCAGAATGGGGAATTGACAATTGTCAATGTTGGTCCGGATTTGATTTGATGAAGATAAGAGCCGATAAAATAAGCGCCGATATATTTGATGGTTGTATTTATTAAAAATAAATTATTATCTCTTCCGTCGATTCCAGTGCAATGCGCAGGTGGTAATGGGGTAAGAGTGAAAGCATCCAGGCGCATACGGCGTGCCTTTTCGACGCGCGGCCAGATCAAAGGGATGCTTGACAGGTCAAGACGCAACGCGTCCTGGTCGAGGCAAAATGGCTCTCTGAGGAATGCGTGGATCAGGACATTAAATGACATCGGCCGTCCTGGAAAGGGACGGCCGATGTCTTCAGGCAGTGACCGGACGCCATGCGCCCGACGGGGGGAGAGTTTTTACTTTTTCACGCCGGTGATGCGCACCACCACCCGACGATCCGGTTGCAGGCAGGCGATCAGTTGCTGGCTTGCCCGGTTGCCCTGGCAACCGGTCGTCACCGGCTGGCTCTCGCCACGGCCCACCGCCGTCATCGGCGCCTGCACCCCGCGCGAACGCAGGTAGCGCTGGACCGTCTCGGCGCGCGCCTGCGACAGGCGCTGGTTATAGGATTCCGAGCCCAGCCGGTCGGTATGCCCTTCCAGCTCGATGGCGTCG
>NZ_JBKEAA010000038.1:0-6731 GCF_047971665.1 Castellaniella sp. | reverse complement strand
TGGCCAGCGCGGTGATGTCACCCTCGGTGTAGCGGCGCGTAAAGCCGTGCGCGGGCGCGTGGCGCTGCCCAAGCGGGGCGTGATCGCGGAATCGGGCGATCAATCGGCTCAGGTGCTGGCGTGAGTAGCCGCTGGTGGCCAGCAGGTAGCCGATGACCAGTCCCTTCGTGGCGCGTGAGAGTGAGTGGTAGCGAAAGCGCTGCAGCGCCGACAGGACGTGCGCGTGGCGCTGCGCCTCGGTGCCGTCGGCGACCTGTGGATCGAGCCCAGCGGTGCCGGCCAGAAATTGTTCCAGGCTCTCCAGGCTGGTGAGCCGTTCGTCGTGCAAGGTCAAGATCATCTCCCGATGATCGACGACCCGCGGCCAAAGCTCCAGACTCATCTGATGTTGGAATCACCAGGCCCCCTTCAGACTCATCTGATGTTGGACAGGGCTGCGACTTGCGAAGTTTGTGTTCACTCCATATAATAATGGGCTTTGGCGCATTAGCTCAGCCGGTTAGAGCGACGGAATCATAATCCGCAGGTCCCCTGTTCGAATCAGGGATGCGCCACCAGAATTATCCCTGTTAAATCAGGACATTGAAGCCACCCTTTGCGGTGGCTTTTTTGTTTTCTGCGGCTTGGGTGTCAACCAAGTGTCAACGCGGGATCAGCAAACCACTTTCAGCGACTGCAAGTCCAGCAGCGTGAACTGTCCGCCCTCACGCCAGCCACCCGTATCGATGTAGAAGACATTGCCCAACTGCGCCATCCTGGACAAGGTGACATGCCCATGGACCACGGCACACACATTCCTGACGGACTGTGTGTACCGTGTGCGGTAACGATCCGCCGACCATAGGCAGGCTTCCCGATCATCGGCGCTGAATCGTTCATGGTGGATGGCCTGCCAGTCGTCGTAGGGGAAATCGGCATGCACAATGCCAACCACGCCTTGCGGAGTGCCTACCTCCATTGCCAGCGGCAACTCGCGCAGACGCTGTGCGATACGCTCCTGCTCGGCCTTGCTGTGCTGGTCCAGCCATTGGCCGCCGTGCGCCACATGATCGACCGCAGGATACGGATCGCCGACGGCCCTGCGCCAAGTCATCAAATCATGGTTGCCGCAGATGGCATGGAACCAGGGTCGATCCAGCCAATCCAGCACATGCCGGGATTCCGGCCCGCGATCCACCAGATCACCCACCGAAAACAGCCGGTCGAATTCCGACGCAAACCGGACCTTCCGCAAAGCGGTTTCCAACTTGCTGAAACAGCCGTGGATATCGCCCACTGCGAAGTCCCGGCCTGACTCGTTGGCGCTGAATCGTTGCACAAGGGGATTACGAAAGGTCATGCTTATGCCGGGGGACGGTAACGCTGAATCAGTCTTGACGACGCGACCGTGGACGGGTCGTTAATCCTGACGCCACCTTGTCGCGACAAAAAATCTGACACTCCCCGCGACAACGTGCCGGGCCGATGCCTGCCATGTCAAGGACGGGTACGAAGGCCGCAGCCCGGCTTGCCGGGACCGGGGGATACCCGGCGACGCACATCAGGCACGGTCGTCACATCGTTCCAGCCGCACCTGGACCAAGACCCGCCGTCACTACCAGCGATAGCGCAATCCCGCAGTTCCCCTGACGCTGTAGTTGTCGCCGCTGCCGCTGGACAGCGCCGTTGCGTAGTCAGCCTCGGCGTACAGGCTCCATTTTTTATCCAGGACATACGTTGCCCCCACACCGAGCTCACCCCACAGCCGCTGATTGCGCTGATCGAGCGTGGTGCCTGAGACTTCAACACTGGTGCCGTTCAGGAACTCATATTCCAGATTGGCAATACCATAGAGTTGCAGATCGCGGGTCGCCGACTCCGACTGTTTTTCCACCCGCACACCGATCCGGCCCTGGAGGCTGTCTCCCTTGTCCAGCGAGATCTTGTTGCCCGCGTCGTCGATGTAACTGTCGAAATCCACATGAACCCAGGCCAGCTGGGTTTGCGGCACCAGCGACCAGCCCGAGCCCAAGTCGAAACGCTTGCCCAGCTCCAGGCTGGCGGCCCCCGACCAGCCTTGATTGTCCGTGCCGCGCTTGTTGCTGAGATCGCTGTCATACCAGGCGAATTGACCGACGGCATCGGCGTACAGGCCGTTCTGGCCCAGCCAGGTGGCATCCAGGCCCAGGCTGGTACCGGTCGAAGTGATCTTGCCACCGGAACGCGCTGCGCCGCTCACCGGGTCGCGCGTCACATCGATGTGTGCGCTCGACTTGCCGAAGGCGGCATAGGCGCCTACGGTCAGCTCACCATCGGGCCGGCGGACCGCCACACCATCGTAGCCGACCTGCAGAAAGCCGATACCCTGCGTGTAGGATGAGCCCGATTTCGGATCATAGGAAGCATGCTGCCCCACTACCCGGCCCCAGGCCCCGCGGCCGTCTATCGAACCATCGGTCCAGATGCGATTGCCGGTACGCTGCTGCAACGTGCCCAGCGTGGCCTGCGCGAAGTTCGACAACACGTCGGCGTACGGCAGCACCGTTTGCGCGGTCGGGCTCAGGGCCGGGCCGCTCGGTGTTGCAATACTGCGCAGATACCAGCTCTGGTCGCTCTTGGCGAGGTTCTGGTAATTCAGGTTGTAGTCGTAGGCGCCGGCCGAGACCGCCGAACTGAGCCTGAAGGCGTCGGGGCTGGTCGTGGCCCCGTTGATCGCATCGACCAGCATGATGCCGTCGCCCGTGGTCACGGCGCCGGCGCCATTGGTGTTCTTCACCAGCAGCGTGGTTGTTCCCGTGGCCGAGCCACCATCGATGATCAGCTTGTTCGAAGGCGAGCCATCCGCGCCCAGCTTGGTATTGAGGAGGATCGTGCCGTTGTCGCCGACATAATTGCTGGCGGTCAATGTCGAATATCCCGCCGCATCGTCGGGGTCGGCCGGCGCGGCAAAAGCGATCGTGCCGGCATTGGACAGGCTGGTCACGACCGAGCTGGCCGTGACATTCCAGCGGCTGCTGGCATCGATCGCCATCGACACCCGATCCGCCATGCCAGTGAGCACGGTGCCGCTGTTGAGATACACATCGCCGTTGGATGATGCATCCGCAATGATGTTGCCGTTCAGGGTTTCGCCCGTGGCGGTGAAGGTAGCCGTCGCGCCATGACTCAGACTCAGCAGATTGCCCGAAGCGGGCGTGATCGGCGCGGTGCCGCTGACGTCAATGCTGGCATTGGCGCCGTCCACGGCAAAGGCATCTCCCTGGCTGGCCAGCTCGCCGCCCGTCATCACGACCGTATTCGCCTTGCCGCTCTGGTTTACATCCGTGATCGACACCCCGCCAGCAGCGGCCTGCACCGCCACATCATGCAGGTTGACACTTGTTCCGCCATCCAGCGAGACGCCGTTCGCGTCGGCGCCAGTGGTGGTGACCGAGCCATCTCTCATGGTGATGGAGGCTGGCGCCACATTCGCCGTGGACAGCGACGGGTTCAGCGCATCGCCCAGCGTCGCACGCAGGCCATCGGCATGGGCGCCGGAGGTGCGGATCGTTGTCCCGTCCGCGATGGTGATCGTGCCACCCAGGTTGGCGTAGGCGCCATAGGCCCCGGTGCCAGAGGTCTGGATGCTGGTCGGCCCCTTGGCCCCCACCGCATCGACGGTGATGACGCCGGCGCCGCCCTGAGCGACCCCGGCGCTGTTGTCGGTGGCCTCGAGGCCCATCGAGCTTGTGCCGGTGGTGATGATCGAACCGCCGTGAACGGCAATATCGCTGGTTGTTTCAGCCATGACCCCGGCGCCATAGATGCCGTGGTTATAAACCCCTCCGAAGCTGGCAGCGTCGCCGTCCCGGGCGATGGCTACATTGGTCAGCGACGTGCTGCCGCGAACCGCATTGGTGGCATCCCAGCTCGTCCCGAGAACGCCAATGGGCACGGCGCTGCCGTTGATGGTCGTATCGCTGATCGAAAGCTGGGTTGCCGGCCCGCTCGTGCCCGAAGCCAGGTTGTATACACGTGCCTGGTTCAGCGTGGAGTTGGTGATCGTCATCCGGGCGCCCTTCGACACCTCCACCCCCCCCTCCGTAGTGCCCCGGCCCTCGGTCGTGACATGATTGGCGATCAACGAAGCACCGACTCCGGTCGCCTGCATATAGCGGCCGGTATTGCCGGACGCGTACCCCCCCTGGAGACGGGTGATGGTCACGTCATCCAGACTGATGGTCGTGGTCGAGCCGTTGTCGGAGAGCGCCACGGCTCCATTGCCCAGCGCATTGGAGCCCACGGTTTGTCCGATATTGATCTGAGCGCCCCGATCCAGGGTGACCGACCCACCGTTATAGGCATATACGACCGGACTATGTGAATAGCTCATCACCGTGGCATTGTCGCCCAGGGAGGCGGACCCGCCATGCATCAGGATCTGTCCACCGGTCGTCGCATACAAGGCATTGGTATATTTCCCCGTCCCTATCGCCTGACTGCTCGTCAGGTCTATCACGCCAGTCCCGCTTGCCATGACCGCTGCCGTTCCCGACGGGGTGGCGTCATAGGATTGCCCCGACAGGGTCACGTTGCCGCTCGGCACGACCAGAACTTGTCCATATGCGCTGGAGCAAGCCAGGAGCGCGGCGCTCACGGCAACGCGATTCATGGATGAAAAGTTGAATTGAATATTCTTGCGATGCGACATTTGTGTGCTACCCGATTAATTTTGATACCGAAAATAGTGGTATTGGATAAGAATAGGCGCCGGATATCTCAAGGCGTCATGACTCTGCCCTGACCAGCTGCGGATCCTGTTCTCGCCCCACTGCCAAGATCACCCTGATCAAACAGGGCCTGAGTGACTGATGAACAGACCAAAGGTGCTTTCCAATTTGCGAACCCCTTGCTTGTGGGGCCACTGCCGCCCTGTCGCAGCACCGATATTGAGTCAAGAATTTCTGTTGAAAAAAGAGTTTATCCAGAAAGCCTGCCATCCGAAATTTAAAAAACGAAAAGAAATACAAGATTTGCAAATTCCAGGTCGCAATCAGCATCAGCACGTCAGTACTGTCGCGCAATGCACTCAAAATGGATGACGCCTGCCAGGCGTCGCGGGAAAGACGGCATGCACAATGCCAACCACACCTTGTGGCGTATCCGCCTTCATCGCCCACGGCAAGATCACGATCCAAACGATTGACGCTGAATCGTCACACAAGAGGACGGAGCAAGGCCATGATTCACCGAGTTCGAGAGCCCTGAGTCTAAGGATGGTCTGAACAAGTCCCGATGACCTGTCAGAATACGGTTTGTTGAACGAGAGCCAATCAGGACATGTCCGATGAGCCAGTTGAGTTTTTCCGATGCCGAGTTCGCTGGCAAGCGTAAGGTGACCCGTCGCGAAAAGTTCCTCGCCCAGATGGAACGCGCGGTTCCCTGGAAGGTCTTTGCTGACCTGGTCGAACCGCACTACCCGAAGGCGGGCAACGGGCGCAGGCCCTACCCGCTGGAAGTGATGCTGCGCATCCACTTCATGCAGCAGTGGTTCAACCTGTCGGACCCGGCCATGGAGGAGGCGCTGTACGACAGCACCTCGATTCACAATTTTGCGAAGTTGTCGCTGACCCGTGGCAGCATCCCCGACGAGACGACGATTCTCAACTTTCGCCACCTGCTGGAGAAGCACGACATCGCGGCCGATGCGCTGGAAGCGGTCAATCTGCTGCTGGCTGACCAGGGCATCACGGTGCGCAAGGGCACGATTGTCGATGCCACGATCATTGAGGCGCCCAGCTCTACCAAGAATGCCACTGGCACTCGTGACCCGGAGATGCATCAGACCAAGAAGGGCAACCAGTGGCACTTTGGCATGAAGGCGCACATCGGCGTGGACATGACCGGCCTGGTGCATACCGTCGTCGGCACGGCAGCGAACATCAGTGATGTCACCCAGGCCCACGCATTGTTGCATGGAGACGAGGAGATGGTCTTGGGTGACTCGGGCTACCGGGGTGTCCAACTTCGTGAAGAGAACCTGGGGCGCAACGTGCAGTGGCACATTGCCATGATGCCCGGCAAGCGGCGCCAGCTGGGCAAGAGCAATATGGGCCGAATGCTGGAATCTTACGAGCGGGCCAAGGCCAGCCTGTATTGACCCATCAGAACCTGCACAGAGGGAGTGTCAGATTTTTTGTGGGCGGGGCGGTTTGACATCGTTCAATCCCTGGCCTCGGTGAACCGTTCACCGAACAGGATGGCGAACTGATTCATGGCTGCTTTCCACGTATGAACCGATCGTGACGGCTTGGCCAGCACGTTTCGCAGCGCCAGCCACAGGAGCTTGACGGCCGCCTCATCATTGGGGAACTGACCCCGGTTCTTAATGATTTTACGCAGTTGCCGGTTCATGTTCTCGATGGCGTTGGTGGTGTAGATCACACGCCGGATGTCAGGCGGGAAGATGAAGAACGGCACCACATGTTCCCAGGCCCGTTCCCAGGCGGCCACGATGGTCGGATATTTCGTGCCCCAAGGGCCAGCAGCAAAGGCCGTCAGCGCCTCTGTGGCCTGCTGCTCGTTGGCCGCTGCGTAGATGGGCTTGAGTGCGGCGGCGACCGGCTTACGATCCTTCCAGCCCGCATAATCCAGGCTATTGCGCATCAAATGCACGATGCAGGTCTGTACCGTCGTCTTCGGGAAGACCGCGTTGATGGCATCGGGCAGGCCCTTCAAGCCATCGACCACGGCAATCAGAATGTCCTGGCAGC
>NZ_JBKEAA010000037.1:0-28843 GCF_047971665.1 Castellaniella sp. | reverse complement strand
TTTTCATGTATGCAACTGATCGGGACGGCTTGGCCAGCACATTCCTGAGGGCCAGCCACAGCAGCTTGATGGCCGACTCGTCCCAGGGGAACTGGCCGCGATTCTTGATGATTTCACGCAGTTGCCGGTTCATGTTCTCGAGGGCGTTGGTGGTGTAGATCACACGCCGGATGTCAGGCGGGAAGATGAAGAACGACGCCACATGCTCCCAGGCTCGCTCCCAGGCCGCCCGATGGTCGAATATTTCGTGCCCCAAGGGCCAGTAGCAAAGGCCGCCAGCGCCTCTCTGGCCTGCTGCTCGTTGGCCGCTGCGGAGATGGGTCATACAACTCGATGTACGCGCCGATGGGCTGCCGGGCCTGACGGACCGAGTCGCAGGACCGCCTCCCAATCCAGATTTAACAGTTTTTAAATGGACAGAATTTGTTCCATATGATCCCATGCATGAAGGGATTTTCGGATGTTCCAATAGCTGTTTTCAGTCAACGAATGTCGATGGTGGAAACGGCGACGTCCTTGGTGGAATAGAGAGGTGGCGTCGGAAATTCCGGCAAGCTGATAAGCGGGACGCCCTGGGCCTGAGCAGGCGATAGCGCTGGCAAATAAACTCTAGGTATATATCAATGTAATTGAATCTTAAAAGGGTCTGTGCGGCGACTATGCTTGCTGGAGGAATGGCTGTTTCTTTCGCTGACATGGCGAATGCTGGTTGTATTCCTGTCGGGGGTACATTCGAATGCTCCGGGCTTATCTGGCGGCAGGCTATTTATTATAATACGACGACATATAAATATATCGGGTATACGTCTGACCCCAACAAAGGCTTTATGCCTTACGGTAGTTATCAGTCTGCGGTTGGCGCTGATCTCAAGGTACATATTTCAGCCGACGGAGTGGTGGTCAATAATGGTGCTGGGGCGGCATGGACATCTGACGGATTCAGTAACAACGGTGGAGGGGTTGTTAAGAGTCTCCACGTTTTGAACGATGGGAAGATCATCGCCTACAACCTTGGCGGCAGCAATTTCGCCGTTGACCTGTCACTGGCGCCGGCCGCTAATCTTGGCGCAACGACATTCGACAACAACGGACTGATACAAGGATCTCAGGCAGCGTTCTCTGTTCTATCAAGGGATTTGTTCACTCTGAATAATTCGGCCAGTGGAATCGTTACAGCCACGGATAAGGCCGTCTCTGTCAATGCTGTCGGTACACTCATAAATAATTATGGACGAATCGAACGAACTACGCCTGGCGCTGGCTCGTTCGCGATCAACTCGACAAACAATGCATCCCGGGATATTTTGAATCTGTATTCCGGCCATATCAAAGGTGATGTATTTTTGAACGGTTCTGATGATGCGTTTGATTGGTATGGCGGTGATCTTGAAGGCTTGCTCAATCTGGGTACGGGGTCTGACAAGGCCACTGTCCACACGTCGAATTTCAGTCCGGATTTTCTATTTGATGGCGGTGATGACGTTTCAGTCACTGATGGTTGGATCGACACGCTGAAATTCAGCGGAATTACAGTAACCGCCACTGGCGGCAACCTGCAAAACTGGGAAAATATCGTTGTCGATAGTGACTCGATGTTGAGCTTTTCCGATAATGCACTGACCACAAGCTCCGACGCCGGTTACGGCCTCTTCATCAACAACGGCGGTACGGTCAATGGCGCGGCTCCCGGTAATGCGTTCACGATAAATGGCAATGTCACCAATGCCGGCACACTGGCCTTCTCGGATGGCGTGGCGAATGATACGTTCACAATTAATGGCGATTATGCTACGAACGGCGGCACGATCAAATTAGATACTGTGCTTGGCGGTGACGGTTCGGCCACTGATCTACTGGTTGTCAACGGGAACACGACAGGAAGCGGCTGGATCGCGGTGAATAATATTAACGGCACCGGAGCACAAACTGTCGCAGGCATCAAGATCATGGATATAACCGGGTCTTCCGGGGCCGATTTCACGCTCATCGGTGACTACACGATACATGGCCAGCAAGCTATTGCTGCCGGTGCCTATGCATACACGTTGAACAAAAACGGCGTCTCAACGCCAACGGATGGCGACTGGTATTTGCGGTCTGAGCTCAAGCCGACGCAACCAGTTGATCCAAAGGATCCAACCAGCCCTGTTGCGCCAACGGGTCCAGCCTACAACCCTGTTGCTCCTGTTTCGGAAGCCTATCCTCAGATTCTGCTTGGCCTGAACGGCCTGCCGACCTTGCAGCAGCGCGTCGGCAATCGCTTCTGGTCTGGCTCGGGTGCAGACAGCGCAGCCGATGGCGCGAACGCGGTGGAAGAGGATACGGATACTGGTGTGCCAGCTTCTTTTATCAAAGGACGCGGCATCTGGGGTCGCATTGAAGGCCAGCATGTCAAGTTCGCCCCGGACGCGTCTACGACTGGTGCAAACTACGATTACGATACCCTCAAGCTGCAGGCGGGTGTGGACTTCCTGCTGAACGAAAATGACAAGGGCTCGCTGATCGGCGGCGTCACGGCTCATTACGTCCACGCCTTGGCCGATGTGTATTCGATCTATGGCAACGGCGACATCTCAACCCATGGGTATGGCCTCGGCAGCACGCTGACCTGGTATGGCAAGAACGGCTTTTATGTCGATACTCAGGGCCAATACACTTGGTATGACAGCGACCTGTCATCAGATACTGCCATTGGCTCAATCGTCAAAGACAATGATGGCAGTGGCTACTCCCTGTCGATTGAAGCTGGCAAGCGCATCGAGCTGCATAATTTCGGCAATGGCGGCTGGACGATAACGCCGCAAGCACAGCTGCAATATTCGGCTATCGATTTTGATACGTTCACCAAGACCTTTGGCGGTCATCGCTCTGCAACGATCTCACTTGGGGACGGTGACAGCCTGCGTGGGCGTTTGGGCGTCACGCTCGACAATGAAGCCTCATGGCAGGCGGAGAATGGCACAGTGCGCCGTCATCATGTCTACGCCATTGCCAATCTCTACAACGAGTTCCTTGACGGGACATCAGTGGACGTCTCTGGCGCCAGCCTCGCCAACCGCTCGGATCGCCTGTGGGGCAGTCTGGGTCTCGGTGGCAGCTACAACTGGAACGACGATAAGTACTCCGTCTATGGCGAAGCCATTGCCTACACCAGCCTCAATAGTTTCGGCGATAGCTACGCCATCAAGGGAACCGTCGGCCTAAGGATCAAGTGGTAATGCTGCCGGATCTGATCGAAGTCTCCCAGGCCGATGGCCTGCGTATCGCGCTGGCCTATGCTACGCCCGACAACCTGACCGGCCGGCCAGTCTATGCCCCCGAGGCCCGCTGCGTCCTGCGGCCGGTCGCGGCCGATGGCCTGCGTCGGGCGGCGCGCGCGGCATGGCGGGCGGGGCTCAGTCTGATCGTCTATGACGCCTACCGTCCTGCGGCGGCCCAGGCGGTGTTCTGGCGGATACTGCCGGATCCGCGCTACGTAGCCGATGCCGCCCAGGGTTCGAACCACACCCGGGGCGTGGCGGTGGACGTGGGGTTGCTGGACGCCGACGGCGTGCCGCTGGACATGGGTACCGGATTCGACGATATGCGGGATCTGTCGCATCATGACCACGATGGTCTGCCGCCCGGCGCACAGCGCAATCGGCACATGTTGCTGGGCATCATGCTCCAGGCCGGGTTCCGTTCGATTCCGACGGAGTGGTGGCACTACGAATTGCCTGGCGCACGGGAATATGCGTTACTGCCTGAAAGCGACATGGTCCGGGTCGTCATGGACTGAATCGACAGTCCGGTCTTTTGCGGGCCAGGGTAGCGCGGATGCGATCCGGTGGGTCGCGCCCGCTGATGGGCTTCATTGGACGGAGGCGATATGCAATCCATGATTCGAGCGGGATTCCGCCGCGCGTTGATGGCGGCGGTGATGGGCGCGGGGGCGTGTGCCCTGGCGGGCGGGGCGTGGGCGGCGACGCCCGCCGATACCCTGGTGATCGGCAAGCCGGCCGACCCTCAGACATTGGATCCGGCCATCACGATCGACAACAACGACTGGACGGTCACCTATCCTGCCTATCAGCGCCTGATGCGCTACAGGCAGGTCGATGGCAAGGGATCGACCGAGGTCGAGGGCGATCTGGCGGCCAGCTGGTCGGCCTCGCCGGACAATCTGGTCTGGACGTTCAAACTCAACGATGGCCAGAAATTCTCCGATGGTACGCCAGTGGATGCGCAGGCGGTCAAACAGTCTTTCGAGCGGCTGCTGGCCAAAAAGCAGGGGCCTTCCGAGGCCTTCCCCGCCGACCTGAAAATCGATGCCCTGGACGGGCGGACCGTGCGTTTCACGCTGAGCAAGCCCTTTGCGCCGTTCCTCTACACGCTGGCCAACAACGGCGCCTCCATCGTCAATCCCAAGGCGATGCAGCGTGACGATGCCGACGCCTGGCTGTCGGGCCATACGGCGGGTTCGGGGCCCTACCGGCTGGTGTCCTGGCAAAAGGGCCAGTCGCTGCAACTGGAGCGCAATCCGCATTACGCAGGCTCCAAAAAACCGACACTGGCCGAGTTCGTGGTCAAGATCGTGCCCGAGTCGTCCGCGCGAAGGCTGCAGCTCCAGAAAGGCGACCTGGATGTGGCCGAGGAATTGCCGGTGGATCAGTTGCAGGCCCTGAAAAAAGACCGGGGTGTGCAGGTGGCTGAATTCCCGTCGCTGCGGGTGACCTATCTGTACCTGAACAATGCCAAGGGACCGTTGCAGAACCTCGACCTGCGCCGCGCCGTGGTCGCCGCGCTGGATTATCAGGGAATCGTGGACGGGATCATGATGGGGCAGGCCAGGCAGATGCGCGGTCCGATCCCCGAGGGCATGTGGGGACATGACGCCGCGCTGCCTCAGCCAGAACAGGACGTCGCGGCCGCCAAGGCGCTGGTGCAGACCGCCGGCGGGGTGCCTTCACCGCTGCTGCTGCGCTATTCCACCCAGGATCCCGCCTGGGAGCCGATCGCGCTGACGGTGCAGGCCAACCTGACCGCCATCGGGATGCCGGTCAAACTCGAAAAACTCGCCAATGCGACCCTGCGCGAGAACCTCGGTCAGGGCAATTTCGATATTTCCATCGGCAACTGGAGCCCGGATTTCGCCGATCCCTACATGTTCACCAGCTACTGGTTCGACTCGGACAAGAAAGGCCTGGCGGGCAACCGTTCCTTTTATGCCAATCCACAGGTCGATCAGTGGCTGCGCGAGGCCGCCACGCTCAGTGACCAGGCCCAGCGCGTGGCGCTCTACAAACAGGTTCAGGCTCAGGTCGTCAAGGACGCGGCCTACGCCTACCTGTACCAGAAAAACTATCAGGCCGGGCTGGGAGCGCAGGTCAAGGGCTTTGTCTTCAATCCCATGCTCGAGCGGGTGTTCAATGTGGCCGACATGACGAAATGACGAAATGACATCGCCATGAATGTGTCCTGGCTGTCCGTAGTCCGCCGACGGCTGGCCAGCCTGGTCTGGGTGGTGATCGGGGTGTCCCTGATCACCTTCACCATTTCCCATCTGGTGCCGGGCGATCCGGCCCGCCTGGTGGCCGGTGACCGCGCCACACCGGAAATCGTCGCCCACATCCGTACCCAGCTGGGCCTGGACCTGCCCCTGCCGCAACAGTACCTGCGCTACATGGGGCAATTGCTCCAGGGCGATCTGGGTACGTCGATCCGTACGCACCGACCCGTGTTGCAGGATATCGCCGCGTTCTTTCCCGCCACGTTGGAGCTGGCCTTGACGGCGCTGCTGCTGGCCACGTTGCTGGGCATTCCGCTGGGGGTGCTGTCGGCGGTCCACCGCAACCGTTTCATCGATCACGTGGCCCGCACGCTGGCGGTGACGGGCATCTCGACGCCGGCCTTCTGGCTGGGCCTGGGCCTGATCGTGGTGTTCTACGGCAAGCTCGGCTGGCTGCCCGGTGGCGGACGCATCGACCAGGGCCTGACGCCGCCGCCTGGTCTGACCGGGCTGTACCTGATCGACGCGGCGGTGGCCGGCGACTGGGTCGTCTGGCGCAGCGCGTTGCAGCACATGATCCTGCCCGCCCTGACGCTGGGGTTCGTGCACCTGGGGGTGGTGGCGCGGCAGGTGCGCTCGTCCATGCTGGAGCAACTGGGCGAGGACTACATCCGCACGGCCCGGGCCTATGGCCTGAATCCCTGGACCGTCGTCGTCCGTCATGCATTGCCCAATGCGCTGATTCCATCGGTGACCGTCCTGGGCCTGGCCCTGGGCGACCTGTTGTACGGGGCGGTGTTGACGGAGACAGTGTTCGGCTGGCCGGGCATGGGGGCCTATGTGGTGGATTCCATCCAGGCGCTGGATTTTCCGGCTGTGATGGGCTTTGCCGTGGTGGTGTCCTTTGCCTATGTGATCCTGAATCTGCTGGTGGACCTGCTGTACCGCCGGCTCGATCCGCGCATCCGGGAGGTCGGATGAGCTATCTGCTGTACCAGTTGCGCCGTAATCCTCTGATGCTGCTGGGGCTGGCGATTCTCGCGGCGGTGGGGCTGGCCGTGATCCTGGCGGACTGGGTGGCGCCCTATGATCCCGAGCGCATCAATCTGGTGCGGCGGTTGGCGGCGCCGTCTCCCGCGCACTGGTTCGGGACCGATGAGGTCGGCCGCGACATTTTCAGCCGGGTGCTCTATGGCGGACGCCAGTCCATCGGGGTGGGCCTGTTCGTTGCCGGTTGCGCCAGCGCCGTGGGCGCCGTGATCGGCTGTTTTTCCGGCATCATCGGCGGCCGTTTCGACGGGCTGGTCATGCGCGCCATGGATATGGTGCTGTCGGTGCCCTCGCTGGTGCTGATCATGGCGCTGGCCGCGGCGCTGGGCCCCAGCCTGTTCAATGCCATGCTGGCGATCACGCTGGTGCGCATCCCGTTCTATGTGCGGCTGGCGCGCGGCCAGACACTGAGCATCCGCGATCTGGCCTATGTGCAGGCGGCCTGGACGTTCGGCGCCACGCGGCGTCACGTGGTGCGCTGGCATGTGGTGCGCAACGCCGCTTCGCCCATCGTCGTGCAGGCCACACTGGATATCGGCGGCGCGATCCTGATGGCTGCGGCGCTGGGCTTCATCGGTCTGGGGGCGCAGCAGCCGACGGCGGAATGGGGGGCCATGGTGGCGACGGGGCGCAATTTTCTGCTGGATCAATGGTGGTACACCGTCACGCCAGGCTGCGCGATTCTGGTGACGGCGCTGGCCTGCAATCTGGTGGGCGACGGGGTGCGCGATCTGCTCGATCCGAAGTCGAGGGCCAAATGAGCGCGGATTCCTCCCCCCTGTCCATGCGGCGGCGTCCGCAGCCGCAGGCGTTGGCCGGGGCGCGGGATCGGGGTGAGGCGGCGGCTCCCGTGCTGGAGGTGCGCGACCTGTCGCTGGAATTCCCTGTGTTTGGCGGCGCCGTCCGGGCGCTGGGCGGCGTGAGCCTGCGCGTCATGCCGGGTGAGATCGTCGGCGTGGTGGGCGAATCGGGCTCGGGCAAATCGGTCACCGCCATGGCGGCGCTGCGCCTGTTGCCGGTCGGCGGCTATCGCGTCACGGGCGGCAGTCTGCGCCTGTGCGGTGAGGATGTGCTGGCCGCGTCCGAATCGCGCATGCGGCAATGGCGCGGGCGTCGAGCGGCGATGATTTTCCAGGAACCGATGACTGCCCTGAATCCGACCCGGCGCATCGGCGACCAGTTGGCGGGCGTGTTGCGCGCGCATCACCGCCTGGACCGGCGCGCGGCGCTGGATCGCGCCAGCGCCCTGCTGCGCGACATGATGATCCCGGATCCAGCCCGCACGCTGCGGGCCTATCCTTTCGAGCTGTCGGGCGGCATGCGCCAGAGAGTGATGGTGGCGATGGCGTTTTCCTGTGATCCGGCGCTGCTGATCGCCGATGAGCCGACCACGGCGCTGGACGTGACGGTGCAGCGCCAGGTGTTGCAGTTGCTGCGCCACCGGGCGCGCGAGCGAGGCGCCGCGATCCTGTTCATCACGCACGACATGGCCGTGGTGTCGCAGTTCTGCGACCGGGTGTACGTCATGTATGCCGGAACGGTGGTCGAACAGGGGCCGACCCATCAAGTGCTGAGTGCGCCTCGCCATCCCTATACGCGCGGCCTGCTCGATGGTCTGCCGGAGCGCGCCGGGCCGGGCGCCGATCTGGTGGCGATTCCAGGGCGGGTGCCGGACATGCGCCAGCCGCCGTCGGGCTGTGTGTTTTTCGACCGCTGTGCCTTCGCCGACCAGACCTGCCGTCGCCGGCCTGAGTTGCAGCCTCTGGACGCGGCGCAGGACGGATCGGTCCCGGCGGCGGCCTGTTGGCATCCCCTCGAGTCCGGCCGGGTGTCACATTCCGGGGGAGCCGCGCCATGACGGTCCTGGACACGCGCGCATCACCCGTGGCACACAGGCCGGGCGCGGATGACGGGACGCATTCGGGCGCGGGGGCGGTGCAGGACGGGCCGGTGCTGGAGGTCCTGGACGTGCATGTGCGGTTCCCGCTGGCTCAGGATTGGCGGGGGCGGGTGGTGCGCCATGCGCATGCGCTCAACGGCGTCAGCCTGCAAGTGCGACGCGGCGAGGCTTTCGGCATCGTCGGTGAATCCGGCTGCGGCAAGAGTACCCTGGCGGCGGTGCTCATGGGCCTGCTGCGGCCCACCGAGGGCGAGATGCGGCGGCTGCCGCGTCCCGATGGCTGTCCGGCCGATGTCCAGATCGTGTTCCAGGACCCGCAATCTTCGCTGGATCCGCGTCTGCCCGCCTGGCGGGTGATCATCGAACCGCTGGTGGCTGCCGGCCGCCGTGCGCGTGTCGCGCGTCGGGAAATCAGGGATGAAGGGGCGGGCGGATCGGGCCGCATGCGCAAGGTCGATCTGCGCGCGCGCGCAGATGCCCTGGCCCTGCAAGTGGGCCTGCGGCCCGAACATCTCGATCGCTACGTGCATGAGTTCTCCGGCGGGCAGCGCCAGCGGATCGCCATTGCCCGGGCGCTGGCGCCAGGGCCGGACGTGATCGTGCTGGATGAACCGACCTCCGCCCTGGATGTCTCTGTCCAGGCGCAGATCCTCAATCTGTTGCAGGCGCTGCGCGTCACGCACGGTCTGACCTACGTGCTGATTTCGCACAATGTTTCGGTCGTGCGCCATCTGTGCGACCGTGTGGCGGTGATGTATCTGGGGCAGGTGGTCGAACAGGGGCCGGTGGCCGAGGTGCTTGAATCCCCGCGCCATCCCTACATGCGTGAATTGCTCGATGCGGTGCCGCGCCTGGACCGGCCCTGGCCCGAGGCCGCGCCGCAGGCGCCGGCGGAACTGCCCGGCAATACCGTGTTGCCATCCGGCTGTTTCTTTGTCAGCCGCTGTCCCTGGGCGACCGCCGGTTGCGAACAGCCGCAGGCGCTGCTGCCCCGTCCCGAGGCGCCCTTGCATGCGTACCGCTGTCACGTGGCGGGACAATTGTCGCGCACCGGCCGCTAGCTTCCGCGAGAAATACCGCCGTAGCTTTGCGACTGTCCGCGCGACCGCCGTTTTCCTATCCTGTCCTCACGACGAATACAGGAGAGGCGAGATGCGGGAACGACTGGACTGCGCGATTCTGGCGCCCGGCAGAGAGGACTGGGCAGACGCCCTGAGCGGCCCGCACCTGGGGGGCCGGCTGATGCTGCACACCCCGCGTCAACCGCGCGTCGGGGCGGCCGAGGCGCTGGCCGATCCGGCCATGGCCCTGGGACGCTACGATGCCGGTCTGCTTTACGTGGACAAGACCACGATCCGCGACTGGCGCACGGCCCTGGCCGCCCTGGGGGGGCGGCCGCCGGCCGTGCTGCTGGCCTATGCGGTGGGTCTGCGGGCCCAGGCGGTACGCGATCTGATGGTGCTGGGGCTGACCGATTTCATGCGTCCGCCGTTTTGCCCGGAGGAACTGCGCGCCCGCCTCGATCATGCGCTCAGCCGCCTGGCGCCGGCGCGCATGTCCGAGTCGTCGCCGGTCTATGGGGCTGCCGCGCCAGGCGCTGTGTCCGGCATTGCGCCGGACATTCCCGTGACGGCGTCGGAGGCGGCGTTCTGTGAGACGATCCTGGATCGTTCCGGCAACGAACTGGAGGCCTATGCGGTGTCCGTGGCCATGCAGCGGGCCACTTCGCGGGAGTCCTTCCGGGCGGCCAAATCCCAGGTCGTGGCCCGGTTCGAACGCGCCTACATCCGCGCGGCGCTCGGGCGGCATGCGGGCAACATCACGCTGGCGGCGCGCATGGCGCAGAAACACCGCCGCGCATTCTGGGCCCTGATGCGCAAGCACGAGATCGATCCCGCCCCTTATCGGGGCGCGCCGACCTCGAAATGAGACAGGCCCGGCGGCCTTCCTTGCGGAGGCTGCCGGGCCTGTCGGTACCGGGCAGGATCGGATCTGCCGGCCGGATCAGATCGCGTACTTGATCAGGATGCCTGGAGGCCCTTGAAATAGTCGCGCGTCAGCTTGACCACCAGCGGGCTCAACAGGATCAGCGAGATCAGGTTGGGCAGCGCCATCAGGCCGTTCAGGGTATCGGCCAGCAGCCAGGCGAAATCCAGTTGACTGATGGCGCCGAACGGGATCACGACGACCCAGACGATGCGGTAGGGCAGGGTCGATTTCGTGCCCAGCAGGAATTCCCAGCATTTTTCGCCGTAGTAGCTCCAGCCCAGGATGGTGGTAAAGGCGAACACCACCAGCGAGATGCTCAGGACGGCGCCGCCGAAGCCCGGCATGGACACCTCGAAGGCGCTGGCCGACAGTGCCGCGCCGCTGGCGCCGCTGCTCCACACGCCCGAGCACACGATGGCCAGGCCGGTGATGCTGCAGATGATGATGGTGTCGATGAAGGTCCCCATCATGCCGATCAGGCCCGATTGCACCGCGTTGGTGGTGGTGCCCGCAGCCTGGGCGATCCCGGCCGAACCCAGACCCGCCTCGTTCGAGAAGATCCCGCGCGCCACGCCGTAGCGGATGGCGGCCATGACGGCGGCGCCGGCGAAGCCACCGGTGGCGGCGATGGGCGAGAAGGCATGCGTGAAGATCAGGTCCAGCGCCTCGGGGATGCGCTCGGCATTGATGATCAGCACGGACAGGCCGGCCAGCACGTAGGCCACGCACATGAAGGGCACCAGGGAAGCGGCGACCGCGCCGATGCGCTTGATGCCGCCCAGGATCACCAGGCCGATCAGGACCATGGTGACCACGCCGGTCACCCATGTCGGGATGGAGAAGGTGGATTCCAGCGCATGGGCCATGCTGTTGACCTGGACCATGTTGCCGATGCCGAACCCGGCGAAGCCGCCGAAGATCGCGAACGCCACGCCCAGCCACAGCCATTTGCGGCCCAGGCCGTTCTTGATGGCGTACATGGGGCCGCCGGCGTGTTCGCCGCGGTCGTCCTTCTCACGGAAATGGACGGCCAGCACCACCTCGCAGTATTTGGTCGCCATGCCGACCAGGGCCGTGCACCACATCCAGAACAGGGCGCCCGGGCCGCCGACGGCGATGGCCGTGGCAACTCCGGCGATGTTGCCGGTGCCGACAGTGGCGGCCAGGCAGGTCATCAACGCCTCGAACGGGCTGATTTCGCCCGTGGCGGTATCGCCGCGGCGACGACCTTTCCAGATCATGGCGAAGCCGGTGCCGATGCGCCGCAGCGGCATCAGTTTCAGGATCACCATCAGGAAGAAGCCGGTGCCCAGGATGAGGACCAGCATCGGCGGCCCCCAGACCAGCCCATTGATCTGCCCCACGAGTTGATTTAGAAATTCCATGATTAGGCTATCCTCGAGTGTAGTGTTTTTTCGAATGCTAACACTGTGCCTTTAGGTAAAATGCCTGAAATTCCGGTTTAAGCAGGTAAAAATTCTGTCAAGCCATGAAAAAAGACTAAAATAAGGGTAAACCATTACCCGAAAAACAGGTTTTTATTCCTGTCGATCGGCTTTCACCGCCTCATTTTCGTCTCCTCTGGCCCGCGGATCCGGTCAACCGGCGCCGGTCCATCGGACCAGGCCGGGTCGATCCGGCCCGGCCTGCCATTCAGCCGGACGCTACAATAAAGTAGAGGATTGATAATTATCATTTGCATTTAGAGTATTCCTGCGGACAATCGAGAGGTTCGTTCCGGTCCCTGCCTATGTTCTCCCGCTCCCCCCTTGTTTCCGTGCCGCCCGGCGATGGCCTGACTGTCCATGGCAGCCGACGTCGTGCGCTGCTGGGTCTTGCGCCTGCGTTGACGCTGCTGGCTGCTTCGACGGCGCATGCCCGCTCGTCCGCGACACCTCGGGCCGCCGGGGCTTCTTCGGCATCCGGGACATTCGCGGCCGTCGCGGCGCCCACGACATCCGGGGCATCCGCCGCATCCGAGATGTCCATGGCGACGGTCGGGCGGCCATTGGTGTTGTCGGGGCCGCCGGCGACGGTGTCCTTTCCCCTGGTGCACATGGCCGAATCCGGTGTGCTCAACGACGTGGCGCCGGAGACGCGGTTCCAGTTGTGGCAGAACCCGGACCAATTGCGTGCCTGGGCGGTGCGCGGCGGCGCGGATTTCATGGCGATGCCGTCCAATGTAGCGGCCAACCTGTACAACCAGGGGGTGCCGCTGCGTCTGCTCGACGTATCGACCTGGGGCATGCTGTGGCTGGTGACGCGCGACGAATCGCGCCACGCGCTGGCGGACTTCCGGGGCCAGGAAATCGTCATGCCGTTCCGCGCGGACATGCCCGACATCCTGTTCGGTCTGCTGGCGGATCGTCTGGGACTGGATCCCAAGCGGGATTTTTCATTGCGCTACGTGCCCACGCCGTTCGATGCCATCCAGTTGTTGCTGACCCGGCGCGCGGACCATGCGTTGCTGCCCGAGCCGGCGGTGTCGATGGTGTTGCGCAAGAGCCGATCCTTCCCGATTTCGGTGGTGGCGCCCTCGCTGTACCGTGGTGTCGATCTGTCGCAGGCCTGGGGGCGGATTCTGGATCGCGCGCCGCAGGTGCCGCAGGCCGGACTGGCGGCCGTCGGGCCGCTGCATGCCAATGCGCCGCTGGCCGAGCGGGTGCGGCGCGCCCATGCCGATTCGCTGGCCTGGTGTCTGGCGCAGCCGCAGGCGTGCGGCGAGCTCGTGGCACGGCACATCCCCATGCTGACGCCCGATGCGATTGCGGACTCCATCGCCCAGGCCCGTGAGCACGTGGCCGATGCGCGCCAGGCCCGTGCCGAACTCGAGTATTTTTTCCGCGCGCTGCTCGATGGTCAGCCCGCGCTGGTCGGCGGCAGGCTGCCCGACGATGGTTTCTATGCCTGACTCCCTGGATGGGGCGCACGCAGTGGCAGCTCGCGACGGCGGGTTCGTCCTGGCGCTGCGATGGCTGGCCGAACGCGCGAGCGCGGTGCTGGCCTACCTGTGGAGCGGCTGGGGCGCGGTGTCCAGCCTGCTGCTGTTCTGCGCGCTCTGGGAATGGGGCGGGCAATACTACGGACCTCTGATCCTGCCGGGGCCGCTGGCCACGTTCGGTCGTCTGGGCGAGCTTCTGGCCACGGGGCTGGCCGCGCCGGAATTATGGATCTCGGCCCGTCGTGCGTTGACCGGTCTGGGCGCGGCCGTGCTCGCGGGCAGTGTGCTCGGCATGCTGGCGGGTCGTTCTCTGACGGCGGCGCTGGTGTCCCGTCCGCTGGTGACGCTGCTGCTCGGCATGCCGCCGATTGCCTGGCTGGTGCTGGCCATGCTGTGGTTCGGCATGGGCGACGCCACGCCGGTGTTCACCGTGGCCGTGGCCTGTTTCCCGATCGTCTTCGCCGGTGCGATGCAGGGCGCGCGCACGCTGGACGGCCAGCTCACCGACGTGGCGCGGGTCTACCGGCTGTCCTGGTGGACGACGCTGCTCGACGTGCATCTGCCGCATGTGGTGTCGTATCTGCTGCCGGCCTGGATCACGGCCCTGGGCATCTCCTGGAAGGTCGTGGTGATGGCCGAATTGCTGGCGACCTCGGATGGCGCGGGGGCCGCGCTGGCCGTGTCGCGCGCCCAGCTGGACATGGCCGGATCGCTGGGCTGGGTCGTGGCGGTGCTGGGCCTGTTGCTGAGCCTCGAATACCTGTTGCTGGAACCGCTCAAGCGCCGCCTCGAACGCTGGCGCATGGCGGACGCCGGATGAGGGGGCGGGATCGTCTCCGTGTGCGCTCCCGGACGTGCTCGGTGCGCAGGCCAGGCCTCTGTGTCATGCGAGGTCTCCGCTCATGAATGCCTTGATGATTCGCCACCTGGGTCACCGCTACGGTCTGACGCCGGTGCTGTCGGGGGTGGACCTGGACTTGCGCGCGGGCGAGACCCTGGCGCTGGTCGGCCCCTCGGGCTGTGGCAAGAGCACGTTGCTGCATATCGTCGCTGGCCTGATCGAGCCGTCCGAGGGGCGCGTCCGGTCCACGTTCCGGGGGATCGGCTGTGTGTTTCAGGAACCCCGGCTGATGCCCTGGAAACGCGTTCTCGACAATATCGCGCTGGGCATGAAGGCGTTGCGCGTCCCGGCGGCGGCGCGTCGCCGCCGCGCCCTGGACTGGGCCGTGCGCATGGGACTGGACATCGAGGACGCCCGCAAGTATCCCCATGAACTGTCCGGCGGCATGCAGAGTCGTGTGGCGCTGGGTCGCGCGTTGGCGGTGTCGCCCGAGCTGCTGCTGCTCGATGAACCTTTTGCCGCGCTGGATGTGGGGCTCAAGCAGGAGCTTTACGCGCTGCTGCGCGGACAGGTGGAGCGCGGCGGCAGCGCCGTCCTGATGATCACGCATGACCTTATGGAAGCCGTGCGGCTGGCCGATCGCATTGCCGTGATGGCAGGAGCGCCAGGCCGCGTGTTGCGTGAATTCGCTGTGCGACGGCCTCAGGCCGGGCGCGACGATGCCTGGGTTTACCGGACGACGGCCGAGCTGATGGGCATGGCGCCGGTGCGCGAATGCTTCGGGCTGACGCCGTTGGCGGCGCAGGCAGTCGAGACGCTGGACGCCGGAGGTCAGGATGCCGAGGCCCGGGTTGTGAAGGCCCCGGGTGCGGGATGCCCGGAGGGCGGGGTGAGAGAGGGGCGGGCATGAGGGGTCGCGACATGACGGCGCGTGACATGGCCGCGCATGACATGACAGGTCATGACATGGCGGGTCGGGACATGGCGGGTCCCGCCATGAGTGTCCGTGGCGAGACGCTGATGTCCTCTCCCTTGTGGTCCTGCGGGTTCCGGCCGTTTTTTGTGCTGACGGCGGCGGGCGCGGTCGGCTTTCTGGGCATTTGGCTGCTGGTCCTCAGCGGCGCGGGGCTGTCGGGCTGGATGCCGCCGGGCGGTGTGCTGGCCTGGCATGCGCACGAGCTGGTGTTCGGATTCGGTCTGGCTGCGGCTGCGGGTTTTCTGCTGACCGCCGTGCCTGAGTTCACCGGCGCCGCGCCTTTCACCGCGCGGCCGTTGATGGGACTGACCGCGCTGTGGCTGGCGGCCCGCGTGGCCTATGCGCTGGGCCAGTGGCTGCCGCCGGGCGTGGCAGTTGCGCTGGCGGCGGCGCCCAACCTGCTGTTCACGGCGCTTCTGCTGGCATATCTGACGCCCGCGTTGTGGCGTGATGCGCGCCGCGCGCATATGGGTTTTGCCTGGACCCTGGGCGGCCTGTTGCTGATGCAGGCCGGTTTCTTCGTCGCGCTGTTCACGGACGGCGTCGGGCTGGTCTGGCTGTATGGCGCGATCGACATGACGATGATCCTGATCCTGCTGGCGGGCAGCCGGGTTTCGATGAGCGTGCTCAATGGCTACATCGAGGCTGGACGCCCGGGCGCGCCGCCGCCTTCGGATGATTATCTGGCCCGGCCGCCACGGCGCTATCTGGCGGTTTTCACGATCGTGCTGTGCAGCGCGGCGCAGAGGGGGCTGGGCGCCGGGCCCGTGGCCGGCTGGACGGCGCTGGCCGTCAGCGCGGCGGTGCTGAACATGCTCAATGACTGGCATGTCGGGCGATCTCTGTTCACGCGCTGGGCAATGATGCTGTATGCCTGCTTCTGGTTGATCGCTCTGGGCTACGGCGCCATGGGGCTGTCCTGGCTGCTGGGACTGTGGCCGGCATCGGTGGGCCGTCATCTGCTGACGGCGGGCGCGATGGGGCTGTCGGTCTTTACCATCATGAGCCTGGCGGGGCGGATTCACTCGGGATTGTGGCTGGACCGCCGGCCCTGGCTGCTGGTCGCGGCGGGCGCGCTGGCGGCAGCGGCCCTGGCGCGCGCGGCAGCCGGATTGCCGGCGTTGGGGACCTGGGCCGGTGGACTGGTGCTGGGTGCCGGTCTGATGTGGGCGGGCACCTATGCGGCCTATCTGTGGCATGCCTGGCCGGTGCTGGCGGGGCCGCGCGCTGACGGACGTGCGGGCTGCGCGGAACCCGTCGGCAAGACGCCCAGCCCGTTCACGGGACCGGAATCGGATTGCTGAGGGCAGCCGGCACGGATTGTCGCGCGTGAACAGATCCTAGTGCAGGGTGCAGCAGCTGAACAGCGTGTCATCCTGCGGGAAAGCCGAGGACGGCACCTGCCGCTTGTGATCGGGCGGCGGCAGTCGGGCCTGGCGGCACAGGGCCTCCACGTCGAGCAGAACCAGTTCGCGGTTGCGTCCGCCGATCAGTCCCTCGCGGCGAAAGGCGCCCAACATGCGGGACAGGTTTTCCGGGGTCATGTTCAACTGCCGCGCCAGCACGCGGTGGCGCGATGGCAGGGTCAGCCAGACGCTGCCCTGTTCGACGTAGAGATTCATCAGGTATTCGGCGACGAGCTGGCCAGGCAGCCCTTGCGGGGAGTTGGACAATTCTTCGGTCAGACCCATCAGCACGTTCGACTGGCCGACCGAGGTTTCCGCGAAATCGAGGTCGGTGCGCATGAAGCTCAGGCCGATCTTCTGGTCGTACGGCAGGTACCAGTTGTTCTTGATCAACAGGGTTTCAGTCTTGCTGGATGTGCTCAGCACCTCGTTGCCGGGGTGATAGAGCTTGGTCAGATTGGGGAAATAGGCCGACGTGTCGACGGCATACGCATCATTGTCGGTGTAGGTGTCGGCGCCGCGCTTGCCGGCAAAATAGTTGCCCCGCTTCCGGTAGCTGTAGGCCAGCAGGGCATCGGTGTGGTCGTTGCGTCCCGCGATGGCGAACATGAAATTCCGGTCCTGGAAATTCATGTTGTCCCCGCTGCGGCGGGTGCGCGGCACGGGCTGGGGAATGTTGACGTTATAGTCCGAGCCGAGTTCGGCGCCGGGGATCGTGCGATAGTCCTTGCCGAAATAGCTGTTGGCGTCGACGGCGGGCGCGATGGTGTTGCCGGAGGTCTCCAGCTTGACCTCGAGGCCCAGGCTGTCGCCGTCGGGGATGATGTCGGACGGGTTGATGGTGCGCACGTTCACCGCGCCGCCGATGCCGCTCTTGATGCCCCGGGAGAGCGACGGGCCCTTTTCCACCTCGATGCTGCGGAACAGGGCGGGGTCCACGTAGTTGCGGTTGCCGGCCCCGTAGACCTGCAGCCAGACGTTGACGGACTGCTCGGTGCCGTCCACCGTCAGTGGCACCCGACCTTCGCCCGACAGGCCCCGGATGTTCGGGGTGATCGAGGCGCCGTTGCGCGAGTCCATGCTGTAGACGCCGTTCATGCCCTTGAACACGTCGGCCGGATTGGTGGTCTGGAAGCGGTCCAGTTCCTTGCGGTCGGTGTAGAGGTTGGTGACGTTCTTGCGGTAGACGTTCTCGTGTCCCTGGCTGTCCAGATCCCGCAGGCCCCGGACCTGGACCGGCGTGAGCGATTTGACGCCGTCGGTCTTGGCCCTGGCTTTTGTCTGTTTGTCGTCCGCATCCTGCCCGGCGGCGGTCTGCGTGGTGCTGGTCTGCGCGACGCCCTGCGCGAAAGCGGGGACGGAGGCGCCGATGGCCAGGCACAACGAGGCGAAGAGCGCGGTCGGGACGGGCTGCCGGGCAGGATGCCGGGTGGTCACTGTTTCCTTGAAGGTCATGATGAGGGCCACTGAAAGAGTCGGAAGGTCGCCGCGCACCGGCAAAACCGGCGCACGATTTTCGAACGTACCTTACGAGGGGCGCGATCTAAATGAGAATGATAATTATCAATTATTGGCCGTTCGGGGCTGCAATCCCCGGGGCCGGGTAAAATTCCGGCAATGTCCCGCAGGGACGATCGCCCGGTCCGGCGGACGCCGCGTCCCGCGTCCGGGCGCATACGCCAATCCAACGGGACACGCGCCGCGGATCCCGTGCTGTTCTCCTAGGACTCGCTGTGCCAGAATTGAAAAACGACACCTTCCTGCGCGCGCTGTTGCGTCAGCCTGTGGCCTATACGCCGCTGTGGATGATGCGCCAGGCGGGGCGCTATCTGCCGGAATACAATCAGACCCGGGCGCGGGCCGGGTCATTCATGGGGCTGGCCCAGAATCCGGAATACGCCTGCGAGGTGACGCTGCAACCGCTGCGGCGTTTCGAGCTGGATGCGGCCATCCTGTTTTCCGACATTCTGACGGTCCCGGATGCGATGGGCCTGGGACTGCGATTCGTCGCGGGCGAAGGCCCCCGGTTCGAACGGCCGCTGCGCGACGAGGCCGCCATTCAGGCATTGCAGGTTCCTGACCTGGACCGCTTGCGCTACGTGTTCGACGCGGTGACGTTGATCCGCCGGGAGCTGGCCGGCGCGGTGCCGCTGATCGGCTTTTCGGGCAGCCCCTGGACGCTGGCCTGCTATATGGTGGAAGGCCAGGGCAGCCCGGATTACCGGCGGATCAAGACGCTGCTCTACCAGCGGCCCGATCTGCTGCGCCACGTCCTGTCGGTCAATGCGCAGGCGGTGCAGGCTTACCTGAACGCCCAGATCCAGGCTGGCGCACAGGCCGTGATGGTGTTCGACAGTTGGGGCGGCGTGCTGGCCGACGGCCTGTTCCAGCAGTTTTCCCTGGCCTACACCCGGCAGGTACTCGATGGCCTGATCCGCGAGCATGACGGCCGGCGCGTGCCGGTCATCGTCTTTACCAAGGGCGGGGGGCAGTGGATCGAGGATGTGATCGACAGCGGATGCGATGCCGTGGGATTGGACTGGACAGCGAGTCTGGCGGCCGCCCGGCGCCGGATGGGAGACCGGGTGGCGTTGCAGGGGAACCTGGATCCCATGACGCTGTTTGGCGGTGAGGCGGCGATCCGCGCCGAAGTGCGGCGGGTGCTGGCCGATTTCGGGATCGTCGGCGCCGGCGGGCATGTCTTCAACCTGGGGCACGGGATTTCTCAGCATACGCCGCCCGAGGCCGTGTCTGTCCTGGTCGATGAGGTGCATGCGGCCAGCCGCGCGTATCATGCAGGCTGACGCCGGAGGTTTGGTCGCGCGGGTGCGCCGGTCTGCCGCGAGGATGTGATCCGGATGCGTGGGGTGCCGGGGTTTTTCGCGGCACGGCATCCGGAAACCGGGGCGGAACGGTTTGTTCGGGCGCAAGAGCGCCGTCTGGCGCGGGCTGCGGCGGCTTCTGAAGAAGTGTTTTATGCACAAACAAATTCTGAATCAGGGTTTACGCTGAGTATTGAAGAAAGACTCTCGCTATGTTTCCCAAATCATTGTTTTTATTGTGAAAATTAGCCTTTGTCATAATTTCGTAAGACACTTGACCATTTCACCGACATTGTGCTGACCCCTCCGCGCTGCGATTCTCCACAAAGTTATCCACAGGCTGTGCGCGATCAGGCGGCAGCAGAGCGGTCATGCCGGTGAAACGGCCTGCGGATGCGGCTGGCGGGGCTGCGGCGGCGGCAACGGTCTATCTGGCGGTGGCCCTGGATGTGCCCCTGCCGGGCCTGTTCGATTATGCTCACGATCGGCCTGTGGCGCCCGGGGTGCGCGTGCGGGTGATGTTCGGCCGGCGGGCGATGGTGGGCATGGTGTGGGCTGTGCGCAGCGCGCCCGGCGTGGCCGCTGACCGGGTGCGACCGATCGAGGCGATGCTGGACGATCTGCCGCCCATGCCGGACGACTGGCTGCGGCTGGTGGAATTTGCCGCGCATTATTACCACCGTCCGCTGGGCGAGGTGGCGCTGCCGGTGCTGCCGCCTCCTTTACGCAAGCCTGCCGCCTATACCGGCGCGCGCTCGGCGGGCGGGCCGGTGTGCCGGGCCGATCGGCGGCCCGGGCTGTCGCGAGGCGGGCGCGGGAAACCGGAGGAAGGCGGGACGGAACCGTCCAGGGACGCGCAGGCGCGGGACGGCGCGATGCCGTCCCTGACGGATGCCCAGGCCCGCGCGCTGGAGGGGCTGCGCGATTTGGCGGCATCCGGCGCCGGAGTGGCGCTGTTGCACGGGGTGACGGGCAGCGGCAAGACCGAACTGTATTTGCGCCTCGCCCGCCAGGTGCTGAAGGCGGGTCGGCAGGTGCTGCTGCTGGTGCCGGAAATCAATCTGACGCCGCAGCTGGAAAACAGCGTGCGCATGCGCCTGGGCGACCGGCTGGCGGTGATCCATAGCCGCCTGTCGGAGGGGGATCGCCTGCGCGCCTGGCTGCGGGCGTCGCGCGGGCAGGCCGATATCCTGTTGGGCACGCGCCTGGCGCTGTTCGCGCCGCTGCCGCGTCTGGGCCTGATCGTGGTCGACGAGGAGCACGATGCGTCCTACAAGCAGCAGGACGGTTTGCGCTATTCGGCCCGCGATCTGGCGGTGTGGCGCGGTCACGACCTGGGCATCCCGGTGGTACTGGGTTCCGCGACTCCGTCACTGGAGACCTGGCGTCATGCGCAGGCCGGGGATTACCGGTTGCTGTCGTTGCCGGAACGCGCTCAGGCGCAGCCGTTGCCGGACATCCGCCTGGTGGACACGCGCCGCGCCCGATTGGAGCAGGGTTTCACGCCGCAGTTGCTGGATGCACTGGAGGCACGGCTGTCGCAGGGCGGGCAGAGCCTGGTGTTCCTCAACCGGCGTGGCTATGCCCCGGTGCTGCGCTGCGCTTCCTGCGCCTGGGTCAGCCAGTGCCGGCGCTGCACGGCGCACATGGTGCTGCACCGGCTGGGCGGGCGTCACGTGCTGCAGTGCCACCATTGCGGCGATGCCATGCCGCCGCCGCGCGCCTGCCCCGAGTGTGGTGATCAGGACATTCAACCCATGGGACGGGGGACGCAGCGGATCGAGGAATTCCTGGCGGAGCGTTTTCCCGGCGCCCGCATCCTGCGCATCGATGCCGATGCCACGCGCCGCAAGGGCAGCGCCGAGGCGCTGTTCGCCCGGGCGCACGCCGGCGAGGCCGACATTCTGGTCGGCACGCAGATGGTGTCCAAGGGACATGATTTTGCCCGTCTGGGTCTGGTCGGCGTTCTGAACGCCGATGCGATGCTGTTTTCCCAGGATTTCCGCGCGCCGGAGCGGCTGTTCGCGCAGCTGATGCAGGTGGCCGGCCGCGCGGGACGGCGCCAGGGCGGCGCCCAGGTGATCGTGCAGACCGACTATCCAGAGCAGGCAGTCTATCAGGCGCTGTTGCGCCATGACTACGCGCGTTTCGCGGACTATGCGCTGGCGGAGCGCCGGGACCTCGGGCTGCCGCCGTTTTCCAGTCAGGCGTTGTTGACGGCGCAGGCGGCGCAGGTGCGCGATGCGCTGGATTTCCTGGCGGCGGCGCGCGCCCGTGCGCAGTCGCTGCCCGAGGCTGCTGGCGTGCGGATCCACGATCCGGTGCCGCTTCGCATCGTGCGCGTGGCGCGGGTCGAGCGCGCCCAGTTGCTGTTCGAATCGGACACGCGCATGGCGCTGCACCGGCTGCTGCGGGCGCTGCTGCCCGGCCTGGACGAGACCGCCCGGGGCGTGGTGCTGCATTGGGGGATCGAGATCGATCCCCAGGAGATCTGACGCCGTGACGCCGGGGTCCACCCTGGCGCAGGGACTCAACGCGCGCCAGCGCGAGGCCGTGCTGTATCTGGACGGGCCGTGTCTGGTGCTGGCCGGCGCGGGCAGCGGCAAGACCCGCGTCATCACGCAGAAAATGGCCTATCTGCTGCGCGAATGCGGTTATCAGGCCCGTCACGTGGTGGCGCTCACCTTTACCAACAAGGCGGCGCGTGAAATGAACGAGCGGGTCCGCGATCTGGTGGACACGAGGCTGTTGCGCGGGCTGACGGTGGGGACTTTTCATTCCCTGGGGCTGCGGTTCCTGCGCGAGGAATATGCCCGCGTCGGCCTCAAGCGCGGTTTTTCGATCCTGGATGCGACGGACACCCAGGGCATTGTCCAGGAACTGCTGGCTACGACCGACCGGGGCCGCCTGCGGGCCGTGCAGCAGACGATTTCGCTGTGGAAAAACGCCTTGCTGGATCCGGACGGTGCGGCACGGGTCGCCCAGGGGCCCGACGAGGCCGAGGCGGTGCGCATCTACCGCAGCTACGAGGCGACCCTGCGCGCGTATCAGTCGGTGGATTTCGACGATCTGATCCGGTTGCCCGCGCGGATCCTGGCGACCGACGAGACGGTGCGCGCGCGCTGGCAGGCGCGCATCCTGTATCTGCTGGTGGACGAGTACCAGGACACCAATGCCTGTCAGTATCAATTGGTGCGCTTGCTGTGCGGAGACAGGGCCATGTTCACGGCGGTGGGCGATGACGATCAGGCGATCTACGCCTGGCGCGGCGCCACGGTGGAAAATCTGGCCCAGCTGGCGCGCGACTATCCGGCGCTGCGGCTGATCAAGCTGGAACAGAATTACCGTTCGGTGCAATCCATTCTGGCGGCGGCCAACCGGGTGATCGGCCACAATCCCAAGACCTTCGACAAGACGCTGTGGTCGGAACTGGGGACGGGCGAGCCCATCGTGGTCACGCCCATGGATTCCGATCTGGCCGAGGCCGAATCCATCGCCATGCGGCTGTCGGCGGCGCGTTTCGAGCGCCAGGCCCAGTGGAAGGATTTTGCCGTGCTGTACCGGGGCAACCATCAGGCCCGGATCATGGAACAGGCGCTGCGCACGCTGCGGATTCCCTATACGGTGTCGGGCGGGCAGAGTTTTTTTGACAAGGCCGAGATCCGCGATGTGCTGGCATGGCTGCGCTTGATTGCCAACGAGGACGAGGACCCGGCCTTCATCCGGGCCGCGACCACCCCCCGGCGCGGGATCGGCCAGGGGACGTTGCAGGCGCTGGGCGCGGAGGCGGCCCGTCAGGGGGTCTCTCTGTACGCGGTGGCGACCGATGTGTCCGAGGCCGTCCTGCCGACGGCCCGGCAGCGCGAGGCCGTGCACGGATTCGTCCGTCTGGTGGATCATTTCCGGGCTCGCGCGGCGCAGCGCGGCGGCGCGGTGCCGGCGCTGCCAGGGGCCGCGGCGCAAGGGGAACTGCTGGCGTTCGATCCCGAGCCGCCGGCATTCGATCCTGACCCGCCTGCGCTCGAACCGTCCCGGCCCGTCTCCGCCCGCGAGACGCCGGCGCCCGGCGCGGGCGTCGTGCCAGGCGCGGTCACGGGCATCGATGGGCGGCGGGAAGAGGGCGCCGCCCGGGTGCTGGATGATCTGCTGGCGGCCATGGACTATGAGCGCCATCTGTACGATACGCTGGACGAGCGTCAGGCGCAGGCCCGCTGGGCCAATGTGCTGGAATTGCTGGAATGGCTCAAGCGCAAGGCTGATGAGGACGACATGACGCTGCTGGAGCTGGTGCAGCATGTGGCCTTGGTCACCATGCTGGAGCGCGCCGACGACGAGGAGCCCGATGCGGTGAAGCTGTCCACCCTGCATGCGTCCAAAGGACTGGAATACCCCCATGTCTATCTGATCGGGGTCGAGGAGGGGTTGCTGCCGCACCGGGGCGGCGATGACGAGGGGGATGTCAGCGAGGCGGCGGTCGCGGCCCGGGCGCGCCGCATCGAGGAGGAGCGGCGTCTGATGTACGTGGGCATCACGCGCGCGCAGCGCACGCTGCGGATCAGCTGGTGCCGAAAGCGGCGGCGGGGCCGTGAGGACGTGATGGGCGAACCGTCGCGCTTTATCGCCGAGATGGGATTGCAGGCTCAGGCGCCCCGGCCGGTCGGCGATACCGATCCGGACCGGACGCTGGACCGGCTGAAGGCCCTGCTGAAAGCCCGGTAAAAGTCCGGCAGGGCTCCGGTGGCAGCCCGATCAAACCCGGTCGGGCCGGATAAAAGTCCGGTCGGGCCTTTGATGCGCGGTGGTTGTTGATGCGGCGTGCGAAACACAGAACCCCCTCCAGGGGATGGGGTTCTGGCTCAGTGCGTGTGACAGACGCCGGCGGCGCCTGCCATCGGCTTACCAGGGCGTGCGGCTGTAGCGCATGTCGCGGGCGCGGGCTTCGGCCTGGGCGTTGATCACGCTGGCGATGAAGCGGCCCGTGGCGGCGGCGCCGCGGCCAATCGTGCGGCCCAGGGTGCGAGCGGCCTTGCCCAGGGAAAGGGGCTCGGAGGCGCTCAGGGCGGAGAGGCTGTAGGCGCGTTCGAGTGCGTCGGACAGCAGGTTCGGGGTTTGAGTGGTGTACATGACTGACTCCTGTTTCAGAAGCTTCAGATTTCAACAGGAATAAGTATAGGGTAAACCCTAATCAAAAGATAGGGGAAAACCCTGATTGATTAAAAAGACCCGTTACCGTCGCTGGAAAACAACAAACGCGCGCCATCCTCCCGGCTCTCGTGGCCGGTGAGACTGAGGTTCCAGTTCGGGGCGCGGGTGGGATTGAGGTTCCGGCCCGTCCATCGACCGACAGAGGGACGGGCCGGCTGTCGGTCGTGGTTACCCTTTGCGGGTAAAGAACTGCTGGAAGGCGGCCTGGGCCTCGGGGGATTTCAGGCGCTCGAAGAACATGGTGGCCTCGGCGTCCAGGACGCGATGGACCTCGGCGCGTCCCGGCTCGCGCAGCAGGCGCTTGCTGGCGCGCAGGGCGGCGACGGGCTGCGCGGTCAGCGATTGCGCGCAGGCTTGCGCTGCGGCAACCGGGTTGTCGGACACGGCGGTCAGCAACTGGCCCGCCAGGGCTTCTGCGGCGTCAAAGGGGCCGGCGTTCAGCAGCCACTGTGCGGCGCGGCGATCGCCTGCGAGCCGGGGCAGCAGCAGGCTTGAGGCGCCCTCCGGGCACAGGCCCAGGGGCACGAAGGGCAGGCGGAATGCGGCATCGGGGGCGGCAAAGACAAAATCGCAATGCAGCAGCAGCGTGACGCCGACGCCGATAGCCTGCCCCTGGACGGCCGCGATGACCGGCACATCCACGGATGCCAGGGTATGCAGGAAGGCGATCGAACCCACATCGCGGCTGTCCTGCGGCATCTGGAATTCGGCCAGGTCGTTGCCGGCGGTGAAATGGCCGCCCGCACCGTGCAGGATCACGGCCGCGCAGGTCCGGTCCTCGTCGGCCTCGCGCAGGGCGCGTTCGATGTCGCGGTACATGGCATCGGTCAGGGCGTTGCGCCGTTGCGGCCGGTCGATGAGGATCTCCAGGAGGGCGCCCTGGCGCTGGACGCGGATCATGCACGGACCTCTTCGACAAACGCGCCGCGCAGCAGCGCCTGCGCGGCTGTGCGGTATTCGTCGCGCAGGCGGGCGACGATGTCGGCGGTGGGCCGCACAGCATCGATGTTGCCCACGCCCTGGCCCGCGCCCCAGACATCGCGCCAGGCTTTCTTGCTGCCGCTGCCAAAGTTCGTGCCCTGAGCGGCGGGCAGGTGATCGGGGTCCAGCCCGATGTTGCGCACGCAGGGTTTCAGATAGTTGCCCGGGATGCCGGTGAAATACGGGGTATAGACGATGTCGGTGGCGGCCGTGTCGACGACCATCTGCTTGTATTCGGGCTGAGCGTTGGCTTCGGTGCTGGCGATGAAGCGTGTGCCGATGTAGGCAAAATCGGCACCCATGGCGCGCGCGGCCAGGATGTCCTGTCCCTGGCTGATCGCGCCCGACAGGCAGATCGGACCGTCGAAGATGCGCCGCACCTCGCCCAGCAGGGCAAAGGGCGACAGCGTACCGGCGTGTCCGCCCGCGCCCGCGCACACCAGGATCAGGCCGTCGACGCCGGCGTCCAGGGCTTTTTGCGCATGGCGCAGCGTGGTGACATCGTGAAAGACCTTGCCGCCCCAGCCGTGGATCGTGTCCACCACCTGGTTGGGTGCGCGCAGGCTGGTGATGATGAGCGGCACACGGTGCGCGGCGCAGACCTCCAGATCGTGCGGCAACCGGTCGTTGGACTGATGGATGATGTGATTGATGGCGTAGGGCGGAATCGGCCGGGCTGGATCGGCGGCGCGCAGGTCCGCCAGCCGGGTCTCGATCTGCGTCAGCCATTCGTCCAGCTTTTCCTGAGGGCGCGCGTTGAGCGCCGGCATCGAGCCGATGATGCCGCTGGCGCACTGGGCGACCACCAGATCCGGGTTCGAAAGGATGAACATGGGCGCAGCCATGACGGGCAGCGTCATGGACTGGTGCAGGGCCGTGACGAGGGGGTGGGGCATGAGGATTTGTCTCCGCGTGGGCATGAGGCCGCCTGGGCGGGACGGTCGGGCGGCTGCCCGCCGACGCCGCGAGGCGGACGGCCCCGGCTGATCCGCCGGGTTGTGCCTCATTCTAAATCAAACGATCGTTTGAAAAAAGGCCGGCTGGCAGATGGTGCGGAATACCCGGCCACGTTCAAGAGGGGCTCCATGAAAAACACCCCGGCGCCTGGATCGATGTCCAGCATCCGGGGTGCGGTTTTCCGCTTGAAACCAGGCGGATCCGGCCTGCGCGGGCCGGGGCCGGGCGGTGCGTCCGGCGCGTGGCTGACGCGTTATTTTGCCGCGTCCACCATGTACTGGATGGCGGCCTTGAGCTCGTCGTCGGTGGCTTGCGACCCTCCGCGCGGCGGCATGGCGCCGATACCGGAAATGGCGTTTTTCAGCATGGCGTCCATGCCCGTCTTGATGAAGGGATCCCAGGAGGCCTTGTCGCCGAATTTGGGCGCGCCTGCCAGACCGACGGAGTGGCAGGTGATGCAGACCGATTTGTAGAGTTTTTCGCCCACGGCGTTGCCGGCGGACGCCTGCGCGGCGGGGGCGGCGGCCTGGGGTTGGGCCTCGGCCGGCGCTGCGGCGGGTTTGGGCTCGGTGACGGGTTTGGCCGGAGCGGTCGCGGCGGCGGGCTCGGCGGCGGCAGGCTTGGCCGCTTCGGCGCCGGCGGCGGACTTGTCGGCGTCTCCGCCCGCGGGTTCCTTGGGTTCGTCGAAATTGGCGCCCGATTTGTTGGTCATGTAGACCACGGCGCGGGCGACCTCGAAGTCGTCCAGCGAGGCGTTGCCGCCTTTGGGGGGCATGGCGCCGATGCCATGGATGGCGTTCTTGACCAGGTCCTCGTAGCCTTGCTTGATGAATTTTGCCCAGGCGTCCTTGTCGCCGAATTTGGGCGCGCCCGCCACGCCCGTGCCATGGCAGGCCGAACAGGTGGACTGGAAGACCTGTTCGCCGGTCTTGAAGACCTTGGGCGCATCGGCGTCAACGAGCTTGAATCCGGCCACGGGCTGAATGCGGCGGGCGATGGCTTCGCCGGACTGGCTGTCGGAACCGGCCCCCGTGCGGATGGAAGAGCCGACCAGATTGACCAGCAGGATGATGATCGCGATCGGGATCAGGAAGGCCAGGATGACGGTGATCAGCAGCTGACGCGGGGTCTTGATGGCGCTTTCGTGTCCGTGGTCGTTTTCGGGGAGGCTCATGTTGGGATCCTGGTAATCGTTCGTACAGGCTTCAACCGAAGATTATAACGATTGGCCCGGGCGGCTGCATGGTGGATGTGGGCGCGCGCGGGCTGCGGTCGCGCCGGATGCCGGGTGTTGCGTGCCGGTTGCGGGTGCCCCGGACAGCGCCGGATGCGCAAACACGATACAATGGCGTCCCCGTGCCGCAATGACGCGGGCGCCTGCGCAGGCCCTCCGGGGCAAGCCCAGGCCGACTGGCCGGCTCCGCGCCGGCAGACTGTGCGCCTGTAGTTCAATGGATAGAATAGGAGTTTCCGAAGCTTCTGATACAGGTTCGATTCCTGTCGGGCGCGCCATGTATGCATGAGGCTGGGCACCTGTAACCCAGCCCCCAGATTGAGTTCCCCCACGGCACGCTCCAGATTGGCGCTGCCGCCTGTCATTTCCAGAGACCCAGGCTTGACCTGGATCTCCGATACCAACAACCGTAGCAGCTGCTTGCCATACCCCTTGGCCGGATCCAGCAGCATCTTGCGCATCTGCTCGCAGGCGTAGGCGATCTGCTTGGGTGAGACCCGTTTGGGCGATGGCATATCACGTCGTGCATTGGTCATTTCCATCAGAATCTTCTCGCGCTCATCCTTCAGCCGGTTGATCCGGGCCTGGAAGGTCGAGTCCAGCATCACCACGCCCTTTTCGATGGCGTCATACAGGTTGTTCAGACCGTCTTCGGCAGCCTTCAACGCCTTTTCCAGGTGCTTGAGAGTATTGGTGGCCGTGGTGGCCCGCCTCGCCTGTTCTGTCAGCCATGCCTTCAGAACGGTGGTCACGCGTTCTGGCGTCAGGACCTTGTCGACCAGGCGGCCCAATACCAGGGTATTGAATCACCCCGGGTTTTGAGGAGGCTCCGAGCTTTGAGAGAATGGAGTCATGGTCAACAATCAAACCAAATTTTCCCCTGAGATCCGTGAGCGGGCCGTGCGCCTGCTCCAGGAGCACCGCGACGAGTACGCGTCGCAGTGGGCTGCGGTCACATCGATTGCGCCCAAGATCGGCTGCTCGCCGCATTCGCTGCTCAAATGGGTTCGGGCCCAGGAGGTGGAGACGGGCGTACGTGCCGGCGTCCCGCAG
>NZ_JBKEAA010000036.1:0-33533 GCF_047971665.1 Castellaniella sp. | reverse complement strand
TAGTGGGTGCGCATCCAGCGTTTCAGGTCTACATGGCGAATAGTCAAATCCTGTTTATCAAGCAGTGATTCATCATTTAACGTGACGCCGTTCATGCCATACGGCAACTCCTGATTAATTAATGCATCGTATATACGATCCATACACAATCGAAGTTCGTTCCATCGAGGGCATTTAATATCCTGTGGCAACTCTCTTGGAGTTATCGTTGATGACAGAATTTCCTGCTTATACCGTAATAACCCAGCCCATCGTATAGCTGCCTCAATCGGTCGATAGAAGACCTTCGACATTGGCGGATCAGTATGCATGCATCAATCTCCTTGTGGGAGCGCTACATCACAGACTCCTCTGATGCCAACCAGCGTTGGCTTATCTACCCATTTGAGTCAGTGTTTCAGAAAAATCCAGGTTATCGCTCTGAAACGAAATTCCACATTCCTTTGAAGGCATGTGGCTATCACGCGCTCATTGTGTGAAAATGAAACTGCGGCACAGTTAAAAAACCTACCGACAGATAACTCAATAATCGTTTTCATACGTGAGCGTTATGGGTCTCAGGCGCTTCATCAAGACTTATTGGGTCTTACATGTTTTGATGTACGTCTTACAGATGGCTTGCCATCGCTTGCAATACGCCATGAGCAAAGGGTCGTAGAGGATAACTCGCCTGTAAGATCGGGCTGTAATGCTGATAGCCTGATATGGCAACGCCTTTAGCGTGCCCAAGAAGTTGTAAATAAGCAGAATGTGACGATTTACACGTCAATGCCACTCATATGCCTGTAGGGGCGGGGTATCCGAAAGGGCAAAACCGAACTGACAAACAGATACAACCTTCTGCGCTAATTGCATAAGCGATGCTGGTTGAGTTTGCCTCAGGCATGTCTTTAGAGCGTTGTATCGGCCTCAGGACTGTAACGCTCGGTCGCAGCGTTCTTCACTTCGATAAGGCGAGAAAGCTCATCCAGCAGCATATCGCTGATTTCATGGGATGACAGTGCGATGATGCCGATAATGGCCAAGCCGAAATCAAGGCATGCGCAGAAACCGCGGATCGTTTCGATGTGATTTGCTCCATAGAGACTGACATGATTGACCGCGACAAAATTATCGCTCCGCTGGTCGTCTATGGACACGAGGCCGAAAACACCTATGACGTTGGGATGTGCTCCGTAGTCAATTGCTCCTTCGTAAGCAGAAGTGGCAAGCGCGTGAATATCGGGAGCACGATCCTTCAGTAGTTTGATTGCCTGCTTGAAAGTGAATGCACTGCTGCAGTCTTCTTTTTTCTTTTTGCTTTGATGCCGGCTGGTCCAAACCTCCTCTAGCTCCGGCTTGTGCATCATCAAACTTGCATATGCCGCAGATTCGAGTGCTGTGCGCAGCAGTGGGAATACGGCTGCGCAATGGCCGCTCAAGGCCATGCGCGAACCAGCTAGAAAAAATTGATATGCGTTCATGCAGAGCACAAGAGGGGCAGCGGAAGAGGAATGCTGCCACCAACGCCCTTCACGAAAATAGGTGTCGTACTCCCGAAGTGCCGCAACTAGCGGGTCGCTGGAAGCCAGCAATTCTGCCGTCGTTTCATCGGCAGCAGCCATATAGGGCTCTATCCCTCCTTCAAACAGGACACGAACTCCATCGTTGGCCATCGCTAGTTTCCTCCTTGAACGGCGCGGGTGAACTCCTCCGGTGTGAGATGGCAGAGGGCGTATTGGCCTTTTTTCAGCGGTGTACCGCCAGTTATACGCCGTGCAAGCGCATCGCCTGCGAGAAAGAAAATTCGCCCCTGACACTCGAAGAAGACGTGCGCGGTCGCACGCTTCCATTTCTCGATGAACTGCTTGCTACGGCCGTACCACTGCATGACAGCAAAGCACCTACCGTCGATATCGACAGGTCGAGACTTCCAATCTAGCGATAAAGCAAAATTCCACCCCATGAAGCCCGACGCACTGTCATGGACATGAACGAGCCAAAACATGCGATGCTGCTGTCGGTAGAAGGCCTCGCGTGCAGCACGCTCATCCTCAGAAATCGGGGAATACTGCAGTTCCAGTACGGTCGCGTGTTGCGTACCAGCACCGCAAAGCACATCTGCTCTGTGGCGTTCACCCGTTGCGGGGTCGATTAGGCTGATCTCGCGGCAGTCCTCTGGGAAAGCCTCTTTCCAGCCGAGGTGCCAAGGGCCTTCCGGTTCGCTCCAAGAGTCACAATCTCCTGCCTTGTGCCGCCAGTGCTTTACGTTCTCGACGGGGATGACGGAGGTAAGCTGGCCACCACAATCTCGACATGTCGTTCTTTCACCTTTGGCAATAGGCGGACGTTTTACTCCATCAATCCATGCGTACAGCATTCAGCCCCCTAAACTCCTTGGTTGTGTTTGCAGGTTGTATCGTTCCCTGTGCCTCATAGGTGTACAGCGCTTGAACATCGAAGGCACCACGTGGCCTTGGCAAAACGCGTGGATTTGGGTGGATGCCAGCAGATGCCCTTGGACGCTTTTTTGACCAGCAACTTGCTATCCGCTGCGATCTAGTCCACAATATAGTCCATCCTGTTAAGCGGGGTAACGACAACTCTTTTTTAATCAAAGAGTTAGAGTCCGATCCAAAGACTCGTTTCCCGCTCCAGTTTATGATCTGCAGATTTTCACCGACGTCTGTAAATCGTTGAAAACAGGGGCCTTTGACCCCTTTTTCATTCCAGAGAAAGCCACTGGAATTCACCCACATCCGCGACTTTTCAGTCCATTTTTTAGTCCATCTTCTGGCCTATCAATCCGGATGAGTTCGAGTCCGCGTTGTTGCTGGGCCGAAGCGGAAACCGAGACCACGATCCAGTCTTAACTCATACGCATCGGTCACGCAGGTTGCATAACGCTAATGCAGTATGTCGACTTGCTGTTGCGCCTGCCACAGCCGAGCGTAGCGTCCATTCATGGCTAACAGTGCCTCGTGCGTGCCCCGTTCCAGAATACGGCCCTCGTCCAGAACCCAGATTTCGTCCGCGTAAGTGACCGTACGCAGCCTATGAGCGATCATCAAGGTAGTACGGCCTCTCATCAGATTTTCCAGTGCGCGCTGAATTAGCCACTCATGTTCCGTGTCGATGCTGGCGATCGCTTCATCCAGAATGACGACAGGAGCATAGAGGTGGCGGCGGGAATTCAGACAGACCGATAAGTGGGGCGCCCTGGGCCTGCGCCGGCGATAATGCTGGCAAAGGAACCGGAAAGATGACCAAGAGAACGAGACGGACGCACTCAGCGGCGTTCAAAGCCAAGGTGGCCTTGGCGGCGGTCAAAGGGGATAGAACCCTGGCCGAACTGGCCCAACAGTTTGATGTGCACCCGAACCAGATCACGGAATGGAAGCGGCAGTTGCAGGAGAAGGCCGCTGATGTATTCGGCGCGGCGGGGTCGCACAACAGCGAGCCGGCAGTGGACCTGAAGGTGCTGCACGCGAAGATCGGCCAGCTCACGCTGGAGAATGATTTTTTAGAAGGAGCGCTCACCAAGGCAGGCTTGCTGAGCGCAAAGCGATGATAGACCGCACCCATGCATTGCCGGTGTCACGACAGGCCAAGCTGGTGGGGATCGCCCGATCGAGTGTGTATTACCAGGCACGCCCCGTCAGCCCGGAGGACCTGGCCTTGATGCGTCGGATCGACGAGTTGCATCTGGAGTTTCTGTTTGCCGGGGCCCGGATGCTGGCGCGTCTGCTGCGCCGGGAGGGCTATGAGGTGGGCCGGCGGCATGTACGCACGCTGATCAAGCGCATGGGCGTCGAAGCCTTGTATTGCAAGCCGAACACGAGCCGACGCAATACCCAGCACAAGATTTGGCCGTACCTGCTGCGCGGCATGCGGATCGAGCAGGCCAACCAGGTGTGGGCACTGGACACAACCTATATCCCCATGGCCCGGGGCTTCGTCTATCTGACAGCGGTGGTGGACTGGGCCAGCCGCAAGGTCCTGGCTCATCGGGCGGCCATCACGCTGGGGGCCGTCCATGCTGTGGAGGCACTGGAGGAGGCTTTCACCCGCTACGGACAACCCGATATCGTCAACACCGATCAAGGCAGCCAGTTCACGGCCAGTGCCTTCACCGAAGCGGTACTGGGCCGGGGCATCCGATTATCCATGGACGGCAAGGGAAGCTGGCGCGACAACGTGGTCGCCGAACGGGTGTGGCGCAGCATCAAGTACGAGGAGGTGTATCTGAAGGCCTACGACTCGGTCAGCCAGGCCCGGCAGTCCATCGGCGCGTACATCGAGTTGTATAACCAGAGAAGGCCCCATTCAAGTCTGGCCGATCAGACCCCGGATGAGGCATACTTCGCGACGCTGCCTGCGATCAAATCGGCAGCATGATCGCCTGGGATGTTCCACTTAAAAACTTCAGGACCCTGTCCAAACAACCGAAGCCACCTCTCTGCTGTCGGCAGCACTGATTGATGATGAGGCGAGTGTGCGCATGGCGATCTTGACACTTGAGGGGCGCAGATATGCGATGCGCGGCAGGCTTCAGCAGCGGCCCATGCAGGCTGATAGTACGCAGGAGAAGCCATCAGATCGGACACAACCCATGTCAACACAAATGCGCCCCTCAAGTGTCAACAACCGCCACAGCCCGCCTATGCCTGGCCGCTACCCGCCATCGGTTGACACTTCGTTGACACCAAAACGAAAAAAGGACCTACGTTCAACACGTAAGCCCTTGATTTCATTTGGAGGCGCAAGCCGGAATCGAACCGACGTACACGGATTTGCAATCCGCTGCATCACCACTCTGCCATTGCGCCGATAATGCCTGACAGGCCGATATCGGCCTTCAGTCAAGTTTTCCATTATACGATATTTTCATCCCGTCCTGATGCCGCCCCGAGCCCCGGAAAACTGTATCGACCGTGCGGTCATGATGACCTCGCCGCAGGCAGACGGCAGGCAGGTCCTGACGCCGCACCGCGCGGTCATTGCGGCCCGCCCGGCCGCCCGGTCAGGACATCCACATGGTTAAAATGACCTTGCTCATCGCATTCTGGATAGATCCATGGGGACCATGCTGCCTTTCGTCACCGGCGCCATCTGGCTGTACGTCCTGGGGCGTTTCATCTGGCCCCTGCCGTGCGGGATCGGTGCACGGCTCGTTCTGGCGCTGGTCGTTTTTCTTGTCGCCCAGTACCACTGGTTCACCGGCCGTTTCTTCGGGACGCTGGCCTCGCCGGAACTGCCTCAGGGCGTTCTCATCGCGCTGGCCTGGGCGTTTGGGGCATTCCTGCTGCTCGCCCTGCTGCTGTTGCTGCGCGATGTGGCGGGGGGGCTGACGTTTCTGCTTTCGCGTGGCGCGGGACGGGCTATTCTGGGCGGGCAGGGGTTGCATCTGTCGCTGGGCGTGCTGGCGCTGGTCCTGGCGGCTGTCGGCACCTGGCAGGCGGTCCGCGTGCCCGACGTCAAGGATGTGACGGTACCGATTCCGGGCCTGCCGCAGGAATTCGATGGCTATCGCGTCGTCCAGTTGACCGACCTGCATGCCAGCCGGCTGCTCACGGGGGCCTGGATCGCGGCCGTGGTGGCCAAGACCAATGCGCTGGATGCCGACCTGGTCGTGATCACAGGGGACCTGGCCGATGGTTCGCCCGAGGCCCGGGCGGCCGATGTGCGCCCGCTGCGTGATCTGCGGGCGCGCGACGGGGTGCTGGCCGTTCCCGGCAATCACGAATACTACGCCGACTACCAGCGCTGGATGGCGGCTTACCGGGCGCAGGGCCTGAAGATGCTGGAAAACGAACATGTCGTCATCCGCCGCGGCGATGCGGCGCTGGCGGTGGCCGGTCTTACGGACCGCCAGGCGAGATCGTTCGGACAGCATCGTCCCGATCTGGATGCGGCCCTGGAGGGTCTGACGCCCGGGACGCCGGTGATTCTGCTGGTCCACCGGCCGGGCGGGGCGGTGCAGCACGCCCAGGCCGGGGTTGCGTTGCAGCTGTCCGGCCACACGCATGGCGGACAGATCCTGGGGCCGCACCTGCTCACGAAATGGGCCAATGAGGGTTTTGTTTCGGGGCTGTACCGGGTGGGGGCCATGACGCTGTACGTCAGCAATGGGACGGGCTTGTGGAATGGCCTGGCGATCCGTCTGGGGCGGCCGTCCGAAATCACCCGGATCGTGCTACGCTCAGGAAACCCTTAGCATCGAGTCCGCCATGCGGCTCGATGTGTCTCTTGAGCGTTTCGCCTCTGTTCGATGAACTCTCTGATCCTGGTCGCCGGCGCGGGTGTCGTGGCTGGCGCCATGAATGCGCTGGCGGGCGGCGGCTCGTTCGTCAGCCTGCCCGCCCTGATTGCGGCGGGTGTGCCGCCGGTGCTGGCCAATACGTCCAGCACCGTGGCGCTGTATCCCGGCGGCATGGCCAGCGCCTGGGCCTATCGGGACGGGTTGACCGGGGTGGGCGATGTCGGGCTGCGTCCGCTGCTGGGGGTGACGCTGGCCGGCGGGGTCGCAGGCGCATTCTTGCTGCTCCATACCTCCACGCGCGCCTTTGACGTCGTCCTGCCCTGGTTGCTGCTGATCGCTGCGTTCGCGCTGGGTTTCGGCCGCCGTCTCGGGGAGTGGATGCGGGCCCGTTGGCGCGTGCGTCCGGCGGCGGTGCTGGGTCTGCAGTTCGGGCTCGGGGTCTACGGGGGCTATTTTGGCGGGGCGGTCGGCATCATGATGATGGCGACATGGGGTCTGCTGGGCGCGCATGACATCAAGAGCATGCATCCGGCGCGCACCTTGATGGTGACTGCGGCCAATACCATGGCGGTGCTGATCTTCATCGTGGCGGGTGCGGTGCAATGGCGCGAGACCCTGGTCATGCTGGTGGCCGCCATCCTGGGGGGCTATGGCGGCGCGCTGCTCGGCAAGCGTATATCGGCCCAGTGGGTTCGAGCGGGCACTTTGCTGCTGACGGCCTTCATCACGGTGGCGTTTTTCGTGCGGGCCTACGGCTGAGGGCCGACCGGACTTCCTTGAACGCATCACGGATCTTCTTAAAGGCATGACAGACGATGTACATTCCCGCGCATTTCAATGAGTCACGCGTCGAGGCGCTGCATGCGCTGATCGGCCAGCATCCTCTGGGCATCCTGGTGACTCATGGCGCAAGCGGCCTGGATGCGAATCACCTGCCGTTCCTGCTCGATCCGGCCGCCGGCGAACAGGGCGTGCTGCATTGTCATGTGGCGCGCAACAACTCCGTCTGGCAGGATGTGACCGATGGCGATGAGGCGCTGGTCGTCTTTCGCGCCGGCGATGCCTATGTGTCGCCGCAGTGGTATCCCAGCAAGCATGAATTCCACAAGCAGGTGCCGACCTGGAACTATCAGGTCGTTCATGCCCATGGCCGTGTCACGATCCGCGACGATGAGCGCTATGTGCGCGGGGTGGTGGCGCGCTTGACGCGCATTCACGAGGCCGGCCTGCCTACTCCCTGGAAAATGACCGACAGTCCGGCCGACTATATCGATGCCATGCTTCGGGCCATCGTCGGGATCGAGATTGCGATCACCCGCCTGGAGGGCAAGCTCAAGCTCAGCCAGAACAAAGAAGTGCGGGACATCCTGGGGGCGGGCGAGGCGCTCAAGGCTCGGGGGGCGGATCTGATCGGCGACGCCATGCTGGGCTGTGCCAGAGGGCGGCCGCCCCAGGCTGGATAGCGCAGGCTCGTCCTTGTTCGCGACGTCTCGATGCGCGAGGACAGGCATGCTGGGCGCTGGGCGCATGCCCGGGGCGTTTCTCCCGGAGTCATGCACGTGCGCGGGATGGCCTCAAGAGGCCGGTTCGAGAGCCTCGACGTCGGTTTCCTGCGCCAGAAAGCCGCCGCTCTGGTGACGCCACAGGCGGGCATAGACACCGTTCCTGGCCAGCAGCTGCGCATGACTGCCTTGTTCGAGGATGCGGCCTTCTTCGAGGACGATGAGCCGGTCCATGGCGGCGATGGTGGAGAGCCGGTGGGCAATGGCGATGACGGTCTTGCCTTCCATGATCTCGTCCAGGCTTTCCTGGATGGCGGCTTCGACTTCCGAGTCGAGGGCGCTGGTGGCTTCGTCCAGCAGCAGGATCGGGGCGTTCTTGAGCATGACGCGGGCGATGGCGATGCGCTGGCGCTGGCCGCCGGAGAGTTTCACCCCGCGCTCGCCCACCAGGGTGTCGTACCCTCGGCGGCCCCCCGGGTCGCCCAGCTGTTCAATGAATGCGTCGGCCTGGGCCCGCGCGGCCGCCGCCCGGACGTCGCTTTCGCTGGCTTCGGGCCGGCCGTAGGCGATGTTGTCGCGGATCGAGCGGTGCAGCAGCGAGGTGTCCTGCGTCACCATGCCGATGGCGTTGCGCAGGCTGTCTTGGGAGACATGGGCGATGTCCTGGTCATCGATCAGGATGCGGCCCCCATCCACGTCGTAGAAGCGCAGCAGCAGACTGATCAGCGTGGACTTGCCTGCGCCCGAGCGGCCGACCAGGCCGATCTTTTCGCCGGGCTGCACGACGAGGTCGAGTCCGTCGAACACTTGCCGTTCGCCGTTGTAGTTGAAGGCCACCTGCCGGAAGACGACTTCCCCCCGGCTGACATCCAGCGCGGGCGCGCCGGGCGCGTCCTGCACCTTGGGCGGATGGGTCAGGGTGGCGATGCCGTCCTGCACGGTACCGATGTTCTCGAAGAGCGAGGCCATCTGCCAGATGATCCAGTGCGACATGCCGTTGACCCGCAGGGCCATGGCCGTGACGGCAGCGACCGCGCCGGTGCCGATGTGCCCGGCCTGCCAGAGCCACAGCGCGTAGCCCCCCGCCGACAGGATCAGGCAGATCACCAGCACCTGGTTGACGATTTCGAATTGGCTGACCAGGCGCATCTGACGGTAGCCCGTGTCCTGGAAATCCTCCATCGCGGCGCGGGCGAACCAGGCCTCGCGCCGGGTGTGCGAGAACAGTTTGACGGTGGCGATGTTGGCATAGGCGTCGGTCACGCGTCCCGTCATCGACGAGCGGGCGTGGGCCTGTTCCTGACCGACCTTGCCCAGGCGGGGCACGAAATACGCCATGGCCAGTCCATACAGCACGAGCCAGCCGATGAAAGGCAGCATCAACCGGCCGTCGAAACCGGCGGCCACGGCGATGAGGGTGAAGAAGTACACGCCGATGCCAAGCACGATCTCGCTGAAGGTCATCAGCACGTCGCGTACCGCGAGGGCGGTCTGCATGACCTTGGCCGTGACCCGGCCGGCGAATTCATTGGAGAAGAACGCCAGGCTCTGGCGCAGCATCAGCCGGTGGAAGTTCCAGCGCAGCCGCAGCGGCAGATTGATGGCCAGCACCTGGTGTTGCATCAGGGTGCGCAGGGTCACCAGGGCGATGCTGGCGATCAGCACGATGACGATGCCCCATAGCACGCGCTGCGCGTGCTGGGCGGCCGACGCCCCCGTCTGCCAGGCGGTCAGCAGATCGACCACCTGCCCCAGGAAGGCGAACAGCCAGGCTTCGTAGATGGAGACGCTCGCGCTCAGTGCCGCCAGGGCTGCGATGTAGCGGCGCATGCCGCGTGTGCAGGCCCACAGGAAGGGAAACAGGCCTTTGGGCGGCAGCGGCGCTTCTTCGGCAGGGAATGGATCGAGCAGGTTTTCGAACCTGTGCAGCAAGTGAAACTCCCAGGGTGAGTAACGAATCCTGTCTCGTGTGGCCTTCATCTTATCCCAGGCCCGGCGTTCTGTGCGGCCTCGGACTGCGATGGCGCGCCGACCGGCCTGAAATTCGTTTATAATTCAACACTCAAGGGGAGTAGCTCACTTTCCGTGGCATCGTCATGACGGCGGCCTGTGTTCGCACAGGCGCCCGGTGCCCGGGCGATCCAGAGATCCTGTCAATGGTTTCTGATTGCGAGCAAGACCTTGCCGCCCAGGGCAAGGTTCGTCTTCCCGCCACGCAAGTGGCCCGATCCTCCCGGCGGTCGACCCATCCTCAAACCGACAACCCGCAACCGGGGGATCCATGCTCGAATTTCTTCAGACGCTCCACTGGGGAGCCGTTTTCCAGATCATCATGATCGACATCCTGCTGGGCGGCGACAACGCAGTCGTCATCGCCCTGGCCTGCCGAAACCTGCCGCGGGCACAGCGCATGCAGGGCATCCTGTGGGGAACCGCTGGGGCCATTTTCCTGCGCGTGGTGCTGATTGCCTTTGCCCTGACGCTGCTGGATATTCCGTTCCTGAAGATCATCGGCGCGCTGTTGCTGCTGTGGATCGGCGTCAAATTGCTGCTGCCCGAGGAGGGCGGGCACGACAAGATCACCGCGAGCGCTTCGGTCATGGCGGCGGTCAAGACGATCCTGGTGGCCGATTTCGTCATGAGCCTGGACAATGTCATCGCCATCGCCGGCGCAGCCCAGGGGGCGGCTGAGCATCATCAGATCGGTCTGGTGATCTTTGGGCTGCTGGTCAGCGTGCCCATCATCATCTGGGGCAGCACGCTGGTGCTCAAGCTGATCGACCGCTATCCCCTGGTGGTCACCTTTGGCGCCGGGTTGCTGGGCTGGATCGCCGGCGGCATGCTGGTGACCGATATCGTCGTCACGGAGCGTCTGGGCCCGCCGTCCACGATGCTCAAGCTGACGGCGGAAATCGTCGGCGCGCTGCTGGTCGTGGCGCTCGGCCGCTGGCTGGCCAGCCGCCGTCAGGTGGCCGGAACGGCGGGCTGATCCGGCCAGGGCATCGAGCGGCGCAGTGGCCTGCGCGGCTCAATGCGCCGCGCGGGCGGCGGCGACCGTGGCGATGCCCAGCAGCGTCATGACAAGCGACCCGCCCACATGGACGGCGATGGAGGCGGCCATCCAGCCGTAGCGCGCCTGTTGCAGCAGAACGGCCAGCTCTGCTGAAAAGGTCGAAAAGGTCGTTAGGCCGCCGCAAAATCCGGTGATGATGAACAGTCGCCAATGAGGCGGCAGCGCCGGATGGCCTCCCAGCCAGGCGAGGGCCAGGCCGATGAGGTAGCCGCCGATCAGATTGGCGGCCAGCGTCCCCGGCGGCAGGGCGGGGAACAGGGCATTGAGGGCGCTGCCCAGCCACCATCTCAGGATGGCGCCCAATGAAGCGCCGGCGGCGATGGCAAGCAGTGTGTAGGGCATGGCGGACTCCAGGGATAAAAATGAAAAATACCTACGACCCGGCGACAGGCCGGGAGCCGTAGGCATCATCAGCCGCAGGGCGCGGCGGTTTGACTGGAGGCTCCGGGCTGGCGGCCATGTCCTGAACGCGCAAAGCCGCGTTCCGTCCGTCCCCTGAAGGATCCCTGGAGGAATGCCATCTCCAGATGGCCGTCATGTTATCAGCGCCGCCGCGGGCCGCGCAAGGCGAAATTCAGCCGCTGCGCGTTACACTGGGCCGGTCATTTTCCCCGAATCCTGCAAAAGGAGTACATCCATGCTTAAAGGAAAAAAAGCGGTTGTCACCGGTTCCACCAGCGGCATCGGTCTGGCCATCGCCCGAGAACTGGCCCGTCAGGGCGCCGACGTGGTCATCAATGGCTTCGGCGATGCTGACGCCATCGAGCGCGAACGCGCCGGCCTGGAAAAAGATTTCGGGATCAAGGCCTCCTACCTGAACGCCGACCTGATGGACGCGCAGGCCGCGCGCGACTTCATCGCGCAGTCGATCGAGGCGCTGGGCGGCATCGACATCCTGGTCAACAATGCGGGCATCCAGTACACGGCCCTGATCGAGGATTTTCCCATCGACAAGTGGAACGCCATCATCGCGCTGAACCTGTCGGCGGTCTTCCATTGCACCGCCGCCGCGCTGCCGACGATGAAAAAGCAGAAATTCGGCCGTGTCATCAATATCGCCTCGGCCCATGGACTGGTGGCCTCGATCGACAAATCGGCCTATGTTTCCGCCAAGCACGGCGTGGTGGGCCTGACCAAGGTGACCGCGCTGGAAAATGCCGGCACCGGCGTCACCTGCAATGCGATCTGCCCGGGCTGGGTCCGCACCCCCCTGGTGGAAAAGCAGATCAAGGCGCTGGCGGAGCAAAAGGGCATCGACATCGAAGTCGCCGCCAAGGATCTGCTGGCCGAAAAGCAGCCGTCCCTGGAATTCGTCACGCCCGAGCAACTGGGCCAGGCCGCCGTGTTCATCGCCTCGGATGCTGCGGCGCAGATGACCGGCACCACGCTGTCCATCGACGGCGGCTGGACCGCTCGTTGAGGCCGGGGCACGACGCATGCTGATGGTTCTGTCTCCAGCCAAGAAGCTGGACTATGACTCTCCGGTGCGCACGGCCCTGGAGTCGCAGCCGGTGTTCCCCGAACAGACGCACGCGCTGATCGGAATCCTGAAAACGCTGTCTGCGGGCGATCTGGCGGGGCTGATGGGTCTGTCGGACGCGCTGGCGCATCTGAACGCCGACCGCTATGCCGCCTGGGTGGATACGCCCGACGTCCGCCATGCCCGCCAGGCGGTGCTGGCCTTCAATGGTGATGTGTACGAAGGCCTGCGCGCGGCGGAACTGTCCGATGCCCGGCTGGACTGGGCGCAGGATCATCTGGCGATTCTCAGCGGACTGTATGGCGTGCTGCGGCCGCTGGACCTGATTCAGCCACACCGGCTGGAGATGGGAACGCGGCTGCGGACCTCCAGGGGCGCTCATCTGTACGCCTGGTGGGGGGGCCGGATCGCGCACGAGTTGAACCGGCGCCTGGATGCGTTGCCCGGCGAACGCATCCTGCTGAACCTGGCATCGGGCGAATATTTCAAGTCCGTGGATCGCAAGATCCTGGACGCCCGTGTCGTCGAATGTGTTTTCCAGGACGAGAAAAACGGCGTCTGGAAGGTCATCAGTTTTCATGCCAAGCGAGCGCGCGGCCTGATGGCGCGCCATGTCATCGATCACGGCATCGACAGGATCTCGGGCCTGCGGGATTTTGCATCCGAGGGTTACGTCTACACGCCGCGCGAGTCCTCGGACGACCGGCTGGTGTTCCGGCGCCCGGCCAGAGGATGAACAGACACGGATCCAGACGATCCTCTACCAGGCAGGGGGACCATGGTGTTGAAACCAGCATCCGGCAGCGGGCAGGTGCAGTCACGCATTGAAAGCGCCGTGGCGACCGTCACCCTCGATCATCCCGGGCGGATGAACGCCATCACGGTCGACATGTGGGGCGAACTGGCGGAAATATTCGCCCGCCTTTCCTCTGATCCCGATCTGCGCTGCGTGGTCGTGCGCGGTGCGGGCGGTCATTTTGCCGCGGGCGCGGATATCCGTGAATTCCCCCGAGTGCGGGCCGATCGGGACCGCGTCATGGCGTATCACCGGCAAATCATCGCGCCCGCGCTACAGGCCATCGGCGATTGCGTGCCCCCGGTCATTGCCGCGATCGAAGGGGTCTGCGTGGGGGGCGGGCTGGAGATCGCCAGCCGCTGCGACCTGCGTCTGGCCGCCCGAGGGGCGCGTTTCGGCGCGCCCATCAACCGCCTGGGCTTTCCGATGGCGCCCGATGAAATGCGGGGCCTGCTGGAGCTGGCGGGCCGCGCCACGACATTGGAGATTCTGCTGGAAGGCCGGGTGTTCGAGGCCGATGAAGCGCTGGCCAAAGGCCTGCTGACGCGGGTCGTCGCCAACGAGGCTCTGGAATCCGAGCTGACAGCCACCGTGGCGCGCTTGTGCGCGGGCGCGCCGCGCGCCGCGCGCCTGAACAAATGGACCGCCAGACGCCTGATGGGCAATCCGATGCCCTTGAGCGATACCGAGTGGCAGGCGTGCTTCGCCTATGCCGATGGCCCTGATCACCCGCAGGGCATACAGGCTTTCCTGAAGGGCACAGACCCTGTCTTCACCGGAGAATGACTTGGAACGCAATGCCAATCTCTACACCGTGCTGCGTGGCGGATTTCCGTCCGACCTGGGCGCTGTGGCCATTGAAACCCCCGAACGATCCTATCGCTGGTCGGATATCGATGCCATCAGCGGCCGGATGGCCGCCTTGCTGCATTCGTTCGGTGTTCCCGCGGGGGCACGTGTCGCGGTTCAGGTCGAGAAGTCTCCCGAGTCCTTGATGCTGTATCTGGCGACGCTGCGCGCCGGCCTGGTCTATCTGCCGCTGAATACGGCCTACCGCGAGGCCGAGGTCGCCTACTTTCTGGGAGACGCCGAGCCGGCCGTGGTGGTGTGTTCGGACAGTGCGAAAGGCTGGTGCGAACCCCTGGCGCGCGCCAGGGGCGCCGTCCAGGTCCTGACCCTGAACGCGGACGGTCGAGGTTCCCTGACCGAGGCGGCCGATGCCCAGGAGCCGGCCTTCGACACCGCGCATTGCGCGTCCGAAGATCTGGCGGCGATCCTCTATACCTCGGGGACCACGGGGCGCAGCAAGGGCGCCATGCTCACGCATGCCAATCTGGCGGCCAATGCGCTCACGCTGAGGGATTTCTGGGGCTGGCGAGCCGATGATGTGCTGCTGCACATGTTGCCGATTTTTCACGTTCACGGTCTGTTTGTGGCATCTCACGGGGCGATGCTGGCGGGGGCGAGGATGGTCTGGCTGCCGAAACTGGATGTGGACCAGGCGCTGCATCATCTGCCGCGCTGCACCCTGATGATGGGAGTGCCCACCTATTACGTCCGCCTGCTGTCGGATCCGCGTTTCACGCGGGAGGTGTGCGCCAACATGCGGCTCTTCATTTCCGGCTCCGCGCCGCTGCTGGTGGATACGTTCCGCGAGTTTCAGGACCGGACCGGCATGACTATCCTGGAACGCTACGGCATGAGCGAGACCGGCATGATCACCTCCAATCCCTGGGATCCGGCGCGCGGCGCGCGCATCCCCGGCACCGTGGGGCCGGCGCTGCCCGGCGAAACCGTCCGGGTGGTGGGCGATTCGGATCAGCCTGTGGGGGTCGGTGTGCCCGGCCATGTCCAGGTGCGTGGCCCCAATGTATTCGCCGGGTATTGGCGCATGCCGGAAAAGACCCGCGAGGAATTCACCGCCGACGGCTGGTTCCGCACCGGTGATATCGGCCTGTTGGGCGGTGAGGCTGTTCCCGATGACTATCTGAGCATCGTGGGCCGGAGCAAGGATCTGATCATCTCGGGGGGCTACAACGTCTATCCCAAGGAAATCGAGAGGGTCATCGATGCCATGCCCGGTGTGCAGGAATCGGCGGTCATCGGTGTGCCGCACTCGGATTTTGGCGAGGCCGTGGTGGCCGTGATCGTGCCGCGGACCGGCGCGATGGTGGACCCGGTCGCCATCCAGACCGACCTGAAATCCGCGCTGGCGAATTTCAAGGTGCCGAAAAAGATTCATGTGATCGATGCGCTGCCGCGCAATGCCATGGGCAAGGTCCAGAAGAACGTGCTGCGTCAGCAGTATGCGGCCCTGGAATGAGGCGCTCCCGCGCCGGGTGCCCTCAGCGGCCCTCAGCCCGCCGCCGGCGCATGCGCCACGGCGCGTGAGGGCGGCGCGTCCAGCGCCTGCATTTCCTCGTCGATGCGCTGCGCGGCCTTGATCATCTGGCGCAAGGGGTAGGCGAGGGTGGCGTGGCTGCCCTCGGTTTCGATGACATTGGGCGGTGTGGCCTTGCGGCCCGCCAGGGCATCCTGGATGGCCTGCAGCGCCTGCCGGATGCCTTTGGGCTCGTCGTCGATCAGGGCCAGATTCGGAATCACGGCCGCGATCTGCGAAGCCAGCGTGTGGCTCTGGATCAGCAGGCGGTTCAGTTCGGGCACGTGGCGCTGCCGGCTGACCGGCTCGTCCATCATGCGGTAGAACGCCGAGGCGAAATTGCTAAAGGCAATATGCACGTTCTTGCGGGCCAGTTTCCAGCGCACCTCGGTTTCACCGGCCTCTGGAGGGTTTGCCGCATGTGGTGTGCGCGCGGCGCGGCAGGCATGGACGTAATCCAGTCCGGCCTGCAGAAAGGCCTGGTTGGCCGCGCGCAGCGCCCGGGCCAGATCGCCCAGGGTGCTGCGTTCCCAGGACGGCAGGATATAGCTGCAGGTCAGGGCCAGGATGCTGCCGATTACCGTATCGGCCAGGCGCTCGCCCACGACCGCGTTGGATCCGGGCGCCAGGAAATGGAACACCAGCAGCACGAACAGGGTGTTGAACATGGCCGACAGGGTGTAGTTGACCTGGACCAGGCTGTAGCCCAGGACGCTGCTGATCACCAGGATGAACAGGTAGGCGATGGGGTTCTGCACCAGACTGAACAGCAGCAGCGACAGGCCGCAGCCGATCAGTGTGCCCGTCAGACGCCAGCTGTTGCGCTGGCGGGTCAGCGCGAACCCGGGTTTCATGATAATCAGTACCGTCAGGATGATCCAGTAACCATGGTTTGCCATGCCGGGGTCCAGCGTGTTCACCAGCAGAACCCGGGCCAGCAGGTCGCCCGCCACCATCGCCAGCAAGGCCGCGACCGCGACGCGCAGGGCGTAGCGAAAGTGCGCGGACCGGTAATTCAGGTTCTGTGTCAGCAGGCCCACGCGCCATTTCTGCCGCGTCAGGAATCGGTTCAGTGACTGACGTGTGCGCACCAGATCGGTCTGCGGTGGAACCGGATTCACGGAATGATCCGCCATGCGCTCGACCCGGCGGGCCATGTTGCGCAACCGGCGCAGCACCTGGACCAGCAGCGCGTAGAGTTCAGGATCGGACTGCGGCATGCCGCTTTCGCGTAATTGTTGCAGTTCGAATTCCAGCGCGCGCAGTTCGGCCTTTGCGCTGTTGCGTACCCGGTGCCGGCGGTTGCGGGCCACGTTCAGGGCCAGGCCGGCCACGTTGGAGGCGAGCTTGATCATGGCGTCGCGGGCGAACAGCAGGATGTCGCTGTCGGGCAGCGCGCGGCGCAGGGTGGCGTAGTCCGTGTGGGTTGCCACCATGCTGTCGAGCAGGTTGACCATGTCGACAAACAGGTTCAGCAGTCCCTGGCGCAGCCGGTTGGCATGGGTGATGGCGTCGCTGGGCTGTTCGCGCAGCACCATGTCGCGGGCGGCCTGGTGGGCCTCGGTCATGAGAGCCTGGCGACGGATCAGGTTGCGGTAGCTGTCGTCCAGGTCCAGATGGATGTCGTAGAAGCGGGCCCTCGCGGCAATGTAGTCGGCGGTGGCGAACAGCGCGACGGACAGGGCCTGCTGTTCTTCGCGATGCCACAGCAGCCGGTGCGCGGCGGCGCTATAGAGCAGGTAGAACGCGCCGCCCAAAAATGAGATCAGTGTGTGTTGCAGCACATCGGCCGGTGTCAGCGGCGTGCGCAGGGTGAGGGTCATGATCAGCAGGCAGGCAAAGCACAGCAGGCCGCCATGCTTGCCGTAGACCGTCAGCATCGAGAAACCGAAGCACAGGACAGGCACGACCAGCCAGATGGCCAGCACATGGCTGGAGGCCAGGCCGGTCAGGGCCGTGGTGATCGAGCCCAGGCACAGGGCGGCGAGCATGCCGTTGATGCCGTAGCGCAGGGGGCCGCCGGGTTGATCCAGGATGGCCACGCAGGCGGCGCCGACCGCCGCCACGAATCCGGCCGCATGCAGGCCGAAAAGTCCCGACAGCACCAGCGCCGGAAGCAGGACGCCCGTGGCCTGGCGCAGGCCGCCGAAGAAATGGTGGCTGTAGAAGAATCGCAGCAGTTGCGAGGTGGGCAGGATCATGCGTCCGGCATTGAGTGGCTGAATGGGGGCGAAAGCGAGGTCGTGAACGAAAGTATAGAGAACACCTGGCCGGAGTATCTAGTCATTCCGGCAGGCGGGAACAGGCCATGAGACCAATATTCAGGCCGTGGCGGATTCCTTATGCTTTTCATATACCGATTTCTCGTTGACAGGATCCAAGTCCCATGACCTATCGATCTCCAGGAAAAGCCATGTCCGTGCTGATCTCGAGCACCTTTGCCTTCACGGTCTGTTTCGCCGTGTGGATGATGTTCGCGGTGCTCGGCATCCCGATCAAGCACCAGCTGGGCTTGTCCGAAACTCAGTTCGGCCTGCTGGCCGCCATGCCGGTGCTTTCCGGCGCGCTGGTGCGGGTGCCGCTGGGCATCTGGACCGACCGTTACGGCGGGCGCATCGTGTTCTTTCTGACCATGATCGTGGCCGTGGTGCCGATCTGGCTCATGTCCTACGCGACGCAGTACTGGCAGTTTCTGGTCCTTGCCTTGTTCGTTGGTCTGGTGGGCGGGACTTTTTCCGTGGGCACGCCGTATGTGGCCCGCTGGTTCAAGCGTGAACGGCAGGGGTTCGCCATGGGGGTGTTCGGCGCCGGCAACTCGGGGGCGGCGGTCACGAAATTCGTGGCGCCGGTCTTGATCCTGACCGCCGGCGGCGCATGGACCATTGTGCCCCAGGTGTATGCCATTGGCCTGCTGATCACGGCATGTCTGTTCTGGGTGTTCAGCGCCACGGACCCCGCTCACCTGCAGGCTGCGTCCAGCACCAGCCTGCAGGCCCAGCTGCAATTGCTGCGCGATCCGCGCGTCTGGCGCTACAGCCAGTACTACTCGGTCGTGTTCGGCGGCTATGTCGGCCTGGCGCTCTGGATGGTGAACTACTATGTCGACGAATACAGCTTCAGCATGGGCACGGCGGCTTTCCTCGCAGCCTGCTTTTCCCTGCCGGGCGGAGTTCTGCGCGCTTTGGGCGGCTGGATTTCCGATCGTTACGGCGCCTACCGCACGACCTGGTGGGTGATGTGGGTGATCTGGGTCGCTTTCTTCATCCTCAGCTATCCGAAGACGGATTTCACGATCCAGACCAACGATGGGCCGCTCTCCTTTCATCTGGCGCTCAGCCCGACGGTATTCACTTTCTTGATGTTCGTCGTGGGCATTGCGATGGCGATCGGCAAGGCCTCCGTATTCAAGTTCATCTCCAACGATTACGACGGCAATATCGGCGCGGTTTCCGGAATCGTGGGGCTGGCGGGTGGTCTGGGAGGTTTCATCCTGCCGATCCTGTTCGGGGCGTTGCTGGATTTCACGGGCATCAACGCCAGCTGCTTCATGCTGATGTACGGCACGGTCTGCGTTTCCCTGATCTGGATGCACTACAGCTTCCGGGGCGCGCAGCAGCGTGAACGCGAGGCCGGTGGGGGCGGGCTGGCCGTGAACCCCGCCTGATTCGATGTTTTCTACCTGATCGCAAGTCCGGATCCTGCCCTGGCAGGGTCCGGCCACGCAAGGAGACACTGCCATGCATGATATTCAGCACCTGCTCGGCGGGTTCGACCGGTTCCGCCGCCGCTACTATCAGGAAAATCCCGCACTGTACCGGGACTTGTGCGAGGGCCAGCACCCGGGGACCCTGGTCATCACCTGCTGCGACTCCCGGGTGGATCCCGCGCTGATGCTGGGATGCGAACCCGGCGAGCTGTTCGTCGTGCGCAATGTGGCCAATCTCGTGCCGCCCTATGGACAAGGCTGGCGTCACCAGAGCGTGCTGGCCGCCATCCAGTTTGCGGTCGGTCAGATCGAGGTCGGGCGGATCATCGTCCTGGGGCACAGCCAGTGCGGCGGCATTCGCGCCTTGATGACGCAGCCCACGGCGAGGCCGGACGAGGCGGGCGGCGTGAGCGGCTGGATGTCCGTGGTCGAACCGGCGCGGCGCGAGGTCATGGCGCGCATGCCGGCCGCGCCCCTCGAGTCGCGTTGCCGGGCCTGCGAGAAAGCGGCCCTCCGGATTTCGTTGCGCAACCTCGAGAGCTACGCCTGCGTGCGCGAACGGCGGACGCAGGGGGCGCTGTCGCTGCATGGCTGGCATTTCGAGATGGCGCGAGGCGAGCTCGAGGCGTATTCGCCGCAGATGGACGCCTTTCTGCCCCTGGACATGTCACAGTCCGGCCTGCGGCGAGACGCTGCTACACTGGCCTGACGGGTCTGCGCTGACTGCGTATGCCGTCAGACCTGTTCAGTATCAGGGGCCTTTCTGTTTTCGTATGAACCCATCCCCCCTTCCTTACCTGGACTCCCCGGCCTTTCGTGATCGGCTCTCGACGCGCATCATCGCGACCTCTGCTGTGGTGCTGATGGTCGTGCTGGGTATGATCGGCTGGACCTTGTGGCTGTCCTGGCAGCTCGAAGGCGCCGGTGCCGCGATCAACGATACGGGCAGCCTGCGGATGCGAGCCAATCAGGTCGCCATCGCGCTGATGCGCGACCACGCCGCGCCGGACGCCGGGCCGGTGATCCAGGCGCGGGAGGCGGCCTCGAACCCGCCGGGGCTGGATGCGCTGCTTGCGGCCCAGGGGCGGATCCTGAGGCTGATCCGCGAGGGTGATGCTGCCCGACCTCTTGCCCTGCCGCATGACCCCCTGATCCGTGCGCAGATGAACCGGGTGACGACCCTTTGGGAGGCGCAACTGGCGCCCGCTGCCCGGGCGGTCCAGGCTGGTGGGTCGGTACATGCCTATCTGGACCTGCGGCCGGCGTTTGTGGCGCAGGCCGACCGTCTGGTGCGCATGATCGAGGATGACAGCGCCCGCAAGACCAGCCGTCTGCGCTTTTCCCAGCAGATGCTGGTCGTCATGGCCTGCGTCGGGACGCTCGCCCTGGTGTATCTTCTATACCTGTGGATCCTCCATCCGGTGCGTCGCTTGCAGGGTGGCCTGCAGCGCATGGCGCGGCGGGAATTCGGGGTGCGCCTGCTCGTGGATCGGCGCGACGAACTGGGCGTGCTGGCCAGCGGATTCAATCGCATGGCGGATGAACTGCAGGGGCTTTACAGTGACCTGGAGGCGCGGGTGGCCGAGAAAACGGCTCAGCTGGCCAGCCAGAACAAAGTCCTGGCCGCGCTCTACGACATGGCGGCTTTCCTGAACCGGCCCAATGACATCGAGGCCGTCTGTCGAGGCTTCCTGGATCGGGTGATCGAGCGTTTTGGTGCGGACGGGGCGGCGATCCGGCTGCGCGGCCCCCTGGGGGACCGGGCCTCGATTTCCCTGTCGGCCGGCCAGGCGGCTGCCGGGCATGTGTCCGAGTCGGCGGCGTTCCGGGTGTGCACCCAGGAGGAGGAGCTGGGCGCTTTCACGCTGTATTTCCGCACCCCTCATCCGCTCGAGGCGGGCGAGGTCCATCTGCTGGAAACGCTGGGACTGCACCTGGGCGTCGCGGTCCAGAATCGGCGCCTGAGCGGCCAGGCGCGTCAGCTGGCCATGGAGCAGGAGCGCAACCTTGTCGCGCAGGGATTGCATGACAGCATCGCCCAGGGATTGAATTTCCTCAACTTGCAGTTGCAGCTCCTGGATCGCGCCGCGGACCGCGAGGACTTGAACGAGATCCGCGAGATCGTGCCGCTGCTGCGGACCGGGGTGGATGAGAGCTACCAGGATGTGCGCGAGCTGCTGAACAATTTCCGCACACAGCTGGGCGAGGGCGGACTGCTCGATGCGGTAGAAGAAGCCGTGGCCCGATTCCGCCGTCAGACCGGGGTCGAGGTCTCACTGCGTTCCGATGGCTTGACCGGGGGGGCGCCTCTGACGCGCGTGCAGCAGCTCGAGGCGCTGTTCATCCTCCAGGAGGCGCTGTCCAACGTGCGCAAGCACGCCGAGGCCAGCAAGATCGACATTCACCTGAGCAATCGTGGCGCTTTCCGCATGGCGATCGTGGACGACGGGATCGGCTATGATCCCGATAGCCTCGCGGACCGGCCCGAAGGCCATTTTGGCCGCCGCATCATGCAGGAGCGCGCACGACGCATGGGCGCGATGCTGACGGTCTCGACCGCACCCGGGCGGGGGGTCTCGATCGTGCTGGAGCTGCCGGCCAGCCAGCGCCGGCTGGCTTGAGCAAATCATGAATGAGCCGGACAGGCGCCCCGGGGGGGATATGATCAGAATCCTGCTGATTGACGATCACAGTCTGTTTCGGACAGGCATTCGGCTGTTGCTGCAGCGATACCCCGAATTCAACATCGTCGGCGAGGCTGCCGATGGTCTGGAGGGCATCAAGCGGGCCCGGGAACTGGCGCCCGATGTGATCCTGCTGGACTTGAACATGCCCGAGCTTTCGGGGCTGGCGACCTTGCAGCTGCTGGTGCAGGACGTACCCGATTGCGCCGTGCTGGTGCTGACCGTGTCCGAGGATGCCGAGGACCTGGGGCGGGCGCTGCAGTCGGGCGCTGCGGGTTATCTCCTGAAGAATATGGATAGCGATGCCCTGGTGGCCGCCATCCACAAAGTGGTGGCGGGCGAGGCCACGATTGCCGACGGCATGACGGGCAAATTGGTCGAGCAGTTCAGGCGCCGGTCGGATGCGGCGGCGGGCGGGCGAGGGCAGCGGGATCGCCTGACCCAGCGCGAACGTGAGATCGTCCAGTGCCTGGCGCGCGGTGAGAGCAACAAGCTGATCGCCCGGAGCCTGGATCTGTCCGAGAGCACGGTCAAGATCCACGTCCAGAATATCCTCAAAAAGCTCGATCTGAGCAGCCGGGTCCAGGTGGCGGTGTATGCCGTCGAGCATGGCTTGCTCGACGAGACCTGAGTCTGGGGGTTTTCTCTCGAAATGCGGCTGGTCCAGGTCAAAAAACGGTTTTGACGTTGTTTTCTTGCGTCCCATGTTGCAACGCGGTAAATTAGCCCATCGGCCGGCCCCATCGCGGTCATCCGATGTGGCGAGCACTCCCGGGTCACACGCCCGGTTTTTTTCGTCTTCCGTTTTATGTCCCAGGATGTGTCACAAGCGCGGTCCGGGGCGTCCATTTCCACCACATTGCGCCTGAGGGCGCGAGTGTCTTGTGCCAAGGGGTACGGACTGGTCCCGCAATGTGTCCGGGCAAAGCGATTCCGTGAATCGCCCAGCGTCGGATCATGTGGCGGATCGCCGGGACTGACCCGGGCTGCCAGCAGGCCGCTTGGTGCAGACGCGGGTTAAGAAAGGAATCATCATGGAACTCAATGGCGCCGACATCGTCGTGCGTTGTCTGATCGAGGAAGGCGTAGACCATGTGTTTGGCTACCCCGGCGGCGCGGTCCTCTACATCTACGACGCGATCTACAAGCAAGACAAATTCAAGCACATCCTCGTGCGACACGAGCAGGCGGCCGTCCACGCAGCCGATGCCTATTCCCGTTCCTCCGACAAGATCGGCGTCTGTCTGGTGACCAGCGGACCGGGCGTGACCAATGCCGTCACCGGCATCGCCACGGCCTACATGGATTCGATTCCCATGGTCATCATCAGCGGCCAGGTGCCTACGCACGCCATCGGCCAGGATGCCTTTCAGGAATGCGACACGGTCGGCATCACCCGGCCCTGCGTCAAGCACAATTTCCTGGTGCGCGATGTCAAGGACCTGGCAGAGACCATGCGCCGCGCCTTCTATATCGCGCGCTCCGGACGTCCCGGTCCGGTGCTGGTCGACGTCCCCAAGGACGTGTCCGTGGCCATGTGCAAATACACGCCGCCGCGCGGTCCGACCCGGATGCGCTCCTACGCGCCGGTCACCAAGGGCCACCAGGGACAGATCAAGAAAGCCGTGCAGATGCTGCTGGCCGCCGAGCGGCCCATGATCTACGCCGGCGGCGGGGTCGTGCTGGCCAACGCCGCGGACGAATTGCGCAAGCTGGTCCGGCTCACCGGCGCGCCCTGCACCACGACCCTGATGGGTCTGGGCGCCTACCCGGGAACGGACGAGCGTTTCGTCGGCATGCCCGGCATGCACGGCACCTACGAGGCCAATATGGCGATGCAGCATTGCGATGTGCTGATCGGCATCGGCGCACGGTTCGATGACCGCGTCATCGGCAACCCCAAGCATTTTGCCCAGGTGCCCCGCAAGATCGTGCACGTGGACGTCGATCCGTCCTCGATCTCCAAGCGCGTGCGGGTGGACGTGCCCATCGTGGGCGACGTCAAGGAGGTCCTGCAGGACCTGATCGGCCTCTACGCCCAGTCGATGGCCGAGCAGGGACTGACCGAACAGCGGCTGGACGACTGGTGGAAGCAGATCGATACCTGGCGTGGCCGCAAATGCCTGGATTACGAGCATTCCGACGCGGTGATCAAGCCTCAGTTCGTGGTCCAGAAACTGTGGGAAATCACGCGCGGCCAGGCCTTCGTCACATCCGACGTGGGCCAGCATCAGATGTGGGCGGCCCAGTACTATCCGTTCCCGGAACCGCGCCGCTGGATCAATTCCGGCGGCCTGGGCACCATGGGCGTGGGCCTGCCCTACGCCATGGGTGTGCAGATGGCCAATCCCGATCGCGACATCGCCGTCATCACCGGCGAGGGCTCGATCCAGATGAACATCCAGGAACTGTCCACCTGCAGCCAATACCGCCTGACCCCCAAGGTCCTGTGCCTGAACAACCGCTATCTGGGCATGGTGCGCCAGTGGCAGCAGATCGAATACGGCTCGCGCTATTCGGAATCGTATGTCGATGCGCTGCCGGATTTCGTCAAGCTGGTCGAGAGTTATGGCCATATTGGCATGCGCATCGACAAGCCGGCCGATGTCGAGCCCGCCCTGCGCGAGGCGTTCACGAAATACAAGGACCGTCTGGTGTTCATGGATTTCATCACCGATCAGACCGAGAACGTCTGGCCCATGGTGAAGGCAGGCCGCGGCCTGACCGAAATGCTGCTGGGTTCCGAGGATCTGTGAGGGGATAAGACCATGAAACACGTGATTTCCATTCTGCTGGAAAACGAACCCGGCGCCCTGTCGCGCGTCGTGGGGCTGTTCTCGGCGCGCGGCTACAACATCGAAACGCTGACGGTGGCGCCCACCGAGGATGCCACCCTGTCGCGCATGACCATCGTCACGGTCGGTTCCGACGAGATCATCGAACAGATCACCAAGCACCTGAACCGGCTGGTGGATGTGGTCAAGGTCGTGGACCTGTCCGAAGGCCCCCATGTCGAACGCGAGCTGATGCTGATCAAGGTCCGCGCCGTCGGCAAGGAGCGTGAGGAAATGAAGCGTATGGCGGAAATCTTCCGCGGCCGCATCATCGATGTCACCGACAAGACCTACACCATCGAGCTGACCGGGGTGCAGGAAAAGATCGCCGCCTTCATCGGGGCGCTGGACCGTAGCGCCATTCTGGAGACCGTCCGTACCGGCGTCTCCGGCGTGGGGCGTGGGGAACGTGTCCTGAAATTGTAAAAACGCCTTTGCGCTGCCTGCCTGGCCAGCCGGCCCCGACGGGGCGCGCCTGGCCAGGGGCGGTCCAGGGCAAAACCCTCTCTTCAAAATTCAACGAATGACCGGAGCATCCAACATGAAAGTTTTCTATGACAAAGACTGCGACCTGTCCCTGATCAAGGGCAAGACCGTCGCCATCATCGGCTATGGTTCTCAGGGGCATGCACACGCGCTGAACCTGCACGATTCGGGCGTCAAGGTCATCGTCGGCCTGCGCAAGAACGGCGCCTCCTGGAAAAAGGCCGAAAACGCCGGCCTGACCGTCCAGGAAGTCGCCCTGGCTGTCAAGAGCGCCGATCTGGTCATGATGTTGCTGCCTGACGAGAACATCGCCCAGGTCTATCGCAGCGAGGTCGCCGACAACCTGAAGGCGGGGGCCGCGCTGGCCTTTGCGCACGGGTTCAACGTGCATTATGGCCAGGTCGTGCCGCGCGCCGATGTGGACGTCATCATGATCGCCCCCAAGGCCCCGGGCCACACCGTGCGCAGCACCTATGCCCAGGGCGGCGGCGTGCCGCATCTGGTGGCCGTGCACCAGGACGTCTCGGGCAAGGCCCGCGATCTGGCGCTGTCCTATGCCATGGCCAATGGCGGGGGCCGCGCCGGCATCATCGAGACCAATTTCCGCGAGGAAACCGAGACCGACCTGTTCGGCGAGCAGGCCGTGCTGTGCGGCGGCACGGTCGAGCTGATCAAGGCCGGCTTCGAGACCCTGGTCGATGCGGGCTACGCGCCGGAAATGGCCTACTTCGAGTGCCTGCACGAACTCAAGCTGATCGTGGACCTGATCTACGAGGGCGGCATCGCCAATATGAACTACTCGATCTCCAACAACGCGGAATACGGCGAATATGTCACCGGCCCGCGCGTGGTGACCGACGAAACGCGCGCCGCGATGCGCCGCTGCCTGGACGACATCCAGTCGGGCGTCTATGCCAAGAACTTCATCCTGGAAAACGCTGCCGGCGCGCCGGAACTGACCTCGCGCCGCCGCCTGAACGCGGAGTCGCAGATCGAGCAGGTCGGCTCCAAACTGCGCGCCATGATGCCCTGGATCGCGGCCAACAAGCTGGTGGATCAGTCCAAGAACTGATTCTCTCCGCCGCGCGGCATGCCGGCCCGGACGCCGATCGGCGTCTCCGGCTGCGTGTCGTGGCGGCACGAAGCAGAAGCGGGTGCCCTCACACTGGCTGTGGGGGCACATTTTTTTCCTTGTGCCGAATTGGGTTATTCTTGCGCCTACGATGAAAACCCCCCCTTATCCCCATCCCCTGATCGCCCGTGAAGGCTGGGCCATCATGGCCGGCGCGCTGGTCGTCTCCCTGCTGGTGACCTGGTGGTCGCCATGGATCTCCGTCCCGTTCTGGGTGTTTACGCTTTTTGCCCTGCAGTTTTTCCGCGACCCTCCGCGCGAGGCGCCGGAGGGCGAGGGCCTGGTGCTGTGTCCGGCCGATGGCCGCATCGTCTGTGTCGAGGATGCGGTCGACCCCTATGCGGGTGGCCGCCCGGCCTTGAAGATCAGCGTCTTCATGAATGTCTTCAATGTGCACTCGAACCGCGCGCCGGTCGACGGTGATGTCCAATCGATCGCGTATTTTCCGGGCAAGTTCTTCAACGCGGCCCTGGACAAGGCTTCCCTGGAGAACGAGCGCAACGCCATGGTGCTGCGCACGGTCGAGGGTCAGACGGTCACGGCCGTTCAGGTCGCCGGCCTGGTGGCCAAGCGCATCCTGTGCCATGCGCGGGCCGGGCAGTCGCTGTACGCGGGACAGCGCTACGGTTTCATCCGCTTTGGCTCGCGGGTGGACGTATACTTGCCCGTAGGGACCCGTCCCCGGGTTGCCCTGGGCGACAAAGTCAAGGCCACCCGCACGGCGCTGGCCGAACTTCCTGTTTCTCCTCGCGATGACGCTTCCGCAGCCTGAATCCATGCCTGATGAACCGCAGCGCCGCCGCAGCATCTATCTGCTGCCCAATGCTTTCACCACGGCCAATCTGTTTGCCGGTTTCTATGCCGTCGTTCAGGCCATGAACCAGCACTTCGAGGTGGCGGCCATCGCCGTGTTCCTGGCGATGGTGTTCGACAGCATGGATGGGCGGGTGGCCCGGCTGACCAATACCCAGTCCGTCTTCGGCGAGCAGTACGACTCCCTGGCCGACATGATTTCCTTCGGCATGGCGCCCGCGCTGGTGATGTACGAGTGGTCGTTGCAGGGCCTGGGTCGCTGGGGCTGGCTGGCCGCTTTTGTCTACGTGGTGGGCGCCGCGCTGCGGCTGGCGCGCTTCAATGCCAACCTCGGCAAGGTCGACAAACAGTATTTTCAGGGATTGCCCAGTCCCGCGGCGGCCGCGCTGATCGCCGGATTTGTCTGGCTCTCGGTGGACAACAAGCTGTCACTGTCCGACGGCGTCCTGCGCTGGGCCGCCTTTGTGATGACGGTCTATGCGGGCGTGTCCATGGTGTCGAACGCGCCGTTTTTCAGCGGCAAGTCGTTTGCCCTGGGCCGCAGCGTGCCATTCTGGGTCATGCTGGTGGTGGTGGCGGTCTTTGTCTTTGTGTCCAGCGATCCGCCGGTGGTGCTGTTCGCCCTGTTCGTGATCTACAGCCTCTCGGGCTGGGTGCTGTGGCTGTGGCGCGTGCGCCGGGCGCGCCGCCTGGGGCAGCGCATGCGTGGCGCCGATGAGACTCACGGGGGGGCGTCCTGACCGGATTTGCACTTTCAGGGCCATAATCCGCTATAATTTTCGGGCGCCACGATTTGCGTGGCGCTTTCATTTGATCTCACGGCAGTGCGCCTCGGTGCTGCCGCTTGTTCCAGAGGAATAAAAATGTCTGTTGCAGATATCGTCAAGTCCGACATCGTTGCGCAATTCCAGCGCGCCGCCAGCGACACGGGTTCTCCTGAAGTCCAGGTCGCCCTGCTCACGGCCCGCATCAACGAGCTGACCGGCCACTTCAAGACCCACAAGAAAGACCACCATTCGCGTCGCGGCCTGCTGCGCATGGTCAGCCGCCGTCGCAAGCTGCTGGATTACCTCAAGGGCCGCAACCCTGATTCGTACCGTGCGCTGATCGAAAAACTCGGCCTGCGCAAGTAATGCCCGGGGGATTCGCTCCCCTTGCACGAGCCGTGTACGCTGCATCGTTTTGCGCAGCGTGCGCGGCTTTTTGTCATGGGTCGCCACAATCGGCCCCGCCTCTGGTGGGCGGGACGCGGGCAAGAGTCCCGCAGGCGTCTCTTTTATAGGATAAGAAAATGTTCAACAAAGTGAGCAAGTCGTTCCAGTACGGCCAGCACACCGTCGTCCTGGAAACCGGCGAAATCGCCCGTCAGGCCTCCGGCGCCGTGCTGGTTTCCGTCGATGATACGGTGGTGCTGGCGACGGTGGTGGCAGCCAAGACCGCCAGGCCCGGCCAGGATTTCTTTCCGCTGACCGTCGATTACGTCGAGAAGACCTACGCCGCCGGCAAGATCCCGGGCGGCTTCTTCAAGCGCGAAGGCAAGCCCTCCGAAAAAGAGGTCCTCACCTCCCGCCTGATCGACCGCCCGTTGCGTCCGCTGTTCCCCGAGGGCTTCTATAACGACGTCCAGGTCATCATTCATACGGTGTCGGTCAATTCCGAAGTCGATCCCGACATTCCCGCTCTGATCGGCGCCTCGGCCGCCCTGGCGATCTCCGGCATCCCCTTCAACGGCCCGGTCGGCGCCGCCCGCGTGGGCTACATCGACGGTCAGTACGTGCTCAACCCCAGCGCCTCGCAAGTGCGCGGTGAATCCCAGCTGGATCTGGTGGTGGCCGGCACCGAGTCCGCTGTGCTGATGGTCGAATCCGAAGCCCGCCAACTGCCTGAAGACGTCATGCTTGGTGCCGTGGTGTTTGGCCACGAGCAGATGCAGGCCGCCATCAATGCCATCCACGAACTGGTGGCCGAGGCCGGCAAGCCAGAATGGGACTGGCAGCCCGCCCCCCGCAACGAAGCGCTGGCCACCGCTGTGCGCGCGGCTGCATTCGAACCCCTGCAGGCCGTCTACCAGTTGCGTGACAAGCAGGAACGCACCACGCAGCTGCGTCAGGTCTACGCGGACGTCAAGTCCAAGCTGGCCGAGCACGCTGCTGCCAAGGGCGACGAAGCCCCTGACAGCGTCGAAGTCGAGAACATGCTGTTCGCGCTGGAATCGGAAATCGTCCGTGGTCAGATCCTGAACGGCGAGCCGCGGATTGATGGCCGCGACACGCGCACCGTGCGTCCGATCAGCATCCGCCTGGGCGTGCTGCCGCGCGCCCACGGGTCGGCCTTGTTCACGCGTGGCGAAACCCAGGCGCTGGTGGCCACCACCCTGGGCACCAAGCAGGACGAGCAGATCATCGACTCGATCATGGGCGAATACCGCGATCGTTTCATGATGCACTACAACATGCCGCCATTCGCCACGGGCGAGACCGGCCGTTTCGGCGTGCCCAAGCGCCGCGAGATCGGCCATGGCCGCCTCGCCAAGCGCGCCCTGCTGCCGCTGCTGCCCGCCGCGGAAGACTTCCAGTACACCCTGCGTCTGGTGTCCGAGATCACCGAATCCAACGGCTCTTCGTCGATGGCTTCGGTCTGCGGCGGAAGCCTGTCCATGATGGATGCCGGCGTGCCGGTCCAGGACCATGTGGCGGGTGTCGCCATGGGCCTGATCAAGGAAGGCGGCAAATTCGCCGTCCTGACCGACATTCTGGGTGACGAGGATCACCTGGGCGATATGGATTTCAAGGTCGCCGGCACCGTCAGCGGCGTCACCGCCCTGCAGATGGACATCAAGATCCAGGGCATCACCAAGGAAATCATGCAGGTTGCGCTGGCCCAGGCCCGCGAAGGCCGCATGCACATCCTGGACAAGATGCGCGAAGCCATCGACGGTTCCCGTCAGGAACTGTCAAACTTCGCGCCGCGCATGCTCAGCATCAAGATCAATCCGGAAAAGATCCGCGACGTGATCGGCAAGGGTGGCGCCACCATCCGCGCCCTGACCGAGGAGACCGGTTGCCAGATCGACATCAGCGATGACGGCAGCATCACCATCGCCAGCGCCGACCTGGATCGCGCCCACGAAGCCGAGCGCCGCATCAAGGAACTGACCGCCGACGTCGAGGTGGGCCAGGAATATCAGGGCACGGTTCAGCGTCTGCTGGATTTCGGCGCCATCATTCAGGTTCTGCCCGGCCGCGATGGCCTGCTGCACATTTCGGAAATCGCCAACTACCGCATCGCCGACATCAATGATGTGCTGAAGGTCGGCCAGTCGGTGCGCGTCAAGGTCATCGAGGCCGATGAACGCGGCCGCCTGCGCCTGTCGGTCAAGGCCATCGGCGGGATCGAAGCCCAGGGCGGCCCCGCAGCCCCGGCCGCGCAGTAATCTCGCTGTCCTTTCCGCGGGGTTTCCGGACCCGCGCGGGAAAAGCAAACGGGCGTCCCATGGGGCGCCCGTTTGCGTTGTGTCGCGTCAGACGCCTCAGCGCGCGACCAGCACGATCTTGCCGATCTGCTCGCCCGCGTCCATCATGGCGTGGGCGCGCGCGGCCGCTTCCAGCGGGAAAGTCGCATGGATCGAGGGCCTCAGCGCGCCGGAGTCCAGTAGTGGCCAGACGCGTTCGCGCAGCGCCCGGGCGATGCGGGCCTTGACCTCCACGGGGCGCGCCCGCAGCGTCGAGCCTGTCACGGTCAGGCGGCGACGCATCACCTGGCCGCAGTTCAGCGTCCCGCGCGCGCCGCCCAGCAGGGCGATCATCACCAACCGGCCATCGTCGGCCAGGATTTCGATATTGCGTTCGAGATAGCTGCCCGCCACCATGTCCAGGATCACGTCCACGCCACGGCCGTCGGTCAGCGCCTTGATTTCCGCGACGAAATCCTGCGTGTGGTAGTCGATTCCGCGCACGCAGCCCAGGGCCTCGACGGCACGCACGCGTTCGGGGCTTCCGGCGGTGGCGTAGACCGTGTGGCCGAAAGCGCGCGCCAGGGCAATGGCCGTCGTGCCGATACCGCTGGCACCACCGTGCACCAGCAAGGTCTCTCCGGTCGTCAGCGCGCCGCGTTCGAACACATTGCTCCAGACCGTGAAATAGGTTTCCGGCAGCGCGGCGGCTTCGATCATGGACAGCCCGGCCGGCATGGGCAGGCATTGCGCGGCCGGGGCCACGCAGAACTGCGCGTAGCCGCCGCCGGTCACCAGTGCGCAGACGGCATCGCCCTGCTTGAATCCGGCTGATTCCGGCTCACCGCCGACGATGCGGCCAGCGACTTCCAGGCCGGGCAGGTCGGATGCGCCATCAGGCGGCGGATAACTGCCCTGGCGCTGGAAGACGTCAGGCCGGTTGACACCGGCAGCTTCGACCTCGATCAGGACCTCGCCGGGACCGGGCACGGGCGTGGGGCGTTCTGTCAGGCGCAGGGCCTCCGGGCCGCCCGGCGCTGTGATTTCGATGGCTTGCATGGAGCCCTCCTTCAGATATGCAATGGGCATTATGCGCTACACTTTCGAACTTCGATGCGGAAGCGTGCCAGAGCGGTTGAATGGACCGGTCTTGAAAACCGGCGATGGGGCAACCCATCCGTGAGTTCGAATCTCACCGCTTCCGCCAGAATTAGTCCCGCCGGGTACTGCAAAGTCCCGGCGGTTCTTTTTTGCTTTTGATTCGCAAGGGAATACAGTCTATATTTGTCCCGGACAGTCCCGGACGATACCGCCCAAGCCAGCCGACAATCATGGTATCGCACGTGGCATCACGGAGACCGATACCATGGCCCTGACAGTCAGGCAGGTGGATGCAGCAAAGCCCAAGGACAAGCCATACAAGCTCGGAGATTCTGGCGGACTGTACTTGTACGTAGCGCCCACGGGCCTGAAGTCCTGGCGGGCAAATTACCAGCAGGCCGGCCGGCAGCGCACCAGGACGTACGGACGCTATCCCGATATGAGTCTGGCGCAGGCCCGGGCGGTACACTCCGTCGCGAAGGGGGGCGAGACTGTCGCGGCTGTGCCGACGTTTCGAGCCGTGGCTGGCCAGTGGCTGGCCGCCAAGCTCCCGTCGCTTTCGAATCACAAACACAAGATCCAGGTTCAGTCCACGCTGGAGCGGTTCGCATACCCGGCGATTGGTGATATCCCCATCGACCAGATCAAGCGGACCGCGTTGGCAGCAATCGTTCAAGCCGCACAGGAGGGCGGCAGGATAGAAACGGCACATCGTGTCGCCGGCCGCATCACGGCGGTGTTCGACTATGCGCAGGATCTGGGGATCATCGAGCATCACGGCGCTTCGGGGCTGGTGCGCGTGCTGCAACCGCGCAAAGTGCGCAGACCAATGGTCAGCATTCCGCCGGAGGAAACGGGGCGGTTGATGGTGCTCATCGATGACTACGACGAGCCCGTGACGCGGTTGGGCCTGCAACTGCTGGCCCTGACTTTCGTGCGTGTTGGCGAGTTGCGCGGCATGCGCTGGGATGAACTGCGCGAGGATGGGGCTGTGTGGGTTGTGCCTGCCGAGCGTATGAAGCTGCGCCTGCCGCATGTCGTGCCGCTGTCCCGACAGGCACGAGCCGTCATCGAGCAGCTGAGGCTTTTGTCTGGGGATGGCGATCTGGTCATGGAGTCGCCCGTTCGGCGCGGCCATCCTCTGTCCGAGAATACGTTCCTGTTCGCCCTCTACCGCCTGGGATATCGCGGACGTATGACGGCCCACGGCTTCCGATCCCTGGCGTCTACGGTGCTCAATGAGCGGTCCGGTTTTGATCGCGACGTCATCGAGCGGCAGTTGGCGCACCGAGAGACCGATGCTGTGCGCGCGGCGTACAACCGGGCTCAATACCTGGACCAGCGCAGGCAGTTGATGCAGTGGTGGGCGGACCGGCTCGACCAGCAGCGTGAAGCTCATCGACGCGCCACCGGGTGACGCCGCCGAACTTCACTGGCGCTGGCAGCAGGCCCTCGGAAACCTTCCGGAAGAACGTGGACCGGCCCATCGATAGCATGCCAGCGGCTTCGGTCGCGGTCACCAGGATTTTTTCAGCCATGGTCGGCTCCTTTCGTTGCGCGGGCGTATTCCTCGAATACCAGCTTCAGAGCGCCGCTACTCATGTCTGGCGGTGTCAGCCAGACGTGCATATCAGCGATGGGGCGAGATTTATAGGGATGCATCGCTGCCTCCCTGTTCCTGTACGAGTGCCTTGACCTCACGCCACAGCGCACACCACGCGCATGGCTTCCCGGCCAAATCACCGTTGTCGGAATCCCAAATGCCGGAAACCTGATGCGAGTGCCCCGGCGCATCGTCGTCGGACCTTGACGCACGCCGGCCATCAAGCTGGTGGACGACTGCCACGAGCGCAT
>NZ_JBKEAA010000035.1:0-5052 GCF_047971665.1 Castellaniella sp. | reverse complement strand
GTCGTTGCGACGAGTCAGTGGCTGGAGTCCCATGCATCCGGAAATCCCATCGCTTTTCGTGGGATATCCGGATGCTCGAACATGAGTTCCCTCAACCGATGCTGCCAGCGAGTGCGGGGGGAAATGATCGCTATCAGGTACTGGCCAATGACGATGGCCGCATAAACACGACCCGTATTTGGGATGTCGAGGACGAGCATGTTTGTCCTGCGAGAGGGTATCTGGGGGCGCATCGACCAGAAAGGCTCTGCGGGCGGATCGGTTGCGGATCTGGCAGTCAAAGGCGCTCAGGATGGGACAGCGCACCGGCCCTGCCGTCTCGCTGGCGCAAGCGATAGCCTGCATACAACACCAGCAGCCACACGGGCAGCACGTAAACCGCCGGTCGAGTGTCGTCCAGTTGCGTCATCAGGGCCACCAGAGCCACCAGGAACGCCGCGCACAGGTAGTTCACCCAGGGAAAGCCCGGGGACAGGAAATGCAGTTCAGCGGCATTGTGCGCCCGCCGGAATCGCAGGTGCACCAGGACGATCATCATCCAGGTCGTTGCGGCTGCGGCGGTGGCTACGGCCATGATCCGCATGAAGACGCCTTCCGGCACCAGGAAATTGATCACCACGATCACCAGCGTGCAGACCGAGGAAAACAGGATGCCGACCCAGGGCACCTGGCGCGGACTCAGGCGCAGGAAAATGCGCGGCGCGTTGCCCTGCTGCGCCAGGCTGTAGAGCATCCGGCCGTTGCTGTACATGCCGCTGTTGTAGACCGAGATGGCGGCCGTCAGCACCACCAGGTTCAGGATGTCGGGAGCGGCGGGGATGCCCAGTTTGGAGAAGATCAGCACGAAAGGGCTGCCCTGGACGCCGATCTGGTTCCAGGGGTACAAGATGACCAGCACCGCCAGGGCGCCCACGTAGAACAGCAGGATGCGCCACAGGACCTGGTTGATGGCCTTGGGGATGCTGCGCCGGGGGTCGTCGGCCTCGCCGGCGGTGATGCCGATCAGTTCGGTGCCGCCGAAGGAAAACATCACCACTACCAGCGACAGCAGCAGACCGTGGATGCCGTTGGGCAGGAAGCCGCCGTGCGTCCATAGATTGCTCAGGCCGGTGGCCTTCTGGTCCGTGCCCAGGAAAATCAGTAGCAGGCCCAGGATGATCATGCCGATGATGGCGGCGATCTTGACGAGCGCCAGCCAGAATTCGCTTTCGCCGTACAGGCGCACGTTCAGCAGGTTCAGCGCCGTGATGCTCAGCAAAACGATCAGGGCGCTGGCCCAGGCGGGGAAATCCGGCAGCCAGTAGTTCACGTAGATGCCCACCACCGACAGTTCCGCCATGCTGACCAGCACGTAGAGCAGCCAGTAGTTCCAGCCGGACAGGAAGCCCGCGAAGCCGCCCCAGTAGCGGTAGGCGAAGTGGCTGAAGGCGCCGGATACGGGTTCCTGTGTGGACATTTCACCCAGCATGCGCATGATCAGGTAGATCGCCAGGCCGCCGATCAAGTAGGACAGGATGATGCCGGGGCCGACCAGTTGGATGGACGCGGCCGAGCCGTAGAACAGGCCGGTGCCGATGGCGCCGCCCAGGGCGATCATCTGGATGTGGCGGTTCTTCAGGCTGCGCGCCAGGGCGGCGGGCGCCGCGCCGGGCGCGGAAGGAGGAGAGGACATGAAAGAGACGGGCGATGCGAAGGGAGTCAGAGAGAGGGGGCGGGCGCGCGGAACGGATCAGGCGTCCCGCGTGTCGTCGCCGGAGATGTCCGCCGTCGGCCCCCGGGCCGCCAGGACGCGGTGCAGCCGCGCGACGTGCGGTGCCAGCGCATCGCATCGATCCGCCCAGGCGGCCGCGCGGGCGGGATTGTGCCGGGGCGGCGCCCAGATGGCGTCCGGGAAGCAGGGATCGTCGCGCCAGCGGGGGATCAGATGCCAGTGCAGATGGGGCACCTGGTTGCCCAGGCTGGCCAGGTTGATCTTGTCGGGCCGCAGGCAGATCCGCTGCAGGCGTTCGACCTGGAACACGGTGCGCATCAGGTGCCGGCGGTCCATGGGATCGATGTCCGTCATTTCCGCGATATGGCGCTGCCAGATGACGCGCAGATAGCCCGGGTGCCGGGGTTCGTCCACGCGGATGATCCGCAGTTTGTCGTCCTGCCAGAGCAGGGTGTCGCGGTCCGTGATGCAGAGCGGGCAGTCGGGAAAACAGGCCATGGCGTGGGCGTGGGCGGGATCGGGGCCTGCCGTCCGCCGGCGCGGGCGCAGGGGCGGTGCGGGTTCAGCGGTCGAAGAACAATTCATGCAGGGCAACGCCGGGGTCCGGCGCGCGCATGAATGCCTCGCCGACCAGAAAAGCCTGGACGCCGTGCGCGCGCATGCGATCGGCGTCTTCGGGCTGCAGGATGCCACTCTCGGTGACGACCCGCTTGCCCGCCGGCAGCGCCTCGAGCATCGACAGCGTGGTCTCCAGCCGGGTCTCGAAGGTGCGCAGGTCGCGGTTGTTGATGCCGATCAGCGGTGTCTTCAGCGACAGGGCCGCGTCCAGCTCATTGCGGTCGTGGACCTCGACCAGCACATCCATGCCCAGGTCGAAGGCCACGGTTTCCAGTTCGCGCAACTGGGCGGGCGCCAGCGCGGCTGCGATCAGGAGTACGCAGTCGGCGCCCAGCGCCCGGGCGTGAATGACCTGATAGGGATCGATCAGGAAATCCTTGCGCAGCACGGGCAGGCTGCAGGCCGCGCGCGCCTGGCGCAGATGATCGTAGCCCCCCTGGAAGTATTGCACATCGGTCAGCACCGACAGGCAGGCCGCGCCGTGGCAGGCATAGCTGGTGGCGATGTCCGCCGGGTGGAAGTCCTTGCGGATCACGCCCTTGGAGGGCGAGGCTTTTTTGATTTCCGCGATCACGGCGGGCTTGCCCTGAGCGATCCGGTCTTCGATGGCGCGCGCGAAGCCGCGAATGTCCTGACGGCCCTGGGCCTCGCGCAGGACTTCGGATTCGCTGCGCATCTGCCGTGCCGTGGCGATTTCGGTTCGTTTGGTGTCCAGGATCCGGGCCAGAATATCGTTCATGCGGAGAACCTTTGCGTGTATTGGCTGAATCGTTCCAGCTTGTCGAGCGCCGCGCCCGAGGCGATCAGCTCGAACGCCTGGCGGATGCCGGCGTCGATCGAGTCGGCGCGATTGCCCGCGTACAGCGCCAGCCCCGCGTTCAGGGCGACGATGTCGCGGGCGGTGCCGGCCGTGTTGTTCAGCGCGGCGCGCACCAGCTGGGCGGATTCGTCGCGGTTGGCCACCTTGATGCTGCGGTTGGAGACCATGGCCATGCCGAAATCCTCAGGATGAATCTCGTACTCGCTGACCTTGCCGTCCTTGAGTTCGCCGACCAGCGTGGCGGCGCCCAACGAGGCCTCGTCCATGCCGTCCTTGCCGTGCACGATGAGCACATGGCGTGAGCCCAGGCGTTGCAGGACCCGTACCAGGATACCGACCAGGTCGGGATGGAACACGCCCATGAGCTGATTGGCGGCGCCGGCCGGATTGGTCAGCGGGCCAAGAATGTTGAAAATCGTGCGCACACCCAGCTCGCGGCGCACGGCGGCGACGTTTTTCATGGCGCCATGATGAGCCGGTGCGAACATGAAACCGATGCCGGTGGCCTCGATGGATTCGGCGATCTGCTCGGGGGTGGCGGTGAGCTTGATGCCCAGGGCCTCCAGGACGTCGGCGCTGCCCGAAGAGGACGAGGCGCTGCGGTTGCCATGCTTGGCGATCTTGACCCCGCCCGCAGCGGCCACGAACATCGCAGCGGTGGAAATGTTGAAGGTGTGCGAATCATCTCCGCCGGTGCCGCACATGTCCAGCAGCGTCTCGGGGTAGGGGGTATCCACGCCCAAGGCGAATTCGCGCATGACCTGGGCGGCTGCCGTGATTTCTCCGACGGTTTCCTTTTTGACGCGCAGGCCCATCAGCAGGGCGCTGGCCAGCTGAGGCGACATCTCCCCGCGCATCAGCATGCGCATCAGTTCGAGCATTTCATCATGGAAGATTTCCCGGTGTTCGATGCAGCGGGCCAGGGCCTCATTGGGGGTGATCAGCGGCATGGGTGTGGTTCCTTGTGTCTTCATGTCTCTTGTTTATTGGATGGACCCGCTCGCAGGCGTCAGAGTTCCAGGAAATTGCGCAGCAGCGCGTGCCCATGCTCGCTGAGGACGGATTCCGGGTGGAACTGCACGCCGTAGACAGGCAGAGATTTGTGGGCGACGCCCATGATCTCGCCATCGGCGGTCTCGGCGGTGATCTCCAGGCAATCCGGCAGGGAAGCGCGCTCGATTGCAAGAGAATGATAGCGTGTGACGGTGTAGGGCGTGGGCAGTCCCGTGAAGACGTCGGTGCCGCGATGCGTGATGGGCGAGACCTTGCCGTGCATGATTTCCTGGGCGCGCACGATGCGGCCACCATAGGCTGCGCCGATGGCCTGATGCCCCAGGCAGACGCCGAGGATCGGTTTTTTTCCGGCGAAATGCCGGATCAGGTCGATGGAGATGCCCGCCTCGGCCGGCGAGCACGGTCCCGGGGAGACGCAGATGCGGTCCGGATCGATGGCTTCGATGCCGGCCAGATCGATCTGGTCGTTGCGCGCGACCTGGACCTGAACGCCCAGTTCGCCGAAATATTGCACCAGGTTGTAGGTGAAGGAGTCGTAGTTGTCGAGCATCAGCAGCTTCATGATCTGGACATCCTGGTCAGTTCTTTCGGGAAAAGGGCGTGCGAACCGGGGCCGGCTGCGAAAGCCGGGGCGCGCGGGAGGAGGAGGCGACGGCGGGTACGGACATGGTCTTCCTTGGAGTCAGGAGCCGCCGCACCGGAGACAGATTCACAAAGACCCATGCCTGCCAGAACGGCGGCAAGGTGCGATGAATCACGCATGAGGATGCCGCCCCCTAGGAGGAGCGCCACCAGAACGAAGCGTGCACAGTCGCATGTGAAATCATGCTGAGCATTCTACTGTGCGGCGCGGGTGCTGTCGAGCGGGGAATCTGCTTCGACCTCTAGC
>NZ_JBKEAA010000034.1:0-17542 GCF_047971665.1 Castellaniella sp. | reverse complement strand
GTATCGCCTCAACCGAGGCGGCCATCGTCAACTCAACGCGGCACTTTACCGCACGGCGATCGTACGCATGCAGCACCACGAGCCGACCAAGTCCTACACCGCCCGCCGCACGGCCGAAGGCAAGAGCAAGCGCGACATCATCCGCTGCCTCAAACGCTATCTCGTGCGCGAGATTTACCACTTGGTGTGCCCATGCCCGGAAAGGACCAAAACGCCTACTTGACAGACATAGGAGCATCAATGCTGTGGCCGAAAGCTTCTTCCAGCTGCTCAAGCGCGAACGGATTCGTTGTCGCGTCTATGCCACCCGCGGACAGGCCGGAGCGGATATCTTCGACTACATTGAGATGTTCTACAACCTCGCCCAGCCTATATTATTCGACGTGTTCCGGTGACCGGTACGGCATCCCGCCGAATGACCGCCTGACGCCGGCCTATCGTCTGGCCCAGCGTCCCAGGCCATTGTCATCATAAAAACTGATGACGAATCCGTTGGCCTGTTCAGAACCTGGCTGGAACGCGATCGAGGCCAGCGAATCCACCAGCTCCGCTTCGCCCGCCGGCGCAAAGGCAAATGTGTCGCCATCCCAGTGTTCCAGCGGGAATTTCATGCCATCGGGACCGAGCACCAGGGTCAGCGCGCCATTGGTTTCCTGGATCGCCGCGGGGCCGTAGTAGGCGTTGTCGAATGTTCCCGTGTATTGGTGCAGCGATCTGGCCGACGTGGGTTTGTCCGGCCTGGGTTGACCCGACAGATCGGCCTGGGGGGCAAAGAAACCCAGCATCGCGCCGTTGTAAGCGGCGAACCAGTCGCGGCCAGGTTTGCCGTAAAGCGCGGTATCCACGAAATCGGCTACCACGGATTCAGCCGCGCCGACGGGAGCGCCGTTGGTCAGCACCACGATACCCATGCCTGCCGACGGCACGATCTTGAAGGCCGTTCCCGCCCCCAGCAAGAAAGCGCCTGAATGGCCCATGGAGGTCCGTCCGTCAGGCTCGATGCCCACATTGAATCCATAGCCGTAGGAACCCGGCCGGTCTGTCATCGCGTGGGGTCGCACGCTGAATGATTTGGGGGACAGCGCCAGCAGCAGGGCATCGGGTGCGATCAGTTGCTTGCCATGAGACTGACCGTTTGCCAGCAGCAGCTTCAGCCATTCGGCCAGATCGATCACATTGGAGGACACTCCGCCGGCCGGCGCCTGTTGATCGGCATTGCGTTCTCCCAGGGGCAGGAACTTGCCGTTCTGATAAGCATGCAGGATCGCGCGATTATCGCGCGCGGCGTCATCCCGGAAACGATAACTGGTGGCGGTCATGCCCAGCGGCTTGAACAGCTGCGCTTCGGCGAGTGTTTCCCAGGGCTGCTTTGCCGCCGCAGCGACCGCCTCGGCGGCGATTGTGGTGCTGAAGTTGGCGTAGTGATACGAGGCGCGAAACGCATCCAGGGGCAGCAATCTCAGCCGGTCGATGATGGTCTTGCGCTTGAACCCCAGATCCTCCAGATCGTCGCCCGCCGTGCCAGGCAAGCCGCTGCGGTGCGCGAAGAAATCACCGATCGTGCCGTGCGCTGTGACATACCCGTTGCTGAGTTTGAAATCCGGCAGGTAGCGAGAGACGGGATCGTCCCAGGAGATGACCCCTTGGGTCACCTCGATGCCGGCCACCGTGGCTGAAATCGATTTGGAGATCGAGGCGATCTGGAACACGGTCTGTGCATCCACCGCGCCCTCCTTGTCCACTTGGCGTTTGCCGTAGCCTTGAGCGAAGACGGTCTTGCCATCGATGACGACGGCCACGGCCATGCCGGGCACGTGGCTACGTTGCATGATGCTTTCGATAAGGCGTGGCAGTGCCCGGACCGCGCGCTCGCGGCTGCCTTGTGGAATCGCGACGGCATCCGCTGCCGGGTTGAGACCTGGCTCGATGGGGATCGTCTGTGCCCCGGCATGGATAGCATGACTCAAGGTCAAAAGAATCGCGGCGGCAATCAGCGTCAGCTTGTGGGTCATCATTGCTCCGGAGGTATGCTCTGGCGGCAGGGATCCGCCAGCAGCATTTCAGATCAGAAAATCAGGTGTCGGCGCTTTTTTCCACCAGGAAAAGAGGTCGGGCGCGGCTTAAAAGGGCACCCGCCCGAAGGTATCGACTGCGGGGGCCTCAAGCGCATTCATGGTGCTCACGTCAATGGTCAGCGCATGGTTGGCAGCTCTGCATGATTTATGCATGATGGCCTTGGCTTGCTTGTAGACCACCAGTCCGATGAAATCCCACCCTTCTCCGATACCGTTATAGGCAACATAGCTATAGGGCCCTGTCGTGAAAAGAGTGCTACGCCCGCCAAGTATTTTGCATGTTGTTTCATGTTCTCTCTGTCGATGCGTTCCTGCGATCACGCTACCATAAATTACAAAAAATACCATTTAAATGTCAATAATTATTTCCGATGTATTTGGAACTGCTTAAAGCCCGCATGGGTATTTGGTTCCGACTGGTTTTCCTGTTTTTCATGAGGCGTCATCCGCTGTTTTGAGGATGCGGGTCGAGTCGATCCCGGAGATAAAATGAATTCACGGCATCCGTTTTTCCTGCGTTGTCCGTGCGGTTGCGCGGCAGGCAAAGTCAGGATGGCATCGATGGGAGTCGACAATGACTGCAACGATCAGTTTTCTGTGCGCCGGGGCATTGACGGCATGCATGTTCGTTGATGCAGAAGCAAAGGTGCAGTCGTGGGGGTTTGCCCACGCAATGGTCTCGGCTGATGAGATCCTGGAAAAACATGCGCCACCGCCTGCGGGGGCTCGGATCCAGCACGATATTCCTTATGGCAGCGATCCGGCGCAGCGACTCGATCTCTATCGGCTGGCAAGAACCGAACGGGCGCCCATCCTGGTGATGGTGCATGGCGGTAGCTGGCAGCGTGGCGACAAGGCGCTGCCCTCGGTGGTCGTCAACAAGGTGAATCACTGGCTGATCGAGGGATTCATCATGGTGTCGCTGAACTACCGGCTGGCGCCGCGCGCCAATCCTCTTCACCAGGCGGATGATGTCGCCCGTGCGCTGGCCTATGTCCAGCAGCATGCCCCGGAATGGGGCGGTGACCCAAAACGCATCGTGCTGATGGGCCATTCGGCAGGTGCGCATCTGGTGGCGCTGGTTGCCGCAGCGCCCGAAATCACCCGTCGTGCGGGCGTCAAACCCTGGCTCGGGACGGTTGCGCTCGACAGCACGGTCTACAACGTCGTCACGCTCATGGAGCGGCGTCATTTGGAACTTTACGACCATGCCTTTGGCGATGATCAGGCCCTGTGGCGTGCGGCATCGCCGACACTGCGGCTCGAGACTGCGCCGGCCCCCATGCTGCTCGTCTGTTCGTCCCGACGCGCGGATTCATGCGCGATGGCACGGGAGTTCGCGCGGCAGGCGCACACGATGGGCGGACGAGTCACGACCCTGGAGGTCGATATGACGCATAGAGAGATCAATGCGCTGCTCGGTGACAGGGGCGCCTATACCGAAGCGGTGGATCAGTTCATGCATACGATTGGCGCGTACTAGGGGGCGCTTGCCGTCTCGCCCCCTTCTGTTGATACTCTTTTTCCCTCTCTCATGCTGGGCACTGGGCAGCATGACGCTGTCCGGTGTCGCATCGTGCGCCTGGCCAGGGCGGATGCCGCGTTCTGTCCCGCAATGATTCATTCATTCCATGAATATCCGGCCAGGGGAAGTCTTTTCCAAAACACAGATGAGTCTGAACTTGCAGGGAACTGGCGGTTCAGGCGGCCTTGTCGGCGGATCGTCGATGAATGGTTGCAAACAGCGCCGAGCGGGCCTTTTGCAGCTGCTCGGCGGCTTCATTATCGCTCATGGCCCGCGCCTCGATGAGCAGGCCCTGTAGGGTGATGCCGGGCTTGAGCCCCCGGGCGCGCGCCGGCAGGCTGTGCAGCTTCTCCAGCGGAGTTCGCACGAGCGCTTGAGGGTAGGTGGCGCGGATCTTGTCTTTGGCATCGATCGTCTGCTCGGGGAACAGTCCTTCACGCATGCGGTCCATGTTCTGCGCCGGCGGCTGCCTCAGGCGGCTTCCCCCCCCCTCGTAGAGCAACGGCGTGGCTTGCCAGCGTGCTTGCCGAAATGGCGCGTGGACGCTGTATCCACTCGCGCGCCAGGACCAACCCCAGGGGAGTCAAGCGCAAGATGTCGAACTTTTCTCTGCGGATATGTGGCGCCCCGCTGAACCGACATACTCGTTTTGACATCCAAATTTTTTTAATTAAACAGTATTGGGGCTAAATAAAGATGATCTTGGTTGGCTATGATTTTGTGCCGTTGTCTGTTGAATGGACAAAAATTGACAGAAAGACCCGACGCGATCGGCGTGTGCTTTTGGGCGGGCGCTATTTGACCTCGGCGATCGCCTCCCAGCATGTCGTGTAGTTCGGCGACCGATGCGCCTGACGCATCTGCCATCGGGCACCGGGCTGGGGCAGGGCGCTGGCCCGTTGGACTGTCTGGCTGCCAAACCGCTGGTTGAGGGCATCCACGACAGCCATGGCCCGCCCTGATCGGGCCGTCTCGTCGGCCCGCGGATCGTCGTCGAACAGCACGCCTTGCCGCTGTGCCGGGATGGCGGGGCGCACGTCCAGCAGACAGACTCCCGCCCTGGCATAGTCGAATCCCGGCTGGAATGCCGACCGCAGGCCGCGCAGCGCGGCCTTGAGCAGCCTGGGCGTGCTGTCCGTGGGAGTGTCCAGCGGGATGACGGTGCTGTCCGATCGCTGTGGCCCGGTCTGGAAATGGCTGGTCCGGATGAAGACCTGCAAGGCGGCCGTCTGGGCGTGTTGCCGCCGCAGCTTTTCCGCCGCGCGGCTGGTGAACAGGCTGATGGCCTGTTCCAGCTCGGTCAGTTCACGCACGGGCAGGCCGAAACTGCGGGTGGACATGATTTGCTGTTTTGGGAGCGGCACATCGGCCCAGCCGATAGCGGGTTCGCCGCACAGTTCCCGCGCGGTCCTGGCCAGCACGATGGAGTATCGCCGCCGCAAGGTGTCGGGATCGGCCTGCGCCAGATCGGCCGCCGTGCGGATGCCGGATGCCTCCAGGTCGGGGCTCAGGCGCCGGCCCACCCCCCAGACCTCCCGGATGGGCACATGGCGGATGGCGCGCATCAGTTCCGCCTGGCCCAGGCCGGACAGGTCGCAGACGCCTTGCAGGCGCGGCAGGGACTTGGCCAGATGGTTGGCGAGCTTGGCCAGTGTCTTGGTCGCACCGATGCCGACGCAGGTGGGAATGCCGACCCATCGCAGCACGCGCTGCCGGATCCGGGTGCCGATGTCGCGTCCCGTACCGGGCAGGCCGGTCAGATCCAGAAAGCATTCGTCGATGGAATAGCATTCCTGGGCGGGGGAGAATTGCCCGATGACCCGCATCATGCGGTCGCTCATGTCGCCGTACAGGGCGAAGTTGGCGGAAAGGGCGACCAGCCCCCGGGCGCGCAGGTGCCGGATCTTGAACCAGGGGGCGCCCATGGCGATGCCCATGGCCTTGGCCTCTGTCGTGCGGGCGATGGCGCAGCCGTCGTTGTTGGACAGCACGATGACGGGTCTGCCCTCCAGGGACGGGCACAGGACCCGTTCGCAGGCGCAGTAGAAACTGTTGCCGTCGATCAGGGCGATCCGTGGCGGCCGGCGGGTTTGAGTATCCATGTGACGACTCCCCAGATGATCAGTTCCTGGCCGTGGCGTGGCACGATGTCCGCAAAGGCGGGATTGGCCGCCCGCAGGCAGACCTTGCCGTGGTGGCGGGACAGGGTCTTGACGGTGAAATCACCGTCGACGACGGCGACCACGATGTCGCCGTGCCGGGCCTCCCGTGCGCGGTCCACGATCAGGGCGTCACCGTCTCCGATACCCGCGTTGCGCATGGATTCACCCCGGGCGCGCAGGTAGAAGGTGGCCTCGGGGTGCTGGATCAGGACGGTGTTCAGGTCGATCCGTTTTTGGGCATGGTCCTCCGCCGGGCTGGGAAAGCCGCAGTGCGCCGGGGTTTGGATATGGCGGCAGAGGGCGGGACGCGAGGTGAGCGCGAGGGGCGTATCCATGGCAAGAAATAACTGTCTTTATGCACAGTATTATAGTCATGCCATCTCATCTCGGATTGTCATCCGGCGGGGGATTTTCTGTGCCGGTCCGGCACAGGCGCGTCCGTATCGCCTCAGTCGCGTCGTCGTTGTGCCATCCAGGCCTGGTGGCCTTGCGCGCGCAGCGTGCAGGCCGGGCACTCGCCGCAACCGTAGCCCCAGGCATGCAAGGTGTGACGGTGGTTCAGGTAGCAGGTGTGGGTCTGCTCACGCACCAGGTCCACCAGCGCGTCGCCTCCCAGCGTGTGCGCCAGTTTCCAGGTGGCGGCCTTGTCCAGCCACATCAGCGGGGCCTCCAGCGTCAGGGGGCGGTCGATCCCCAGGCTCAGGGCCACCTGCAGCGCTTTGAGCGTATTGTCGCGGCAGTCGGGATAGCCGGAATAGTCCGTCTGGGACATGCCGCCCACCAGGACGTCCAGTCCGCGCCGATAGGCCAGGGCCGCGGCCAGGGTGAAGAACAGCAGGTTGCGCCCCGGCACGAATGTGTTGGGCAGGCCGTCGGCCTGCATGGCGATGGCGATTTCATCGGTCATGGCCGAGGCGCCCAATTGTCCCAGGACATCCACATCCAGCAGATGATCGTCTCCCAGGCGCCGGGCCCATGCCGGTTGCAGTCCGGTCAGGCGCTGGCGCAGTGTGAGGCGGCAGTCCAGTTCGGCGCGGTGGCGCTGCCCATAGTCGAAGCCGATGGTTTCGACGTGGTCGTAGCGCGCCAGCGCCCAGGCCAGGCAGGTAGTGGAGTCCTGGCCGCCCGAGAACAGGACCAGGGGCCGGCGCGAGGCTGTGCTCATGCCGCGGCCGGCAGGGTCTCGCGCCGCCGCATGGCCCGGATGATCGCATTCAGGGCCACGCCGTACATCGGCACGAAGAACAGCAGGCTGACGGCCAGCTTGATGATGTAGTCCACGATGGCGATTTCGCCCCAGTTCGCGGCCATGAAGAGGTTTTCGCTGTGCCAGAAGGCAATGCCGAAGAAGGCGAACGTATCCAGCGCCTGACCGAGCACGGCGGAGGCGGCTGGCGCGACCCACCATTGCACGTAGTTGCGCCGCATGCGGTCAAAGACGTGCACGTCCAGCAGTTGTCCCAGGACATAGGCCGAGAAGCTGGCAAAGGCGATGCGGAACACGAAGGTATTGAATGTCCCCAGTGCGTCCACGCCGTTGAAACGGCCTTCGTGGAACAACACGGACACGACGTAGGAGACGACCAGGGCGGGCACCATGGCGCGCAGGATCACCCGGCGTGCCTGGGCTTTGCCGATCAGGCGCACGGTCAGGTCGGTGGCCAGAAAGATGAAGGGAAAGCTGAACGCCCCCCAGGTGCTGTGAAAGCCGAACAGATCGATGGGCAGCTGCACCAGATAGTTGCTGGCGATGATGATCAGGATATGGAACGCGACGAGCAGGGCGAGATGCAGCGATACGCGCGATGGCGGGACGGATGCGGATGACATGCGGACCTTTTTGGTGGATGGGGTGAGGGAACCCATGAGTGGAAATCATGCAGGTACGCATTATACGCTGCGCCGGTTCTGCTCTGCGGGGCACAAGGTAAACTGCTTGTATGGATTCGCCGACCCTGCAAGGAGAAAGCCATTGTCTTCCGTCACGCATCAACCTGTTGACGCGCCGCTCTCGCAAGCGGCCATGTATCTGGTCCTGGCCATCAATCCGGGGCAGGCGCCTCTGGACGCCGTGCGTTCGCTCTGTGCGGACTTGTCGGGGCTGGTTCGCTCCGTCGGATTCCGCGACCTCGAAAGCCATCTGTCCTGCATCCTGGGTTTTGGCTCCGACGCCTGGGACCGCCTGTTCGGCGCGCCCCGGCCCAAGGACCTGCATCCTTTCAAGGAGATCCGGGGTGAGCACCATGCCGTGTCCACGCCAGGCGACATCCTGCTGCACATCCGTGCCGCGCGCATGGATCTGTGTTTCGAGCTGGCCACCCAGGTGACCTCGCGGCTGGGGCAGGTCGTCACGGCCGTGGACGAGGTGCATGGCTTCAAATATTTTGACGCCCGCAATCTGGTCGGGTTCGTGGACGGCTCGGAAAATCCCGTCGGCGCCGATGCGGTGGCCGCCACGGTCGTCGGCGACGAGGATGCCGGTTTCGCAGGCGGCAGTTATGTGATCGTGCAGAAATACCTGCATGACCTGGCCGGCTGGAATGCGCTGCCCGTGGAAATGCAGGAAAAAATCATCGGCCGCACCAAGCAGACCAACATCGAATTGGCCGATGATGTGAAACCGAGTTGGGCCCACAATGCGCTGACCGTGATCGAGGACGAGGGCGAGGAGTTGGACATCGTGCGCGGCAACATGCCTTTTGGCGATGCGGGCAAGGGTGAATTCGGCACCTATTTCATCGGCTATGCCAGGTCGCCGAGCCGGATCGAACAGATGCTGGAGAACATGTTCATCGGCCGTCCGCCGGGCAATTATGATCGGCTGCTGGATTTCAGCCGCGCCGTCACGGGCACCCTGTTCTTCGTGCCGTCGGCCGACTTCCTGGCCGATGCGCCCGGGTTCGGCGAGTCATGACTTCCTGTCGGGGCTGCGCGTCAGCTGATGGCCGATGACTGATGGCTGACGGAGCGGGGCATCATGGCTGACAGGGGCAATCCGGGCTTTTCTTTCACCGACAGCGCCACGGCGCCCTGGATCGATTCCAGGTTCGCGCCGGGCGTGCAGGTCAAGAATCTGGGCAAGGCCGATGGACGAGGCCTGCAACTCGTCCGCTTTGCGCCGGGGGCGACCTTTCCCCGGCATCTGCATCACGGCGCCGAGTTCATTTTTCTGCTCGAGGGCGAGGCGTTCCAGAACGGCACGCGGCTGCTGCCCGGCTGGTCGTCCGTGGCGGCGCCGGGAACGGTCGACGAAGACTTCCGCAGCGAGACGGGATGCCTGTTCCTGTTCTGCTCTCCGTTGTGAGCATGGCCGGGCTGGTGGCCGGCGCCCTGAGGACGGGCGCACTGGCCGGTCATGGCTTTCCTGCGTACACTTGCGGGCATGTTGCGAATCGACGCTCTCACCAAATACTACGGCGACCTTCTTGTTTTCCAGGAACTGACGCATGCGTTCCCGCCCGGATGCGTCGCGCTGTGCGAGGAGGACAGCACGGGCAAGTCCACCCTGCTGAGCATCATCGCGGGTGTGCTCGCGCCCGATGCGGGGGATGTCTGGATCGACGGGCATTCGATCAGCCGCGCGCCGTTGCAGGCCAGGGCCCGTCTGGCCCATGTTCCTGAAGATTGCCTGGCGTTTCCCTCGTGGACGGGGCGCGAATGGCTCGAGCAGGTCGCTGCCGAAAAGGCCGCGGCGCTGGATGAGGCGGTGCTGGACCTGGCTGGCCGCCTGGGGCTGGCGCCGCATCTGGACAAACGGTTTGAACAGATGTCGACGGGGACGCGCCGCAAGGTCTACCTGACGGCCGCAGCGCTGGGCGATCCGGCCGTCGTCGTCGCGGACGGCCCCAGCAACGGGCTGGATGCGCAGGCCCGCGCGGCCCTGGCCGAACAGTTCGAGATCTGGTCGCAGGATCGTGTCGTGCTGTTCGCCAGCCATGATGCCGAGCTGGTGCAACTGTGCGGCGCCAGAAGGGTGAGGGTTGCCGACCTGCGCTAGACAGCGCCCCGCCACCATTGCCGATAGGCCGCCCGGGTCACGTCGGAGACGGAGTCCAGCACCTTCTGGTGCTTGACCTGATGCCGCAGCATCAGCCGCGCATCGGCCACGGAGCGTGATTTGCAATACCAGTGGCAGCTGTGCTGCAGCAGATACAGCTCTGCCGACAGGTGGTAGGCGCGGGTCTTCGGATCCAGGCGGTTTTCGTTGTCCACCACATGGCGCAGACCGGCCGCGTGGATGCGCAGCAATGCGCGGAAATCCCGCGTCGGCACGGGAAGGAAATGCTCGGCGTAGGGGATGCACAGCGGCAGCATGCTCATGCGGGTGGCCTGTTTGCTTTCCTGTTGCATGTCGTCGGCCAGCCGTTGCGCCTGTGTTGCCACGGCCTGCTCGGCCTGCGCGAAGGTTTCCAGCACCTGGAGCTGGCGGGCCTCGGATGCTTCGTGGATGGCGCGGGTGTAGCCCTGTGTCAGGGTTTCCATGTGGCGTTCGATCTGCAGGCCGGCAAGCTGGCGGCCCAGCAGCGCAATGCGCGAGCGCTGATAGCGCATGCGCAGCGCCAGCCATGCCACAAGGGTGATCAAAAGGATCGATGCGATGTCCATTGTCTGTGTGCTTCCTTCATCCTGCCGGAATACTGGCATACAAAATTCAAAAGGCCCAAACCGGGGCGAGGCTTGCTCGATGTCGGGGATGGGGGGCGAGGCCCGTGCCGGCCTCGTATGATGCGGATACAAAATAAGTGTCAAGCCGGTGCTGATGGCTTGATCTGATGCGGGCGGGGCCGATATTCTTACCCGAATTTCTTTTCAATGCATTCCGGGTTCCGTCCATGTCGCACTTGCGCGCACGTTACTTCCTTGTTGCGGTGTTGTTTCTGGTTGCCGTCGGCTTTTTCTATACCAGGGTCATGGCGAGAGTCTCCACCGTCGAACCGCCCGCACTGGTCGCCAAGGCGCAACAGGCGGATCGGATCATCGTGTCCAAGGCCGACAAGACGCTGTATCTGTTCCAGGGCGACACACTCCTGAAAAGCTATCGCATCAGCATGGGGCGCGATTGGGACGCGGGCCCCAAACAGCGCGAGGGCGATGAGCGCACCCCCGAGGGCTCCTATACGATCGATTGGCGCAATCCCCGCTCGGTGGCCTATCTGAGCCTGCATATTTCCTATCCCGATGCGCGAGATCGCGCGCGCGCCCAGGCCGGGAACTATTCCCCCGGCGGGGCGGTCATGATTCACGGCCTGCCCAATGGCTGGGGCGCTCTGGGGGCGCTGCATCAGCGATTCGACTGGACGGATGGCTGTCTGGCCGTGACGAACGAGGAGATGCGGGAGATCTGGTCATTGACGCCGAACGGCACGCCGATCGATATTCATGCCAGATGGACGCCGCAAGTCTCGTGAGCTGCGCGCGAGGGCCATGCACCGCCTTGCCTCGGCAGGGCATCCAGGGCCCTAGACCCACCAATACCGCACGACATGGAAAAAGACCGGCGCGGCAAAACAGACTGAATCCAGCCGGTCGAGCATGCCGCCATGACCTTCGATCATGTGGCCCCAGTCCTTGACGCCCCGGTCCCGTTTGATCGCGGACATGACCAGGCCGCCTGCGAACCCCAGCAGGCAGACCAGCAGAGCGGCGAGCGCGGCCTGCCAGGGCAGGAATGGGGTCACCCAGTACAGGCTGGCGCCGATGAGGGTGGACAGCGCGATCCCGCCGGCGAATCCCTCGACGGTTTTGGATGGAGAAAGCGAGGGCGCGATTTTCCGCTTGCCGAACAGCTTGCCACACACATATTGCAGGACGTCAGAAATCTGCACGACCAGGATGAGCCAGGCCACCAGCAGCAGGTTCTTGCCCTCGAAACCGGGGATGGGAAGGATCACCAGCGCGGGGACGGCGGAAATGCAGTAGACGGTGATCATCAGGCCCCACTGGACATTGGCGGCGCGCTCCAGGTAGCGCACGGTATCGCCGCCGAATGAGGACAGGATGGGCAGCAGCAAGAACAGATAGACGGGGATGAAGATGGCGTACAGACCATACCAGTCCACCCAGATCAGCAGATACTGCACGGGCAGCGCAAAATAGAACGCCGCGACCAGTGCGGGATAGTCGCTGCGCCGTGTCGGCGTCAGCGTGATGAATTCGCGCAAGGCGTAAAAAGAAATCAAATAGAACAGAATGACGATGCCGGCGCGGCCCATCGTGAACGCCAGGCCGATCACCAGCGCCATGACCCACCAGGCGTAGATGCGCGCGTTCAGATTGTCGATGACGGGGTTGGGCGACCGGGTCCGCCATTTCAGCAGTTGGCCGATCATGGTGGCGATCAGCAGCAGACCGCCGATGCCCAGGAACAGCAAGCGGGCGTTGGGTTCCATCTCAGCCCTCCTGTGTGGCCAGCGCCAGCAATGTGTTCCGGGCCCGGTCCAGGAAGGCCTGCTTGTCCTCGTCTGGCTCCAGGACGAGTGGCGCGCCGAAATACAGGGTGCAGAGCAAGGGCAGGGGCAGCGCCTTGCCTTTGGGCATCACGCGGTTCAGGTTGGCGATCCAGACCGGGACGATCTCCACGTCCGGCCGGCGACGGGCCAGGTGATACAGGCCGCTCTTGAAAGGCAGCAGCTTTTCTTCCCCCTGGTTGCGCGTGCCCTCGGGAAAGATGATCATCGAGTCTCCCCGCTCGAGCGTATCCGCCAGCGTCTGCAGCGGATCGGTTTCGGGCGTGCTGCGCGTGCGGTCGATCAGCACACCATTGAAGACCCGCTGGATCAGGAATCGGCGCCATTTGCCGGCCAGCCAATAGTCGGCGGCCGCGACCGGACGGGTGCGTTGGCGCAATGCCAGGGGCAGCGAGGCCCAGAGCAGGACAAAGTCGACATGGCTGTTGTGGTTGGCGTAGTAGATGCGTTGCCGGGGCGTCGGCGTGCATCCCAGCCACAGGGCCCTTGCGCCTGTCAGCAGCCGGGCGGCGGAGGTGATGATGAACGCGATCAGAGAGCCGGTCATGGAATGCCTTGTGCGGGTCAGTCGAGCCAGAGCAGCGCCACGCATGCGGTCAATGTGCTCACGCATTGCACAAGCAGGCAGGCAGCCTGCCATCGTAGCAGTCGCAATGCCCCTTGGCCGCGTTCGGCGACACTGCGAAAATCCTCGGGCGTGGGTGCCAGGCCCAACTGGTGCAGCGCGTCGTCGAGTTCGCGGGCGCGCACGTCAAACGTGTCTGCATGCCGGTCGGCCAGCACGACGAACAGATGCGCATCGATGCCGACACGCAGCGCCCAGTATTTCTGGATCCCTCCGGCCAGGAGCAGCACGAGGGCCAGGCTACGCCCCAGCGGATGGGTGGCCGCACCGAAAAGCGGCGCCAGGCCGATGGCCAGCCCGATCAGGGTCAGGATGCCGGATGCCCGATCCATTGGGCGGCCGCGCTGCAGGATCGCGGTCAGCAGATGCAGTTGCATGTCAGATGCCATGGGCGGCGACCTCGGATGAGGAGGGCTGGCGCGCTAGCGGCGCCAGCGCCAGGAGTTGGGCGTCCGTCAGGACGACATGGGGGCGCGCGGCGCGCAGGCGCGCCAGCGCATCGCGGCTGGTGCCGTAGCGTCCCGTGTGCAGCATCCAGGCGGCGATGGCCGTTGCGCTGCGCGAGTAGCCCAGCGCGCAGCAGACGAGCACGGTGCCGTGCGGACGCAGGTTTTCGATGGCGGTGGCCGCGCGGACGCACAGCGCGCTGTCGGGGGCGGTCAGATCCAGCACGGGCAGGCTGCAATAGGGTTTGTTCTCCGGATGCAGGGGCAGTTCGGCGCAGAGGTCCACGATGGCATCGAAGCGGTCCGCTCCATGCGCTGCGGGGAGGCGGCCCAGCCAGATGTTGTCCATCACATGTACCGGTTCGGGCGCTCGCCGTGTCCAGAGGCGTGAATTGATCCAGGCGCCGACGAGATAGGGCGCGAACAGCCAGCGCGCGCTGGCGCTGAGCCGGCCGGAGAGCTGCTTCTGGAAACCCGCGGCGTCGAACGCCAGGTAGTTCAGCGCCACCATCAGGAGTGAGACCGCGGGCCAGTAGAGCCAGAGCGCCGCGCCGCCCAACCCTTGCCCGATGAGCGCCAGTCCCAGGGCGCCGACGCAGTAGCGCAGCGCCAGGGCCCGACGGCGGGGATCCTGTGTGAGGCGGGCCGTGGCAAGGGGCGAGGGCCCATCGTCCGGCCAGAGCCACAGGCAGAGGAATCCCGCCAGCAGGCCGGTGGGGACGTCGATGAAGTGATGTTGCCAGGTGGTCAGGACTGAAATGCCGATCAGCAGGAACCAGCCGTGCAGCAGCCAGCGCCAGCGTGCTGGCGTATGCGCGGCATAACGCGCCCACAGCACCACCAGCAGCACGATGTGCAGCGACGGCGCCTGGTTGAAGGGCTGATCGAACCCCATGAGTACATCGAACAGCCAGCCGGTCGGGCCGTCGAGCGGTGGGCGGGTCAGGGAAAAGGTCAGCGGCCAGATCAGAAAGCAGGCCACGCAGAGGATCTGGGCAGTCAGCAACCGCTCGGCATGCCGATCCATTTCCCGGCGTGTATGCGGCAACAGGAAAGACAGCCCGTACAGCAGGTCGATGGACCAATAGGGGATGATGGTCCAGGGAAGCAGGGGGATGGCCTGTTCCCAGGCAAATACCACGGAGCCCACACCGGCGCGCTGGCTGGTGACCCAGTTGGCGAAACCGTAGCTGAGGAAAAAGAACGGGCCCAGCATGAGCAGCCACAGGATGCCTCGTTTCCAGAGGCCCGGCTCGTGTGCGGGCGTGGCGCCGCTCATGTCAGCCTGTTCGCTGCGCGAGCGTGGCGGTGAAGATGCCCCAGTCATCGACGCGCTGAGTGATTTTTCTGAAACCGGCATGCGCGGCCAGCTGGTCCATCTCATCCTGGCTGCGGCGCCGCATGACCCAGGCCTGACCGGCCCGGTGGCTGGTCAGGGCGCGGGCGATGAACGCCAGTTGCGGATGCCAGGGCTGGTTGGTGTAGATGAGCAGGGTGCCGGGCGCCATGGCGTCGGCCAGACCCGCGAGCGAATTGCCGATCATGGCATTGTCGGCGAACAGTTCGTACAGGCCCGATACGACCGCCAGCGTGGGCTTTGGCGTCAGGGCGGCCAGGTCGTCGCGGTCGAAGGCGTCCGCCTGCATGAACCGCGCGATGCCGCTCAGGCCTTTTTCCTCGATGAGTGCCTGGCCGTCGCGGACATTGATGTCGCTGTAGTCGCGCAGCAGGACCGATTCAGGTTTGTCGGGGCTCTGGGCAATCGCATCCAGGATATAGCGCCCATGGCCCGCGGCGATATCCACGATATGGATGGGGCGGTCGGCCGCGCGCAATTGCGACATGGCCAGCCTGAGCAGGCTTTCGACGTTCAGTTTGCGCTGACGGATGCCACGCCAGCCGATGGCGTTCAGGTAGTTGCGGTCGATCAGCCTGCCCAGCGGCGGTACTCCGTCGGGCTGGTTGCGATAGACATAATCCAGCGTGCTGCCGGAGTCGAACCCGGTCTCGACGCCCAACCGCATACCGCTGGAGACGCGCGCGCCCAAGGCGAGCCCGGCGCGGGTCGCCCGCCAGTACAGTCCCGCAGCCGATCGCTGCGGCAGTGGCGTGGCCAGGGCCTCGGCTTCCGCGCAGCTCCAGCCCTGCTTGTCGGCGTCGCGCAGCATCTGGGGTGGCGCTGGCGTATCGAAGTGATGCGTGACGAACCTGCGGATGCGCTGCGTCGCCTGTTCGCGTCTGGCCTCGCCCAGCGTGTCGTGAAAGAAACCGGGCAGCACGTGCATTTCCTTGTGCGGACTGCCCAGGCGCTCGAAGAAGCGGGTTTGCGGCTTGCGGTGCACGACGAAATCCGCGCCGGAAATCAGCAGCTGGGTCGGCACGGTGATGGACTGCGCATCGCTGACGACGCGCTCGGCGGCCTCGTACAGTCCCAACAGGACATTGACCGAGATGGCGCGGGTGATCAGCGGGTCCTGGTCGTACGAGGCGATGCGCGCCGGATCATGGCTGAGAAACCGGGCCTTGACATAGCTGTCGACGAAAAAATTGCCGCGCAGGGCGCGCATCAGTTTCAGCCCCGGTCTGGCAAAGGGCACATACAGTTTGACCTTGAAGGCGGGGGACGCCAGGACCAGCGCGCGGATGCGCGGCGCGTAATCGTGCACCCACGTCGCGGCCACCACTGCGCCCACGCTTTGTGCCACGACGACGACGTCGTGGATGTCGATGCTGTGCTGGCGGGCGATGTGTTCCATGAAGGCCTGCACATCGCTCACGCTGGTGCCAAAGCTGGGGCTGTCGCCGCGCGCGCCAGGGGACAGCCCATGGCCTCGGGCATCCCAGGCAAAAAAATCGCAATCGGGCAGATCCAGTTCATCGACCAGATGGGCAATGCGTCCGCCATGCTCGTGTCCGCGGTGGAACAGGACGATGGCGCGCCGGGTCTGGCCGGCGGCAGGTTCGCCGGGCCAGTGACGGTAGGCCAGGTCCACGCCATCGAAAGTGGTGAAAGAGAGGATGTCGGCGGTGCGCATGCGTTTTTGTCTTGTTCGGTTGCTGAGTGTCGACAGTGAGGCGATCGTATCAGGTGTGCGATAACCCTCGCTGTACGCGATTGAAGATGGTGTACATCAGCAGGGCCAGCACCCCGCAGAACACGATATTGAGCCAGGGAGCCGCAGTGACGCCGCAGCCCACGATGGCGCCCAGCAAGCCGAACACGGCGGCGCGATCGCTCTTGCCCATGGGGCCGTCGTATCGGCGTGTTGCGCCGACCATCAGGCCGAGCACGCCGGCATATTCCGAAAACACCGCCATGAGCACCACGCACACGACCAGCAGGGGAGACACGCCCGGCAATAATGCAAAGGGCAGATACAGCGCGCTGTCGGCCAGGACATCGCACAATTCGTTCAGATAGGCGCCCAGCCGGGACTGCTGGCCGAATTCACGCGCCAGCATGCCGTCGATGGCATTCAGGGCCATGCGCATGAACATCCAGACTGGAATGAGCAGAAAAGGCCAGGCCAGGGGCGCCTTCCAGGCGACGATCGATGCAATCAGCAGGGAAACCACCGCAGCGGCCAGCGTGACCTGATTCGCCGTGGTGCCGCAGGCATGAAGCCAGGTCACCAGCGGCCGCAGCATGTTCTGGAAACGCGGCTTGAGGGAATAGATGGAAATCATGGATTGTGTCGATTCCCCGGATTCATCAGGGATCCGTTTGCATGGCGAGGGCATTATAGGTTGCCTTGTGCCGATATGAGGATGTTCTTGATACTGTTTGACATCCGGTGCAAGTACGGATGCCTGTCGGTCGAGTCATGGCTTGAGCGGAACCGCAGGCCGTTTCAGGATGTTTGCGACGGGGAGAGGTGGCTTCGGTTGTTTGGACAGGGTCCTGAAGTTTTTAAGTGGAACATCCCAGGCGATCATGCTGCCGATTTGATCGCAGGCAGCGTCGCGAAGTATGCCTCATCCGGGGTCTGATCGGGAGTGTCAGATTTTTTGTGGGCGGGGCGGTTTGACATCGTTCAATCCCTGGCCTCGGTGAACCGTTCGCCGAACAGGATGGCGAACTGATTCATGGCTGCTTTCCACGTATGAACCGATCGTGACGGCTTGGCCAGCACATTTCGCAGTGCCAGCCACAAGAGCTTCACGGCCGCCTCATCATTGGGGAACTGACCCCGGTTCTTAATGATTTTACGCAGTTGCCGGTTCATGTTCTCGATGGCGTTG
>NZ_JBKEAA010000033.1:0-22598 GCF_047971665.1 Castellaniella sp. | reverse complement strand
GCGCGCTGGCACAGGTGGCGGGTGGCCGCCCCGCTCAGGTTCTCGTGCAGGGCATCGAGCCTGGCCAGCGCGGTGATGTCACCCTCGGTGTAGCGGCGCGTAAAGCCGTGCGCGGGCGCGTGGCGCTGCCCAAGCGGGGCGTGATCGCGGAATCGGGCGATCAATCGGCTCAGGTGCTGGCGTGAGTAGCCGCTGGTGGCCAGCAGGTAGCCGATGACCAGTCCCTTCTTGGCGCGTGAGAGTGAGTGGTAGCGAAAGCGCTGCAGCACCGACAGGACGTGCGCGTGGCGCTGCGCCTCGGTGCCGTCGGCGACCTGTGGATCGAGCCCAGCGGTGCCGGCCAGAAATTGTTCCAGGCTCTCCAGGCTGGTGAGCCGTTCGTCGTGCAAGGTCAAGATCATCTCCCGATGATCGACGACCCGCGGCCAAAGCTCCAGACTCATCTGATGTTGGAATCACCAGGCCCCCTTCAGACTCATCTGATGTTGGACAGGGCTCTGGTTTGTCTATCTAATGCTGTCCATGTACAATGGTAGGATTTTCGTTTGAGTTCATTGTCCGTACGGGCTCTGGGGGCGGCATGGCATGCCCGCATATAAAGCCCTGGCGGATCAGACGAAAATCCTTTCATTCATTCAATCAGGAACACCATCATGAAGACCTTTGTGGCCAAGCCGCATGAAGTCAAGCGTGACTGGTTTGTGATCGACGCCAAGGGCAAGGTCCTGGGTCGTGTGGCCAGCGAAGTCGCACGCCGCCTGCGTGGCAAGCACAAACCCGAATTCACGCCGCACGTGGACACGGGCGATTACATCGTCGTCATCAACGCCGCCGACATCGTCGTCACGGGCGCCAAGGCGCAGGACAAGCGCTACTACCGCCACTCCACCTATCCGGGCGGGATCACGGAAACCAACTTCCAGAAGATGCAGCAGCGCTTCCCCGGACGTGCCCTGCAAAAGGCCGTCAAGGGCATGCTGCCCAAGGGTCCTCTGGGCTACGCCATGGCGAAAAAGCTGAAGGTCTATGCCGGTGCCGAGCACCCGCATACCGCGCAGCAGCCGCAACCCCTGGACTTCTGAGGATAGGCCATCATGATCGGTAATTGGAATTACGGCACTGGCCGCCGCAAGACGTCTGTGGCGCGTGTGTTCCTGAAAAAGGGTTCGGGCAAGATCGTCGTCAACGGTCTCCCCGTCGATGAGTACTTTGCTCGCGAGACCGGCCGCATGATCGTGCGCCAGCCGCTGGAAGTCACCAACCACCTGGAATCGTTCGACTTTCACGTCAACGTCCACGGCGGCGGTGAGTCCGGCCAGGCCGGCGCCGTGCGTCACGGCATCACGCGTGCCCTGATCGACTACGACGAAACCCTGAAATCGTCGCTGAAGCAAGCGGGTCTGGTGACTCGTGACGCCCGCGAAGTCGAACGCAAGAAGGTCGGCTTCCACAAGGCCCGTCGCCGCAAGCAGTTCAGCAAGCGCTGATGCCGCATCCGGGTGGTACGCCACCCGTCGCGACACAAAAAACCCCGGCCTTCGTGAACCGACCCCCAGAAGTTGGACGGTCATGGATCAGGCGGCCAAGACCTGAGTCCGGTATTGCACCGGACTCAGGTCTTTTCGTTTGGTTCTGATGCGGTCGTGATTGTAGTCATGGGTGTACTGGCGGATGCCGGCCTGGAGTTGCTCAACACTCTCGAAGCGGCTCAGATAGAAGAATTCGGACTTTAGAGTGCCGAAGAAGCTTTCCAGGGCGGCATTGTCCAGACATCGCCGACAAGGGTCTGCAGGCCATCATTCTAGTTGCCGTGGGCCGCACGCGGGATTCTTGGGCTGCCGTTGCCACGCATGCCATAATCTAAGAAATCATCCGGCCGCGTCCTCGACGGCGGTCGATTGACGGACAGGACAGCAGACAGGATTTCACTGCATGAGCACCAAGACCACGACATCCATCAAGGCCGGCATCGTCGGCGGAACCGGTTACACGGGCGTGGAGCTGCTGCGTCTGCTGTCGCAGCACCCGGGTGTCCGGTTGCACGCCATCACCTCGCGCAAGGAATCGGGGATGCCGGTGGCCGATATGTTCCCCAACCTGCGCGGCCATGTGGATCTGTGCTTCCAGACGCCCGAGGAGGCCACGCTCGATCAGTGCGACGTGGTGTTCTTCGCCACCCCGCACGGCGTGGCCATGGAGCAGGCGCGCGGCCTGCTGGAGCACGATGTGCGGGTGATCGACCTGGCGGCCGATTTTCGTCTGCAGGACGTCGATACCTTCGCGCGGTGGTACAAGATGCCGCACAGCAGTCCCGACGTCCTCAAAACAGCCGTCTACGGCCTGCCCGAGCTGGATCGGGACCGCATCCGCCAGGCCCGGGTCGTGGGCAACCCCGGATGCTATCCGACCACGGTCCTGCTGGGCCTCGCGCCGGTGCTGCAGGCCTGCCGCCCGTTGATCGACACAGCGCATGTCATTGCCGATTCGAAATCAGGGGTGTCGGGGGCGGGCCGCAAGGCCCAGGTCAGCTCGCTGTTCTCCGAGGCGGCCGACAATTTCGCGGCCTATGGCGTGGCCGGGCACCGTCACCATCCGGAGATCTCCGAATGTCTCGCCCGCATCGCGGGCGGGCCCGTGGGGCTGACATTCGTGCCGCATCTGGTGCCCATGATCCGCGGCATGTTTTCCACCTTGTACCTGCGCATCCTGCCGGATGCCCTGGACACCGATTTCCAGGCGCTGTACGAGCAACGCTACGCGGACGAGCCGTTTGTCGACGTCATGCCTGCGGGCAGCTTGCCGCAGACTCGCTCGGTGCGCGCCTCGAACATGCTGCGCATCGCCGTGCACCGGCCCGCCGGGGGCGATACCCTGGTGGTGCTGGTCGTCCAGGACAACCTCGTCAAAGGGGCGGCGGGCCAGGCAGTGCAGAACATGAATCTGATGTTTGGCCTGCCGGAGACCACCGGCTTGCAGCATGTGGCGGTGCTGCCCTGACAGGAGATCCGCATGGCCCGATCCTCCTCTGCGCAAGGCGGCCTCAGTCACTGGCTGGTGCGCGGCCTCACCCGTCTCATGTTCCTCCTGGTGGTGTTTGCCGCCGGGGCGCTCGTCATGCATTTCGGCATGCATGCGGGCGAGCGCGCCGAGCTCCAGTCGCTGCGATCCCAGTTTGAGTCCCTGCGGGCCGACCTATCTCGTTCCCAGACGGACCTGGCGGCCCTGCGCGGTGCGGCCGAGGTTGAGGCCGGCACGCAGCGCGCGCTCCAGGACAAGAATGCCGAACTGCAGCAGGAACTGGGTCGTACCCGCGATCAGCTGGCTTTCTATGAGCAATTGATCCCGCCGGGGCCGGCTGGCACGGTGGCGGTCCGCGCCTTTGATCTCCGGGTCGAGGGGCAATTTTTGCGCTATCGGGTGCTGCTCACGCGCAACGCTGCGCCCCAGGCGGATGCCTTCAAAGGCCGCATGCGGTTTGTGGCCAGTGGCCGCTCCCAGGGCAAAGCCGTTAAAATCGAGCTGTCCCCGCCGGTATTCGAGGATGACGAGGCCGTCTCATCCGGGCCGTTGGCCGCGCCCGCATCGACCTCCCCGGACACGCCGCAGGGCGCAGATCCATTGGCCCTGGTCTTCGACCAGTTCCAGCGCAGCACGGGTATCTTGGAATTGGCGCCGGACGTCTCGATCGAATCGGTCCGCCTCGAGATCCTCGAAGGCGATACCGTCCGGGCCTTTCGGGACGCCGAACTGAAATAGCGTGACCTCCGGGTCCGCAGGAGTCTTGTCTTGAGCACCATCGAACACGCGGATCTCGACGTTCCGCCCGCTCCCCTGATCTTTACCGACGCGGCGGCCGCCAAGGTCCGCGAGTTGCTGATCGAGGAAAACAATCCCGGCCTGAAGCTCCGGGTCTTTGTCCAGGGCGGCGGCTGCTCGGGCTTCCAGTATGGTTTTACCTTCGACGAGGATGTGGCCGAGGACGACACCACCATCGAACGCGATGGTGTGCAGTTGCTGGTGGATCCGATGAGCTTCCAGTACCTGGTCGGTTCCGAGATCGACTACAAGGACGACCTGGAGGGCTCGCAGTTCGTCATCCGCAACCCCAACGCCAATACGACCTGCGGTTGCGGCTCCTCGTTCTCTCCCTGAGCCCGACGGCGCCGGATCAGGCTGAATGCATCAGGCCGGATAGAGACAGCCGGCGACGGTCGCGTGCCCGGCGCCGGTGACTGCGGGCAGACAGGCGGCGCGCCTCTGCAGGTGCGCCTGCGCCAGCCAGGCAAAGGCCAGGGCTTCGACATCCTGGGCGGGAACGCCGCAGGCATCCGTGGTCGTCAGATCGCAGGGCAGGGCCTGTCTCAGTGAACCCATGAACACCGGATTGCGGGCGCCACCGCCGCATGCCAGGACTTCCCGCGTGGCGGACGCATGCCGCCGGATCGCATCGGCGATCGTCTCCACCGACAGACGCAGCAAAGTGGCCTGGACATCGACGGGGTGCGGGCGGGTGGCGGCCGGCAGCGTGTCGATCCGTGCCTCCAGCCAGCTCAGGCTGAACAGGTCGCGCCCGGTCGATTTCGGAGGAGGCAGGTCGAACCAGGGCTCGGCTCGCAGCGCGGCCAGCAGGCTGTCGTGACAACGGCCTTGTGCCGCCCAGGCGCCGTCCTGGTCATAGGGTTGCCCCAGATGGCGCCGGGTCCAGGCATCCATCAGCATGTTGGCCGGTCCGGTGTCGAAACCCCTGACCGTGTCTTCCAGCACGGTCAGGTTGGCAATGCCGCCCAGGTTCAGGATCGCGCGGCCCTGACCCTGGCCGAAACGCGCCGCATGAAAGGCAGGGACCAGTGGCGCGCCCTGGCCGCCGGCGGCGACGTCGCGGCTGCGGAAATCCGCCACCACCGCGATGCGGGTGTGCTCGGCCAGTCGTGCCGGCGCGTTGATTTGCAGGGTATAGCCGGATTCGGGCGCGTGGCGCACGGTCTGTCCGTGAGCGCCGATGGCATGAATCTGGGTTGCGTCCAGACCGGCCTTGGCCAGCAGGTCGCGCACGACGTCCGCATAGCAGTCCGCCAGCGCATTGGCAGCCCGGGCGGCCCGGGCAAGTTCGTCGGGGCCGGGGGCGTTCAGGGCCAGCAATTCCTGGCGCAGCGATTCCGGCAGCGCCACCCCGGTGCTGGCCAGCACCTGGATGCGGTCGCCGGCCAGATCCGCCAGCACGCCGTCCACGCCGTCCGTGCTGGTGCCCGACATCAGGCCGATGTACCGTTCGGGCGCGTGGTCGGAGGCCATGCGATGGCGAGGCTTATTGCTGAGCGATCTCGATGCGGCTGTCCTGCAGCCGGGCCATCAGTTCGATCTGCGGCTGGTAGCGGTCCACCACGGCCTGGAAGGCCTTGCGGTCGGCGGGTTCCAGCGTGCGCGCCACCGGCAGGTCCACGGATAGTGGATCGACCGGCTGTTTGTTGATGCGGAATTCGTAATGCAGGTGCGGGCCGGTTGCCCAGCCGGTCGATCCCACATAGCCGATCAACTGGCCCTGCTGGATGCGGTCGCCTTTTTTGAGACCTTTGGCGAATCCACGCTGATGGGCATAGAGCGTGGTGTAGTCGCCGAAGTTCTTGATGATGATGACGTTGCCGTAGCCTCTCTGCCTGCCGATGAATTCAATCGTGCCGTCGGCCGTGGCGTGAATGGGCGTCCCGGAAGGCGCGGCGTAGTCCACGCCCTTGTGGCCGATCCATTTTTTGTGGATCGGGTGCATGCGCATGCCGAACCGGGAGCTGATGCGGGTGAACTTGATCGCGGTGCGCAGGAAGGCGCCCTTGAGGCTGGCGCCGGAGAAGTCATAGTAGCTGCCGTTGCCCTGGCCGTTCTCGAACCAGACGGCGCTGTAGGTTTTCCCGCGGTTGACGAATTCCAGCGCGCGGATGTCCCCGGTCCCGACTTCTTCACCGTTGTGCATGTAGGCGTCATAGACGATGCGGAAGCGATCGCCCTTGCGCAGGTCTTTGAGGAAGTCGATGTGGCTGCCCAGGATGTCGACCATTTCCATGGTGATGGCATCCGGGATCCGGGCCTCGTCGGCCGCGCCGAACAGCGAGCTGGTGATCTCGCCCTCGGCGATGCGGGTCTCGCGCACGGCGGCGGTGGTGCGCTCCTGGGCGGAGAAGCCGCCATCGACCGGCCGGACTTCGAGCCAGGCGGAATCGACCCCGGATTCGACATTGGTGCCGGGGGTGTGCGCGTAGCGCAGCCAGACCATCCGGCCCTGGCTGTCCAGGGCGGCCTGGACCGTGCGGCCCGGATAGAGCTTGTAGACCGAGCGCGCGTTCGGGTCGTGCGTCAGGAACGAGAGCAGGCCGTTTTCGTTGACCCCCAGGCGGTTCAGCACGTCGGACACGGTGTCGCCGGAGCGGATGCGGGTCGAGGCGATATAGGGGGCGGTGTCGTCGCCGGCCTGGCCGTCCAGGGGCGGCAGGTCGAGGGTCTGATGCGCCTGAAAGACGGGTTGCGGCGGCGCGGGAGGCTGGACGACCGCCAATGCGGCTGCGGTCAGGAACAGACCGCTGGCCGCAAACAGCAGGCTGCGGGTCAGGTGGAGGCGGTGCTTCGGCTGGTGGACCTCAGGCGTCATGGGTAAAACCAGTATGAAAATTCGGACTGCGTCTATCCTGGGCGGAAGGGGGGTCTGCTAATATGGGACCCCCATCGCCCGATTGGCGTCGAATGTGTTGTACAAAAGCTGCGATGGTGCGTATGCTAGCGCATACTTGACATTTTTTCGAGTATTTTTTCATTCTTTTCTGGTAAAAGCGTTTATCATGTCGTCCCCTGTCGACCCTGCCGACCCCCGGATTGCCGAAGATCTGCGTGTGGCCCAGCGGGGTTGTGACGAGTTGCTCGTCGTCTCCGAATTCGCCGCCAAACTGGCGCGCAGCCGCGCCAGCGGTACGCCTTTGCGCATCAAGCTGGGTCTGGATCCCACGGCGCCCGACATCCATCTGGGCCATACCGTGGTGCTCAATAAAATGCGCCAGTTGCAGGATCTCGGTCATACCGTGGTGTTCCTGATCGGCGACTTTACCGCCCTGATCGGCGATCCCAGTGGCCGCAACGCCACCCGGCCGCCGCTCACGCCCGAGCAGATCCGCGAGAACGCCAAGACCTATTACGCCCAGGCCAGCCTGGTGCTGGATCCCGACCGGACCGAAATCCGCTACAACTCGGAATGGTGTGATCCGCTGGGCACGCGCGGCCTGATCCAGCTGGCCTCGCGCTACACCGTGGCGCGGATGATGGAACGCGACGATTTCACCCGCCGATTCCGGGGCGGCGTGCCGATTTCCGTGCACGAGTTCCTGTACCCGCTGCTGCAGGGCTATGACTCGGTGGCCCTGAAGGCCGATCTGGAACTCGGCGGCACCGATCAGAAATTCAACCTGCTGGTGGGGCGCGAACTGCAAAAAGAATATGGTCAGGAGCCGCAATGCGTCCTGACGATGCCACTGCTCGAGGGCACCGACGGGGTCGAGAAGATGTCCAAATCCAAGGGCAACTACATTGGTATCACCGAGACGCCCGAGTCCATGTTCGGCAAGCTGATGTCGATCTCCGACACCCTGATGTGGCGTTACTTCGAACTGCTGTCGTTCCGTTCGCTGGATGACATCGGCGCCCTGCAGGCCGAAATCACGGCAGGTCGTAATCCGCGCGATGCCAAGGTTCTGCTGGCTCGCGAGATCGTCGACCGGTTCCATGGGGCCGGCGCCGGTGAGCGGGCGCTGGAACAGTTCAATGCCCGGTTCCGCGACGGCGCGATGCCCGAGGACATGGTCGAGGTCACCGCCGGGGCAGCTCCCATGGGCATTCTCAAGGTGTTGCGCGAGTCGGGCCTGGCCGCTTCGGCATCAGAGGCCCAGCGCAACGTCGAACAGGGCGGCGTCCGCATCGACGGGGACCGCGTCGAAGACAAGTCCCTGCTGCTGCCGGCAGGCACTTATGTGATGCAGGTCGGCAAGCGCAAGTTCGCCCGCGTCACCCTGACATGAGCCAGGGGTCTGCCGCATCGACAGGCCCCACTTACGGAGGACTCCATGAAACTGCACAGCGAATCCTTCCCTGACCAGGGAATCGTTCCCGAACGCAATGCCTTCGCGCGGATCGATCCGCAGACCCACGTCGCCCTGGCCGGCAACCGCAATCCCCATCTGGCCTGGGTGGACGTGCCCGAGGGCACCCGGTCCTTTGCGATCCTGTGTGTCGATCCGGATGCGCCGACGCAGCCCGACGACGTCAACCAGGAAGGCCGCGAGGTGCCGGCCGATCTGCCGCGCGCCGATTTCTATCATTGGGTGCTGGTCGACGTGGCGCCCGATACGCGCGCCATCGCCGAAGGCGACTACTCCAACGACATCACGCCGCGCGGCAAGGCCGGCCCCCTGGCGCTGGACGGCACGCGCCAGGGCCTGAACGACTACACCGGCTGGTTTGCCGCCGACCGCGACATGAACGGCGATTACTTTGGGTATGACGGCCCCTGCCCTCCCTGGAATGACGCGCTGGTCCACCGCTACGTCTTTACCGTGTATGCGCTGGACGTGGCCGAGCTGGGCGTCTCGGGCCGCTTCACCGGCGCGCAGGCCCTGGAGGCCATGCGGGGTCACGTGCTGGCCCAGGCCTCACTGACCGGCACGTACACCCTGAATCCCCGCCTGCACGCCCTGTAGGCGCTAGAATTCTCAGATTTCCCGACATTTCCGACCTTTTGCCTTCAGGACTCATCACCTTATGTTTGACCGTTCTCGCACACTCGATCAGGCCGACCCGGACATCTGGGCTGCCATCCAGCAGGAAAACACTCGCCAGGAACAGCACATCGAACTGATCGCCTCGGAAAACTACGCCAGCCCCGCCGTCATGCAGGCGCAGGGCACGCAGTTGACCAACAAGTACGCCGAAGGCTATCCCGGCAAGCGCTATTACGGCGGCTGCGAATACGTGGACGTGGTCGAGCAGCTGGCCATCGACCGCCTCAAGGCGATCTTCGGCGCGCAAGCCGCCAATGTGCAGCCGAACTCCGGCTCCCAGGCCAATCAAGGCGTGTACATGGCCGTGCTCAAGCCCGGCGACACCGTGCTGGGCATGAGCCTGGCCGAAGGCGGTCACCTGACGCACGGTTCGCCGGTGAATGCATCCGGCAAGCTCTACAACTTCCATTCCTACGGTCTGGATGCCAACGAGGTGCTGGATTACGACAAGCTCGAAGAACTCGCGCGCACTCACAAGCCCAAGCTGATCGTCGGCGGAGCCTCGGCCTATTCGCTGCATATCGACTTCGAGCGCATGGCACGCATCGCCCATGACAACGGCGCGCTGTTCATGGTGGACATTGCGCACTATGCGGGACTGGTCGCCGGTGGCGTCTACCCCAATCCGGTGCCGCATGCGGATTTCGTCACCTCGACCACGCACAAGTCCCTGCGCGGCCCGCGCGGCGGCGTGATCATGATGAAATCCGAATTCGAAAAGGCAATCAACTCCTCGATCTTCCCGGGCATTCAAGGCGGGCCGCTGATGCATGTCATCGCCGCCAAGGCCGTGGCCTTCCATGAGGCGCTGCAACCCGAATTCAAGGCCTATGCCGCCCAGGTGGCGGCCAATGCGCGCGTGCTGGCCGATACCCTGGTCAAGCGCGGCCTGCGCATCGTGTCGGGCCGGACCGAAAGCCATGTGATGCTGGTGGACCTGCGCGCCAAAGGCATCACCGGCAAGGCCGCCGAGGCTGTCCTGGGCCAGGCGCACATCACGGTCAACAAGAACGCCATCCCGAACGACCCGGAAAAGCCCTTCGTCACCAGCGGTATCCGTCTGGGCACGCCGGCCATGACCACGCGCGGCTTCAAGGAGGCCGAGGCCGAGCTCACCGGCAACCTGATCGCCGATGTGCTCGACAACCCCGATGACGCCGGGCACATCGCCAAGGTGCGCGCGAGGGTGAATGAACTGACCGCGTGTCTGCCGGTCTATCGCTAATCCAACCGGAACGGGCGCCTGAGGGCGCCCGCTGCGCAGATGAAGTGTCCATTCTGCAGTTGTGCCGATACGCAGGTTGTGGATTCCCGGGTCTCCGACGACGGCGACACGATCCGCCGCCGCCGTCGATGTACTGCCTGTGACCGCCGCTTCACGACCTATGAACGGGTCGATCTGATGATGCCCTACATCGTCAAGCGCAACGGGACCCGGGTGGATTTCGATCCCGCCAAACTGCATGGCAGCATGGCGCTGGCGCTGCGCAAGCGGCCGGTCAGCGCCACCGCCCTGGACGCCGCTGTCGCGCGCATCCAGGAACGGCTGATGACCAGCGGCCAGCGCGAGGTGCCGTCCGACCGTGTCGGAGAACTGGTCATGTCCGAATTGCATGAGCTCGATCCCGTGGCCTATGTGCGTTTCGCTTCGGTCTATCGCAGCTTCGAGGACTTGCGCGAATTCGTCCAGGCCATCGACGAATTCCGCCGCGCGGACGATGCCGATGAGCCGGCCTGATCGGCCTCTTTCATCGCCGGACCGCCTCCGGATGCCAGTCCCCTCACCGGAGGACGGCTCGCCGCAGGCGCTGCGAGAGGGCGCTGCCTTTTCCATAGAGGATCACCGCTGGATGCGACGCGCCCTGGCGGTGGCCGAGCAGGCGCTGTTCGTCAGCAACCCGAATCCCCGTGTCGGCTGCGTGCTGGTGCGCGATGGCCGCTGGCTGGCCGAGGGCAGCACGCGACAGGCGGGCGGGCATCATGCCGAGGCCCAGGCGCTGCACGAGGCCTCGCTCAAGCACACCGATGTGCGCGGCGCCACGGCCTACGTCACGCTGGAACCTTGCAGCCATACGGGCCGTACCCCGCCGTGCGCCGACGCCTTGATCGCGGCCGGCATCGGGCGGGTCGTGGTCGCGCTCCAGGACCCCAATCCCAAGGTGGCCGGTCGCGGGATCGAGCGGCTGAGGGCGGCCAGCATCCAGGTCGATGTCGGCCTGTTCGCCGAGGATGCCCTGGCGCAGAACCCCGGCTTTTGCGCCAGGATGACGCGCGGCACACCCTGGGTGTGGCTGAAATCCGCATCGTCCTTCGATGGCCGCACGGCGCTGCCGGACGGCCGTTCGCAGTGGATCACGGGAGCGACCGCCCGGGATGACGGTCATCACTGGCGGGCCCGGGCCTGCCTGGTGCTGACCGGTATCGGCACGGTGCAGGCCGACAATCCCGTGCTGAATGTGCGCGCCGTCGACACGCCCCGGCAGCCGGTCCGCGCCGTGCTGGACAGCCGGTTCGTGCTGGACGAGCAGGCCCGGATCATCAATGGCGATCCGGTCTGGGTTTTCACGACCCAGCCCGAAGCCGGCAAGATTTCCCGGTTGGCGGCGCGCAATGTGCGTGTCATCGCACTGCCCGCCGACGATCGTGGCGAGCTGTCTCTGGACGCTTTGATGCACTGGCTGGGCGATCACGAGATCAATGAGGTCCATGTCGAGGCCGGCGCGCGATTGCAGGGTGCGCTGATCCAGGCCGGGCTGGTCGATGAATGGGTCACCTATCTGGCCCCCAGTGTGCTGGGGGACGGCCCCGGTCTGGCGGCGCTGCCGGTTCCCCTTGCGGATCTGGATCAGGCCCGCCGCTACGCATTCCTGGATGTTTTGCCCTTGGAGGCCGACCTGCGGCTGCGCCTGCGGGATCCGGCGCATTGGCAGAGGCTGGTCCAGGCCTGTGGTTTGATGACATGACCCGCGCGACGTGCTTGCTCCGCCGCGTGGTTTGCAAGCCGCCTGGATGTGGCTGGCGCAGAGGCCGTCCGCCTGGACGGTCCCGTGTCCAGCCCACCCCGGCAATGAAAAAAGGATAGCCTCATGTTTACTGGAATCGTCGCGGCGGTGGGCCGTATCACGGAAGTCCGGCCCCTGGGCGACGGAGAGGACGCGGGTGTGCGGCTGTCCATTCAGGCGGGAGGCCTGCCGCTGGACTCGACCCGTCTGGGCGACTCGATCGCCATTCAGGGGGCCTGCATGACGGCCGTCGCCCTGCATGGGGACGTCTTCGAGGTCGATGTGTCGCGAGAAAGCCTGGATCGCACCTGCGGCCTGGATCGTCCGGGCGAGGTCAATCTGGAGCATGCTCTGCGGCTGGGCGACAGCCTGGACGGGCACCTGGTGTCCGGCCATGTCGATGGGGTGGGCCGGGTGACCTGCTTCGAGGCTGTGGGGGAATCCACCGAGCTGCGGCTCATCATCCCCGCGCATCTGTCAAAATATTTTGCCTACAAGGGTTCGGTCACGGTCAATGGCGTCAGCCTGACGGTCAATCGAGTGGACGACCAGGAAGAAGGCACGGAAATTTCCATCAACCTGATCCCGCACACAGTCCAGGTCACGACATTGCGCAACCTGGAGGTCGGCGCGCCGGTGAATCTGGAAATCGATCTGATCGCCCGCTACGTCGAACGGATGGTGGGCGGCATGGGGGCGGCGACGCCCAAGGGGCTGGGCGAGGCCTGATCGCGGGGTGCTCCTTTTGCCTCGGGGCGGCAGCTCAGGCATTGTTCTGTTAGAATAGCAGACTTCGTCTGTCGCCATGGTGCGTGGACGTGCAGGACAGGTGGCCGAGTGGTTGAAGGCGCACGCCTGGAAAGCGTGTATACGTGAATAGCGTATCGGGGGTTCGAATCCCCCCTTGTCCGCCAGGATTCAGGCCCCTGATTTCAGTTGAAATCAGGGGTTTTTTGTGGGTGCTCTGCAGCGCACCCCAGCTTGAGGTTGTGGGCTCCACCCCGTTATCCGGAGGTGGGCATTCATCCGACACGGGCATGGACTTCAGGCGGCGATCGGTTCCAGAGAGGACTGGAAATGACGCAGGATCGGGGGCTCCCAGGTGATGCGGTAACCTCGTGCGATCTCGTGCGCGCGCTGCTTGATCTCGATCAGCGCCTCGGCCACGACGTCCAGGTGGGCCTGGGTGTAGACCCGGCGTGGGATGGCCAGCCGCGTGAATTCAAAGGCCGATTGCAGTTGTTTGCCGGTATCCGGATCGTTGCCCAGCATGTACGAGCCGATGTCGCAGCTGCGGATGCCGGCCTCGCGATACAGCTCGATGGCCAGCACCTGGCCGGGGTATTCGGTGTAGGAGATGTGCGGCAGCAGCGCGGCCGCATCCACAAAAATGCCGTGTCCGCCGACAGGGGATTGGTAGGCAATGCCGGCATCGTCCAGCAGCCCCCCCAGATATTCCATCTGGCCGATGCGATAGCGTAGGTAGTTTTCGTCGATCCCTTCGCGCAGCCCGATGGCGAGCGCCTCCATGTCGCGGCCGCTGAGCCCGCCGTAGGTGTAGAAGCCCTCGTAGGAAATGCAGTGCGCCTTGATGCCCTGGATCAGATCCGAGGCGCCGTCGCGCACGCCGAGCAGCCCACCCATGTTGACGATCGCATCCTTCTTGGCCGACATGGTGAACATGTCTGCATGGCTGAACATTTCGTGCACGATCCGGGGGATCGGCGTGTTCTTGTATTCCGGCTCGTCGCGCTGGATGAAATAGGCATTCTCGGCATAGCGGGCGGCATCGATGCAGATCGGCACGCCGTATTTTCCGGCCAGCGACGAGACCTCGCGCAGGTTCTGCATCGAGACGGGTTGTCCGCCGGCCGAGTTGTTGGTGATCGTCATGACGATCAGGCCGACGCGCTTGGGACCGTATTCGCGCAGCAATTGCTCCAGGCGCGTGATATCCATGTTGCCTTTGAAGCTGGCACGGTCCGAAGGATGTTTGGCGGCTTCGACGACACAATCGATGCAGCGGGCGCCCGCCAGTTCCACGTGGGCGCGGGTCGTATCGAAGAACATGTTCGAAATGGCGACTTTGCCAGCGGACAGCAGCAGGGGGAACAGGACTTTTTCAGCGGCGCGGCCCTGGTGAACCGGCTGGATATAGCCGTAGCCAAAAATATCGTGCGCGGTGTTGATCAGTTTTTCGTAGCTGGCGGCGCCCGCGTAGGCTTCATCGCCGCGCATGATGCCCGCCCATTGTTCGATGCTCATGGCGCCTGTGCCGGAGTCGGTGAGCAGGTCGATATAGCAATCCTCGCCCTTGAGACCGAAAAGATTGTATTTGGCTTCGATGAGCCGGGATTCGCGTTCTTCGCGGGTCAGGATGCGCAGGGGCTCGACCGATTTGATGCGAAAGGGTTCGGGAAAATATTTGATCGCCATGAGAGGCCTCCAGAAGTGCGTGGACGGGAGGACACCCCGGTCGTCGCGCGGTTCCCTGATCGGTCACCGTGGACAGGCGGACAGTGTGATAGATAAAAATTTCTTGTCTGCAAAATTTTTGAGAAATTATTATCTTCATAGACCGAAATAACGGTTTATGAACTGAATTATGCTGAACATTTGAATTCTTTACAACAATAATTCAATACATCAGATATTTCTGATAATAAATTATCATAGGATTGATAAAATAGTCTTGATCTGAGTGGCTGTCGTGTTCAAAGTCATGGTGCGGCCTTGACAATTAAAGGAGGGGACATGCAAAAAGCCTGGTTGCAGAGCCATATCGCCTTGACTGGCTTTCTGGGCAAGGCCCTGGGGCCGGATTATGAGATTGCGCTCTACGATCTGAGCGTGACGCCTCCTGCGATCGTGGCGATCGCCAACGGGCATGTCACCCAGCGCACGCTCGGCTCGATGCTGCCACCGCGACTGGGGCAATGGCTCGATGGGACGCTGGAGGAGTCAAAGGAGGACGAATGGATTCAGGTCGCCGACATGACCGCGACAGGCAAGCTGCTGCGGACATCGTCGCGGGTCATCGCCGACGAGGCGCGGCGCCGGGTCGGCTTGCTGGTCATCAGTTTCGACGACAGCCGCTATCGCGATCTGAGTGAACGGATCCTGAGGCTGCGGCACCCGGATTCCTTCGTCGACAGTCATTTTGTGTCGCAGGCCCTGGAAGACGCGCATGCGGCCGGGGATGCGCTTGCCGCGCCGTCGCCGTCACGGCAAGGTCTGGCGATCGATATCCTGAGCCGGGCCAGGGCAGAGTTGAGTGAGCCGCCTGGCAAGTTGCGGCCACGCGAACGCCTGGCCTGGGTCAAGGCATTGGATGCGCAGGGCTTTTTTGGCATCAAGGGCGCTGTGAGCCTGCTGGCCGGGGAACTGAACTGCTCACCGGCGACGGTCTATCGCTATATTGGGACTTTGAGGGCTTCGGGATCGGGCCGCAGGGCCGACTCGTAAGCCTGGTGTCCTCAGTCCATGCCGGGTACGGTGTTCGAGAAGCCGCAGTCCACATGCAGGATCTCGCCAGTGATGCCCGACGCAAGGTCGGACAGCAGGAATGAGGCGGCATTGCCGACGTCTTCGATGGTGACGTTGCGGCCCAGGGGGGACTGGGATTCGACGTATTTCAGCATGTTGGAGAAGTCGCGGATGCCGCTGGCCGCCAGGGTCTTGATCGGGCCGGCGGAAATGCCGTTGGCGCGCAGCCCCTTGCGGCCCAGGGAGCGGGCCAGATAGCGCACGCTGGCTTCCAGGGAGGCTTTGGCCAGGCCCATCATGTTGTAGTTGGGAATGGCTTTTTCAGCGCCCAGGTAGGAAAGCGTCAGCACGGAGCCGTTGCGGCCTTCGAGCAGGGGCAGCGCGGCCTTGGCCAGGGCGGGGAAGCTGTAGGCGGAAATATCGTGCGCAACGCGGAAGTTCTCGCGCGTCATGCCGTCCAGGAAGTCGCCTTCCAGGGCGTCGCGCGGCGCAAAGCCGATGGAATGCACCAGACCGTCCAGGCCGTCCCAGTGTTCGCGCAAGGCATGGAAGGTGGCTTCGATCTGGGCGTCGTCGGCGACGTCGCAGGGAATGACGATGTTGCTGCCGAGTTCCTCGGCGAAGCCGCGTACGCGGCTTTCGAAGCGCTCGCCGACATAGGTCAGGGCCAGCTCGGCACCCTGGGCGCGGCAGGCGTGCGCGATCCCGTAGGCGATGGATCGATTCGAGAGTACGCCGGTGATCAGGATGCGTTTGCCGTTCAGAAAGCCCATGTGTGTGTCCTGTAAAAAACGAAGAGGGTCGAAGAAGAGAAAAGCCATCCACCTCGCAGTTTGCATGCCGTTCGGATTATCCACCTCACGGCTTGCATGCCGTTCGGATTCGTCCGGCATCACATAGTCCTCAAGGGACTATGTGATGTCCGGACTCATCCCCTGGCTTCTGTGCCGGGGACTCTCAGGCGTTGGCCGGTGGAGAGGGATGAGCCTTTCAGGTTGTTGAGCTTGCGCAGGGCGTCCACGGACGTGTTGTAGCGTCGGGCCAGAGAATACAGGGTGTCCCCTTGGCGGATGGTGTGGGTGCGGCTGATGACGGCGCGGGAGCGCAGGCTCGATGCGTTGAGCCGTGTGGCGTTCCGGGAAGCGGGCGTATCGGCCTTTCTGGCGCGAGGCGCTTTGTCCATCGATCGTGTGGCGGGCGTCTGGTAGGAGACCAGGACGATATCGCCCGCGGGGGTCGGCTGGGCGGGCACCAGCAGCGAGGCCGAGGTTGCGCGCGTCTGTTTCGATCCCAGATTGTTGGCCTCGCGCAGCTGGTCCAGCGAGATGCCGTACGTTTTGGCGATGCTGGCCAGGGACTGGCCCTTTTTCGGGTTGTAGACGCGCCAGGAGGACAGGCTGCCCGTGTAGGACCGCAGGTTCTTGTTGAAGACGCCGACCTTGTCCAGGGGCAGGTTCAGCGCAGTGTTGTGCGCGGCGAGAATGACGGGGCGGTTGTACGAGGGGTTGAGCGCCTGGAAGTCCTCCAGGGGCATTTCCGCCAGGGCGGCCGCCACGGCGACGTCCATGTCGCGTGATTTGGGCACGGTGGTGAAGTACGGCGTGTTGCTGACGCCGGGCAGGGTGATGCCGAATTTGTCCGGACGGGCGATGATGTTCTTGATGGCCTGGAGCTTGGGCACGTAGTTGCGGGTCTCCTCAGGCAGATCCAGCGCCGTGTAGCCGGTGGGCTTGCCGGCATCGGCGGCCTTGTCCATGGCGCGTCGCACCGCGCCTTCGCCCCAGTTGTAGGATGCCAGTGCCAGATACCAGTCGCCCTGGAAGTCATACAGGTAGGTCAGGTAGTCCAGCGCGGCCTGAGTGGAGGCGACCGGATCGCGCCGCTGATCATGCCACCAGTCCTGCTTCAGTTTGAAGTGCTGTCCGGTGCTGGGGATGAACTGCCAGAGCCCCGAGGCCTGGGACCGTGACAGGGCGTTGGGGTTGTAGGCGGATTCGACAAAGGGCAGCAGTGCCAGCTCGGTGGGCAGGCCGCGGCGGTTCAACTCATCGACGATGTAGTAGAGATATTTACCCGCGCGCTGGCTCATCAGCAGCACCGACTGGGGATGTGAGGCGTAGTAGTCCGTCCAGTAGTCGACCTGCTCGTTGCGCAGGTTGGGGATGGCGAAACCACGGCGGATGCGGTCCCACATGTCGCGGGGCGGATGGGTCAGATCGACGGTGCGCGAGGTGTCTTCTGCCACATAGGCCTGGCGCTGCTTGGTCGTCTGGTCGCGGGTGGCACAGCCAGCCAGCACCACCAGGATCATCAGCATGAGGAGTCGTGGTATTTTCATGGGCGGATCATTGGGGAATTCTGAGGCGCAAATTTCCCGATTTTACCCAAGGAATCACATGTTTGTGCAAGGGATTTCAGAAAGGGCTGAAATTGTTTCGGCCCGAACGTCATTCTATTTGAAGTCGTTTTTCCATTCGCGCAGACAGGCAAAGACCTCCTGGGGGGTGTCCAGGGACGTCCGGGCATATTGATGGGCCGCCGTGTGGATGGCGGGCTGCGCGGTGCGCAGGAACGGGTTGGTCTCCAGTTCCTGCCCGATCGTGGAAGGCACGGTCGGCAGATCTTGCGCGCGGAGCTGCGCGACAGCCTGCGCGCGCTGTTGCAGCACGGCATTGCCAGGTTCGACCTGCAGGGCCCAGCGGATGTTCGAGGTCGTGTATTCGTGAGCGCAGCACACCAGGGTCTCGGGTGGCATGCAGGCCAGCTTGTCCAATGAATCGAGCATCTGGGCGGGGGTGCCCTCGAACAGCCGCCCACAACCGGCGGCAAACAGGGTGTCGCCGCAGAAAACAGCGGGCCGGCCGGTGTCGAGCAGGCCGACATAGGCGATGTGGCCTGCCGTATGGCCGGGGATGTCCAGGACCTGAAACCGCAATCCGATCCCTGGCAGATTCACGTGGTCGCCTTCGGACAGGGGGACGTCGCAGACCGGGATTTTTTCGTGACGCGGGCCGTAGACGCGCGCCCCGGTTCGCTGTTGTAATGCACCCACCCCGCCGACATGGTCGCTGTGATGGTGCGTCACCAGGATGGCTTCCAGGGTCAGCCCGTCATGCAGCAGCGCCTCGACCGGACCGGGTTCGCCGGGGTCCACGACGATCGCGTGGCCGTTTTTCTGTACCATCCAGATGTAGTTGTCCGACAGAGATGGAATCGGCGTGAGGATGGCCTGCGTGGCCTGGGTGGGGATGGAAGGATTCATGGCAAGGGAGTCAGGGTGGCACCGCAGCACGAAATGCCGGTCGTATTGGCCGAATGGTTGGAAACCCCGGCGGGGCAGTACGTGCGCGCCTGGGAGCAGCGCCAGGTCGATGCGATGGTCAGCAATGCGTTTGGGTATCATGCCATACAAATAGGTCTGCCGCATTGGAACCTGCTGCAGGCGAACCGCATTCCCTATAAAGCATGGGCGCACAGTCCCAGCGAGTCTTTTGGCACGCGGGCGGGCCGCCTGATCTGCGAGCCCGAGCAGTTGCCTTTCGACAGTCAGAGCATCGATCTGATGGTCATGCCGCATACGCTGGAGTGGTGCGAGGATCCGCACCAGGCCCTGCGCGAGGTCGAACGCGTCCTGATGCCCGAGGGCCGGGTCGTGCTGACCGGATTCAATCCCTATAGTCTGTGGGGGCTGCGTGAATCCCTGCCGGGCCTGGACCTGCGCCTGCCGGTGCCGGTGCCGTCCCAGGTCTCGTCGGGACGCCTGAAAGACTGGTTCAAACTGCTGTCTTTCGAACTGGACCGGGGGCGCTTTGGCTGCTATGTGCCCTTGTGCGCCACCCAGACCTGGCTGCATCGCTGGCGATTCATGGAGCAGGCGGGCGACCGCTGGTGGCCGGCGGGGGGCGCTGTCTACGCGATCGCGGCGGTCAAGCGTGTGTCGAGCATCCGCCTGGTCGGCCCGGCCTGGCGGCAGAAGCGCCGAGGCCGTGTGCGCCGAGGCGCCGTGGCGCCCGTCGCCAATCGAATCAACGAGGATATGGATGGCTGAACCCAGAGTCGATGTCTGGACGGATGGCGCCTGCAAGGGCAATCCGGGTCCGGGAGGGTGGGGCGTGCTCCTGCGCCAGGGACCGCACGAAAAGTCCCTGCACGGCGGTGAGCCGGACACCACCAACAACCGCATGGAACTGATGGCCGTGATCCAGGCGCTGCGGGCGCTCAAGCGCCGTTGCGTCGTCACGGTGCATACGGATTCGTCTTATGTCCAGAAGGGCATGACCGAATGGCTGCCCAACTGGAAACGGCGCGACTGGCGCACGGCGGACAAGAAACCCGTGAAAAACGCCGATCTCTGGCAGATGCTGGATGAATTGGCGGGCGGCCATGAATTACACTGGAAGTGGGTCAAGGGGCATGCCGGCGATCCGGGCAATGAACGGGCAGATGCCCTGGCCAATCTCGGCGTCGAGGACCCGCAAGGCGTCCGTGCCGCCTGAACTCAGTATTGGGCTGGTCCGGACGGACTGGCAAGGAAACCCATGCGTCAAATCGTTCTGGATACAGAAACCACGGGCCTGGAGCCCGATCAGGGCCACCGGGTGGTGGAGCTGGCCTGCGTTGAAATCGTCAGTCGCCAGGTCACCAACCGTCATTTGCACCTGTATCTGAATCCGGATCGGGACAGCGATCCTGAGGCGCTGCAGGTGCACGGACTGACGACCGAATTCCTGTCCGGCCATCCGCGTTTCCCGGAAGTCGCCGGACAGTTGATGGATTTCGTGCGTGATGCCGAGGTCATCATCCACAACGCGGCCTTCGACGTGAAATTCCTGAATGCCGAGCTGAACCGCGCCAAGTTGCCGCCTTTCACCGAGATCTGCGGCAAGATCACCGATTCGCTGCTGGTGGCGCGCGAAATGTTCCCCGGCAAGCGCAACAACCTGGATGCGCTGTGCGAGCGGTTCGGCATTTCCAATGCTCACCGCAAGCTGCATGGCGCCTTGCTGGACTCCGAATTGCTCGGCGAGGTCTGGCTGGCCATGACGCGTGGTCAGGATTCCCTGCTGGACGAGCCGTCTGACGATACGGCCCATGCGCCAGGCGCCGGGGGGCGCGCAGTTCAGGGGGGCTTCGATGCCGCCCATTTGCCGATCATTCAGGTGGATGCGCAGGCAATGCAGGCGCATGAGGCCTATCTCGATGGTCTCGACAAGGCTGCCGGCAAGCCCTGCTTGTGGCGCCGGATCGACACCCCCGCCGAGGTCGACGCGCCGGCGCAGTGAGCCGGGCGGGATAGGCCGGAACGGGTTCTGCGAGACTGCCGAAAACCATGTACAATCGCAATCTTTCCAGTCGGCTGGCCCCGCGCGCTGCACAGTGCCTGAACAGCCCGATTGGGCGGTTAGCTCAGTGGTAGAGCACTGCCTTCACACGGCAGGGGTCACTGGTTCGAACCCAGTACCGCCCACCAGAATTTAAGAGCCATATCAAGCATTTAGCTGATATGGCTCTTGTTCGTTATGCATGTCGATTTAGGGTAAATCCCCCTATTCAGTGTCCCAAGAGTGTCCCAGCATTCGTTGACAGCAGCGGGCGGCCACTCTAGACTCTTATGCATGGGTGAGCGCACACGGCGGACCTGCCAGACACCCTCGTAAACGCTGTGTGCCACGATGCGGCAGGTGAGATGCAAGTGAACGAGAGATAGCTTCATCAAGAGAGAACGCGCGCTCGGCGTATGTCCGCCAGGTTGAAGATGATGGTGCATCAGCGCGATTGCAATCATCATTCAGGCCCAAGCAAAAAACGCACCGTGAGGTGTGGTAACACAAACTTCAAGTGAGTCTGGTAGCACCATGAGCTTGAAGTGCCACATCAATAGCATCGGCTCTCACAAGCGCGTTCTGCTTGTGAGGTGCTCTTATGCATCAGAGTCTCGTGGCCAGTTCGGAAGGCCTGCCCAAAATCCTTTTCATTGAACAGCTGTCTGCCCTGATCGGCAAAACGGCTACGACCATCCGTACTTGTGCAACCAATCAGAAGTATGCACATCTGATCCCAACACCGTTCAAGATGCCGCACAGCCGCCGTCTGTGCTGGTATGAGCATGAAGTTTTGGCCTGGATCGACTCCTACCGGCCTTCCGCTACGCCGCCAAAGCGGCGGCCTCGTGGAAGGCCGCGCAAGGTGGAGCAATTGGCGCAGCAGCGCTATGAGGAGCAACAGCGAGCCGGGGTGTAAGTTATGGGCGCCGTTGCAATACGCGGAGGCTCCCGTGATTCTTTTGCTTGGCTTGAGCAAATGGCAGCGGAATCGGTGGCAAATATCGAGCGGCAAGCAGCTGAAACACCTCAGCAGATGTTCCTGCCGGGTATGCATGAGTTCATGCGTGCAATGCCCAATCACCTAGCCCGGTCGAGTCTGTTTGTTCCAATAGGGAAGGGTAATCTGCATGATGGCAGTATTTTGGTGAGCCGTCCTGGTGCTGAAATTCGGTTCAAAGGCAAGCAACTGGACGAAGCTCAGGCTGATGTCTGGATGCAGTGCATGAAGGAAGCCCAGCGCCAACCGCTGGGGACCCCGGTGGTCATTAATCGCTCCGCATTCTTGCGGGAAATTGGCCGGAAAAAATCAGGACAAGCCTACAAGTGGTTGCATAGCACCATGCAAGACTTGGCCTTCGCCATGCTGGTGATCAAGGTCACCAGCATGGACGGCCAGCCTAAGTTGTCTATAGGCAATACCAGGGCGCTACACATGATTGCAGGCTTTGACTATGACGAGGAAGCGGAAGCCTACACGTTTACCATAGACCCCCGATGGCCCATCATGTACGAAAATCGCGAATTTGCTCTGATCGATTGGGGCAAGCGAATGAAGTTTGGCCGCAATCAACACATGGCCAAAACTTTACAGCGGCTGCTGGCTACGTCCAACGAACCAATACAGCGGTACGCTTTGGATTGGCTCAAGGCCAAAATGGGATACACCAGTCCAATGCGGAAGTTCCGTGATGCTCTGAGTGTCGCCTGCGTTGAACTGAAGCGGCTTGGACCAGCCCCCTGAAACACCGGACACAGTCACCCACTTAAAATAGCAAGTAGGCATACGACTGTGTTTATGACCAACAGCAAGCAGGAAGTGATGGAATTACTGACCCAGCCGGAGCGTCGGCGGCGCTGGTCGGTGGAACAGAAGCTGGCCATGGTGCGCGAGAGCAACGAGCCTGGTCAGACGGTTTCAATGGTGGCGCGCCGCCATGGTGTGAACCCGAACCAGCTGTTTCACTGGCGCAAACTGT
>NZ_JBKEAA010000032.1:0-28079 GCF_047971665.1 Castellaniella sp. | reverse complement strand
GGTTTCGGCCGTCTATGCCCGCGAAACCGGCGCCGGGATGGGCTTCGAGGTGGTCGCCTCGCAACCCTACCCGGGGGGCGGCGACCCGCCCGAGCCGCCGACGCCTGCGACGCTTCCGGACGATGATCCCGATACCCCCAGGCCGTCACACCTGAAGGTCGTCAAATAGAGGATGCGCCATCCTGTAGAATGACGGTCCTTGGCCGGCTTAGCTCAGTTGGTAGAGCAGCTCACTTGTAATGAGAAGGTCGGGGGTTCGACTCCTCTAGCCGGCACCACAGCGACCAGGCACTTGCGCCAATCCTCCGGGATTGGCGTTTTGCTTTTCTGGCCCATGCGGCCGCCCCGTCGGCCGGCCCTCCTCTCCCTGAGTAATTCCGTACTGGGAACATGGAAATTGACATGTCAATGATCCGCTCCTGATAGAATCCGGGAAATATTTCCTCAAAAAAGAAATCATCCGGAAATCTTCCATGGATGGTCCGTCTGTCAAGGAGCGGTACCCATGCAGCCAAAACGCCATGCACGAAAGAAGCACCGTTCGGGCCTGATCTCTCAGGAACTCGCGATCCGGGTTACCTGCGCCCTGTTCATTTTCTCGGCGACAGGCCCCGGAGCATCGGCGGAGCCCTTTGATCAGTATCCCATGACAATAGCAACCAATGAAATAGTCAAAAGTGGGATGAATGGGACGGATGGGACGGATGGGACGGATGGGACGGATGGGGAGAATGGGCACGATGCCCACGCGTTGACAACGGAGCCAGAGACAACGGCAGAAGATAATGTGGTCACTGTCGAGAGCGGTGGCACGGTAACAGGCGACAAAGGCGGCACCGGCGGCAACGGCGGCAACAGCTACGTCGGCGGCAACGGCGGCAACGGCGGCAACGGCGGCAACAGCGGTTCCGGAATCAGCGGCGACAATATCCAGATCAATAACAGCAGCACCATACAGGGCGGCAACGGCGGCAACGGCGGCAACGGCGGCTTCGGCTTCGGCGGCAACGGCGGCAACGGCGGCAACGGCGGCAACGGCGGTTCCGGAATCAGCGGCGACAATATCCAGATCAATAACAGCAGCACCATACAGGGCGGCAACGGCGGCAACGGCGGCGACGGCGGCGACGGCGGCGACGGCGGCGACGGCAACGGCGGCATCGGCGGCAACGGCGGCAACGGCGGCGATGCGATCAGCGGCAGCAATCTGACCATCACCAATCGTGGCACGATCACAGGGGGGAGCAGCGGCAAAGGCGGCAACGGCGGCTCGGGCGGCACTGACGGCACTGACGGCACTGACGGCGCTGCCATTCGCGCCACGGGCGGTCAAAACTCACTGACCCTGGACGATGGCTCGGTCATGACCGGCGACATCGCCCTGTCCGACACCACCGCCAGCACCCCCAATACCCTTGCCATCACAAATAACGCCACGGCCACGATTGACGGCAGCCTGGTGGCGGGGGCCCATACCGGGGTGACGCTCTCAGGGACGCAACCGCTCTCTTTCTCGGGCAACGCCCGCTTTGGCGATGGCACCACCCTGACCTTCGAGAACGGCGGCAGCCTGAAGACGGGTGGTAATGGCGTCACCTTCGACAACACCACCCTCGAGACCAGGATCACCGAGTGGAGCGAGAACGACATCACGCTGGTGACGTCCACGTCTATCAGTGGTGATTACACCTATGACGCGGGCAACAATACCCTGCTCACGCCGGGCGCCGAGGACTATGCCATGCTCGGCGAAACCAAGAATAGCGAGCTGCACTATGGCCTGAGATGGAATGACAGCGGCGCTAAGGGCTACGGCACTTTCGACCTGAAAGAGGGCGCCACCCTGGACCTGAAGGTGGTTCTGGCCGACAACCCGAACGGAGCGACCAATGACTGGAACGGGAAAGACTTGACCAAGCGTGGGGCGGGCACGCTGGTGCTGTCCGGCATGAACACCTACACCGGTCTCACGACCGTGAGCGCCGGGACGCTGAAGGCCGGGGTGGACAATGCGTTTGGCCGGAGCGCCGGGGTGAGGGTGGACAAGGGCGCGACGCTGAACCTGGGCGGCCACAGCCAGAAGCTGGGCGACGGCGCGGTGCTGGAGAACGCGGGCACGGTGCTGATCAATGACCGGGGCGCGGCGATGCTGGCCCGGAGCGTGACGGTCACGGGCGGGATGCGCAACAGCGGCGCGCTGATCCTGAACAACTGTACGAACTGCGCGGGGCAGACCTATGTGCAGGTGGGGGACTGGGTGGGCGATGGCGGCAGCGTATCGTTCGGGACGGTGCTCGGGGGCGATGGCAGCCAGACCGACAGGCTGGTGATCACCGGGGCGGCCACGGGGACCACCTATGTCAAGGTGGCCAACGAGGGCGGGAGCGGGGCACAGACGCTGGAGGGGATCGAACTGATCCGCACGGGCGGCTCGACCCGGGACGCCTTTGTGCAGAGCGGGCGCATCGTGGGCGGCGGCTACGAGTACAGTCTCAGGAAAGGCAGCGCTTCGGGAGCGAACCCCGATCGCTGGTACCTGACCAGCAGTCATGGCGTGACGCGCGTATCCCGCCCCGAAGCGGGCAGCTACGCCAATAACCTGGCCGCATCGAGCACGCTGTTCAACACCCGCCTGAGCGAGCGCCAGGGGGCGGGCTGGTCCATCGATCCGGTCACCGGCCTGCGCCACCGCGCCGCGGTGTGGGGTCGTGTGGTGGGAGGCCATGGCAAGGGGCGGATGGCCGATGGGCAGTCCTCGTACACGGCCGACCGGTATGTGTTGCAGCTGGGGGGCGATGTGCTGGGGGGCAGTTTTGGCCGGGACGATGCCTGGCGCGTGGGGGTGATGGGCGGCTACGGCGAGCAGCGCAGCAGTACGCACAACGACGTCTCGGACTACGGCGCCCGGGGCAAGGTCCGTGGCTACAGCCTGGGGCTGTATGGGACGTGGTACCAGGACGCGCGGGAGGATCGTGGGGCGTATGTCGATGGCTGGCTGCTTTACAACTGGATGGATGACACGGTCAAGGGGCAGGGGCTGTCCGAGGAGAAGTACGAGAGCCGGGGGGTGAGCGCTTCGCTGGAGGCCGGGTACGGGTTCGAGCTGGGTTCCTGGTCCAGCGCCTCGGGGGCGGGCAACACGGTGCTGGCGCGTCCGCAGGCGCAGGTGATCTGGTCGGGGATCGAGGCCGATGAGCATACGGAGGCCAACGGCACCCGGGTCCAGGGGCTGGGCAAGGGCAATGTGCGCACCCGCCTGGGGGTTCGCCTGTCGGTGCGTCACCAGGACGCGCGCGCCGTGCGCCGGATCGAGCCCTACCTGGAGGTGAACTGGCTGCACGACACCCGTCAGTACGGGGTGAGGATGGACGGGCAGGACACCTATATGGATGGCGCGCGCGACATGGGCGAGCTCAAGGTGGGCCTGGAGGGCCGGCTGAGCCGGAGTCTGGGCCTGTGGGGTTCGGTGGGCCACCGGATGGGCTCGCGGGGCTATCGGGACACCGCGGGAATCCTGGGCCTGAAGTATCTGTTCTAGGGAGGGTCCGGTGCGCCACGCATCCATGCGTGTGGATTTCAGATCCGCCCGCGCAGGATCTTCGCCGCCGCGATCGCGAAATATGTCAGGATGCCGTCGCCGCCGGCGCGTTTGAACGCCAGCAGGGATTCCATCATCACCTTGTCATGGTCCAGCCAGCCGTTGGCGGCGGCGGCCTTGATCATGGCGTATTCGCCGCTGACCTGATAGGCATAGGTCGGCATGCCGAAGGCGTCCTTGACCTCGCGCAGCACGTCGAGATAGGGCAGGCCGGGTTTGACCATGACCATGTCGGCGCCTTCGCGGATGTCGGCGGCGACCTCGCGCAGGGCCTCCAGGCGGTTGGCCGGGTCCATCTGGTAGGTGGCCTTGTTCGAGGCGCCCAGGTTGGCGGCCGAGCCCACTGCATCGCGGAACGGGCCGTAGAAGGCGCTGGCATACTTGGCCGAATAGGCCATGATCCGGGTGTGGATGCGGTCCTGGGCGTCGAGCGCCTGCCGTACCGCGCCGATGCGTCCGTCCATCATGTCGCTGGGTGCGACGATGTCCGCGCCGGCCTGCGCATGCGTCAGCGCCTGGCGCACCAGCATGGCGACCGTGGGCTCGTTCAGCAACTGGCCATCCTCGTCGATCAGGCCGTCCTGCCCATGGCTGGTATAGGGGTCCAGAGCCACGTCGGTGAGCACGCCCAGTTCGGGAAAATTGGATTTGAGCAGGGCCGTGGTGCGCGGGATCAGGCCGTCGGGGTTGGCGGCTTCCTGGCCATCCGCGGTTTTCAGGGCCGGGTCGATGTGCGGGAACAGGGCCAGCACGGGGATGCCAAGATTCAGGCATTGCTCGGCCGTGCGCAGCAGGACATCGGGCGACTGCCGCGCCACGTCCGGCATCGAAGCCACCGGATCATGCACGTCGCGGCCTTCGCAGACGAACACCGGGTAGATCAGGTCGTCGGTCATGAGGCGGTTCTCGCGCACCAATCGGCGGGAAAAGTCGTCCCGGCGGTTGCGGCGTAGGCGCATGGCGGGAAAGTCGGCGAGAGGCAGGAATGCAGTCATGCGGAACTCCGGAAAACATCCGCCGGGCGCGGCGGGATGATGGATGGCCCGAGGGTGAGGGTGCGTTCAGGGCACGGCCTGCGGCGAGATCCAGTTCTCGATGTGACCGGCGGCCTCGTCCAGGCCGATCCGGTGGGTCGCCGAGAAGGGCAGCGCGGTCAGGGTGCCGATGTCAGCCAGGTCCTTGCGCGTGCGTGCGACGGCCTGGATGCGCTGGCCGTAGGGCAGCTTGTCGGCCTTGGTCAGCAGCGCCAGGGTCGGCAGGCCGCGCAGGGCGATCCAGCGGGCCAGGCGCCGGTCCAGGTCGGTGACCCCCCGGCGAATGTCGATCAGCAGCACCACGCCCGCCAGGCTGGCGCGCTCGTGCAGGTAGCCGCCCAGCACTTCGGCCCATTCGTCGCGCGCCGTGCGATCCACGGCGGCATAGCCATAACCGGGCAGGTCGACCAGGAAACCGAGCCAGTCGTCCGGTGTGATCGGATCCGGGATGCCGAACAGGTTGATCAGCCGGGTGCGACCGGGCGTCTTGCTGGAAAAGGCCAGCCGCCGCTGATTGGTCAGGACGTTGATGGCGGAGGACTTGCCCGAATTGGAGCGGCCGGCGAAACAGACTTCGGCCGTGGTCGGGGCGGGCAGTTGATCCAGCCGGGCGGCGGAGATCGTGAACCGGGCGCGATGGAGGAGAGACACGGGGGGCGGATTGGATATAGAGAGGCGGTTGAAGCCTATTGTATAATTTCACATTGAATGTTGCCGCGCATCACGTGTCCCGGGCGGATAGGGTGGCGGTATTGTCAGGCGCCTGGCGTTGGCGTCGTGAACGAATGATCACCGAGGATCTCATGAAGCGTGCGCTTTCCAGTGTATTCATGGCCGGCAGCCTGATTCTCGCCGGCGCTCTGCCCGGCATGGCCCACGCCCAAGGTGCGCAAAAACCCGACGCCAAGGCGGGCGAGCAGTTGTACCTCAACGGCGATCCCTCGCGCGGCGTGCTGGCCTGTGTCTCCTGTCACGGGGACGGCGGCAACAGCACCATCCCCATGAATCCCAACCTGGCCGCGATGCCGCATGAGTACATCGCCAAGCAGTTGCGTGATTTCACCCCTCAGGGCGACAAGCGCGCCGTGCGCACGGGCGCCGACGGCGCGCCGTCCATCATGTCGACCATCGCTCCCGCCCTGACGGCTCAGGACGTCCAGAACGTGGCGCTGTATCTGTCGCACCAGAAAATGGACTGGGACAAGGCCGGCACGGCCACCCGCGAGGCCTCCATCGAACGCGGCCAGACCATCTGGCGCGCCGGCATCGCCGATCGCAGGGTCCCGGCGTGCGCAGCCTGTCATTCCGCCAATGGCGCCGGCTTGCCGGCGGAATTCCCGCGGCTGGCTGGCCAGCATCCCTCGTACTTGCTGGAACAGCTCAAGCTCTTCCGTTCGGGCGACCGGGCCAACGAGATCATGCATGAGATCACCGATCGCATGAACGACAAGGATCTGGCGGCCGTTGCCGATTACGCTGCGGGCCTGCGCTAGGCTGATTTCCCGGTCGCGTCCAGGGTCTTGGGAGGGGCCCGGCGCGGACGGGTGTATCGTTAAAATATAAAACTTTTGGATCGGGGGGCACGCGCAGGCGCACCCCCTTTTTTTATGATTTTCTGAGTCGGGCTGCTGTGGCGTCTTCCCCCCATTCCCGCGCCTTGGGCGCTGATGTCGTCGAACTCCTGGGCTCGATGCGCTTTGCCATCAGCCTGCTGGTGTTCATCTGCGTGGCCAGCCTGATCGGCACTGTGCTGCCCCAGAATCAGGCGGTCAATACCTACATCGACCAGTTCGGCCCCTTCTGGTACACGGTCTTCGACCAGTTCTCCATCTGGCACGTCTACAACAGCGTCTGGTTCCTGCTCATCATGGCCTTCCTGGTGGTGTCGACCACGCTGTGCGTGCTGCGCAATGCCCCCAAGATGCTGCGCGACATGCGTTCGTTCCGGGAATACGTGCGCGGCTCCAGTCTGAAGGCCTTTCATCACCGGGTCGAACTGGTCAGCGACCGCGATCCCGACCAGGCGTGCACCGATGTGGGCGCGCTGCTGCAAGCCCAGGGGTTTCGCTACCGGGTGCGCGAGGACGGCGACAGCCGCATGGTGGCTGCCAAGAAAGGCGCGGCCAATCGCCTGGGCTATATCTTCGCGCACGTGGCCATCGTGGTGATCTGCCTGGGCGGGCTGCTCGACAGCGAACTGCCGGTGCGGCTGCAGACCTGGCTGTTCGACAAGCAGCCTGTGGTCGGCAACATGCTGATCTCCGATGTTCCCGAATCCGGCCGCCTGTCGGCGCGTAATCCCAGTTTCCGCGCCAACATGCTGCTGCCTGATGGCAAGCAGAGCAGTGTCGGCATCGTGTCGGCCGGTCAGGGCGTGCTGTTGCAGCCCCTGCCCTTCGCGTTGAAGCTCAACAAGTTCCACATCGACTACTACGACACCGGCATGCCCAGCGATTTCCGCAGCGACGTGACGGTGACCGATCTGGCGACCGGCGAGCACTTCGATCAGACCATCCAGGTCAATGAGCCGTTGCGCTATCGCGGCGTCACGGTCTACCAGTCCAGTTTCGACGATGGCGGCAGCAGCCTGAAACTGAACGCCTGGCCGTTGCGCGGCACGGATACCAAGCCAGTGGAGGTCTCCGGCACGGTCGGGCGCGAGGCCAGGCTGCCCGCCAGCCTGGGCGGGCAGACGGTGGATTACACGGGCCTGCGCGTGATCAACGTCGAAAACATGGGCGATGGCAAGGATCCGCAGCCGGCCGACGTGGTCGAGCACGTGGCTGCCGTGACGGGCAGCGCGGTGCGGCCGCGCAATGACGATCTGCGCAATGTCGGGCCCAGTGTGCAGTACCGGCTGATCGGCGCCGATGGGCAGGCGCGCGAATTCAACCAGTATCTGCTACCTGTGAAAGTCGACGATGCCCCGGTGTTCCTGCTGGGGGTGCGTGACAACGCCTCGCAGCCCTACCGCTACCTGCGCATTCCCGTGGACGACCAGGGGTCGATGGCTGAATTCATGCGGTTGCGCGCCGCGCTCGATGATGCCGAACTGCGCGATCAGGCCGCGCAACGGTTCGCGGCGGTGAATGCGCCCGAGGGCGAGCAGCGCGACCTGATGTTCCAGGCCGCACGCGGAGCGCTGCGGACCTTTGCGCACCACGGATTCAACGGGATCGTCGAGGCCGCGCCCGCCGATCAGCGGGAAAAGATTCTGAATTTCGCCGTCCCCATGATCCAGCTCACCCTGACCGAACTGCGCGAGCTGGCGCGGGCCCGGCAGGGCGAGCCCGCGCTCGATGCGCAAGGAGCCGGTGCGGAGCATGAGCGGCAGTGGATGCGCATGGCGGTGCTGGCGTTGGCGTCCCTGCCGGATTATCCTGCGCCTGTGGTTTTGCAGCTGACCAGTTTCGAGCAAGTCCAGGCAAGCGTCTTCCAGGTGGCCCGCAGCCCCGGAAAGACCATTGTCTATATTGGCTGCCTGCTGCTGGTGCTCGGGGTGTTCTCGATGTTCTATATCCGCGAACGCCGTGTCTGGGTATGGATCCGGCCGCAGGCGGGCGGCAGCGCCTGGCTGGCCGCCATGACCACCCAGCGGCGTACCCTGGATTTCAACCACGAATTCGAACGGCTGCAGGATGCCCTGCGCCGCCTGTCCGGAGGATCCGAATATGACGTCTGATTCCATCGCCGCGCACGGCGCGGCCGCCTGGCCACAGGACATGAATGCCAGCGGCGATCGCCGGGGCCGCCGGGGCCGGCCCGACTGGACGGATCTGGGCTTTTTCCTGCTGCTGGCGGTGGGAGCCGGCGACGTGCTGACGACATACGGCACGCTCATGGATTACTACGAGAAGCTGATCCTGATCGGGGTGGTCGCCCTGTTCAGCTGGCTGGGCTGGCTGTGGCGGCCGTTGCGCACTCTGATGCTGGCCAGCGGCCTGACGGCGCTGCTGGCGATCTGGCTCTACAGCCCCACGGGTGAACTGTTGCAGGGCGACCTCTCGCGGGCCGAAAGCGTCTTTCTGCTGAAATACCTGATTTCCTCGCAATCGGCGATTCTGTGGATGTGCGCCCTGTTCGCCCTGGCGACGGTCTGCTACTGGGTCGGGTTTGCCAGCCGCACGGCGGCCTGGCTGGGCACGCTGCTGACCTGGTCGGCGGTCTACGCCGGCGTGACCGGCCTGCTGGTGCGCTGGCGCGAGGGCCATCTGCTGGGCCCAGAAATCGGCCACATCCCCGTGAGCAATCTCTACGAGGTGTTCGTGCTGCTGTGTCTGATCACGGCGCTGTTCTACCTCTACTACGAGCGTCGCTACGCCACGCGTGCCCTGGGGGGGTTCGTGCTGCTGGTCATCAGTTCGCTGGTCGTGTTCCTGCTGTGGTATTCCTTTGCCCGGGACGCCTATCAGATCCAGCCGCTGGTCCCCGCCTTGAAGAGCTGGTGGATGAAGCTGCACGTACCGGCGAATTTCATCGGCTATGGCACTTTCATCCTGGCGGCCATGGTGGGCTTTGCCTACCTGGTCAAGTCGCACGGCGAGACCCGCGCCTGGAAGCCGCTGATCCCGGTGTTCGTCCTGGGTGCGGTGTTGTGCGCCGAACCGCTGATCTTCGGCTCACGCGAGCTTTCGGCGACCTGGATGACGTATTTCGGCATCGGCGCGCTGATCGTGGGCACGATTCTGGCGTTCCGCGCGCCGATCGCCCGGCAGCTGCCCTCGCTGGAAATCCTCGATGACATCATGTATCGGGCCATCGCCATGGGCTTCGCCTTTTTCACGGTGGCGACCATCCTGGGGGCGCTGTGGGCTGCCGATGCGTGGGGAACATACTGGCAGTGGGACCCCAAGGAGACCTGGGCGCTGATCGTCTGGCTGAATTACGCTGCCTGGCTGCACATGCGTCTGATGAAAGGCCTGCGCGGCGCGATGTCGGCCTACTGGGCGTTGGCCGGCCTGCTGGTGACCAGTTTTGCCTTCCTGGGGGTCAACATGTTCCTGTCGGGCCTGCATTCGTACGGCGCTTTGTAAGGCGCTACCCCGATTGGCCGGTCGGGGGACCGGCCAATCGGAGGTGTGTATGCGCGCGCGGTGTGTCCGCGCCGTGCCCCGCCCCGTGACGGCGCGCCGGCGGGCGCTGGTTCAGCGCTGGTGAGGGATGCGTTCCTGGGCGAACAGGTCCTGGATCGTTTCGCGGGGGCGCACGAGCCAGGAATGCTGCCCATCCACCAGGACTTCCGCTGCCCTGGGGCGCGTGTTGTATTGGCTGGACATGGTAAAGGCGTAGGCGCCCGTGGACAGGATGGCCAGCAGGTCGCCCTGTTCCAGCGGGAGCGCGCGGTCGCGCGCCAGCCAGTCGCCGCTTTCGCAGATCGGTCCGACGATGTCGTAGGTCGCCACGGGAGTGCCGGCGCGAGGCGCGACCGGGACGACCTCGTGCCAGGCCTGATACAGGGCCGGGCGCATCAGGTCGTTCATGGCGGCGTCCACAATGGCGAAATTGCGGACCTCGGTCCGCTTGAGGTATTCGACCCGGGTCAGCAGGACGCCCGCATTGCCGACCAGGGAGCGGCCCGGTTCCAGGATGACCTGCAGATGGTCCAGCCCCCGGGCCGACAGCTTGGCGAAAACGGGATCCAGCAATTGAGCGGGATCGGGCGGTGTTTCGTCCGTGTAGCGGATGCCCAGGCCGCCGCCCAGGTCCAGGTGTTTCAGGGTGATGCCGTCGGCGGCCAGGATGTCGATCAGATTGAGCAGTTTGTCGAGGGCATCCAGGTAGGGCGCGACCTGAGTGATCTGCGATCCGATATGGCAGTCCACGCCCACGATTTCCAGTCCGGGCAGTTGCCGCGCCTGCCGGTACAGGTCGGGCGCGAGCCGGATGTCGACGCCGAACTTGTTTTCCTTCAGGCCAGTGGAAATATAGGGATGAGTGTGCGCGTCGACGTCGGGATTGACGCGCAGGGACACAGGCGCGCGCACGCCGATTGCCTGGGCGATGTCGGCCAGGCGCTCGAGTTCGGTGGCCGATTCGACATTGAAGCACTTGATGCCGGTCGTCAGCGCCTTGCGGATTTCCCAGCCCTGTTTGCCCACGCCGGAGAACACGACACGGTCGGGACGGGCGCCCGCCGCCAGGATGCGTTCGAGCTCGCCGCCCGAGACAATGTCGAATCCGGTGCCCAGGCGCTGGAACTCATGCAGGATGGCCAGGTTGGAGTTGGCCTTGACCCCATAGCAGATCAACGCATTGCGTCCGGCGATGGCCTGCGCGTATCGGTGCCAGGCGGATTGCAGCGCGGTACGAGAGTAGACGTACAGCGGGGTGCCGTAGCGGTCGGCAAGTTCGGACAGCGGGATGGCTTCGGCATGCAGGATGCCATCCCGAAGGGGAAATTGGGAATCGGCAGTCATGAAGGTCAGGGCTGCGAAGCAGGGCGGGATTCCGGTGTGATGGCCGGAGAAATCGCGGGTGGCGCTGTCAGAGCGGCATCGGCCGGAGGTGGCGGCGGCAGGCGCAGGTCGCCTTTCATGCCGCAGCCGGCCAGCAGCGCCAGGCTGGCGCAGGCCAGCAGGCGCGTCATGTTCGAAAGCAGGGGTGAGATCGTCATCAGAAAGGCACGCGAACAGGTTGGGTCGTGGCAGCGCCGGAATCGGAGGTGGAAGCGGACGCCGCGTTGTTGCCCAGCTGGTCCAGCAATGTGCCGATGCCATCCAGGCCCTCGATGGCGCCACCGGGCGTCGGGTCGCCCGGTGCGGGCAGGCCGACGCGGGCGATCGCCGTGCCCGGCGGGAATTCGGAGAAATAGAAGTCGCCGTTGGTGCGTGTCAGGCCACTGGGCATGGGACCGGGCGGGACTTCCGGCTGATCCGCCAGCGCGAAGCGCATGTAGTCGATCCAGATCGGCAGGGCCGCGCCGCCGCCGGTCTCGCCCTGACCCATGGATTTGGGCTGATCGAACCCCATCCAGGCGATGGCGACCAGTTTGGGGTTGAAGCCGGCGAACCAGGCATCCTGGGAATCGTTCGTGGTGCCGGTCTTGCCGCCGATGTCGTTGCGCTTGAGCTCGCGATGCGCGCGCGCGCCGGTGCCATAGGTGGCGACGCCACGCAGCAGATCGTTCATGACGTAGGCCGTGCGCGGGTCGATCACGCGCGCCAGGGTATCGCCGGCCACGGTCGGCCGCGAACGCATGATGATCTTGCCGTTGCTGTCGGTGACGTAGTCGATCAGGTAGGGCGGCACACGGTAGCCGCCATTGGCGAAGACCGCGTAGGCGCCGGCCATTTGCAGCGGGGTCACGCTGCCGGCTCCCAGGGCCAGCGGCAGCACGGCCGGCTGGCGCGAGCGGTCGAAGCCGAAGCGGGTGACGTAGTCCTGCACGTATTTGGGGCCCACGGTCTGCATGATGCGGATCGAGACCATGTTCTTGGACTTGTACAGACCCTGGCGCATGGTGAGCATGGGCTCATAGGCACGGCCGTAGTTTTTCGGGTTCCAGGGTCTGGAGCCGGTCTGTTCCGCCGTCAGGGAGAACGGTTCGTCCGAGATCTGCGTGGCCGGTGTCAGGCCGCGCTCCAGGGAGGACGCGTAGATGAAGGGCTTGAAGGACGAGCCCGGCTGGCGCCAGGCCTGGGTGACGCGGTTGAACTTGCCCTCATCGAAGTCGAAGCCGCCCACCATGGTCTGGATGGCGCCGTCCTGGGCGCGTAGAGAAACCAGTGCCGCCTGGATGGCGGGCTTGTTGATGAGTTCCCAGTAGTCCGGCGTCTTGTGGATGTAGACGACCGAGCCGCGCCGGAGCCGCACGGCGTCCTTGGCATTGGCGGCCAGGCCGCGCGCCACGACGCGCAGGGCGCGCTTTTCAGTGATGTCGATGATCTGGGTGGCGCTGCGCGCGACCTTGACCTCGGTCGGGCTGGCAGACAGCACGATGCCGGTCAGCAGATCGCCGTTGTCGGGGTGTTTGTCCTGTTGCTCGTCGATCAGGTCGTTGAGCGCCTCGGCATCGGATTCGATGCCCTTGGGCAGGTCGATGTTTTCCTCGGGGCCCGTGTAGGGCGCCCGGCGGGTGTATTCCAGGATGCCTTCGCGCACGGCCTGGTAGGCCGCCTCCTGGCTCTTGGAGTCGATGGTGGTGTAGACGTTGAAGCCGCGCGAATAGATATCGTCCTGATAGACGCCGTACAGCAGCTGGCGGGCCAGTTCGGCGGGGTAGTCGCCGTGCACGCCATAGCGTCCCTCGGGGGTGTTGGCCGCCGAGCGGATCACGATGGGCTGATCCACGGCGCGCTGATATTCGGCGTCCGTCAGATAGCCCAGGTTGCGCATGCGGTTGAGCACGTAGGCCTGGCGCGACTTGGCGCGTTCGAAATTGGAAATCGGGTTGAATCGCGACGGCGCCTTGGGGATTCCGGCCAGCAGGGCAGCCTCGGCCGGCGTGATTTCAGCCAGGGGCTTGCCGAAATAGGTCCGGCTGGCAGCGGCGAAACCATAGGCCCGATGCCCCAGGAAGATCTGGTTCATGTAGAGATCCAGGATCTGATCCTTGGTCAGGGTGGCCTCGATCTTGAAAGTCAGCAGCAGCTCGTAGAACTTGCGGGTGTAGGTCTTTTCCGAGGACAGGTAGAAATTGCGCGCCACCTGCATGGTGATCGTGCTGGCGCCCTGTGTCTTGGACATGTTGATGGTGTTGGCCAGCGCGGCGCGCAGCACGCCCGTCCAGTCGATGCCGCCGTGCTGGTAGAAGCGGTCGTCCTCGGCGGCGAGGATGGCGGACTTCATGACGTCCGGGATCTCGTCGAATCGCAGCACGTTGCGGCGTTCTTCGCCGAACTCGCCGATCAGGACCTTGTCGGCCGTGTAGATGCGCAGCGGCACCCGCGGCCGGTAGTCGATCATGGCCGTCAGGTCGGGCAGGTTCGGCCAGGCCAGCGCCAGCGCCAGACTCATGAGCAATGCACCGCACAGGCCCAGACCAGCAAAAAGCACGACCGCCTTGATGACCAATCGAGTGAACCAGGAGCGCCCCGCCGGGGTCTTCTGTTTGGAGGATGTCGTGGTGGATTTCATCAGAGGCGATTGTAAGCCCTGACCGGATCAGGCCATGAGGCGGGGAAGAGGTCTGTGTAACAGGATGCTGCCTGTGATCGGATCAGGCGAGAGTCTGACTGATGCGATAATACACGCAAACGAACCGCCCGATACGTTGACATGACGAAGGAATTGGCCACGGACCCGACACGGATGCTCCCAGAGGGGCAGGACGGTGTGCGCCCGATTTTCCTGATCGGCATGATGGGGGCCGGCAAGACCACGATCGGCCGCCAGCTGGCCGCGGCGCTGGGGCGCGAATTCGCCGACCTGGATCATGTCATCGAGGCGCGCTGCGGGGTGCGCATCGCCACCATCTTCGACATCGAGGGCGAGGCAGGTTTCCGCCGCCGCGAGACCGCCATGCTGGACGAGTACACGCTGCGGCCCGGACTGGTCCTGGCAACGGGTGGTGGCGCGGTGATGGCAGCGGACAATCGTCGCATGCTGGGCGAGCGAGGATGCGTCGTCTACCTGCGCGCCGGGATCGACGATCTCTACCGGCGGGTGGCCCGGGACCGGCATCGGCCGCTGCTGCGCGCCGATGATCCGCGCCAGCGGATCGTCGATCTGCTGGCGCAACGCGAGCCGCTCTACGAGAGCGTGGCCGACATCACGCTGGACACGGGCCAGCAGCCGATTTCCCAGGTGTTGCGCAGCCTGTTGCCGCTGTTGCCGGTTCCTTCGATGGTACGGGCCGACACTCCTTGAATCAAAAAATCATGCATACAGTCCAGGTCGAGACGCCCGGCGGGCACTATCCCATCCATATCGGTACAGATCGGCTCGACGCGGTCGCCGACAGCATCCCCGCCGACGCCACCGCCCTGGCCATCGTCACCAACACCACCGTGGGCGCCCTGTACGGCGAGCGGTTGCGCGCAGCCCTGCAAACCACCGGCAAGCCGCTGCTGACGATCGAGCTGCCCGACGGTGAACAGCACAAGACCTGGGCATCCCTGGACCGTATCTTCGATGCGCTGCTGGCGGCGGCGCTGGATCGCAAGGCCGTGCTGGTGGCGCTGGGTGGCGGGGTGATCGGCGATGTCTGCGGTTTCGCGGCCTCGTGCTACATGCGCGGCATCCGTTTCGTCCAGGTGCCGACCACGCTGCTGGCCCAGGTGGATTCTTCGGTGGGTGGCAAGACGGCCATCAATCACCCGCGCGGCAAGAACATGATAGGGGCGTTCTATCAGCCCCGGGCGGTCGAAATCGATCCCGGCGTACTGGCGACATTGCCGGCCCGGGAAATCTCCGCCGGACTGGCCGAGGTCGTCAAATATGGCATGATCGCCGACGAGGCGTTCTTCGACTGGTGCGAATCGCATGTCGATGCGCTGCGCGCGCTCGACGAGCAGGCCATCCGGCATGCCGTGCGCCGCTCCTGCGAACTGAAAGCCTGGGTCGTCTCGCAGGACGAGCGTGAATCCGGCCTGCGCGCCATCCTCAATTTCGGTCATACGTTCGGACATGCCATCGAGTCCGGCCTGGGCTATGGTCAGTGGCTGCACGGCGAGGCCGTGGGCTGCGGCATGGTCATGGCGGCGGAGTTGTCCGCCCGGGTCGGCGGCCTGGAGGCCGGGGCCGTGGATCGCATCCGGGCGCTGGTGCAGGCCATCGGCTGCCCGATCCAGCCGCCGGGCCTGGGCGCCGGGCGCTGGCTGGACCTGATGCGGGTGGACAAGAAAAACGAGGGTCGTCAGATCCGCTATGTGCTGCTGCCAGCCCTGGGCCGGGCCGAGGTCCGGGCGGTCGATGACGATCAGGTGCGTCCGCTGCTGCCGGGCGGCGAGGAGACCTGACATGGCCGACCTGGCTCCGTATGCCTGCTGCCCGGATGCGTCCCGGGGACGCCGTCACCCCGAGCCACCGCCCGCCGGGCGCACCGATTTCCAGCGCGACCGCGATCGCATCATCCATTGCTCGGCCTTTCGCCGACTGGAATACAAGACCCAGGTCTTTCTCAACCACGAAGGCGACCTGTTCCGCACCCGCCTGACGCACAGCATCGAGGTCGCGCAGATCGCGCGTACGCTGGCGCGCAATCTGCGCACGAACGAGGACCTGACCGAGGCCATCGCCCTGGCGCATGATCTGGGCCATACGCCCTTTGGCCATGCCGGACAGGACGAGCTCAACGCCTGCTTGCGCGAATTCGCGCCCGGCGCGGGGGGATTCGAGCACAATCTGCAAAGCCTGCGGGTGGTCGATGAACTCGAGGAACGGTATGCGGCCTTCAATGGCCTGAACCTGTGCTTCGAGACCCGCGAAGGCATTCTCAAGCACTGCTCGCGCGCGCATGCAAGGCAGCTGGGCGAGGTCGGATCGCGGTTTCTGGACCGTACCCAGCCGTCGCTGGAGGCCCAGTTGACCAACCTGGCCGACGAGATTGCCTACAACAATCATGACGTGGACGACGGCCTGCGTTCGGGCCTGATCACAGTGCCGCAATTGCTGGACCTGGACATCTTCGCCGCGCATCACGAACAGGTCCTGCGCCGACACCCCGATATCGACCCCAAGCGGCTGGTGTCCGAGGTCATCCGCGCCATGATCAATACCCTGGTGCAGGATCTGACGCGCACCACGGCGGACAATATCGCGCACCTGCGGCCGCAGACGGCCGACGAGGTCCGCTCCGGTTCACCGCTGGCTGCCTTCTCCGACGAAATCCGCGCCCAGGCCGATGCGCTCAAGCAGTTCCTGCTGAAGAACCTGTACCGTCATTTTCAGGTCATGCGCATGACCAGCAAGGCACGGCGCATCGTGCGGGAACTGTTCCAGGCGTTCCAGGACGATCCCCGGCTGCTGGCGGACGAATACCGGCACGACGACCCGACGGCGCAGGCCCGGGCGATCGCGGACTACATCGCGGGCATGACGGACCGCTACGCCATCCGGGAACACCGTGCCCTTTTCAGCATGGATTAGCCCGGCACGGCTCAGTCCCTGCGGACTGAACCGTGCCGGGCTGATCCGAGCGGCGTGCAAGCCGCGAAGTGGAGCGCTGGATTTCGAGCGGAGGACGGAATATGACAGAGGATGTGGCTTTGGATCATGTCGGCATGCTGCAATGCATGTTGTCCGTGCTGGATGCCGACATGTCGCCCGACAGGCTGCGGGTGGCGGGCCGGGCGGGGCTGGCCTCGCGCTATCCGGTCAGCGGCCTGGCCTGCGCCGCCACCGGAGCGGCCGCGCTGATGCTGGTGCTGTGGGCGCGACCCGGCGACCTGGTGCCGGTCGATGTCGACCGGGCCCTGGCCTCGTGGTGGTTCGGTTTCAGCATCCGGCCGCTGGGCTGGACGCGCCTCAACGTGCGCGATGTCGTCACAGGCGACTATGCAGCGCGGGACGGCTGGATCCGCCTGCATGCCAATGCCGTCCATCATCGTCATCGGGCGCTGACGGCGTTGGGGCTGCCCCCTGACGCTGACCATGACGCCGTTGCCGCGCGGATCCGCGGCGAGCCGGCCCAGGCGCTGGAAGACGCCATCGTGGACCGGGGTGGCTGCGCGGCCGCGCTGCGTTCGCCCGAGGCCTGGCGCGCCCATCCCCAGGGACGCGCGGTTGCGGCGGAACCGCTCATCCATCGACTGCCCGGTCTGGCGGGAACGCCGGATGCCGGATGGCTGGATGATCCGAAAACCGGGCGTCCCCTGGCGGGAATCCGCGTGCTGGATCTGACCCGCGTGCTGGCCGGTCCCGCCGCCACGCGTTTCCTGGCGGCCTATGGCGCCCGCGTTCTGCGTCTGGACCCGGCGGATTGGGAGGAGCCGGGCATGGTGCCGGAGGTCACGGTGGGCAAGCGCTGCGCCACGCTGGACTTGCGCCGCCCGGACGAAATGGCGAGGTTCCGGCAGTTGCTGACCCGGGCCGATGTGCTGGTTCATGGCTACCGGCCGGGCGCGCTGGACGCCCTGGGACTGGGCGCCGAGGCGCGGCAGTCCCTGCGGCCGGGGCTGGTCGATGTCTGCCTCGATGCCTGGGGCTGGACCGGCCCCTGGCGGGCGCGGCGCGGGTTCGACAGCCTGGTCCAGATGAGCACCGGCATTGCCTGGGCGGGAGATGGCGCCGCGCCCGATCCCCTGCCGGTCCAGGCGCTGGATCAGTCGGCCGGTTGTCTGATGGCCGCCTGTGCGCTGCGCGGCCTGTCGTGGCGCCGCGAGACCGGCCTGGGAAGTGGCTGGCGCGTGTCACTGGCCCGGATGGCGCAGCTGTTGCAGACCTCGGCCGACAGCGCGTCCGCGTGCCCCCCGGCGGATCTCCCTCTCCTGGGGCCGGCTCCCGAGGCCGCCTACGATCCGGCGATCGAACCGACCGGCTGGGGACCGGCCCAGAGACTGCGGGCGCCCTGCCATGTGGCGGGCGCCCGCTGGGGCTGGGATCTGCCGGCGGGGCCGCTGCGCAGCAGCCCGCCGGACTGGGGGTGGGGGGATCAGTCGTCCGAGGCGACGAGCTCGGCGCCGGTCGCCTGACCCTTGGCGCGTTGCTTGGCGCGGCGCCAGCGCATCAGGGGCGGGATGACGACGATGCACAGCGAGACGATCCACAGGCCGAGGGAAATCGGACTTTCCCACAGGATGTGCAGTTCGCCGTTGGTGATGGACAGGGCGCGGCGCAGGTTCTGCTCCATCATGTCGCCCAGCACGACCCCCAGCACCATCGGCGCCATCGGTACGCCAGCCTTGCGCAGCAAGTAGCCGATCACGCCCAGGATCGCGGCCATGGTCAGGTCGAAGGTGCCGGCATTGATGGCGTACACCCCGATATAGCTGATGCACAGAATGCCGGGGACCAACAGCCAGTTGGGCAGGGCCAGGACCTTGGAGAACACCCGCACCATAGGGATGTTCATCAGGAACAGCAGCACGTTGCCGATGAACAGCGACGCCACCAGACCCCAGACCAGTTCCGGTTTGGTGTCGAACAGCACCGGGCCCGGCGTGATGTTGTAGAGTGTCAGCGCGCCCATCATCACGGCCGTGGTGCCCGACCCTGGCACGCCCAGCGTCAGCATGGGAACGAATGAGCCCACGGCCGACGCGGTGGAGGCGGCCTCGGGGGCCGTCACGCCGCGCAGGTCGCCCTCGCCGAAGCAGGCGTTCGGGTCGCGGCTTTCCTGGTAGCGTTTTTCGTTGGAATACGCCACGGCCGAGGCCACACTGGCGCCCGCGCCCGGCAGCACGCCGATGAAGAATCCCAGGATGGCGCTGCGCAGCACGGTCCATTTGGTGAACAACAGCTCTTTCAGATTGAAAAGCTTGCGATTGCTGGGCGGCACCTCCGGCGCCTCGCCACGGATGGTGGATTCGAGCAGTTCGAGCAGTTCGGCAATGGCGAACAGCGCGATCACCACCACGACGAAATCGATGCCGTCGAACAAATGCACGGAGTCGAAGGTGTAGCGGTAGACGCCCGAATTGGAGTCCACACCGACCGTGGCGATCGCCAGACCCAGCATGGCCGACAGGGTCCCCTTGACAGGCTGGCGCCCCAGCAGGCTGGTCAGGCAGCAGAAGGCAAAGACGATCAGCACGAAATATTCCGCAGGACCGAACGCCAGCGCCCAGCGCGCCAGCAGGGGAGCCAGCACGATGACGCCGATGGTCGCCACCAGCGAGCCGCAGAAGGCCGACCAGCCCGACAGGGACAGGGCGACGTTGGACAGCCCCTTGCGGGACAGGGGATAGCCGTCCAGCGTGGTCATGATGGCGCTGGCCTCGCCGGGGACATTGATCAGGATGGCGCTGATGCGGCCGCCGTATTCCGCGCCCACGTACACGGCCGCCAGCAGGATCAGCGCGGTTTCCGGGGGCAGATTCAGGGCGTAGGCGATGGGGATGAGCATCGCCACGCCGTTGATGGGCCCCAGGCCGGGCAGCACGCCCACCAGGGTGCCGAGAAAGGCGCCGATAGTGGCGACCAGCAGGTTCATCCAGGAAAAGGCGACATCGAAGCCGATGGTCAGATGTTCGAGAATCTGGCTCATGACAGGAACTCCAGGGGGCCCAGGGGCAGCACGACGTCCAGCGCCCGGTCGAACAAGAGGAAGAACAATACGCCCATCAGGACGCCGCCGAGGATCATCTTGCCCCAGCTGCCGCCGAACAGACGACCGATCAGCACGGTGATGAGGGCGGTGGCGATGATGAAGCCGAGCGTCTCGAACAGCATGGCATAGCCGAAGATGTAGACCACCATCAGCAGCAGCCGCGGCCAGTCGATGGGTTCGCCCGTGCGCTGCGCACGCCAGTGCTTGAACATCAGCCAGGCGCCGCACAGTGCGATGATCAGTGCGATCAGCATCGGGAAGGCCCGCGGGCCCACCGGTTCGTAGGAGAAGGGGGCCTGCAGGTCGTGGCCGAACCACGCCATCAGGCCGGCAAAGATCAGGGCGCAGAAGCCCAGTGTGCGATCACTCATGGCGGGTCCGGGAGGCTCGTTATTGACGGATCAGGCCAAATTCATTGGCCAGCTTGGTGTAGTCGGCGACGCGTTCCTTGACGTATTTGTCCAGATCGGCGCCCGACTTGTTGAAGGGGAACAGCCCTTGCTTGTCGCGGATGGCGGCAAAGGAGGCGTCCGCCTGCATCTTGTTGAAGGCATCCACCCACCACTGGTAGTCGGCGTCCGCAACCTTGGGGCCGACATAGAAGCCACGGATGATGGGCCACTGGATGTCGAAGCCTTCTTCGCGGGCGGTTGGCACGGAGGAGAGCTTGCCGGGCAGGCGTTCTTCGCTGAATACAGCCAGCAGGCGGATCGGCGCGCCGCCTTCGAGCATGGTGAAGGCTTCCGCCGCGTCACCCATGTAGGCCTGGATGTGGCCGCCGCGCAGCGCGGTCAGCGCGTCCCCGCCGCCCTCGAATGCCACAAAGCGCATTTTGCGGTAGTCCACCCCGGCGGCGCGGGCCGTCAGGGCTGCCTTCATCCAGTCCTGGCTGCCGACGGTGCCGCCGGCGCCGAGCACGATCTTGCTCGAATCCTGCTTGAAGGCGGCCATCAGGTCCTTCAGATTCTTGTAGGGGGAGTCATTGCGCACCACGGCCACGCCATAGTCGGCGCCCACGGCGGCCAGCCAGCGCACATCGTTGACGCCGTATTTGCCGAACTTGTGCTGGGCCAGGTTCAGCAGCGAACCGCCCGAGAAGGCGATGATGGACTCGGGATCGTCGGGTTTTTGCGCGATCACGTGGTTGTAGGCTACGGCGCCGATGCCACCGGGCATGTAGACGATGCGCATTGGATCGGCCAGCGTGCCGGCGGCCTTGAGGCCTTCCTGGGCCAGGCGGCAGGTCAGGTCGAAGCCACCGCCGGGGTTGGCCGGCGCGATGCATTCGGGTTTGGTTGGGGCTGCCTGGGCGGCCAGGCCCAGAGAAAGCAGGATGCTGCCCATCAGCAGCGGCAGAACACGGAATTTCATGCGGGTCTCCTCGAATATTGGAGGCGCGCGGACAGGAAGGAACGCGCGCACTGGCGACACCTTAGGCCGGGCAAGCTTTCCGTTGGCTTTCAGAAAGGAGATTTGTCGGGAAAACCCTGATCGGCGGGGAAGACGAGCTCAATCCGGACGCCCGGATCGGCCGGTTCGAAGCGCAGCTCGCCGCCATGCCGCTGCATGATGGTGTGGACGATGGCCAGCCCCAGGCCCGCGCCATGGCTGCGCTTGCCGGCCTGCCCCCGGCGAAAGCGCCGCCCCGCCTTGCGGATGTCGGCCTCGGTCATGCCGGGACCGGTGTCCCGCACGCTCAGAATGATGTGGCCGGGCGCACGTTCGATCCGCAGGGTGATGGCGCCGCCTTCGGGCGTGTATTTGATGGCATTGTCCATCAGGTTGGCGAGCGCCTCCCGCAGCAGCCAGTCGATCCCGGTCACGGTCAGGTCGAGCTCGCCTCCGTCCAGGGCGATCGTCTGTCGTTTCTGGCGGGCCAGGCCATAGATCTGGCGGATGACGTCCTGGGCCAGTGTCGTGAGCGCCACGGCCTGGGGCGGGCTGCTCTGCGTGTCGGCCTCCCGGGCGCGGGCCAGCGCCAGCATCTGGGCGGCCGTGCGCTGTGCCTGCTCCAGACCGCCGCGCATGGCCAGCAGGGCGGCGCGCGCTTCGGCGGGATCGGACTCGCGCAGGGCGTAGTCCAGCTGGGTGTGCAGGACAGCCAGTGGCGTGCGCAATTGGTGCGAAGCGTCATCCAGGAACTGACGCTGCCGGCGCGATTGGCGGGCATGGCGGGCGACGTGCTGGTTGACGGCGTTCACCAGCGGCTGGACCTCGCGGGGGAGTTCGGGAGCGGAAATCGGGCTGAGGTCGTCGGACGCGCGGTCCTTGAGTTTGCGGTACAGGCGCGTGAGCGGGCGCAAGCCGATCAGCACGCCGATGACGATCAGGCCGGTGGAGGCCAGCACCTCGATCAGGTCGCGCGCGATGTTGCGGATCATCAGGTCGCGGATCACGCGGTCCCGGCTGTCCCGGTCTTCGCCCACCATCACGATGACGCGGCCGTTTTTCTGTCCGTAGAGCGGCGGCGACATGGGGCGGGCCAGGGCGGCGATGCGGATCGAGGCGCCGAGATAGTCACGATCGTAGAACACCGGCGTGTTCGAGACCAGACGCGTGTCGGGCAGCGGCAGTTCCTGGTTGCCGATGTCGGCCAGCCCGTCTTCGGTCATGATCCGGTAATAGACCGTGTTGTTGGCGGTGAGCTCGAAGAATTCGAGCATCAGATAGGGCAGTTCCACGGCCAGGCCGCCGCTGGCGGTGGAAATGTTGTGGTCGATGGCCCGCAGGGCGCCTGCCAGCGAGCGGTCGTAGGCCAGATCGACCTGTTGATGAAGCTGGCTGCTGGAGAACCACAGGGCCAGGCTCAGCACGATCATCTGGGCCGGCACCAGGATCCACAGCAGCAGGGACCGGAGACTGCCGGGACGGCGTTCAGTCGGGCGCGCCATGTGTCGGCAGTTCCAGGCAGTAGCCCATGCCGCGCAGCGTCACGATCTGCACATCGGCGCCGGTCAGTTTTTTGCGCAGCCGGTGCACCAGGACCTCGATGGCCTCGAGGTTGATCGTCGTGTCGTCGGGGCTGATCCGTTCCAGGATCTGCTGCTTGGTGACCGGTTCGCCCGCTTTCTGCATCAGGACCTTGAGGGCCGAATATTCCCGGGGAGACAGGCTCAGGGCCTCGTCGTGATGCAGGAATCGCTGGCTGCCGATGTCCAGCACCAGATCGCCCAGGACCCAGCGGGGGTGCTCGCGGCCCCGGCTGCGCCGGATCAGGGCATTGAGCCGGGCCTCGAGCTCCTCGATGGCAAACGGCTTGTGCATGAAGTCGTCGGCGCCCTCGTGCAGCGTGCCGATGCGTTCCGAGAGCGAATCGCGCGCGGTCAGCACCAGCACAGGGCAGCGGTCGTCGCGCCCACGCAGGCGGCGCAGGAATTCGTGGCCGTCCATGCCCGGCAGGCCGAGGTCGAGGACGATGGCATCGAACTCTTCGACCGCCAGGCGGCGTTCGGCCAGTTCGGCATCGTCGGCCCAGTCGACCATGAACCCGCCATGGCGGGCCAGACCGCGGGCCAGCCACGAGGCCAGCTCGGATTCATCTTCGATCAGCAGGATTCGCATACCGGCCATCATAGACGAGCGCCCGGCACACGGGGGAGACAAAAGATCGATCCGGCCCGGGGCGGCCGGACGGGTGACCGCCCGGTGCTGAAACCGGCTTCAGGCGTCGCGAGCCGCCAGCACGTCCTTGAGCCACTGGCCGGTGTGGCTGCCGGGGGTGGTTGCCACGGCCTCCGGCGTGCCCTGGGCCACGATCCGGCCCCCGCCCGCGCCGCCCTCGGGGCCCAGATCCACGATCCAGTCGGCGGTCTTGATCACGTCCAGATTATGTTCGATCACCAGCACGGTGCTGCCGCTGTCCACCAGGCGTTGCAGCACGCCCAGCAGGACTTCGATGTCGTGGAAGTGCAGGCCGGTGGTGGGCTCGTCCAGGACGTACAGCGTGCGTTCCGATCCGCGCCGGGACAGCTCCTGGGACAGCTTGATGCGCTGCGCCTCGCCGCCCGACAGGGTCGTGGCGCTCTGGCCCAGGCGGATGTAGGACAGGCCGACATCCATCAGCGTCTGCAGCTTGCGGGCCACGGTGGGCACCGCCTGGAACAGTTCCAGCGCCTGGGCCACGGTCAGGTCCAGGACTTCGCTGATGGACAGGCCCCGGTAGCGGATGTCCAGGGTCTCGCGGTTGTAGCGGCGGCCCTCGCAGACCTCGCAGGGCACGTACATGTCCGGCAGGAAATGCATTTCCACCCGCACCACGCCGTCTCCCTGGCAGGCCTCGCAGCGCCCCCCCTTGACGTTGAAGGAGAAGCGCCCGGGATCGTAGCCGCGCAGGCGGGCTTCGGGCACGCCCGCGTACAGTTCGCGAATCGGCGTGAACAGGCCTGTGTAGGTGGCCGGATTGCTGCGCGGGGTGCGCCCGATGGGGTTCTGATCGACGCTGATGACCTTGTCGAAAGCGTCCAGGCCCTCGATGCGCTCATGCGGCGCGGGATCGGTCTGCGCCCGGTTCAGGGTCTGGGCCAGGGCCGCCACCAGGGTGTCGTTGATCAGAGTGGACTTGCCCGAGCCTGACACGCCCGTGATGCAGGTCAGGCGGCCCACCGGAATGGACAGATCGACGCCCTGCAGGTTGTGGCCCCGACACTCCAGGAGCCGCAGCCAGGGCTGGTCTGGCCCGGTCGCGCGGCGTGCCGGGAGGGCAATGCGCCGGACGCCAGCCAGGTACTGGCCGGTCAACGATTGCGGCTGGGCCATGATGGCCTCGGGCGTCCCTTGCGCGATCACGCTGCCGCCCTGCTCGCCTGCGCCGGGCCCCATGTCCAGGACATGGTCGGCCGCGCGGATCATGTCCTCGTCGTGTTCGACCACGATGACGCTGTTGCCCAGGTCGCGCAGTTGCCGCAGGGTCTCGATCAGGCGGTGGTTGTCGCGCTGATGCAGGCCGATGGACGGCTCGTCGAGCACGTACATGACGCCGGTCAGTCCGGAACCGATCTGGCTGGCCAGGCGGATGCGCTGGGCCTCGCCGCCGGACAGGGTGTCTGCCCCCCGGTCCAGGGACAGGTAGCCCAGGCCGACGTTGACCAGGAAATCCAGCCGGGCGCGGATCTCGTGCATGATTCGGTCGGCGACGTCGCGCCGGGCGCCCTCGGGCGCCCAGTCGAGAAACCACTGCCGGCAGTCGGACAGCGACAGGGCCTCGATTTCGTACAGGGCGCGCCCGCGTCGTTCCCCCTGGCCCGGGTCCTGACCGATGAGGACGTTGCGCGCCTCGGCGCACAGCCGGGCGCCGTGGCAGTCGGGGCAGAGGATGGTGTGGCGCAGCCGGCCCAGTTCTTCGCGCACGGCGTTGGAGTGCGTTTCGCGCCAGCGCCGCTCCAGGTTGGGGACGATGCCCTCGAAGGCATGGCGGCGGATGGCGGGGATGCCGTTCTCGCCCAGGTACTGGAAGGCGATTTCCTGGTCGCCCGAGCCGTGCAGGATGCGCTCGCGCACCTCCGGTTCCAGCGCCTGGTAGGGCGTGTCCAGATCAAAGCCATAGTGCCGCGCCAGACTGGCCATCATGGCGTAGCTGAAGGCGTTGCGCCGGTCCCATCCATGGATGGCGCCGGCCGCCAGGCTCAGTTCGGGAAAAGCGACGACCCGCGCCGGATCGAAGGATTCCACCTGTCCCAGTCCGTTGCAGGTCGGACAGGCGCCGGCCGGATTGTTGAAGCTGAACAGCCGGGGCTCCATTTCGCCCATGCCGCGGGCGCAGACCGGGCAGGCGTAGGCGGCGGAGAAGGCCTGTTCCTGTGCCGTGTCCAGATCCAGCACCAGGGCGCGGCCCTGAGCCAGTTCCAGGGCGGTTTCGAAGCTCTCGGCCAGCCGCTGGCGGCTGTCGGGGCGCACGCGCAGCCGGTCGACGACCACGTCCATGTTCCAGGGGCCATCCGGGGCGGCCAGGGGTGCGCCGCCGTCCAGCGGCTGGATCGCGCCGTTGATGCGGACCCTCACGAAGCCCAGGGCCTGCAGGCGGCGGCATTCCGCCGTCAGATCGTCGTTCCGGGCGCGGGCCACCGGCGCCAGGAGGGCGACGCGGGTGTCTTCAGGGCGGGACAGGACCTGATCCACCATCTGGCTGACGCTTTGCGCGCGCAGCGCCAGATCGTGATCGGGGCAGTAGGGCGTGCCGACCCGGGCGTACAGCAGGCGCAGGTAGTCATGGATCTCGGTGACCGTGCCCACGGTCGAGCGAGGATTGTGCCCGGCGGTTTTCTGCTCGATGGCGATGGCGGGCGACAGGCCGGTGATGACGTCCACATCCGGTTTGTCCATCATCTGCAGGAATTGCCGCGCATAGGCCGACAGGCTTTCGACATAGCGGCGCTGGCCTTCGGCGTACAGCGTGTCGAAGGCCAGGGACGATTTGCCTGAACCGGACAGGCCCGTGAGCACGATCAGTTTCCGTCGGGGCAGATCGACCGAAATGTTTTTCAGGTTGTGAGTGCGCGCGCCGCGGATGCTGATGGCGTCCATGCTGGTGTCTTCTGGCTGAGTGGTTCATGCGTCCGTCAAACCGGGACTCGCATGCGGCGTAGGGGAGTTCAGGTTTTTCAAAGGCTAACTTGATACTATAACGCGCAGCTTTCTTTATATTGGCCTTTTCCATGTCCGCATCTTCCCGCCCGCACTCGCCCGCACTCCGGCTGACTCCCCTGGAACGGCGCAGCAGTATCGCCCTGGCGACCTTGTTCGCCGCCCGGATGCTGGGCCTGTTCCTGTTGACCCCGATTTTCGCCGTGGCCGCGCGCACCCTGGTCGGCGGCGACGACCCGGCGCGGGTGGGGCTGGCGCTGGGAGCGTACGGCCTGACGCAGGCCATCATGCAGATTCCGCTGGGCATGGCATCCGACCGTTACGGCCGCCGCCCTGTGATCGTGTTCGGCATGCTGCTGTTCGTGGTGGGCGGGGTCATCTGCGCGCTGACCGACGATGTGGACTGGGTGACGGTCGGACGTGTCGTCCAGGGCCTGGGCGCTGTGTCGGCCGCCATCACGGCCTGGCTCGCCGACGCCACTCGCCCCGAGGTCCGGACGCGCGCCATGGCCATGGTGGGCGGTTCCATCGGGGTTTCCTTTGCCCTGTCGCTGGTGCTCTCGCCCCTGTTGGTGGGCGGATTCGGCCTGTCGGGGCTGTTCTGGGCCATCAGCCTGCTGGGTTTCGCCTGCCTGCTGATCGCGATGTTCTTTGTGCCGGACGTGCCGCGATCCGAGGCCGACATCGTTCAGGCCTCGGTGCGCGATGTGTTGGGTCACCGCGACCTGCTGCGTCTGAACTTCGGCGTTTTCTGCCTGCATTTCATCCTGATGTCGCTGTTCATGGTGACTCCCGGCCTGCTGGACCGCCTGGGAGGGTACGATTCCGCCAGCCTGTGGCAGGTCTACCTGCCGGTCATCCTGGCGTCCTTCGTGCTGATGGTGCCGGTGGTTTTCTATACCGAAACCCGCAAGGCCCACAAATCCGCGCTCGAGGGATCGGTGCTGGGGCTGGTGGTGGTGCTGGGGGTGTTGCCGTGGCTGACGGATTCATTCTGGCTCGTGGTGTCGGCCTTCGTGCTGTTCTTCGTGGCCTTCAACATCCTGGAGGCGTTGCAGCCCTCGCTGGTGTCGCGCGTGGCGCCGCCGGCCTACAAAGGCCTGGCGCTGGGGTTCTACAACACGGCCCAGTCCCTGGGGGTGTTCGCCGGCGGCGTGCTGGGCGGCATCCTGGCCCGCGGCGGGAGTGCGTCCATGGTGTTCTGGACCGGCGCCCTGCTGGCGGCCGTCTGGCTGTACACGTCGCGCGGATTCAAGAACCCGTACTGATCCGGTGTCCAGTCGGCCTGTGTCCAGTCGGCCTGTGGCGGGGAAAACCCGGGTGGGCGATAATGATCATTTGATGCATTTCGATGCGGCCGGGGCGATCATCGTCTCCGATAATGTCAGCCACATCATTCAACTACAGGATTTTCCGCCATGGCCTCCGTCAACAAAGTCATTCTCGTCGGCAACCTGGGGCGCGACCCCGAAGTCCGCTACAGCCCGGACGGCGCCGCCATCTGCAACGTCTCCATCGCCACCACGTCCCAATGGAAGGACAAGGCCACCGGTGACCGCCGGGAGGAAACCGAGTGGCATCGCGTCGTGTTCTACAACCGCCTGGCCGAGATCGCCGGCGAGTACCTGAAAAAAGGCCGCTCGGTCTACGTCGAGGGACGCCTCAAGACCCGCAAATGGCAGGACAAGGAAACCGGCGCCGACCGCTACAGCACCGAGAT
>NZ_JBKEAA010000031.1:0-27649 GCF_047971665.1 Castellaniella sp. | reverse complement strand
GGTATCGAAAGCGCTGCAGCACCGACAGGACGTGCGCGTGGCGCTGCGCCTCGGTGCCGTCGGCGACCTGTGGATCGAGCCCAGCGGTGCCGGCCAGAAATTGTTCCAGGCTCTCCAGGCTGGTGAGCCGTTCGTCGTGCAAGGTCAAGATCATCTCCCGATGATCGACGACCCGCGGCCAAAGCTCCAGACTCATCTGATGTTGGAATCACCAGGCCCCCTTCAGACTCATCTGATATTGGACAGGGCTGATTCTTGCACTGTGATCTCAGTTTGTGGTAGCATCAAAATATGTATTCGATTCCTTATTTTTTCTACTTTTTTATGTTTCCAAAGCCGCTGGTGGAGGAAGGGAATCGCTGTACGAAAAAGTAGTCTACACATTCCTGAAAAAGCCGCCGGCGCTGCCAGGCGGCTTTTTTGTTGTCGCCCTTGCATCCGGCCCTGAAATGGAGCATGACCGTGTCACACAACACCGACGATACCCGCATCCGAGAGATCCGCGAGCTGGCGCCTCCCGCCCATGTGATGCGGGAGTTTCCCTGCACGGCAGACATTTCGGGCACGGTTCACGATGCGCGACGAGCCATCCACAACATCCTGTACGGCGCTGACGACCGCCTGGTCGTGGTGGTCGGCCCGTGCTCCATCCACGACACCCAGGCAGCCATGGACTACGCGCGTCGTCTGGCGCCAGAGCGCGAGCGGCTGAGCGCAGAACTGGAAATCGTCATGCGGGTGTATTTCGAAAAACCCCGCACGACGGTGGGCTGGAAGGGACTGATCAATGACCCGGGCCTGGATGGCAGTTTCGACATCAACCAGGGGCTGCGCACGGCCCGTGAGCTGCTGATCGACATCAATGCCCTGGACCTGCCGGCGGGAACCGAGTTTCTGGACATGATCACGCCGCAGTACATTGCCGACCTGGTGTCCTGGGGCGCCATCGGGGCGCGCACCACAGAAAGCCAGGTGCATCGCGAACTGGCCTCGGGGCTGTCCTGCCCGGTGGGATTCAAGAATGGCACCGATGGCAACACGCGCATCGCGCTGGACGCGATCAAGGCCTCGTCGCAGCCGCATTATTTCCTCTCGGTCACCAAGGGCGGGCATTCCGCCATCGTGTCCACGCGCGGCAACGAGGACTGTCACGTGATTCTGCGAGGCGGCAAGGCGCCCAATTATCAGGCCGAGCACGTCCAGGCGGCTGCCGAGGCCCTGGAGAAATCCGGCATGCGCCCGCGCGTCATGGTGGATGCCAGTCATGCCAACAGCAGCAAGGACTATACCCGTCAGCCGCTGGTGATCGAGGACGTCTGCGCTCAGGTCGAAAACGGCGACACGCGCCTGTTCGGCGTGATGATCGAAAGCCACCTGGTGGGTGGGCGTCAGGACCTGGTGCCCGGCAAGCCCCTGGTGTATGGTCAGAGCATCACGGATGGTTGTGTGGGCTGGGACACGACGGCAACCGTGCTCGATCGTCTGGCGGCGGCCGTGCGCGCGCGCCGCAAGGCGGCGCGTTCGGCATCCGAGTCGGTCAGCAGCGCCGCTTAGCGCATGCCGCCCGGCGTTTGGCGAGTGTCCCGGTTTTTGAGCCTATAGGATCGGATATGGATATCTTGCATATTGCCCCGCAGGCCCGGCCCTTGCCGGATGGATTCCTGGCGGCATTGCGTTCGCATTTCGGCGAGCGCTGTTCCACGGCGCAGGCGGTGCGTGAGCATCATGGTCGAGACGAGTCTCCGTATCCCGCCATGCCGCCCGATGCGGTGGTCTTCGCTCAGAGCATCGACGAGGTCGCCTGGGTGGCGCGTCATTGCCATGACCATGGCATCGCCCTGATTCCCTACGGGGCGGGCTCCTCCCTCGAAGGCCACCTGCTGGCGATCCAGGGCGGCGTCTGCCTGGACCTTTCAGGGATGAACCAGATCGTGGCCGTGCATGCCGAGGATTTCACCGCTACGGTTCAGGCCGGCGTGACCCGCAAGCAGCTCAATGAGTCCTTGCGCGAAACCGGGCAGTTCTTTCCGATTGATCCGGGGGCCGACGCCAGCCTGGGCGGCATGGCGGCCACCCGCGCCTCGGGCACCAATGCCGTGCGTTACGGCACCATGCGCGAGAACGTCATGTCGCTCAAGGTCGTCATGGCCGACGGGCGGGTGATCGAGACGTCCAGCCGGGCGCGCAAGTCCTCGGCCGGCTACGACTTGACCCGCCTGTTCGTGGGCAGCGAAGGGACCCTGGGTATCATCGTCGAAGTCACGGTACGCCTGTACCCCCAGCCTGAAGCCGTCTCCGCCGCGATCTGCAATTTCCCGGACCTGGCCGCCGCGGTGAACAGCGTGATCGAGATCATCCAGATGGGGGTGCCGGTGGCCCGGATCGAGTTCATGGACGCGCATGCGGTACGGGCCACCAACCGCTACAGCCACCTGAGCTTGCGCGAGTCGCCTCTGCTGCTTTTCGAGTTCCACGGCAGTCCCGGTTCGGTCCGTGAACAGGCCGAGTCGGTGCAGACCATTGCTCGTGAGCACGGGGGACAGGATTTCGAGTGGGCCGACCGTCCCGAGGACCGCAGCCGCCTCTGGACGGCGCGGCACAACGCTTATTTTGCGGGTCTGAATCTGCGCCCCGGGTGCCGCTCCAGCACGACCGATGTGTGCGTGCCGATCTCCCGGCTGGCCGAATGTGTCGGCGAGACCGCGCATGAGCTGAACCAGGCCAGCTTCCCCTACACGATCGTGGGGCACGTCGGAGATGGCAATTTCCACGTCCTGATGCTGCTCGATCCGGACAATCCGGACGAGTGGGCCGAATCCGAACAACTGAACCGGCGCCTGGTCGAGCGCGCCATCGCCATGCAGGGCACCTGCACCGGCGAGCATGGCGTCGGCCTGCACAAGCAGGCCTTCATGCGGGCCGAACACGGCCAGGATGCGCTGGATGTGATGGTTGCGCTGAAATCCGCGCTCGACCCGCGCAACGTGCTCAATCCCGGCAAGATCCTGCCTCCGGCATCGACCTCCTGAGAAAAATTCATGGACACTGCAATCTCCGCGGACGAACGACATGCCATCGTGCCCGATTTTTCCGGCTTTCTGGCCCGCATCGCGCGGGATGTGCCGGCGCACTGCATTCTGACCCGGCCCGATCAGACCAAGGCCTACGAATGTGACGGGCTGGTGCTGTACCGGCAGCCGCCCCCCATCGTGGTGCTGCCCGAGAACGAGACCCAGGTCGTCGCCATCCTCAAGGCCTGTCATGAACATAATGTGCCCGTGGTGCCGCGAGGCACCGGCACGGGGCTCTCGGGCGGCGCCACGCCGCATCCCCAGGGGGTGGTCGTGGGGTTGGCAAAGCTCAATCAAATTCTGCGCCTCGACCCGGTGGCCTGCGTGGCGGTGGTCGGCCCGGGCGTGCGCAACCTGGCGATTTCAGAGGCCGCGGCGCCGCATGGCCTGTACTACGCGCCCGATCCGTCCAGCCAGATCGCGTGTTCCATCGGTGGCAATGTGGCGGAAAACTCGGGCGGTGTGCATTGCCTTAAATATGGCCTGACGGTGCACAACGTCCTGCGGGTGCGCATGGTCACGATCGAAGGCGAGGTCATCGAACTCGGCGGCGAGGCCCCGGACGCCCCGGGCCTGAACCTGCTGCAGGCCTTCATCGGCTCCGAGGGGATGCTGGGCCTGGTGACCGAGGTGACGGTGCGGCTGATCCCGCGTCCTCAGCTGGCGCAGGTGGTCATGGCCAGCTTTCCCAGCGTCGAGCAGGCGGGCGAGGGCGTCACGCGCATCATCGCGGGCGGCATCATTCCGGCTGGGCTGGAACTGATGGACAAGCGTTCCGTGCACATGGTCGAGCCGTTCGTCAAGGCTGGTTACGACCTGGATGCCGCCGCCATCCTGCTCTGCGAGTCGGATGGCACGCCCGATGAGGTGGCCGAGGAAATCACCCGTGTCGAGGCGCTGCTGCGCGAGGCCGGCGCCACCCGGCTGCAGACCTCTTCATCCGAAGAGGAACGCCTGAAATTCTGGGCCGGGCGCAAGAACGCCTTTCCCGCCGCGGGGCGCATCTCGCCCGATTACTACTGCATGGATGGCACGATTCCGCGCCGCCATCTGGGCAAGGTGCTGGCCGCGATTGCCGAGATGGAGCAGCAGTTCGGACTGCGCTGCTCGAACGTGTTCCATGCCGGAGACGGCAACCTGCATCCCTTGATTCTGTTCGACGCCAACCAGCCTGACGAGGTCGAACGCGCCGACGCTTTCGGTGTCGCCATCCTGGAACTGTGCGTCCAGGTGGGAGGCACCATTACTGGCGAGCATGGCGTGGGCCTGGAAAAGATCAACCAGATGTGCTCACAGTTCACGCGCGATGAGCTGGATATGTTCTCGGCGGTCAAGCGTGCCTTCGATCCCTATGGATTGCTCAACCCGCTCAAGCTCATCCCGACCCTGGTGCGCTGCGCGGAATACGGCAAGATGCACGTCCACCAAGGCGACATCCGCTTTCCCGATATCCCCCGGTTCTAGGATCCTCACCCATGGAATTCGTATTGTCCGAACTTTGCGAACAGGTCGTGACTGCTCGCGCGGGCCAGCGCCCGCTTCTGATCCGGGGCGGCGGCACGCGGCTTTTTTATGGCGGGCCGCTGCCGGCCGATGATGCGGCAACCTGGCTGGATCTTTCGGCCTATCAGGGGGTGGTGGGGTACGAGCCGTCCGAACTGGTGTTGACGGCCCGGGCGGGCACACCGCTGGCGGAAGTCGAGACGTTGCTGGCGTCACAGGATCAGATGCTGGCCTTCGAGCCACCGCGTTTTGGCGCGGCCGGTACCCTGGGGGGATGTGTCGCGTCGGGCCTGTCGGGGCCGCGTCGCATGGCCGCCGGCCCTTTGGCCGATTTCGTGCTCGGCACGCGTTTGCTGAGCGCCGATGGCAATGTGCTGCACTTTGGCGGAGAGGTCATGAAGAATGTCGCCGGCTACGATGTCTCGCGGCTGTTGGCGGGATCCCTGGGGGTTCTGGGGGCGCTTGTGGAGGTCTCTCTCAAGGTCGCGCCCCGACCGCCGCGTGAAACCACCTGCGTTCTGGCGCTCGATGAATCCGCTGCCCTGGATCTGTGCCTGCGCTGGCGGTCACGGCCCTTGCCCGTGTCGGCGACGGCCTGGGTGGCGGACGCCTCGGGCACGAGCGGCAAATTGTTCGTGCGTCTTTCAGGCAACGCGTCGGCCGTGCTCCACGGCCAGGAGGAAATCGGCGGAGAACAGTTGCCGGATGCCGATGCGGCGGCCTTCTGGCTGGGTCTGCGCGATCAGACGCATGCGTTTTTTGATCAGCGGCCCCTGTGGCGCATCGTGTTGCCTGCCGGCGCGCCGGCCTTGGGCCTGGGGCCGGTGCTGCACGAGTGGGGCGGTGGCCTGCGCTGGCTGGCGGGCTCGCATGATGCGGCGGCGCTGCGCGACAGAGTCCGGACGCTGGGTGGTTCCGCGTGTCTGTACCGACGCGAGGGCGCGCCCGAAGAGGTGCCGACGTTCCATCCCCTGGACAACGGCGTCCTGCAGATCCACCGGCGGCTGAAGCGGGAATTCGATCCTGCCGGCATTTTCAATGTGCACCGACTCTATCCTGAACTCTGAGGACCCATCATGCAGACACAACTCGCAGAATGGGCGAGCGATACCGATTTCGGCCGGGACGCCGAAGAAGTCCTGCGCCGTTGCGTGCATTGCGGCTTTTGCCTGGCGACCTGTCCGACCTATCAGATCCTGGGCGATGAACTCGACAGCCCGCGCGGCCGCATTTATCAGATCAAACAGGTGCTGGAGGGGGTTGAGCCGACGTTCGTCACGCAGCAGCATCTGGATCGCTGTCTGACCTGCCGCAATTGCGAGACGACCTGCCCATCGGGCGTCCAGTATGGCGCGCTGGTGGATATCGGCCGGCAGGTCGTCAGCGAGCGGGTGCGCCGGCCGTTGCGCGAACGCCTGATTCGCGAGACCTTGCGGCGCCTGATGGGCTCGTCCTGGTTCGGGTCCTTGTACCGGATCGGTGTCTGGGTGCGGCCCGTCCTGCCGGCGGTACTGCGCGCCAAGATCGCGCAGGCCCGGCCCGCAGGAGCGCTGCCGGCGGATCCGGGCCGTCATGGCAGGCAGGTGCTGATGCTGGCCAATTGTGTTCAGCCTGCCATGATGCCTTCCATCGATGCCGCTACGCTGCGCGTGCTCGATGCCGTTGGTGTCGGCACCCGCATCGCCTCGGGCTCGGGCTGCTGCGGCGCCATCAATTTCCACCTGGATGCCCAGGAGGCCGGCCGCGACCAGATGCGCGCCAATGTGGACGCATGGCTGCCATTGCTGGAATCCGGCGAGGTCGAGGCCGTGGTCGTCAATGCCTCGGGTTGCGGCGGCATGATCAAGGACTATGCCCATCATCTGAAGCATGATCCGGCCTATGCCGAGCGTGCCGAGCGCCTGATGCCGTATGTCAAGGATATTGCCGAGTTTCTCTCGCCCATGGCCACCGAGGTTCGCGCCAGGATGTGCCGGGCGCCGGGGCGCAGCGCCTTCCATCCGCCGTGCACGCTGCAACACTGGCAGGGGCTGCGCGCCGTGACGGAGCGGCTGCTGACGGACCTGGGGTTCGATCTGCAGTCTTTCGGTGAGTCGCACCTGTGCTGTGGTTCGGCGGGGACGTATTCGATCACCCAGCCGGTGTTGTCCAAGTCGCTGCGCGACCGCAAGATTCAGGCCATCCAGACGACGTTGCCCGAGACCATCGTGTCCTCGAACATCGGCTGCATCTGTCATCTCCAGAGTGGCACCGAGATGCCGGTGCGCCACTGGATCGAAACCGTGGACGAGGCGCTGCGTGGCTGAACGACCGGCACGAGGCGCCCGGGTTGTCATCGGCATGTCGGGAGGTGTGGATTCCTCGGTATCGGCTTGGCTGCTGCGGCAGCAGGGCTATGAGGTGGTCGGCCTGTTCATGAAGAACTGGGAAGACGACGATGACAGCGAATACTGCTCGTCGCGCCAGGACTGGCTGGACGCTGCCAGCGTGGCTGATGTGCTGGGGGTGGACATCGAGGCGGTCAATTTTGCCGCTGAATACAAGGACCGGGTGTTTGCCGAGTTTTTGCGGGAATATTCCGCGGGGCGCACGCCCAATCCGGATGTGCTGTGCAACGCGGAAATCAAATTCAAGGCCTTCCTGGATCATGCCATGGGCCTGGGCGCCGATTACATCGCCACCGGTCATTACGCCCGGGTGCGCTGCATCGAGACGTCCGGGGGGCTGCGCAGCCAGTTGCTGAAGGCGCTGGACGGTACCAAGGATCAAAGCTATTTCCTGCATCGTCTAAACCAGGATCAGCTGGCGCGCACGCTGTTTCCCCTGGGTGAGTTGCCCAAGACCGAGGTCCGCCGCATCGCGCGCGAGATCGGCTTGCCCAATGCGGCCAAAAAGGATTCCACAGGCATCTGCTTCATCGGTGAGCGGCCTTTCCGGGAATTCCTGAACCGTTACCTGCCCACCCGGCCGGGGCCGATGCTCACGCCTGAAGGGCAGGAGGTCGGCCGCCATCAGGGATTGGCCTTTCATACCCAGGGCCAGCGCAAGGGGCTGGGGATCGGCGGCGTACGCGCCACCCAGCGCGAGGACGGCACCGCCGATGCCTGGTATGCGGCCCGCAAGGATCTGGAGCACAACACCTTGTATGTGGTACAGGGGCACGATCATCCCTGGCTGCTCAGTGAACGGCTGAGCGCCCAGGATGCCAGCTGGGTGGCGGGCGAGCCGCCCGCGCCCGGCGCCTATGCCGCCAAGACCCGCTACCGGCAGGCCGATGCCGCATGCACTCTGGAAACAGGGGAGGGAGCGGATTTCACCTTGCGCTTTGCCGAGTCGCAATGGGCCATCACGCCTGGCCAGTCAGCCGTGCTGTATGACGGCGATGTATGCCTGGGCGGCGGGATGATTGTCTGAGCGCGGGCGATCAGGCCTCAGGCGGCCGGGTGGTGACAAACGAAGGACGGGCGTCGAGCTTGTCGAACAGGCGGGCCAGGTGGGCATGGTCGGCGCGCCAGTTCATCTCCGGGAAGCGCAGGTCCAGATAGCCCAGGGCCGCGCCCACGGCGATATCGGCCAGACACAGGTTGACGCCCATGCAGTAGGCCTGTTCCCCCAGCAACTGCCCCATGTAGTCCAGCCCGGCGCGGATTTTCTGGTGTTGGCGCGTGACCCAGTCGGGACTGCGCTGGCCTTCGGGTCGGCGATGGGTTTCCATGAAAGCGGACGCGGCGGCGTCCATGACGCCGTCGGCAAGCGCCTCCCAGCGTTTGACTTCCACGCGTTCGCGTCCCGGTGGCGGAATCAGCCGGCCGACCGGAGAAAGCGTATCCAGGTATTCCACGATGACGCGCGAGTCGAACAGCGCGCCGTTTTCGTCCATGATCAGACAGGGCACCTTGCCCAGGGGATTGTGTGCCGTGACGTGCGTCGCGGGGCCCCAGGGGTCGTCGAGAATCAGCTCATAGTCGAGTTTTTTCTCGGCTAGCACGATACGGACCTTGCGGACGTAGGGGCTGGTCAGGGAACCGATCAATTTCATGGGGGCGGCAGGATAGTCCAAGGCTCGAAAAGTATAGCAGGACGCGTCCTCTCATCCCGTGGTTCGGCGCACTATTTTGTGCTTTTTTTTACCAGCCGCTGTCCTCCCTATGGAGGGGAGCCGACGCGCACTGGCCCGCGGGCGGTCAGATGCTAGAATCCGGGGTCTGGATGTGCGCCGCCGAAGCCCTGTGCGTTGGCGGACGCAGTCAGATCGCCGTCGCTCAGACCCGTGCGCTCCGGCGCCGTGTTCGGCAGGCCGCGCCTTCTCGCTTTTTCATTTTCGCCGATGATGCATATTGATTCCTCCCTCAGCGCACTCAATGCGCTGTCGCCCCTGGATGGGCGTTACGCGGCCAAGGCCGACACCCTGCGGCCCTTTCTGTCCGAAGCAGGCTTCATGGTACACCGGGTCGAGGTCGAGATCGCCTGGCTGATCGGTCTGTCCGACGCCGGATTGCCTGAACTGCCGGCTTTTTCGGCTGCGGCGCGTGCGCGGCTGCAGGCATTGGTCGAGCATTTTTCCGAGGATGATGCGGCCCGCATCAAGGCCATCGAACGCACCACCAATCACGATGTCAAAGCGGTGGAATACTGGCTCAAGGAACGGGTGACTGACGATGCCGAGTTGTCCCGGGCGGCGGAATTCATCCATTTCGCCTGTACTTCGGAAGATATCAACAATACCTCCCATGCGCTGATGCTCAGTCGTGCGCGCTCTCAGAGCGTGGTGCCGGCACTGGAATCCGTCCTGGCCAGCTTGCGCGCGCTGGCGCATCAGTACGCCGACCAGCCGCTGCTGTCACGCACCCACGGTCAGCCCGCCACGCCCAGCACCATGGGCAAGGAATTCGCCAACGTGGCCGCCCGCCTGGCGCGCGCACTGGAGGCGATCCGTGCCGTGCAGCCTCTGGCCAAGATGAACGGCGCCACAGGCAATTACAACGCCCACCTGGCGGCGTATCCGGAAATCGACTGGCCGGCATTTTCCAACGGGGTCCTGAGCGGGCTGGGGTTGACCCAGAATGTCTATTCGATCCAGATCGAACCGCATGACTGGATGGCCGCCCTGTTCGATGCGATCGCCCGCGCCAACACCATCCTGCTGGATCTGAACCGGGATGTCTGGGGATACATCTCTCTGGGTTACTTCAAGCAGCGCCTGAAGGACGGTGAAGTCGGCTCGTCGACCATGCCGCACAAGGTCAATCCGATCGACTTCGAGAATTCCGAAGGCAACCTGGGACTGGCCAACGCGCTGTTGCGCCATTTGTCGGAAAAACTGCCGGTATCTCGCTGGCAGCGCGACCTGACCGATTCCACCGTTCTGCGCAATCTGGGCGTGGCACTGGGCTATGGGCTGGTCGCCTATGAGGCCTGCCTGCGCGGCCTGGGCAAGCTGGAGTTGAATGCCGCCGCCATCGACGCCGACATCGATGCCTGCTGGGAAATCCTGGCCGAGCCCGTGCAGACCGTGATGCGCCGTTATGGGTTGCCGCAACCCTACGAGCAACTGAAGGCCTTGACGCGTGGCAAGGGGATCACCGAGCAGGCGCTGCGTGAATTCATCACCGGCCTGGACCTGCCCGAAGAACCCAAGGCCCGATTGCTGGCGATGACGCCGCGCAGTTACGTGGGGCTGGCGGCGCAGCTGGCGGCAGCCGTGTAGATTCAGGGTGTGGGGCCCACAGGCATGCGTTTTGCGCGTGCCCCAAAAAAGAGGTATAGTTTCGTTCTTCGCAAAATCAATGCGACGGGCTGTTAGCTCAGTTGGTAGAGCAGCGGACTCTTAATCCGTCGGTCGAGTGTTCGAGTCACTCACAGCCCACCATGGAAATCAAGGACTTGGATGTTCATCCAGGTCTTTTTTTCGTTTCACGATGGCTCCGGGCTCCCATGCGGCTCTTGGAAACCGGGCTTTCCGAGGAGTCATCATGGCGAAGATCAAGCTCACCAAGTCCGCAGTCGATGCGGCACAACTCCAAGACAAGGCCATCGAACTGCGGGACACCGTGGTGCCCGACTTCCTGTGCAAGATCACCCCGACGGGCCGCAAGGTATTCATGCTCCAGTACCGCACGAATGCTGGCGAGCGCCGCAAGCCCGCCTTGGGCCAGTACGGGGAACTGACGGTCGATCAGGCACGCACAATGGCGCAGGAATGGCGGCGATGCTGGTCAAGGGTTCGGTGGCCAGCCAAGCCCGAGGATACCGTCACGCCCAGCGATGCCATCAAAGACCCGTATGTGCTGGAGTTCCTCGACCTCAAGGACGAGTATTCGGAATCCAACCTGGAAGCGGCATTGATCCGGCGGCTGAAGACTTCCTGCTGGAGCTGGGTGAAGGCTTCACTTTCGGCGGGCGGCAACGTCGGCTGCGCATCGACCAGGCCTGGTATCGAGTCGATCTGCTGTTCTTCCATCGCAAGCTGCGCTGCCTGGTCATCATCGACCTGAAGCTGGGCAGCCTGACGCATGCCGATGTGGGGCAGATGCATATGTACTGCAACTATGCCAAGGAGCATTGGGCCTGCCCGGACGAGAACCCGCCGGTGGGCCTGATCCTGTGTGCCGACAAGGGCCATGCTTTGGCGCGGTATGCGCTGGATGGCTTGCCGACCAAGGTGATGGCGGCGAACTACCGGACGGTATTGCCGGATGCCGAACTGCTGCAAAAGGAACTGGAGAACACGCGCCATCGGCTGATCGAGTACTCGAAAACACGATGACTGAGATATTGGCCAGGACGCAAGGGCCTTTGCTTCATGCTGGCGTGCGAACCTGTTATAAATGCGGCTGGCGCATCCCGCAGCAGGAGAAAATATGGTTGACCGCACCGTGATTCGAGGCAGCATCGTGCTGGGGTTGGCCGTTCTGGTCTCCGGCTGTTTCTGGGGTGGCCATCCCTCCAGGGGGCAGACGAGCCGCGTCGATGAATGTCGCTGGGATCGCAGCAAATGCCTTTACGAAGGGTCCTATGAGCCCGGTGAACGGGATTATGCCGAGCAGGAGGCCAAGGAACTCAACCGGGCCGCGCTGGAAAAGCTGCGGCGGGGCGGGATCAGGTAGCCGGCCCTAGTCTTCCGCCGGGAGGCTGATCGTGAATCTGGCGCCCTGACCCGGGGGGCTGACGCAAAAGATCCGGCCGCCGTGGCGCTGTGTCACGGTCTTCACGAACGCCAGTCCCAGGCCGCTGCCGGTTGGCTTGTGCGCTCCGCCGGACAGGCGATGGAACCGGTCAAAGAGGTGTTCCATCTGTCCCTCCGGAATGCCGGGGCCCATGTCCTGGACATGGATGTTCCAGTAACGCTCCGCGGGCACGAGTGAGCATTCGACAACGCTGCGCGTCGGACTGTAGAGCAGGGCATTGTCCAGCAGGTTGCCGATGGCTCGGCCAATGAGCTCCCGGTCAATGTGGGCAACGGCCTCTGGATGACGAGGCTCGAACCGCAGTTCGATCTGGCGTTGCGCGGCTTGGGGCCAGCGTTGGTCGCAGCATTCCTGGATGAGATCGTCCAGGTAGCAGGTGTGCAGGTTCAGCGTCGCAGACTCGGCGCGTCCCTGCTGAACGAATTGATCGACCAGGCGCAAGGTGGCACGCGCCTGCTGCTCGATGGACGCCAGGGCGGTCTCCTCTGTCGAATGATTGGGCGCCTGGCGGCGCAGCTCGATGATCGCCAGGATGGCGCTCTGGGGCGAGCGCATGTCGTGCGACAGGAAGCTGAGGGTTTCCTCCTGAGTCTGGGTGGCCTGTTTGAGGCGGGAGATGGCCCGGTTCAGACGCACAGCCCGCTCGGGTAGCGTATCGGGGCCGAGCGGGTTCGAGAGGGTGTCAGAATCACGTGTGGTGTCTTCGGATTGCAGCGGGATGCGCAGCCGTTCGAGTTCGGCGTCGATATGGCTCAGCGTCGCCTCCTGGCTGCGCCAGCTCCACAAGGGATAGGCCAGCACCAGGGCCAGCAGAATGCCGGCGGGCGGGAGCCAGTAGCCGGCCTCCTGGAGCAGCAGAGCGTCTGTGATCAGGCCGAAGACGACGGCGATCAGCACGCCGATCAGCCCTCTGCGGGCGGACAGCATTCTCAATCCGAGGCAGACCGGCAGAATCAGTCCAAGCCCCGCCAGCACGGTGATCCAGGTCGGGGCGACGCGGATCCAGAGGTCGCCTTGCATGTTCTGCAGGATGTCTGCGAGGATCTCGACACCCGGCGCCGTGCGGCTCAGCGGCGTCGGCAGGTGGTCGCCGAGTCCGGAGGCCCAGGCGCCGATCAGCACGATGCGATCCTGGAAGGTGGATTCGGGAATCTGGCCGTTGAGCACGGCGGCATAGGGGTAGATGGTGCGGCGGCTGGCGGAATCGGTAAAGCGGATATGCCGGGCCGTGTCCGGGGGCGTCGCCAGGGTTTTCGCGATGGCGGCCTTGTCCTGGCCGATCACGCGGGCCAAGGCGAGGCTGAAATGCGGCAGGGGCGGGCCACCGTTCGCCGGAGTGCGACGCGGTTCCATGGCGCGCAGGGTACCGTCCGGATCCGGTTGAACGTCGACGCGGCCCAGTGCCGCGGCAGCCTGAGCTAGCGGCCCGATCGGCCGGGTCTGGTGCCAGCCGTCGGGACTGAGGATTTCGGGGAGGATGACGCGGCCTTGCTCGGCGATGGCGTTGGCCAGGAGCAGATCGTCCTGCGGATAGATGGGGTGAGGGCTGGAGAAGATCAGATCCAGTCCGACGGCTCGCGCGCCGTGGAGGCGTTTGAGCAGCTCTGCGTGAACCGCGCGACGCCATGGCCAGTAGCCCAGCGCCTCGATGCTGGCATCGTCGATCGCGATGATCACGATGTTCGGGTCGGGAGGCAGTTTTGGGGCTGCCTGCATGCTCAGGTTGTAGGCCCGATGGTTGATGTCCCTGATGCCTGGCAGATCTTTCCAGATCGTCAGGACTGAGGACAGTAGAACCAGGGCGGTGACGACCACCATCCATTCAAACAGAAGGCGTTGCCGCATGCCGATCAGATGGTGGGTGTCCGTGAATGTCATATCCCGTCAATTTAGCATCACGAACGCTCCGTCGGTTGTCAAAACCGGAGAACCGTCGCTGACTGTCAGGCCAGTGCGCAATGAGTCGACGGCCAGGACAGCATCGCGCCCTTCGATGCCAAAGGGGTCGACGCCACGTACGAACACGTAGCGCGGGCCGCCGCTGCTGGCGCCCAGAGGCGCACCTGGCCCGGCCGCCTTGTGGCTGGATTCCAGGCGAGATCCCGCCGGGTCCAGCGCCACCCGGACGATATAGGAAACCGCCTGCGGAACCGGCTCAAAGTTCAGGCGCTGGCCGTTTGTGCGAGAGAGCACCAGGTGCATCGGCGGGGGGAGCAAGGAATGTTTGCCCAGGAACTGGCCGCGCGTATCGTAGGAAGCGCCCATATCCGGGGCCACGCGCTGTTCACCGCCCGAGGGGCCTTCGATGGATGCGCCGCCTTGCAGCACCTCGAGGCGTGAGCCCGAGGCATCGGCATGAACGCGCAGGCGGGTCCCGCGCACTCCCGTGACCGTGGCGGGCGTGCGGACCTCAAAGCGACCCACTCCGGTGCCGGTGGGGGCCACGGTTGATTCCAGCGTCCCCTGACGAATCGAAATCTGGGTATCTGTCAGCCCCGTTCCCTGGAAGGTCTGCAGGCGCTGAATTTCCAGCGTGGTGTCGGGTGGCAGCATCAGCAGGCTTTGATCTTCCAGTTGCAGCGTGGCGGTGCCTCCATCGGTGCTGCGCAGCGTCTGGCCCGCGCTCAGGACTTCGCCCAGTTGCAAGGGCCGGCCATCGACCGTCACCTGTCCGACAACATGCGTGACCGTCGCCGTTGCGGGCTGTTCCGGAATCATGGACAGGGGGATGCGGATGACCATGCCGATGGGCAGGCGGAAAGGATCCTCGACCTGATTCATGCGTTGCAGTCCGGACCAGTTATCGGTCTGCAGGGTATAGCGTTCGGCAATGCGGATCAGGGTGTCGCCCGGCTCTACCTGATACAGGAAATCGTTATCCCGAGTCCCCATGGGCCGGGCATGGGCGCCAAGCGAAAGGACGAGGCCGGTCAGCAACAGCCCCAGAGACAGCGAGCGAACGTGCCGGGAACCGGAGAAAGAGCGAAGGCATATCATGTGACAACCGCCTGATCTGTGGAGGGCAGGAGTTCGAGCCGATAGCCCAACGCATAAGAGGCGCACAGCAAGGTCCCTGTGGAGGGACCGAAATGCAGTTTCTTGCGGACGTTGGACAGGTGCGTGTCCAGTGTGCGGGAGGCACTGGGGACCTCGCGGTTCCAGACCAGTGCGCTGAGATCGTCGCGCGACAGCAACCGCCAGGGGTGGCGCAGGAACAGGATGGCCAGGTCGAATTCCTTGGGGGTGAGGGCAATGGGTTCATCGCGCAGCCGGATCTGCCGTTTGGCCATGTCGACCGAGAAGACGCCCAGCGTGAAGTTCGTGTCAGGGCTCACGGAGGGCCGATGACGCCGCAACTGCGCGCCGATGCGCGCCAGCAGTTCGGCCGGCTGGCAGGGCTTGCAGATGTAGTCGTCCGCGCCATTGTTAAGGCCGGCCACCAGATCGCTTTCCAGTGTCCGATTGGTGACGAAGATCACGGGCATGTCTTCCGAGCAATTGACGCGGATCCAGCGCAGCACCTCCATGCCGCTGATACCCGGCAATTCCCAGTCCAGCAGGAGCAGGGAAAACGGGGTGCGGGCACGCAGCGTGGTGAGCAAGGCGCTGCCTTCGCTGAATATCTGGCAGACGTAGCCTGCATCGGAGAGGATCCGCTGCATCCATTCGGATTGGGCGGGATGGTCTTCCAGCACGGCGATGAGGGGTACAGGGTCGGGCATGGGGTCTCTCGAGTCTTCTGAATTTCAGGATGGTCGGGAACGCGAGCGTGACGACCTGGAACAGGATCAATCGCCGAAAAAGTTTTGGCGGAAGGCTTGGAAAATATACAGTGAAACTCGTGTGAAGTATGACATGTTTAAATTTAACAGAGTGTTGCTTTGCTGCGGTGCATTCTAACCATTTTTAATCTTTGTGATTCAACAGAAATCCTTATTAAAAATAGGGTCTTAAGAATGTCTGTGTATTTGCAATCCTTGATTGGTGCTGGCCCGGATGTCGATGAAATAATGAGGTTCATTTCGATAATCCTTGAATGGCACGAATGAATCTGGAAACCGACGACAGACAGTTGCCGGACGTGAACCAGGAGGAATCGCGCTCGATGTCCGCGACCAAGCGGGGCATGGGGGATGTCGATGCCTGGTTGAGACGGAACGTGCGGGCTTGTTCGCTGCAGGAATACCGGCGCTACCGGGAGTTCCTGGGCGCGGAAGTTCCGGCTGACGATTCGCCTGAAACCGTCTGACGCTTCACCTGAAAGCACCTCGCGTGCCCGCCCCCACGGCGCCGTGGGGGCGGGCGCTCGGCTTTTCGCGCCCGGCATGGGCTGGTTATGATGACTGTACGAAGTCAGTACGGATGCCATACGAGACCCACCTGCCGGAGATGCTGGAATGAGTGATTCAATGTGCGGTGCAGAAAAATCGATGCCTCCCCGTCATCCGCCTGTCGGGCCAACCGGGTTTCAGGGGTAGCCCGTGCCGGCCATGGCCGATGGTTCGCGCATCCTGATCGTCGAGGATGAACCGACCTTGTCGGAAAACCTGTATGGCTACCTCGAGCGCCAGGGCATGATGCCGGATGCCGCCTACGATGGGCATGGGGCGCTGGCCCTGTTGCGCCAGATGCCTTTCGACGCCGTGGTTCTGGATCTTGGCCTGCCGGGCCTGAGCGGGCTGGATGTGCTGCGCTGCATGCGGCGGGAATCCGGCCTGTGGCGGCCCGTGCTGGTCCTGACCGCGCGCGAACGGCTCGAGGACAAACTGCTGGCCTTTGATCTGGGCGCAGAGGACTATCTGGTCAAGCCCTTTTCCCTGGCCGAGGTGGTGGCGCGCCTGCGCGTTCTGGTGCGGCGTGGGCAGGGGGATGCATCCGGTCCGCTTGTGCACGGCGCGTTGGGCTACGATCCGTCTTCGCAGACTGTGACGCTGGCCGGCCTGCCGCTTGCCTTGCCGCGCAAATCGGTGCTGCTGCTGGAGGTCTTGTTGCGTCCGGCTGGCGCCCTCGCTACGCATGCCCGCCTGACAGCGGCATTGTGGCCCGACGGGCCGCCCTCCGATCGCGCCCTGCACGATCAGGTGCATCTGTTGCGTCGCCGGCTGCGCGCGGCGCGCGGTCCGGACATTGTGGCCGAACCCGGCCACGGCTGGCGGCTGGCCCCCATATCTTCTCGGCCTGGAGCCGGCGAGAATGAGACATGAGTGTACCGGTGCGTTCTTCCTCTCTGGCCCGGCGAGTCACCTGGGCTGTCACGGGCACCGCCGCCGTATTCCTGCTGGTGATCAGTCTGCTCGCGTATGAGACGTTCGCCAGCATGGAGGACAACCTGGTCGATGAGGTCCTGTCGGGGCAGATCGCGTCCTTGCGCGATGATCTGGCGGCAGGCATGGTCATGCCGGTCGCCCTGCCGCCGCGCTGGAGCGAGGGCGGACGTGTCCAGGCCTGGGTGCAGTCAGCGGACCGGCCGCCTCCGCTCGAAGGCATGTTCGCGGCAGCGCCGGGCGGACGCGAAATCGTGCAGACGGGCCGGACATGGCATACCTGGGTGGAGCATATCCCCCAGGGTCTGCTCTACGTCCGCTACGATGCCACCACGCATGAGGACCGGGTCCGTTTTTTCGGCTGGATCCTGGTCGGCGGCTCGATGCTGGCGCTGGTCGGCGCCTGGCTGCTGGCGCGGCGGCTGGCGAATCGGGTGGTGGCGCCGATCCGGGCCGTGTCCGACCAGCTTTCCGCCTGGGAGGGCGGGGGGGCGCCACCGGATGAGGTGCCGCAGGGCGACGAGGCGCTGCAATTGATCGAGGCCTTCAATCGCATCCAGGACCGGATAGACCGGTCCGTGGCGTTCGAACGCCAGTTCGCCGCCAATCTCGGTCATGAACTGCGCACTCCCCTGGCTGTTCTGCGCTCCGATTGCGAAATGGCTCTGCTGGCCGTCGATGCCGGGACACCGCTCGAGGCCCGCTTGAAGCGCATGATGATCCAGGTTGATGCGGCGGCCAGCAGTCTGGCGGGCGCGGCCGCGCTGAACAGCGCTGATCCTTCGCGAGTGCGCTGTGTTGATCTGGCGCGGGCGCTGGAGCAGGCCTGGTTCGCGCTGGAACATATGGCCCGCATGCGCGGTCTGGTGCTGGATTCGCGCATTCCGCCAGGGCAGACGCGGCAACTGGATCCGGATGCCTTGCTGATCGTATTGCGAAATCTGCTGCGCAATGCGATCGAGCACGCAGCACCGGCCACCCTGCGGGTGAGCCTGGATCCGCAGGGGACGCTGGTGTTGCGTGATGACGGACCGGGCATCGAGCCCGGACATCTGGCCCGGTTGCGAGAATGGCGAGCGGGGCGCGCCGATCTGTCGGCCGCGCAGGCGGCGGGAACCGGCCATGGGCTGGGGCTGGGCATCGCCCAACGGGTGTGCGAGCTCAGGGGGTGGCGGCTGGAGATCGATTCCGTCCATGGCGGTGCCGAAAGCGGGACATGTTTCAGGCTGGATTTTCATTCAGTTTTCTGTAAGCTGGATTCGTAGTGGATTCGTGAGCGCGGGGGCTATGGTGAGTGCCGTCCGATCAGGAGCGACCATGACTGCGACCAGCCGTACCCTTTCCCCCTCATCTTCCTCTCGCCCGACTGCCGATATGGAGACCGTCTGGAGACGGCTTGCCCATGCGCAGGTACTGCGACGCCGCGCCCTGGGTGTGCTGGGCGTATTGGCCGTGCTGGCGTTGCCTTGGATCGGCTCCGCCTGGGCCGAAGAGGGATGGGTTCATCAGGGACTGGAGTGGGCCGGGTTGGCGTTGATGGTGCTGGCCCTCCTGGGGCGTTGCGCCTGCATGCTGTACCTGGGAGGGCGCAAGGGCGCTGATCTGGTGGCCGAAGGCCCTTATTCTGTTTGTCGCAACCCGCTGTATGTCTTTTCCATTCTGGCCGTGCTTGGCATCGGTCTGCAGACGGGCAGCCTGATGGTGGGTCTGATCCTGACCCTGGTGGCCATGGCGGTCTTTTGCTGGATCGTCGGTGAGGAGGAGCGGCTGCTGCGCACGTCTTTCGGCATGTCGTTCGAGGATTACTGCGCGCGGGTGCCCCGGTTTCTGCCTCGTCTGTCCGCCTGGCATTCCCCCCGGCATGTCACGGTCGATCTTCGGGGGGTCTGGAATACTGTGCGTGATGCCTTGCCGTATTTTCTGTCGATCCCTGTATTCGAGGCGGTCGAGGCTGCGCAGAACGCGGGCTGGATCCATATCCGGGTGTGGCTGTATTGAGCGGGCCGCGGCTGCCGCGCGGCGCGATCGCGCAGGAGGCTGATTCGGGATAATCCGGGGCGCTGACGCGGCATCCCCCTGTGATACAGTCCAAGACAGTTTTCCGAGTCTGGAGCCTGGGTCATGCAGCCCCTGCCTTATCCGATCGGCACCCCCGGTGTTCCTTGGGGCGCGTCCGAGATTTCCGCCTGGCTTGCCCGCCAGCAGCGCCAGCGCAGTTATGCCGATGAAGTCATGTCGATCATCGACCGGCTGCGCGATCGCTTCGACGTCATCCAGTACGGCCAACTGGACTATCCGCCCGACACGTATCCGCTGTATGCGTTGCGCAGTCGCGATGGACGCGAGGATCGCCCGGTCGCGCTGATTACGGGCGGCGTGCATGGGTACGAGACCAGCGGCGTGCATGGCGCGCTGCGTTTTGCCGACCGTCATGCGGCCGAGTACGCCGGTCGCGTGGATCTGGTGATCGTCCCCTGTGTCAGCCCCTGGGGATACGAGCGCATTCATCGCTGGAATCCCCGGGCGGTGGATCCGAACCGCGCCTTTCGTCCGGGCAGCCCCGCGCCGGAGTCGGCGGCCTTGATGGCGCTGGTGGCGCCTTTTGCGGACCGCGTCCGGGTGCATATCGATCTGCACGAGACCACCGATACCGATGAATCCGAGTTCCGGCCCGCGCTGGCGGCGCGCGATGGCCGCGCCTTTGCGCCAGGCAGCATTCCTGACGGCTTTTATCTGGTCGATGATACCGAATCCCCCCAACCTGGATTCCAGGAGGCGGTGATCCGCGAGGTGTCCCGCGTCACCCACATTGCCCCTGCCGATGATCGCGGCGAGCTCATCGGATCGCCGATGGTCGCCCCCGGTGTCATCCGGTATGCCCTGCGTTCCCTGGGTTTGTGCGCCGGCATGACGAATGCGGTCTATCGCACGACGACCGAGGTCTATCCCGACAGCCCGCGCACGACACCGGATCAGTGCAATGAGGCGCAGGCCGTGGCGGTGCGCGCGGCATTGGACTATGCGCTGGAGCACTGATCATGGATGTTGTCTTCGCATCGAGACTCGAAACCGAACCACAGGCCTGGGTGGCGGCGCTGCGCGATGCCTTGCCCGAAGCCCGGGTGCGCCTGTGGGATGACGGTCAGCCTGAAGGCCAGGCTGATTTTGCCGTGGTGTGGGCCCCGCCCTCCGATCTGTTCGCGCGCGAACCCCGGTTGCGCGCCTTGTTCAACCTGGGCGCGGGTGTCGATGCCTTGTTGAACATGTCCGGACTGCCGGATGCGTTGCCCTTGGTGCGACTGGAAGATGGCGGCATGGCGGTGCAGATGGCGGAATATGCCGTCTTTCATCTGCTGCGTGAATCCCGCGACTTCGGTCGTTATGAGCGCCAGCAGACAGAGCGGCGCTGGCGGCCGCTGGACGATATCGACCGCGCGGCCTGGACGGTTGGCGTTCTGGGGGCCGGCGTGATGGGCGCCCGGGTTGCGCAGGCCTGTGTCGCGCTCGAATATCCGACCGCAATCTGGTCGCGCAGCGGCCGCGCGGTGCCGGGGGTCGAGTCGTTCTCCGGTCCGTCGGGCCTGGATGCGTTGCTGGCGCGCACGCGGGTGCTGGTCAATGTATTGCCGTTGACCGACGCCACCCGGGGCATTCTGTGCCGCCGTGTCTTCGATCGACTGCGGCCTGACGCGGTATTGATCAATATCGCCCGGGGAGGGCATCTGGTCGAAGCCGATCTGCAGGAGGCGCTGGATCGCGGCCAGCTGCGCTCTGCGGCCCTGGATGTCTTCGAACGCGAACCGCTGCCGCCGGATCATCCCTTCTGGATGGATGTCCGCATCCGGGTCACGCCGCATATCGCGGGCGCCAGCCTGATGGACGGGACCGTGCGCCAGATTGCCGCCAAGATCCATGCCCTGAACCGGGGCGATGCGATCACGGGCATCGTCGATCGCAATCGGCAGTATTGATGACCGTGCTGCGCCTTCAGGCATCTGTCCATTGGCGCACGGGATGGCTGGCCGTTGTGCTGGCGCTGGCGGGCTGTGTGTCCGCGTCCGATCCGGGGCTGCCGGGCGAGCCCATGTCCGCCGACCAGTTCGCCCAAAGCGATATCAACCGGCTGCAGACGCTGGCCATGCGCGATAACCTGGACAGTCTGGACCGGCTTCTGGAAAAGCTGTATCGGCGCAATCCAGGGCAATGGCGCAAGGCCGGATTCATGGACCTGAAGGCCGCCCTCGAACAGGGCCGCGCGCGGATCCGTCAGGGCGCAGTGCCCAAGGAACTGGAAGGCTTGCAGGACATCGAGGTGCTGTCGGTGGCCATGGATCCTCGTTACCCCGGAGACCGTGTGGCGGCATTCGTGCTGGGATTGTCCAGTACGATCATCGCGGCGCATGGCGGCGTGATCCGGTTCCATGTCGGCGATTCCGTCAAGGCCCGGCATGTCTTCAATGCCGCGCGCAACGTCGAGATCGCCGCCTGGATGCTGGCCAGTCGGCGCGATGCCCAGGGACAGCCGTTGCTGCTGTCCAACGAGCTGGGCGATGGCGTGGCCAACCTGAGCTTCGAGCGCGAGTTCGGCCGCATCATCGCCCGGCTGGATCTGGAGGCGGTGCTGCTCGATGAGAGCTTGCGGCGCATCGGCATCAACTATGTGCAGGGGCTGTTGTTTTTCAATTTCCTGCCAGTGCGTTGAGTCTGGCGGTCAGACAGCTGAAGCCGCCTGGCGAGCCAGCCGCATGGCGCATGCCCGGCGCTGGGCACTGTGTTCCAACGGCTCGATGAAGCGGGCAGGGATGGCCTGAATGCCTCCGATGGCGCCGCACAGCGCGCCGGTCAGCATGGCCCGGGCCTGATTCTGCCCTCCGCCGTTGACGGCATGCAGGACCGCTGATTCAAAATCGTCCAGGAATCGTCCGGCCAGATAGTAGGCGGCGGGAAACTGATGGTAGACCGCGCAGGGCATGCCGTAGACCAGCGATGCCTTCCAGGCTGGCTCGATGCGGATGTCCGGATCTTGGGCGGCGCGCAGGACGCCCGAGACAGTCAGCAAGGCATCCGGCGAGGGGAACTGGCCGGCGGCCAGAGGGGCTTTCGGGCCCGGTGGCGGGACGGCTTGTCCTGCCGGGGTCACCTGGTGAAAGGGCAGGGCGCCGTCGTGCACCAGGCGCATCAGCCGACCGGAGGTGTCGGTGTCCAGTGGCTCGCCGCGGACCAGACTGCCCAGCACGCAGCCGTAGGCCACGGTCATCGCCATGACCGTGGCGTCGCGTTGGGTCAATGCCGTGTTCGTGGCACAGTGGCGCGCCAGATCAGCCGGCTGGCGGGCGTAGCGCACGGCCAGGGCCAGGATGCGTTCGGCCGCTTCAGTGTTGTCGGCCAGCCCCGCCACCCGTCCCCAAGGCAGGCCCTGACCGACCCGCAGGCGCCAGGCTTCGCGGATCGACTGGCTGGTATAGCCACCCGGTCCGTTCATGGGGGTGCCGTCCAGTCGAGTAAAGAGATCCTCGTCCAGTCGTCGGCAGAAGTCCTTCTCGTCGTATTGGCCGCAGGTGTCCAGGGATCCGGTCAGCAGGTCCAGGATGAAACCGGCCTGGCCCGATTGGCCAGCCCGCAGCCCCGCATGGTATCGGTCGGGGCGGGGATCCGTATAGCCGTCGATCCAGTCGCCATAGTCGTGCCGCAGCGCTTGCAGATCGTAATACCAGTGCGGCCCCAGGGCCAGCGCATCGCCGACATAGGCGCCGATCAGGGCGCCCTGGGCGCGTTGTTCGAAGGTGGGGGGCATGGCCGTATCCTCCGTGGTCTCCGGCCGTATCCGGGCCGTCAGTGGGTCGAGGCGCGCCGGGCTTGTTGCCAGGTCCGCACGGCCTGCGTCGCCTGCGCCATGACCTGATCATAGTGCGCTTTGGTCCAGGCCTGACGCAATGAGGCAAACAGGCATTGGGTGCCCGATTGTGCCAGTCCGGTGGCATCGGGGTCTTCGAGCAGGCGGATCTGAATGTGGGCCAGCGTGTCCGAGACCAGGCGCCAGCCCAGTTGCGGCATGTTTGTTTCCAGTGCCAGCAACTGACTGCCCAGGACCTGAATCACGGGTTTGACCGCCTCCAGGTTTTCTCCCGCGCTCATGGCGTGCCATAGTGCCAGGTTGATCTGTCGGCGCAGCCCGATCTTGAAGTCGATGGCCGCAGTCTCTGTCTCGTCCAATGCCTCGAATTGCCGCTGGAACCGGGCGTCGTCGGCAGGATCCAGACCCGTTCGCAGACTGCCGATCAGCGCGGTCAGGGGCGGGATGGCCTGAATGCCGAAGGCTTGACTGAACGCTAGGCCCCATTGATCCAGGCCAGCCAGCAGAAGGGCCATCCGCAAGGCGCGTGCCTCATTGTCTGCGGCGGCCCGGACCCAGTCCTGACATTGTCGTCGCAGCGCCTCCAGCGGAAAGGCGGCTGGCGCCGAGGCGGCGTGACGGAAGGCCTGGGTGAAGGCGTCCCGGGCCAGGTCGGCGGCCTCCGCCTGGATCCCCGGAGGGGCCAGTGCAGCAAGCGGATCGTCGGGTTCGGGGCGGGCATCAGTCATGACGCCCGCATTGTCTCATGGTTTGACGACCAGACCGTTGTGCACCTGAGTGACCCCACTGACCGATCGGGCCAGTTGGCCTGCGCGATCCTTTTCGCGCTGGGATTTGGCAAAACCCGACAGCTGCACCACGCCGCCGTCGATGGTTTTGACATTGATGTTCGCCGCCGAGGTATCGGGGTCATTCGCGAGCCTGGCCTTGACCTCGGCCGTGACTGCCGAGCCGTCGATGTATTGGCCGACGGTTTCCTGCTTTCGGGCCACAGAGCAGCCCGCCACCATGACGGTGGCTGCGCCGGCCATCGTCATGGTGGCGACGATACGCATGACGTTCGCGTTCATGGTGCGCGTCCTTGTGTGAGGTCAAAAGAGATTGGTATTACAAGCTTAAATTATCACGATGCGGAAAGTGGATGTGCGTTCGGGTGTTTCCGTCATTTCAAGTTGATACGGCATGGGTGTGCGGACGGCCGAAAGGATTAAGCTTGGCGTCATCCAGAGGAATGAGGAGATGACGGGATGGATCGGCGAGAGATTCTGAAGGCCACGATGATGGTGGGCAGTCTTTGGGCGTTTGGTGTCGGGGCGGCGCCTCCCGAGGGCAAGGGGAACGGAAAAGGCAAGGGTGGCGGACCGCATGACAAGAGCGGCAGCTCCGCAGGCAAGCGCGGTGGGGCTGGTCCGGCGCATGACAGCAAGGAGAAGCCAGGCAAGGGGCATTCAGGCAAAAACAGGCTGGAGACGACGGATCCGCGAACGGACTATGACGCGTACGGGCGACGCAGTGACTATTTCGATGATCGCCGGGATGATCGCGGCCGGGTGCGCGACAACGATGCTTACCCCAATCTCGTCTATGCGGGGATCACATCCGCCCTGGCGCATCAGTATGCGCGCGATGCTGGATTCGGCCGTTATGCTTCGCTGCCGCCAGGCATCCGCAAGAACCTGGCGAGAGGCAAACCCCTGCCGCCGGGTATCGCCAAAAAAGTCGTGCCAGGCGCCTTGCTGGGAAGGTTGCCCCGGCATGAAGGTTATGAATGGCGCATGGCGGGTTCAGATCTGATCCTGATTTTCATCGCGACGGCTGTCGTGGCGGATGTGCTGTACGACGTATTCGATTGAGTTTGGTCTTTGATGCCTGGCGGGACTGTTTCAGTGGACTGTATTGTGCCTTGGTGACTGGTTTTGAAAATATTTGGCATTGCTCTTCTGGTTTTTATTCCTTGATTCATTATAATTGCACGGGTTTTTAATGCTTGTGAAAGAGGAGATCAAAAATGCGCAATTTTTTCATCCAGTGGCTTGAGAGGATCATGAATATTTTTGTGATTCTGGGTATCATTTTTGTCCTTTCTGGCGGGGTGGTCGTGTTGTTTTCCCCCCAGGGCGGCATTTTGAAGGCGCTCTTGGTCTGGGTGGTGGGCGCGATTTATCTGGTGATGATGGCGGGATTCGCCTATCTGGGTATCGGGATCTACGCCAATACACGCCAGACGGCTCAGGCAGTCGAAAAAATCGCCAATCGGGACGCATGATCCCGATGGCGGGCGGCAGGGTTCAGCGTTCTTTCGTTTGGGCCCTGGCGGCTGCATGCTTCGTGCGCAGGTTCAGTGAGACGATGGGGGTTGCCGTAGTGGCGCCCGGTTCCAAAGTGTGATGCCGGACGGTACCCCTCGCGACGCAGTTTTTCCGTGTGCCCAGGAACCGTTATGCGCGGCATCGTGCCGGCATCGACACGGTCTGCCCGGCACGTGCCAATTATTTTGAACTCCGTGATTTCTACGCGTTGGCGCGAGAGTCGATCGTGCTCCCGCCACACTGGAACGATGCCCGATAAGCAGGGTGTCTGACCAGTTCATCGTCTGTTGCGATGACTTTGTGGTGACGGGGTTCACGCTCCGGCTTCGAGCCGATGGGCAAATAGATTTCAGGGCTCTCGTTAGGGATGGTCTGAACAAGCTGCTTTCGAAATCTGTTTTGACAGCCTGACTGACCGAAATTTCATCATGCAGAAAATATGCTCAAAAATGGACCGAAATTGGAGCTTTGTCAGCCCCAAACGGTCCGTTTTGGGCGCTTTGTACTGACCCAGTAAAAACCTGCTCAGGTGATAATTGAAGAGGAAATCACCATGAGCATAAAGATGGAAGACGAGATCAAGCGATGGACAGCCAAGCGCAAGAGCGCGCTGGTACTGGACATCATCCAGGGCAAGACGACCGTATCCGAGGCCAGTCGATCCTACGACCTGTCGCCCTCCGAGGTTGAAACATGGGTCGATGATGCCAAGCGCGGCATGGAGAACGCCCTGCGGGCTAACCCACTGGACATCAAAGAGCAATACGAACGCCAGATCAAAGACTTGCAAAAGGCCTATGGCGAAGCGATGCTGGAGCTCAGAGCAAGAAAAAAATTGCAGTCCCTGTTGGGCGAGGACGAGAAGTGATCGAGACGATCCGCCAGGGACTGAAGGAAGATGGATTCATCGTCTCGATCTCCAAGCTGTGCCAGTGGTTCAATATCCCCCGGCGCACGGTGTATTACAAGCCGATCAAGGCGGCGCCGAAGGTCGATCCCAAGTATGCCGAGCCCATCAAGGCCATGATTGAAGAGTCACCATCGTTTGGCTATCGGACAGTGGCGCATCTGCTGGGGTTCAACAAGAACACGGTGCAGCGTATCTTCCAGCTCAAAGGCTGGCAGGTGAAGAAACGCGCCATCGGGTTCCGGCCCCGGATCGAGGCCTTGCCTTCGGTTGCGACGGCCCCCAACGAGCGCTGGTCCACCGATTTATGCCGGATCTGGGCGGGCCGTGATGGCTGGTCTACGTTGGCGTTGGTGATCGACTGCCATACCCGTGAACTGCTGGGCTGGCACCTGTCCCGTAGCGGCAAGGCCACGACGGCCAGCGCCGCCTTAGAGCACGCGCTGATCGCTCGGTTCGGCACACTGGGCCGCGTCCCAATGCCGTTCCTGCTTCGATCAGATAATGGGCTCGTTTTTACCAGCCGGAACTACACCGCACTGGTGCGCAGCTATGGCTTGCGCCAGGAGTTCATCACGCCGCATTGCCCGCAACAAAACGGCATGGTCGAACGCGTCATCCGGACGTTGAAAGAGCAATGTTCCCACCGGCACCGATTTGAATCGCTGCAGCACGCCAGCCGCGTCATTGGCGACTGGATCAGTTTTTACAACAATCGACGCCCACACCAGGCGCTGAAGATGAAAACCCCGGCTGAGGCATTTGCATTAGCCGCCTGATCTGTGCAGGTTCTGATGGGTCAATACACATGCAGAGTCATGCGCCATTGCAAGCATCGCGTCAAAACATCATGAAATCGGAACGCGTCAGGACGAGCACTCGAAAGCACATCCGCGTCAGAAGAAAAATACCGGGCCCGCGTCAAGCCAAATGGCAAAACGCAGGCGGATCCGGATCCAGAGTCGTCCTGCCAGACTCAGCAGTCGATTCCGGCGACGGCGGCTCGACCTACCACATGAAGCGCACGCCCACGCGCCCTCTGATGCTTTCACGGGCGGTATCACTGCCCCGGTACACGTCGGTGCCGCCACTGAACGCGCGCGCGTAGCGCACATCTCCGTACAGGTAGGCCGACTTGCCCAGCGGGAACTGCGCGCCCACGCCCAGCTCGCCCCACGTGCGCCTGTAGGTCTCGCGCAGGTCGTCGCGTCCAAGACTCGCCTCGGACTTGTTGCCCGTGAAGTCATGCAGCACGTTGGCCGTCACGTAGAACGTGTGGGTGCGCTGCTCGCCGTTGTCGTTGTTGTAGGCCAGCCGCGCCCCGAGCAGGCCGCGCAGGGTGCCGCCGCTCTGGTCGTCGATCGTGCTCACATCGTCATCGAAGTCGTTCAGATGCACGTACTGATAGGACAGCTGCGCCTGCGGCTCGATCTTCCAGTGGCTGTCGCCCAGCCGCCACGGACGGCCCACCTCCACCGACACGCCCAGCCCGTAGCCGTTCTGGCTGGCCGAACCGCTGCCACTGTCGTAGGTGTTGTGGATGCCCGAGAGGTT
>NZ_JBKEAA010000030.1:0-44561 GCF_047971665.1 Castellaniella sp. | reverse complement strand
GTTGCCCGTGAAGTCATGCAGCACATTGGCCGTCACGTAGAACGTGTGGGTGCGCTGCTCGCCGTTGTCGTTGTTGTAGGCCAGCCGCGCGCCGAGCCGTCCGCGCAGGGTGCCGCCGCTCTGGTCGTCGATCGTGCGCACATCGTCATCGAAGTCGTTCAGGTGCACGTACTGATAGGACAGCTGCGCCTGCGGCTCGATCTGCCAGGCGCTGCGACCCAGTTGCCACGGATGGCCCACTTCCACCGACACGCCCAGCCCGTAGCCGTTCTGGCTGGCCGAACCGCTGCCACTGTCGTAGGTGTTGTGGATACCCGAGAGGTTGCCCACCAGATCCAGGTAGGCGCCATTGGCGCTGTACCAAGTGCTGTAGGCCCCCAGCGAGTACATGTCGGTGGTGCCTGTGCCCACATGCTTGCGGTCGGTGACCACGCCGTTCTCGGCGCGGTACCTGTCGTAGAAGTCGTGATCACCCCGGCTGTAGGTCACCATTACGCCGAGGTGCTGGTGATTGCGCTCCTCATCCGTGCGCACCCGCAGATCGGTGCCGAACTGGATGAAACTGTCCTTGGTGGCGTAGCCAAAGCGGTCCTCGCCCTGTTCTTTCAGGTCGGTGACATTCAGGCGGCCCCAGACCGGATGGGGATCGTTGTTCGCGGTCGCGCCTGAGGCATTCGAGTCTCCGGTCTGCTGTTCACTCACGCGCTCATGCAGCTTGCCCAGTTGTTCCAGGCCCGTCTCGCGGTCGATGCGCGACATCTGCACGTAGCCCGAGGTGCCTGGGGTGTAGATGGGGATGGGGTCCGGCTTGGGATCAGGATCAGGCGTCGGATCGGGGTCGGGATTCGGTGTTTTGGCGGCCAGGGTCCAGTAATAGCTGGAGCCATCGGCGCTATCGCGCTGCACGAGCTGCGCCTGGCCGGCATTGGTCGTCTCGGCGGCGCCGACAAAGGTGCCTGACTTGTTCAGGTCGGTACCTTGCACAGTGACCACGGGTGCGAGCCACTGGCCGTTCTTGGGCGTCTCGCTCAGCGTCACATCGCCGATGATGCCATGGGGCGCGGACACCGTGGTCTTGCCGTCGGCGGTGCCCGTGATGATCATCAGGTCATTGTGTTGATCATCCGGATCGTTCCAGTTCGAGTCCACCAGCAGGCGGGCCTCATCGCCTGTGTAGTTTCCGTCAATGGTCAATATGTCGCCGATCTTTCCATCGCTCATGCTCAGGATCGAGGCGTTTGAACGCACATCCCCTTGCAGAATGAAGGCCGATGTGCCTGCCTTGTTGAAGGCATTGACGGTTGAGCCGCTTTGCATATCCAACGCACTGAAGGTTGATTTTGTGGTTGCGCCACTGGCCTTTTCCACGAGGTTCCAGGTGGCGCCGCGGGCCATGTCGATGTTCAGGGTGGCGTCGGTTGTCTTGTCGAGCAGACCCGACATGGCGCCGTCGGACAGGTTGAATGTCATCGTGCTTGGCGCAGCGGCGGTCCCGGCGACATTCACCAGGTATCCATCCTGGGCCGCTGTCAGCAGGCTGTCGGCGCCCGTGACATTGAGGGTGTATTGGTTTTGCCCTTCGGCCACTTCGACCAGATTTGCCGTGATCGAGGTGGTGGAGGCCCGCAGGTTGTTGAAGTTCGTGATGCTCTCTGCCGTCGCCTGGCTGCTGTCTCCGGAAATCCTGATGGCGCTGTTGCCCGACAGAATGGTGGTGCTGGCCGAGGCAGCGCCTGCGTCCAGCAGCGCGCCTTGCCAGATCAGATCGATCGCGGGGCTTTTTAGGGCCTGCGTGGTGTCGATATTCATGTGGCCGCTCGAGTAGAGACTGCCGACGCCGGTGCCGATGTCTTCGGTTTTCCCGAGCCGGATGGCATTGGCTCTGATCGAAGTGCTTTTGATGGTGATGTCGCTGTTGTTCAGGCGGACTTCGGAGTTGTATAGATCATTGCCGCTTCCGGAGACGTAGATGCCGATGGCGTCATTCGAGGTCGCATCGAGATTGATGGTCAGATCGTTCTTGACCTCGACATAGCCGGCGGAGCCATTTCCTGAATCTTTGACCGCGCCCTGGATAGCCCGGATGCCGACCAGCAATGGATACCGTGTCGAAAGAAATCCTCCACTTGCCTCGGCTTGCATGTCGATGTTCAGGTTGTCGAAGATGGCTTTCGATTGCGACTGATTGAAAGTCGTGTCGTCGGATTCTCCTGAATTGACGCTCGACCCTGTCACGACGCCGTAATGCTGAAACTGCTTGCCCAAGCCCCAGTTACTGCCGTCGTCACCGGTCGGCAAGTCCCTCATGGTCAGGTTCAGCGTGCCGATGTTGATGATACCTCCGCCGTGAACGCTCACGCCCAATTTCGCCAGGTTGTCTCCCTCTGGTTTGCCGCTATTTCCATCCGTCGTTTTGATGGTGAGATTGATGGTTTTCCCGGCGGCATCAAATGTAGAGATCGAATCGGGTCTTTCCTGGCGGACGCGGATGCCGGCATAGCCTTTTATCGTTGTCGTCAGGTCGTTCGTGATGATCATGTCGCTGCCTTGGCTCTTGCTGTACACATAGAAGCCACGGCTCCACTCGGAAGAGTTCCCGATCTCCGGGTCAATGCTGGAAATCTCGCATCCATCCGGATTGGGGCCGCCGTCCTGATTGACTGTGTAGGTGCCATTCTGACTGGGCGCGCATGACCCTGCCTGCGCCCCGAATGATATCGACATCAATGCCGCTGTGAGGGTCGTGACCAGAAAGGCGTTTCCTCTGATATTTTCTGCTTTGCCGTTGACGGGATTTTCGTCGGTAGTGAAAACATGACGTGCTGTGTTCTGTTTTGATTCGGGCATAGGGTTCAGGATGATTTTCGAGTTCTTTATCCCCGTGCGTTAAAGCGGACGATGCTGTTGCGCGAGGCATGGTTCTGACATGCGAGTATTTATGTCGAGCATGATTTGAACCAATACGTTCACTGGTGTATCTGATAAATATCAATAAATATCATTAATTTTCCATTTTTAACTTTATTTTGAATTCCATGATAGGGATGGATTATTTTGTAACATTTTAAGTTTATTGCTGATGAGATAAAAATAAATCGTTCCATTTTTCTGGCTGATCTGTCCAGGGCAGGAAGGCTTCATCTCATCCGGTGCCGATCCATACACGTAAGGATCTGAATATTCAGGCGCAATTGTTTGATAGACTTCAATTGATTTGTTATTAATTATCGTGACAGCAGATATTTGTATTGATAATAACCAGAAATTATTATTTGAATGTTTTTGTTTTCTGGTTTTGTCTCAAGGCGGTTTCATTCAACAAAAAACGCTTCAGCGGTGGGGCCTGATTCAAGAGGCCCGTGCAAGCCTCTTCAGCACGGCCATTGCCCGACCGGCCTCGTCCCGGGCGACAAAGAGATGGTCGTGGTGGTACGCCGCCACCACATTGCAACTGATGCCCGATTCGCTCAAGGCGCTGGAAATCGCCGCCGTCAGCCCCACGGCGTTCAGTGACGAGTGGATCGTCAAGCTGACCCAGGCGGCGATGTAGTCGTATGCGAGGCCGAGTGCATCGGCCTTTTCTCTGGCGAGGATGAGGGTCATGCCTTCATCCTCGCGAAAGAAGCCGATGGCCTCTTCGAGGCTTGCGCCCGAGGGGTCTCCGAGCGTGCAAAAGACGTATTCGCCGTCATGGAGGACGGGTTTCATCCCGGCGATCAGCCGGCTCGGATCGGTCTCGCCGGTCATGGCGTCGTTTCTCGTGGTAAATGTTCACGGGGACAGGGCAGGCCAAGCCTATCCAATCCCCCATCATACGGCGGTCATGCCGCGCTGCGATCGAGGCATTCGACCATGGTCCGCGTCACCCGTGGCGTGATGGCCGGCAGCCTATACTTCACCGGCATGAAGCCCCCCGCATCACGACGGCCGTTCCATCCCCTGAGTCTGACCTGGACCTGGTATCTGTGTCTGGCGCTGACGCTGCGCGCGCTCGTGTCAGCCGGCACGATGCTGGATCTCAAGGCCGGACATGGCCTGATGCCGGGGCTGGTGCTGTGCCCCGAACAGACAGGCATGGCGCTGGCGGGGCATGCGCACTCCGACAAGCATCCGTCGTCCCATGCCTGCCCGCTGTGCCTGTTGGCTCAGCAGGCCGGTGGCTCGCCGTTGCCCGCCACGATGGCCTCATGGAAGCTGCCTGCGATCCAGGCCGCCGTTGTCGTGATCCGTCTCTCGGTGGCGGTGGCCGGACGGCAGGTGCCCGGCGCGCCACTGGGACCTCGGGCGCCGCCTGGTCTTTCATCTGATCGTCTCTTTTCTTCACTGCGACTCATTTGAAAGGCATCTTCATGAAATTTTCTCTTGCTGCGGGCTTGATGGCCCTGTCCGGCCTGGCGCCGCTTGCCCAGGCCCATGTCACCCTGGAAACCCCTCGAGCCCTCGCCGGCAGTGACTACAAAGCGGTGCTGCGCGTCGGCCATGGCTGCGATGGCGCTGCGACGACACGGCTGCGCGTACGCATTCCCGAAGGCGTGCTGGCGGTCAAGCCGCAGCCCAAGGCGGGCTGGACCCTGGACCTGACGCGGGGCAGCTACGGGCAGCCCCAGACCCTGCATGGCGCGTTGGTGAAAAGCGGTGTGCGCGAAATCAGCTGGAGCGGCAATCTGCCGGACGCGTACTACGAAGAGTTCGTGTTCCGCGTGTATCTGTCCAAGGCACTCGGGGCCGGGCAGACCGTGTATTTCCCGGTCGTTCAGGAATGCGGTCAGGCAGCCGAGCAATGGATCGATACGTCGGGCCATCAGGGGGCGCAGGGACCTGCGCCCGGGGTGATCATCGAGGCGCCTGAGCCCAGGGGGCACGGGGGCAGTCATGACCATCGTCATTGACTGCCGGCATTATCCTTGAAATAAGCCCTCATTCCGGCTTTTGCCCGGCGCCGCGGCATGACACCTCGGTGGTGCTGCGGCGCCGCGCGGCCTCCTTTAGAATCGATGGGTCAGAGATTTTTTTACCACTGGAGTGGATTATGCAAGACATCGTCATCGTTCAAGCCTGCCGTACCGCCGTCGGAGATTTCGGCGGGGGGCTCAAGGACGCCCCCCCCTGCGATCTGGGGGCGCTCGTGGCGCGCACTGCCCTGGATCGCGCCGGCGTGGCCGCGGACGACGTCGGTCACGTTGTCTTTGGGCATGTCATCAACACCGAGCCGCGCGACATGTATCTGTCGCGCGTGGCGACACTGAACGCGGGCATTCCACAAGCCGTGCCGGCTTTCAACGTCAACCGCCTGTGCGGCTCCGGCCTGCAGGCCATCGTCTCCGCGGCGCAGGTGCTGATGCTCGGTGATGCCGAGGTCGCCATCGGCGCTGGCGCTGAAAGCATGAGCCGCGCGCCTTACATGGCGGTCGGCCAGCGCTGGGGATCGCGCATGGGCGATTCGCGGCTGGTGGACATGATGACCGGGGCGCTGTCCTGCCCGTTCGAAAAATATCATATGGGCGTGACGGCCGAGAACGTGGCGCAGAAATACGGCATCAGCCGCGAGGACCAGGATGCGCTGGCACTGGAATCGCACCGGCGCGCGGCCCATGCCATCGAGCAGGGCTATTTCAAGTCGCAGATCGTGCCGGTGACTCAAAAGACCCGCAGGGGTGAGGTCGTGTTCGAGCGGGACGAACATGTCCGTTTCGACGCCAGTCCGGACAGCTTCAACAAGCTCAAGCCGGTTTTCGCCAAGGAAAACGGGACCGTGACGGCGGGCAATGCGTCGGGGCTGAACGATGGCGCGGCCGCCGTGCTGCTGATGACGGAGCAGGCCGCGCGCTCGCGGGGCCTGAAGCCCATGGCCCGCCTGGTGTCCTACGGTCATGCGGGCGTGGACCCGCAATACATGGGGATCGGGCCGGTGCCGGCCACGCGCGCCGCCTTGGCACGCGCCGGCATGACGCTGGATCAGATCGATGTGATCGAGGCCAATGAGGCCTTCGCCGCCCAGGCCTGCGCCGTCGCGCGCGAGCTGGATTTCGATCCGGCCAAGGTCAATCCCAACGGCAGCGGCATCAGCCTGGGGCATCCGATCGGCGCCACGGGCGCCCTGATCACGGTCAAGGCTCTGCATGAATTGCAGCGCGTTCAGGGCCGTCATGCGCTGGTGACCATGTGCATCGGCGGGGGGCAGGGCATCGCCGCCATCTTCGAACGGCTGTAATCCGTGGCGCGTGCGCGTGACCTGCGGCGGTCGGCCATCGAGGCCGACCTGCCGACGCTTTCCGAAGAGGACGGCATCCGCTACCTGCATTTCGATTCACAGTGGATCCAGGGGGCCATGCGCATCGCCCGGCCGTCGGAGCTGGTGTTGGCCTATACCCAGCAGATGATGGCCTGGCTGATGTTCGCGCCGTCTGGCGCGCGGGACCGCGTCGGCATTCTGGGGCTGGGCGCGGGTTCGTTGCTGCGCTTTACCTTGCGCCATACCCGGTCTCCGGTCGACACGGTCGAGCGCAATCCGGCGGTCACGGCCATGTGCCGGGCATTTTTCCGGTTGCCGGGCAGTGCGCGGTCTGTGGTCGAACACGCCGATGCGCGCGATTGGGTGGCCGGGCCGGACAGGGCGGGACGCTATCGGGCGCTGATGGTGGATTTGTACGACAGTCGGGCCGAGGGGCCTGTGTGCGGCGATCCGGCGTTCTATCGGGACTGTTACCGGGTCCTGGACTCGCCGGGCGTGATGAGCGTGAATCTTTTTGGCCGGCACGAGAGCTTCGAGGAAAATCTGCAAGGCATCCGCTCGGCCTTCGGTGGGCGTGTGTTGTGTCTGCCGGAAATCGATGCCGGCAACACGGTGGCGCTGGCCTTCAAGGGCGACGCGCTGAATCTGTCGCGCCAGGAACTCCTGGATCGCGCGCAGCGGCTGGAATCCCGCACCGGCCTGCCGGCGAAACGCTGGGCGCGTTCCTTGTTGGTCGGCGCTTCAGGCGTTTGACAGTATTTCAAATACTCCCTAAAATCTCGTTCTTTCCTGAAGGCGGTTAGCTCAGTTGGTTAGAGCGCTACGTTGACATCGTAGAGGTCGCTGGTTCGAATCCAGTACTGCCTACCAGAGAATTCCCCGGCGGTGCGCAACCCGATCAAGTGGTTGCGCAACCGTCGCCGGAAAGCCGCTCGATCCATGGATCCAGCGGCTTTTTCTTTGCCGGATATGATAAAACCGAGCCGTTCCCCTTAAAACCGGGCCGTTCCCATCATGGACTGGCAGCATGGCAAAGTTCCTGACCTTACTTTCGCCTTTGGCGACGCTGATGTTGGCATGGCAGCTGTTCATGATGCTCCTGTTCTTTGTGCCTCTCTGGCCTTTATGGCCGGTTCTGGTCATCGGGTTCGGGGTCATCAATTACAAGGGGATCTGCTTCGTCCTGGGCGGTGGAGCGCAAGGAAAGCTGTGGCACCAACGGGCCAATCTTTGTGAATGGGGGTTGGCGGCATTCCTGTGGTGGCTGCTTTTCCTGTGAGGCGGACCCTGATGTCCTGATGGTGCGCCGATCCGCAATTTTTGCTGTTATGCAACAAATATTGTCGTCCAAGGGCCTCCGGTCGTCTGGAATCGGGTGTGTGCTCTGCGTCAAATTGATTGTTGCCTGCCCGGTTGCTAAACTTGAGCGGATATCCTCCTGCACGGCAAATTCAGACTTTTACCTACGCGGCGCAGGCCGCGTTTCGCATTTTCAGGACACGCTTAAATGGTTTGCATCACCCTTCCCGACGGTTCGCAGCGCGAATTCGACCAGCCAGTTTCCGTGCAAGAGGTCGCGCGCTCCATCGGGACCGGGCTGGGCAAGGCCGCGCTGGCCGGCAGACTGACCGTGGATGGCCAGCCTGCTCGGCTGGTCGATACCAGTCACGTGATCGATCGCGATGCGGACCTGAGCATCATCACCGACAAGGATGCCGAGGGCCTGGATCTGATCCGCCATTCCACGGCGCACCTGCTGGCCTACGCGGTCAAGACCCTGTTCCCCGACGCGCAGGTGACCATCGGCCCGGTGATCGATAACGGTTTTTACTACGATTTCTCGTACAAGCGTCCCTTTACGCCGGAGGATCTGGAGGCCATCGAGAAAAAGATGGCCGAACTGGCCCGCCTCGACGAGGTCGTGACGCGCGAGGAATGGGACCGCGATGAGGCCGTGAAATTCTTTCGCGGGATCGGCGAGGCCTACAAGGCCGAGATCATCGCCTCGATTCCCACCAACGAAAAGATCAGCCTGTACCGCGAGGGTGATTTCATCGACCTGTGCCGCGGCCCGCACGTGCCTTCCACGGGCCGTCTCAAGGTCTTCAAGCTGATGAAGGTGGCGGGCGCCTACTGGCGCGGCGACAGCAACAATGAAATGCTGCAACGCATTTATGGCACCGCCTGGGCCCGCAAGGAAGACCAGAGCGCCTACCTGCACATGCTCGAACAGGCCGAACTGCGCGATCACCGCCGCATCGGCCGTGAGCTGGACCTGTTCCATTTCCAGGACGAGGCCCCGGGCCTGATTTTCTGGCACCCCAAAGGCTGGACGGTCTGGCAGCAGGTCGAGCAGTACATGCGTCAGGTGTACCAGGACAACGGCTACCAGGAAGTCAAGGCGCCGCAGATCCTCGATCTGTCTCTGTGGAAAAAAACCGGCCACTGGGACAACTACCAGGAAAACATGTTCACGACGGAGTCCGAAAACCGCGTGTACGGCCTCAAGCCCATGAACTGCCCGGGCCATGTGCAGATCTTCAATGCCGGCCTGCATTCCTACCGCGAGTTGCCGCTGCGCTATGGCGAGTTCGGTCAATGCCACCGCAATGAGCCTTCCGGTTCGCTGCACGGGATGATGCGGGTGCGCGGCTTTACGCAGGACGATGGGCACATCTTCTGCACCGAGGATCAGCTCCAGGCCGAGTGTGCGGTCTTTACCCGCTTGCTGCAAAAGGTCTACGCCGATTTCGGCTTCACCGAAATCCTGTACAAGGTCGCCACGCGTCCCGAAAAGCGCATCGGCTCGGACGAGGTCTGGGACAAGGCCGAACAGGCCCTCAAGGACAGCCTGGACCTGTCCCACTGCGACTACGAGGTCTCCGAGGGCGAGGGGGCCTTCTACGGCCCGAAGATCGAATACACCCTCAAGGATGCGATCGGTCGCCACTGGCAATGCGGTACCATACAGGTGGATTTTTCCATGCCGCAGCGTCTGGGGGCGGAATATGTCGACGCCCAGGACCAGCGCCGCACGCCCGTGATGCTGCATCGGGCCATTCTGGGCTCTCTGGAGCGGTTCATCGGCATGCTGATCGAAAACCACGCCGGGGCGTTGCCGGCCTGGCTGGCGCCCCAGCATGCCGTGGTCTGCTGCATCTCCGACAGTTCCGCCGCCTATGCCGGGCAGCTGGCCCGGGACCTGAAGGCGCAGGGCCTGCGGATTTCCGCCGACGTGCGGGGTGAAAAGATCACCCGTAAAATCCGCGAACATAGCCTGCAGAAAATCCCTTATATTCTGGTCGTTGGTGACAAAGAACGCGAGTCCGGCGCCGTTTCCGTGCGCGGACGTGGCAACCTGGATCTCGGTTCGATGCCGGTGGCGGATTTCACTGCCCGGCTGAAACACGAAATCTCGACCCGACAGCAGGAGGCCGAGCCGGTTCCTGCCTGATTCGATCTTTTTGATTAACCACTGGAGTTTTAGACATCGCAACCGAAAAGAAACACCGCGTCAACGGTGAAATCCGCATTCATGAAGTCCGTCTGATCGGCGTCGACGGCGAGCAACTGGGGATCGTCCGCACGGCGGAGGCCCAGGCCATGGCCGAACAGAACGACGTCGATCTGGTCGAAATCGCTCCCACGGCCAGCCCGCCGGTCTGTCGTTTGATGGATTACGGCAAGTTCAAGTACCAGGAACAGAAACGCCAGCAAGAAGCCCGTGCCCGCCAGAAGATCATCCAGGTCAAGGAAGTCAAGTTCCGCCCGGGCACTGACGAAGGCGACTACCAGGTCAAACTGCGCAATCTGCGCCGTTTCATCGAGGATGGCGACAAGGCCAAGGTCACACTGCGTTTCCGCGGCCGCGAAATGGCCCACCAGGAACTCGGCATGCGCGTACTCGAACGGGTGCGCGACGATCTGGGCGAAACGGTGCTGGTCGAAGCCATGCCCAAGCTCGAAGGCCGTCAGATGGTGATGGTTCTCGCTCCCCGCAAGAAAGCGGGATGAGATCGGGCATGAAATGGTCCACAGGGACCATTTCATGCCGATCTCATCCGGGCCGCTTGCAAGCGGCGAGGTGGCCCGTTGCCCCGGTTGGAGAAGTCCCGGCAGGACATCAGCAGTATTACAGAGGCATTTATGCATTTTCTGTTCGTCATCGATCCACTGCCTTCTCTGAAGGCCTGGAAGGATTCCTCCGTTGCCATCATGCGCAGCCTGACGGCCCGTGGCCATGCATTCAGCTTCGCCACGATGGGCGATCTGTATGTCCTGGAAGGCCAGGTGCGGGTCTCGGCCACCACGATGCGCCTGCGCCCGGATGCCGACTGGCACGGCCACGACTGGTGGCAGCAGGACGTCGCGCCGCGTGAATGCGCCTTGGCCGATTTCGATGCCGTGCTGATGCGCAAGGACCCGCCTTTCGACATGGAGTACGTCTACGCGACGCACCTGTTCGATTATGCGGTGTCTCAGGGCGCGCGCGTGTTCAATGCCGGGGCCGCCATCCGCAACCATCCGGAAAAACTGGCCATCACCGAGTTCGCGCAATACACGGCGCCCACGCTGGTCAGCCGGGACATGGCGCGGCTGCGGGAATTTCACGCGCGCCATGGTGATGTCATCGTCAAACCGCTGGATGGCATGGGTGGCAGCGGCATTTTCCGCATGCGGCCCGATGAGCCGAACCTGGGCTCGATTCTGGAAGCGCTGACCGGCATGGGCGAACGCACCATCATGGCGCAGCGCTATATTCCCGAGATCCGCGAAGGCGACAAACGCATCCTGATCATCGGCGGCGAACCTGTGCCGTTCGCGCTGGCGCGCATTCCGCTCCAGGGCGAGACCCGCGGCAACCTGGCCGCCGGCGGTCGAGGCCAGGCGCAACCGCTTTCAGACCGTGATGCCGAGCTGGCGCAGGCGGTCGGGCGGCGGCTGGCGGGGCGCGGCCTGCTGTTGATCGGCCTGGACGTGATCGGTGACTACATCACCGAAATCAACGTCACCAGTCCGACCTGTTTCGTGGAAATCACCGAGCAGACCGGCTTCGATGTGGCCGGCCGCTTTGTCGAGGCGCTGGTCCAGGCCGTGGAGGGCGGGACCTCATCATGAGCACCCGTATCGCGCTGGTCATGCATGATCCGCTGGGCTCGGCCTTCCAGGCCTGTGCCCGACACGTATTGGGCCGGGAGCCGGACCTTGCCGTGTTCGATATCGCGCCCGATGCCGATCCGCCCGTCCAGACGGGACGGATCCTGGACTGGGTGCATACGCGCGGATCCGACGAGCCGATTCTCGTCCTGTGCGACCTGTACGGAGCGACGCCGTTCAATATCGCCGTCGAGGCGCAGCGTCAGGCGCAGGAAGATGGTCATATCGTGCATCTGCTGACCGGGACCAATGCCTGCATGGTGTTGAAGGCCTTGACAGATCAGCAGGAAAACCCCGAATCTCTCAGTGAACGCGTGCGTCAGGGGGCGCTGCGCGGTATCGTGAATACGGAACCCCCATGTGACTGCTAGGAGCCCGTGCCCATGCCTTCCATCGATCTGATGATTTCGAACAAGCTGGGATTGCATGCGCGCGCGGCGGCCAAGCTGACTCAACTGGCGGGTCGTTATCGCAGCGACATTTTCATCTCCCGGGGCGCGCAGCGCGTCAACGCCAAGAGCATCATGGGTGTGATGATGCTGGCCGCCGGTCTGGGGGTGACCGTCAAGATCGACGCCCGGGGAGAGGACGAGGCCCAGGCCCTGGCCGACATCCGCGCCTTGTTCGAGGGCCGTTTCGGCGAAGCCGAATAGGGATCCCGCCTCGCATGACGTCACCGGAACCTGTTTCATCCGCGATCGCTTCCACCTTGTGCCTGTACGGTCAGGGCGTGGTGCGCGGCTACGCCATTGGTCGGGCCGTGGTCATGAGCGCGGCCTCGCTCGAGGTCGCTCACTACCGGATCGCCGACGAGAATATCGAATCCGAGCAGCGCCGCTTCATCGGGGCGGTGGACGAAACTGTGCACGATCTGGACCAGATGGCCGAGGATCTGCCGCCCGATGCGCCGCGTGAACTGGGTGTGCTGCTGTCGGTGCATGCCATGCTGCTGCAAGACCCCATGCTGGTGCAGGCCGTCTGCCAGTTGATCGCGGAGCGCCAGTACAACGCGGAATGGGCGCTGACGACCCAGGGCCAGATCCTGGTCGAACAGTTCTCCCTGATGGAGGACGAATATCTGCGTGAACGTGGCGGGGACGTACGCCAGGTGATCGAGCGCGTCCTGCGGGTGCTGTCCGGCTCCAGGCACTGGCTGCCGAACCTCGATGCCGTCGGGGACGACAAAAGCCTGATCGTTGTGGCGCGCGATATCTCGCCGGCGGACATGATGCGCCTGCGCGGTGGACGCTTTGGCGCTTTTCTGACCGACCTGGGCGGAGCCACCTCGCATACCGCCATCGTGGCGCGCAGCATGAATGTGCCGGCCGTGGTCGGCATGGGGCAGGTGAGGGCGCTGGTCAGGGACGGCGACCGGCTGATCGTCGATGGCCTGAACGGGCTGGTGCTGGTCAACCCTTCGGATGCCGTGCTGGCCGAATACCAGGAGCGACAGGCGGCTTTTCTGCGCGAGCGCGACGAGCTCAAGGCGCTGCGTTTCGCGCCAGCCGTGACGCTCGACGGCATTCAGATCCGCATGGAGGCCAATATCGAGTTGCCTGAAGAGGCCGCCGATGCGCTGGCCGCGGGCGCCGAGGGCATCGGACTGTTTCGCAGCGAATTCCTGTTCATGGGACGCGCCGATCTGCCGACCGAAGAAGATCAGTACGAGGCCTATGCCGCCGTCGTGCGTGCCATGGCGGGCAGGCCGGTGACCATCCGCACCCTGGATCTGGGGGCCGACAAGACGCTCGATGGCGAGGTGACGGTGGCCACGAATCCGGCCCTGGGGCTGCGCGCCATTCGCTACTGCCTGGCCAATCCGGAGATGTTCAACACTCAGTTGCGCGCTTTGCTGCGGGCCGCCGCGCACGGGCCGATCCGGGTGCTGTTCCCCATGGTGTCGCACATGCATGAGATCCATGCGGCCCGCCGCGCGCTCGCGCGGGCGGCCGAGGAACTGCGCGCCGAGGGCCTGGCGCACAATGCTGAAGTGCAAGTGGGCGCCATGGTCGAGATCCCCGCGATCGCCATCGCCATCGAACCTTTTGCCGAGGCGCTGGATTTCTTGTCCATCGGCACCAACGACCTGATCCAGTACGTGCTGGCGATCGACCGGGGCGACACCGATGTGGCCTCGCTCTATGACCCGATGCATCCGGCCGTGCTGCGTCTGATCGCGCGTACCATCAATGCCGGCGAGCGGGTCGGCAAGCCCGTCTCCATTTGCGGCGAGATGGCCGGCGATGTGCGCGTCACCCGCATGCTGCTGGGGCTGGGCCTGACCGGGTTCTCCATGCACCCGCAGCAGTTGCTGGATGTCAAAAAAGAAATCCGCAAGGCGCATTCCAACGCCTTGCGGGTCAAGGTGGCCTCGGCGCTGAATCGGGCCGAGCGTATCGACCTGTCGACTCTGAGCGCCTAGGCTGCCGGGCCGCCCCGAAGGGCCGCCCGACGAGCGCGGGACTCAGTCCGGATAGGCGGTCTCGCCGTGTTCCGTGGCGTCCAGGCCCTGACGTTCGTCGTCGGGTGTGGCGCGCAGCCCCATCAGACGATTGACCAGCAGGGCGCAGATGGCCGCGCTGACTGCCGCCCAGGCCAGGCTGACCAGCACCGCCTCGGCCTGCAACCAGACCTGATACAGGAGCGCGTCCAGCCCTTCCGGCCCCGGGCCGCCGAGATCGGCGGAATAGAAGACGCCCGTCAGGAGGGCGCCGACGATACCGCCCACGGCATGGATGCCGAAGACATCGAACGCATCGTCGATTCCTAGCGCGCGCTTCAGGCCGCCGACGCCCCAGAGCGCTGCCCACGAAGCCAGCGTGCCGATGACGAGCGCCGCGCCCGGCGCCACCAGGCCCGCAGCCGGGGTGATCCCCACCAGTCCGGCAATGGCGCCGGAGGCGGCGCCCAGCAGCGAGGCGCGTCCCTTCAGGACCCGTTCCGCCAGTGCCCAGGCCAGCACGCCGCAGGCGGCGGCCAGCAAGGTATTGGCAATGGCCAGAACGGCCTGTTCACTGGCCGCCAGCGCCGATCCGCCGTTGAATCCGAACCAGCCGACCCAGAGCAGCGCTGCACCGGTCAGGTTCAGGGGCAGGCTGTGGGGCAGCATGGCCTCGCGACCGTAGCCCAGCCGGGGGCCGACCCAGTAAGCGCCCACCAGGCCGGCCGCGCCCGCGCTGATGTGCACGACAGTGCCGCCGGCAAAGTCCAGGGCGCCGCGCAGGTGCAGCCAGCCATCGCTGCCCCAGACCATGTGCGCGATCGGCAGGTAGCCCAGGGTGAACCACAGCCCGCTGTAGGCCAGCGCGGCGCCGAAGCGGGTGCGCTCGGCCATGCTGCCGGTGATCAGCCCGCAGGTGATGGCGGCGAACGTCGCCTGGAACAAGGCAAACAGCAGTTCCGGAATCGTGCCTAGCAGCGGCAGTGTGGTGGTTTCTCCTGCCTGGTACAGACCGGACAACCCCAGGCGCGTCAGGCCGCCCAGGACACCGAATCCCTCGGTAAATACCAGGGAATAACCGTAGGCGAACCACAGCGCCGTGGCCAGCGAGCAAGCGGCCAGCGTCTGTGTCATGACCGACAGCGCGTGGCGCTTGCGCGCCAGTCCGCCATAAAACAGTGCCAGACCCGGCACGCACATCAGCCAGACCAGCAGGGTCGATGTCATGATCCAGACCAGATCGCTTTTGTCCATGATGGAAACTCCTTTTCGTGAGAGGGTCAGAGGGCGGCTTCACCGGTTTCACCGGTGCGGATGCGCACGGCATGTTCGAGCGGGGTGACAAAGACCTTGCCGTCGCCGATCTTGCCGGTGTGCGCGGCCTGGCACAGGCACTCGACAACCATTTCGACCCGGTCATCGGGCACGGCGATCTGGACCTGCAGCTTGGGCAGGAAATCAACCTGGTATTCGGCTCCCCGGTAGAGTTCGGTATGGCCTTTTTGCCGGCCGAATCCCTTGGCTTCTGTGACGGTCATGCCCTGGATGCCTGCGCCTTCCAGGGCGGCATGGACCTCCTCCAGCTTGAATGGCTTGATGAGTGCGGTGACGAGTTTCATGCGTGCTCCTTTGCGGTGTGCGTTCACCCAGGACTCAAGCAAGAGGTGTGCCAACTTTGTCCATGCGGGCGGATCCCTCTGGACACAGGACAAGGATCGGTCGCATTTCACGATGCGTCTGGCTGGCGCGCACCGGACAGGTGCGTGTCTGCGCTTGAATGGTGCGCTCAGAGGAGCAGAGCGGGATGGGCAAGAACCGCAGCGCCTGTCGATGCGATGGACGGACCAGCCGGTGTCTGTCGTCTGTCGGCTTTGTGTCCAGTTGTTGGCAGGGAGGCGGGTGCGCATGCCCCGGCCTGGCTGGCTTTCTCCGGCGTGACAGGAGCTTGAAAAGACATCCCATGCTCTAATGATTAGATACTTATCATTACGATTAAGGGTTTACCCGAATTGAAGGCCCATTAGAATCGTAACCGAGCCAGTTGTAACGGACTCGGCCATCCGAGATGATCCGCATGCCACAAAGCGGAATTTTCTATAAGGAAGATCATGAACACGACGCGTAAAACGCTGACGCTGCTCGCCATGGCGGCATCGTTGAGCCTGCTGACGGCCTGCTCGAAAAGTAATGACGACCCCGCGCCCGCTGCAGCGGCGCCCCAGGAAAGCCAAAGCGCTCCGGCCGAACAGCAGTCCATGCAGGACAAGCTCGAGGAGTCTCTCTCCGACGCCAAGGACAAGGCCTCCGGAATGGGACAAGCCATGTCCGACAAGGCTGGCGAGATGGGGCAGGCGATGTCCGACAAGGCGGAAGAGATGGGACAGGCCATGTCCGACAAGGCCGGTGAGCTGGCCGATAAAGCGGGCGAGGTCGCCAACGATGCCCGGGAATCCGTGGAAGCCGGCGCGGCCAAGGCCGATGCCACCATCCAGGGCGCCATCGGCAGTTCGGATGGTGCGTCGAATTCGGACAGTGGGACGAATCCGGCTGGCGGTACGAAATAAACCGGCGTTCCTGGCTGGCCGTTCTGTCTCTCTGAACGGCCGGCCGAAGCGACGCGGCGCCCGGCCTCGTCCCGGCCGTTTGCGTGATGAGACAAATTCGTCCCGTGTGCCACCCGTGATCGGGATGCCCCCTCTATAGTGGAGAGGCATGATGCGGGAGAAGCCGATGTCGCTTGCTGTGCTATCCAGCCGGGCCCTGTTCGGGCTGCAGGTCCGGCCCGTGCAGGTCGAGGTCCATGTGGGCCCCGGCCTGCCGTCTTTTTCCATTGTCGGTCTGCCAGGCACGGGCGTACGCGAGAGCCGCGAGCGGGTCCGTTCAGCGCTGCTCAGCAGCGGTTTCGAATTCCCGGCCGGCCGCATCACCGCCAATCTGGCGCCCGCCGATCTGCCCAAGGACTCTGGTCGTTTCGATCTGCCGATTGCGCTCGGGGTTCTCCTGGCGTCGGGGCAGGTGGCCGATGCCAGGGGCCGGACGCTGGATGTGCGGCATTATGTGCTGGCGGGCGAACTCTCGCTGACCGGCAGTGTAGTGCCGGCGGATGCTGCGCTGGCGATTGCGCTTTCGGTTGCCCGTCATGATCCGCAGGCAGTCCTGATCATGGCGCCCGCCGCCGCGCAGGTGGCCGCGCGGGTGCCCGGTCTGCGGGTGCTGGCGGCGGCCGGCCTGGACGAGGTCGTGGCGCATTTCGCCGGCCGGGCCGACCTGCCGGTCGCCGCGCCGGCGCAGGAAGAGGCGGCCGACGAAACCGCCATGCCTTGCCTGTCCGACGTCCGAGGGCAGATGGCCGCCCGGCGCGCCCTGGAGCTGGCAGCGGCCGGCGGCCATGGGCTGCTGCTCAGTGGCTGTCCCGGCGTGGGCAAGAGCATGCTGGCGCAGCGCCTGCCGGGTCTGCTGCCGCAGTTGAGCCCCGCTCAGGCTCTCGAGGTTGCCGCGGTACACGGGCTGGCCAGATCCCTGATCAGCCTGTCCCGGGTGCCGCCTTTCCGTGCGCCGCATCATGGGGTGTCCATGCCTGCCTTGGTGGGCGGAGGCGTACGCCCTCGGCCCGGGGAAATCAGCCTGGCGCATCACGGCGTACTGTTTCTGGATGAATTGCCCGAGTTCGGTCGTCAGGCGCTGGAATCGCTGCGCGAGCCGCTGGAAACTGGCCAGATCACGGTTGCCCGGGTCGCCGGGAGCTGCACCTTCCCGGCGCGCTTTCAGCTCATCGCAGCCATGAATCCCTGCCCATGCGGCTGGCACGGCCATCCCCATCCGCGGCGGGCATGCCGCTGCTCCGAGGAAGTCATGGACCGTTATCGGGCGCGGATTTCGAGGCCGTTGCTGGACCGGATCGACTTGCATGTCAATCTGAGCGTGGAGGCGGCCTGGCTGGATGCGCCGCCGGGCGAGGCCTCGGCGCTGGTGCGGTCGCGGGTCCTGGCCGCCCGCGACCGGCAATCGGCCCGCCAGGGCTGCCTGAACGCTGAATTGGAGGGCGAGGCCCTGGATCTCCATGGCCGGGTCGATGCCGAAGGCAGGGCCTTGCTGGCGCGCGCGGCGGCGGCCTGGGGCTGGTCGGCGCGCGCCACGCGCCGGGCTCAGCGCGTGGCGCGGACCCTGGCCGATCTGGCCGGCAGCGACCCGGTCGAGGCCGGCCATGTCGCCCAGGCAGTCCAGTACCGGGCCGAGCGTGCTGGATGAGGCGTGCCGCATGCGCCATGCCGGAGGCTTGCGCGCTCCGCCGGGCGGGGCGGTTAAAATGATTTTTTCACCTTTTCCGATTCCAGGAGGCCGCGATGATCGCCCCCAATCAATGGTTCGATGACTTCCAGAAGAACATGTCCGAACTGCTGGCCAAGACGCCGGCTGCCGACATCGAACGCAACATGAAGGCGTTCATGGCCCAGACGTTTGCCCGCATGGATCTGGTCACTCGAGAAGAATTCGACATCCAGGCCGACCTGCTGGCCCGTGCGCTGGAGCGTGTCGAATCCCTCGAGGCCCGCGTCCAGGCCCTGGAGCAGGAATGATCGCGCGCGCAGGCGGCTCTCTCGTGGCCTGGCCTGTCGCGGGAGAAACCGGCCGCTTTGCCGGCCGCCCCATGCCCGCCGGACGGGCAGGCCAGGGATGGCTTGCCTGGGCATTGGACAAATCCAGCCAAATCACCCTATAATCAAGGGCTTTTTCCAATTTCTTTCGGGTTTTTCTGATCTGTGTGTCCGGTCCCGGACGGATGGGTCTTGATCCGGCCGGGTCCTGGATGAGTCGTCTTGGCGTTGTGTCGTCTGGCGGTTCTGGATGGCCGGATGCCCCGGAGAGGTTGTGGAAATCAAGCAGGATTCGCGCATGCAGGTTGCGCATGCCGGGTCCGAATGTTCGCGAATGCCAGGTCTGACAAGTGCCCGAATCCCGGGTCACCTGGGTTTGCCAAGCCAACAGAGTATCGTCATGCCCAAAATGAAGAGCAAAAAAGGCGCTTCCAAGCGCTTCAAGGTGCGCGGCAGTGGTTCCATCAAGCGCGGCCAGGCTTTCAAGCGTCATATCCTGACCAAGAAAACCACAAAGAACAAACGCCAGCTGCGTGGTTCGGCTGCTGTCCATGAAACGAACGTCGCCTCCGTGAAGGCGATGCTGCCTTTCGCCTGATCGGAGATTTCACATGCCTCGCGTCAAACGCGGCGTCACTGCTCGTGCACGCCATAAAAAAGTCATCAAGGCCGCCAAAGGCTACCGCGGCCGCCGCGGCAACGTATTCCGGATCGCCAAGCAGGCGGTCATGCGTGCCGGCCAGTACGCCTATCGCGATCGTCGCAATAAAAAGCGCACTTTCCGCGCCCTGTGGATCACCCGCATCAATGCGGGCTGCCGTGAACTCGGCGTGACCTACAGCGTCTTCATCGCCGGTCTGAAAAAGGCCTCGATCGAGCTTGATCGCAAGGTCCTCGCCGACATGGCCGTGCACGACAAGGCGGGCTTCGCCGCTGTCGTGGCCCAGGCGAAATCCGCGCTGGCCGCCTGATCGACACAGTTTCGTTTTCGATTCTGTATCATCGCAAACGGAGCTCGATCGGGCTCCGTTTGTGTTTTGGAATGCACCATGGACTCATCGCTCGACGAACTGATCGCCCAGGCCCGTGACCGCTTTGCCCAAGCTGGGGATACGGCCACGCTGGAAAACGAAAAAGCAGCCTTCCTGGGCAAGCAAGGGTCGCTGACGGCCCTGCTCAAGGGGCTCGCGGCTTTGCAGGGCGAGGAAAAACGCGCGCGAGGCGCGCAGATCAACCAGGCCAAGCAGCAGGTCGAGACGCTGCTGAATGCGCGGCGCGCCGAGCTGGCCCAGGCCGTGCTGGATCAGCGCCTGGCGGCCGAGACCATCGACGTCACGCTGCCGGGACGAGGGCGTGGCGTGGGGGGCATTCATCCGGTCATCCGCACCTGGCAGCGTGTCGAACAGATCTTTCGCTCCATCGGTTTCGATGTGGCCGACGGCCCCGAGATCGAGAACGACTGGACCAATTTCACGGCATTGAACAATCCGGAAAATCATCCGGCACGTTCCATGCAGGACACGTTTTACGTGGACATGAAAGACGAGGGCGGGTTGCCGCTGGTGCTGCGCACCCATACCAGCCCCATGCAGGTGCGTTACGCGCGCATGCACAAGCCGCCCATCAAGGTCATTGCCCCCGGGCGCACTTATCGCGTCGACAGCGACGCCACCCATTCGCCCATGTTCCATCAGGTCGAGGGCCTGTGGATCGCCGAGGACATCTCGTTTGCCGACCTCAAGGGCGTCTATACCAATTTTCTGCGGGCCTTTTTCGAGACCGATGAACTGACCCTGCGTTTCCGGCCCTCGTTCTTCCCGTTCACCGAGCCTTCGGCCGAGATCGACATGATGTTCACCTCCGGGCCCAATCAGGGCCGCTGGCTGGAAATCTCCGGTTCGGGACAGGTCCATCCCCAGGTCGTGCGCAATTTCGGGTTGGACCCGGAACGCTATATTGGCTTTGCCTTCGGCTCCGGGCTGGAGCGCCTGACCATGCTGCGCTACGGCGTGGACGATCTGCGCCAGTTCTTCGAAGGCGATCTGCGCTTCCTGCGCCAGTTCAACGACTAGGGCCTGTTCACCCTGATCAGCGACACGGAATCCGAATCATGCAATTTCCTGAATCATGGCTGCGCGCCTGGGCCGATCCTGATATCGACAGTCAGACGCTGGCCCATCGGCTGACCATGGCCGGCCTCGAGGTCGAGGACGCCGATCCCTATGCACCGCCGTTTTCCGGCGTGGTGGTCGCGCGCATCGAATCGGCCGAGCCGCATCCCAATGCCGACAAGCTGCGCGTCTGCCAGGTCAATGATGGCTCGGGTGCGCTGCTGCAGATCGTTTGTGGCGCGCCCAATGCCGCAGCCGGACTGGTGGTGCCCCTGGCGCGCGTCGGCGCCGAATTGCCGGGCGGTATGCGCATCGGCCCCGTCAAGATGCGAGGCGTCGAGTCGCACGGCATGTTGTGCTCGGCCCGCGAACTGGGTCTGTCCCAGGATCATGCCGGCCTGCTCGAACTGTCCGCTGGCCTGCGGCCGGGGCAGGATCTGCGCCAGGCCCTGGATCTGAACGACACGATCTATACCCTCAAACTGACCCCCAACCGGGCGGACTGCCTGTCCATCCTGGGCGTGGCGCGCGAGGTCTCGGCGCTGACCGGGTGCGCGCTGCGGACCGTGGACGTCTCCCAGGTCGAGGTCACTCTCGACGACCGCCTGCCCGTGACGGTGCAGGCGCCCGACCTGTGCGGCCGCTTCGCTGGCCGGATCGTGCGCGGCGTGAATGCGCGCGCGGCCACGCCGGACTGGATCAAGTCGCGTCTGGAACGCGCCGGGCAGCGGCCCGTGTCGGCGCTGGTGGACATCTCCAATTACGTCATGCTGGAACTGGGTCGTCCCACCCATGTTTTCGACCTCGCACGAATCCAGGGCGGCCTCACGGTGCGCTGGGCGCGTGCGGGCGAACGGCTGGAACTGCTCAATGACCAGACGGTCGATCTGGCCGCCGACGTCGGCGTCATCGAGGCCGGCGGCGCGCTGGAAAGCATGGCCGGCATCATGGGCGGGCTGGCCTCGGCCGTGACGCTGGACACGACCGATGTCTACCTCGAAGCCGCCTTCTGGTGGCCGGAGGCCATCATGGGCCGTCCACGCCGCTACAAGCTCAATTCCGAAGCCGGTCACCGCTTCGAACGCGGCGTGGATTTCGCCACCATTCCGGAACATCTGGAACGCATGACGGCCCTGATCCTGTCGATCTGCGGCGGCCAAGCCGGTCCGCTGGACGATCAGATCGTCAATCTGCCTGCGCGCGAACCGGTGCGCATGCGTCTGACGCGTTGCGCCCGCGTGCTGGGCATTCCACTCGAAGGTCAGGACGTCGAGGCGGTCTTCACCCGCCTGGGGTTCGTGTTCGAACGCCGCGACGATGATTTCATCGTCACGCCACCGGCTGCGCGTTTCGACCTGACGATCGAGGAAGACCTCATCGAGGAGGTCGCCCGTATCTACGGATTCGACCGCATCCCCGATCACCCTCCGGTGGCGCCGGCCGTGATGCGCGCGATGCCCGAGACCCATGCCGGCCCGCATGCGCTGCGCGCCGTGCTGGCGGCGCGGGACTACCAGGAGGTCATCAATTTCTCTTTCGTCGAGGGGGCCTGGGAGCGGGACTACAACGGCAATGCCGATCCCATCCGCCTGCTCAACCCCATCGCCAGTCAATTGGCGGTGATGCGTTCCAGCCTGATCGGCGGCTTGCTGGCCAATATCGCCCACAATGCCAAGCGCCGTCAGACGCGCGTGCGGATCTTCGAACTGGGCCGTGTGTTCGCCAAGGACGGCGCCGCCAAGGACGACGGCCTGACCGTGGCCGGCGTGGCGCAGCCCACCTATCTGGCGGCGGCTGCCTGGGGGCCCGCCCTGGCCGAGCAATGGGGCGAGCCGGTGCGCTCCGTGGATTTCTTTGACGTCAAACGCGATCTCGAGGCCCTGATCGGCGCGCGCGCGGCGGATCTGCGCTGCGAGGCGGCCGCCCATCCCGCGCTGCATCCGGGGCGCAGCGCCCGCCTGCTGCTGGACGGGCAGGCGATCGGCTGGCTGGGCGAGGTTCATCCGCGCTGGGCCCAGGCCCTGGATCTGCCGCATGCGCCGGTCGTCTTTGAACTCGATGCCGAAGCCGTATCCGAACGTATCTTCCCCCATCCGCAAGAGCAGTCCAGGCAGCCCGTGGTGGTGCGGGATCTGGCGATCTGGGTGGATGCGGATGTGCCCTGGCAGTCGCTGCTTGATACACTGCAACAGCGGATCGCGGCCGATGATGCCCTCTCCGTGGTCAAAGACATTAAACTATTCGACATATGGCGCGAGGCCGAGGCTGCCCGGCAACGCAGCTTGGCGTTGCGGCTCTGGTTCCAGGGCCGCGACACGACACTGGAAGACCGTCAGGTCGAGCAATGCGTGCAAAGCCTGCTCGATGCCCTGACCGAGACACATGGCGCGCGTTTGCGCTCATAGGAGAAATCGCTGGTGAATACGGATCGGACGCTCACCAAAGCCCATCTGGCCGAACTGCTGTTCGAGCGTGTGGGCCTGAACAAACGCGAAGCCAAGGATGTCGTGGATACGTTCTTCTCCGAAGTCCGCGACGCCCTGGTCCAGGGGACCGAGGTCAAGCTGTCGGGATTCGGCAGTTTTCAGGTGCGCAACAAACCGCCGCGGCCGGGCCGCAATCCCAAGACCGGCGAGGTCATTCCGATCGCCGCGCGCCGGGTGGTCACCTTTCATGCCAGTCAGAAACTCAAGGACGGCGTGGATATCGACGGAGATGCCGCATGACGTCCGTCACGCCCGCCACTGCGCTGCCGCCCATTCCCGCCAAGCGTTATTTCACCATCGGCGAGGTCTCCGACCTGTGCGGGGTCAAGCCGCACATCCTGCGCTATTGGGAACAGGAATTCGCTCAGCTCAAACCGGTCAAACGACGGGGCAACCGGCGCTACTATCAGCACCATGAGGTCCTGCTGGTGCGCCGCATCCGCGATCTGCTCTACGAGCAGGGGTTCACCATCGCCGGCGCGCGCAACCGGCTGGGCGACAGCGGCGATACCCCGCACGACCAGGACGCCGCTGTGCGCCTGAGCGGCACCGAGCTGCAAACGCTGCGCGCCGAGCTGCAAGCCGCGCGGGATCGTCTGGCGCAGGCTCTGGACAGCAACCGCCAGACGCATCAGACCGCAGGATTGCTGGATCTCTGATCTCTCGCGAGACCCTCATGCAAAACGCCGGCTTCCGCCGGCGTTTTGCATGAGGCCGCAGTCATCTCTCAACGGTTTTCCAGTTCGACCGGATGCTGCACGACAGTGCCGACGGGCGCGGGTTGCAGGCTGGCCCACAGCACCAGCGCCGCCAGACCCAGCGCGATGGCGAGACCCAGCGCCAGCGCGACACGGCCGCGCCGCAGCCGGGGGCCGCGCCGCGGGCGGCGTGGGGGGCTGTCTCTCAGGACGGAGCGCTGCGCAACGGCGCCCGGCCGGGTTTCGCCCATGACGGAGGCGGCCTCCATGTCCATGCCCAGGCTCTGGCAGATGCGGCTCAGCACGGCATCGGGCACCGGTTCGGGGGGCAGGGCATCGACGATTCCCAGAAAGTAGGCTTCCCATTTGAGGGCCCGGGCGGCCGCCGCGTTGTCGCAGGCCAGCCGCGACTGGATGTCCGCCACGCGCTCGGGCGTGTGCAGGCCCAGCACGTAGCGGGCGATCTCGGCGTCGGAGTAGGCGGCGGGTCTGGTGCTCATGCGCGGACCGCCTCTCCGATGTGGGCCAGCGCGGCGTCCAGAGAAGCCTCGATGTCGGGCTCGGTGCGATCCAGCCGTGAGGCAATGCGGGCCGGATCTCCGCCGCGCAGATAGGCCTGAAGCAAGGCGTCGAGCTGTGGGCCGGGCAGGGCGGCCAGCGCGCCCGCCACTGTCCCGGCGTGCGCATCGGCCGGCAGATCGAGTCGGGGCAGGGGTGTGTGTTCGGCGGGGTGACGGCCCTCGGCGCCCATCTGCCGCGCGTGGGCCGAGACGCGATAGCGCAGGATGCTGTAGATCCAGGCGCGTGCCGTGCCGATGGCGGGGCTGTAGCCAGCCGCGTTGCGCCAGATCAGGACGAAAGTCTCGTGCAGTGCGGCATCGGCCGCGTCCGGATCGTCCAGCATGGCCAGGGCCAGGGCGCGCATGGCCGGAGACTCATGGCGGTACAGCGCCAGAAAGGCTGTGCGGTCGCCTGCTGCGCAGGCGCTCAGCTCGGTCTCGAAATCGAAAACTGAAACAGTCATACAATCTTTCCCGTTCGCCGGGTCTCGGACGCGTCATTCAAGCGGCGCGTCCTTCAGGCATGACATTATTGTATGCGCACCTGTCGGCGCATATTCCGCCCGTGCCCGCGCGCCTGATTTCAGGATATTTCCATGCGTCCTTCTCATACCGGTCCGGCCTCCGAGCGGCGCGATGACTGGCTGACCCTCAAGACCCTGTGGCCCTACGTCTGGGTTTTCCGGGGACGGGTGATCCTGGCCTTTGCCTGTCTGGTGGCGGCCAAGGTCGCCAATGTCATCACGCCGGTCTGGCTCAAGCAGATCGTCGATGCCCTGGGCGTGGCGCCCTCGCTGCTGGCCGTGCCGCTGGCAGCGCTGCTGGGGTACGGGCTGGCGCGGCTGTCGACCTCGGTGTTCGGCGAGCTGCGCGATGCCTTGTTCGCGCGCGTGACCCAGGGGGCCATTCAGAGGGTGGCCAGCCAGGTCTTTCGCCATCTGCTGGCGCTGTCGCTGCGCTTTCACATGGGCCGGCGCACCGGCGGCCTGACACGCGATATCGAACGCGGCACCAAGGGCATCGGGTTCCTGCTCAATTTCATGGTCTTCAATATCGCGCCCACGCTGCTGGAGATCGCCATGGTCACGGGCGTGCTGCTGTGGCGCTACGACTGGATTTTCGCGGCGCTGACCCTGGGCACCATCCTGGCCTATGTGCTCTTCACGCTGAAGGTCACGGAACGCCGCATGGTCTATCGCCGCACAATGAATACGCTGGACAGCCAGGCCAACGGCCGGGCGGTCGATGCGTTGCTGAACTACGAGACGGTCAAATATTTCGGCAATGAGCAGTACGAAAGCCGCCGGTACGATGCCGACATGAGCCAGTGGGTCGATTCGGCCGTGCGCAATCAGGTGTCGCTCAATCTGCTGAACATGGGCCAGGGTGTCATCATCACCCTGGGCATGACGGCGTTGCTGTGGCAGTCGGCCAGCGGCGTGGTGCAGGGACGCATGACCGTGGGCGATGTGGTGCTGGTCTCGGCCTATCTGACCCAGTTGTACGCGCCCCTGAATTTTCTCGGTTTCGTCTACCGCGAGATCAAGCACGCGCTGGCCGACATGGAGCGCATGTTCGACTTGCTGGGCAATCGTCAAGAGGTGGCCGACCGCTCGGACGCCGTGGCATTGCAGGCGGCTCGGGCCTGTCTGAGTTTCGAGGCCGTGGATTTTGCCTATCAGCCGGACCGGCCCATTCTGCATCAAGTCGGTTTCCACGTCCCGGCCGGTGGTTCGCTGGCCGTTGTCGGGGCCTCGGGAGCGGGTAAATCGACGCTGTCGCGCCTGCTGTTTCGCTTTTACGATCCCACCGGAGGCTGTGTGCGGGTCAATGGCCGTGATATCCGGGACTACACCCAGGACAGTCTGCGCGCGCATATCGGCATCGTGCCCCAGGACACGGTGCTGTTCAACGACACGAATGGCTACAACATTGCCTATGGCCGCCCGGACGCCACGCCGGACGATGTCCAGCAGGCGGCCCGTGCCGCGCACATCCATGATTTCGTCATGTCGCTGCCGCAAGGCTACGATACCCAGGTCGGTGAGCGCGGGTTAAAATTGTCCGGTGGCGAGAAACAGCGTGTGGCGATTGCCCGCGCGCTGCTCAAATCGCCGCCGATCCTGGTCTTCGATGAGGCGACCAGCGCCCTGGATACCCGGACCGAACGCGCCATCCAGGCGCAACTGGAGCGGATCGCCCAGGGGCGCACGACGCTCATCATCGCGCATCGCCTGTCGACGATCGTCCATGCCGATCACATTCTGGTCATGGAGTCGGGCCGTGTGGTCGAGCAGGGCACGCATGCGGCGCTGCTGGCGCTGGACGGGCGCTATGCCCGCATGTGGGATCTGCAGCAATCCGAGCCCGAATCGGGCATTAGGGTTTGACCTATATCGTACCAAAGAGGTACTATTTCATCTTCAACGTCCGACCCTGGAACTTCCGATGCTGCGGATCAGCAAGATCGTCGATTACGGAATCCTCGTGCTCACGCACATGGCCTCCCGTCCGACGCACGTCTGCAGCGCGGCCGAGCTGGCGGGCGACCTGGGCCTGGGCCAGCCCGTCGTCAGCAAGGTCCTCAAATTGCTCGCCCAGCATGGCTTGGTCGCCAGCACCCGGGGCGCTCACGGCGGCTACCGGCTGGAGCGCGAGGCCAACCAGATCAACATCGCCGAGATCATCGATGCGCTCGAAGAGCAGCCTTTCGGGCTGACGGAGTGCACGGCGCTGCCGGGCGCCTGTAACGTCGAAGGCGCCTGTCACATCCGTTCCCACTGGCAGCGCATCAACCGCATCGTGCGCCGCACGCTCGAATCCGTCACCGTGGCCGACATGCTTGACGGGGAGGATACCCGCGTGTCCGCCGCGCCTGTTTCTTCCGCGCGGGTGCCCGCCCCCTCGGCCGGCGCGCACCGGGCGGTCCCGAATATCACGAACTGGAGTCTGTCCAAATGAGCACTGTCAACGACAAGCTCGATACTTTTCTCGATCGCGACTACGAGGCCGGCTTCGTTACGCAGATCGAGTCCGAGACCTTCCCCAAGGGGCTCGATGAAAATGTGATCCGTCGCCTCTCGGCCATCAAGGGCGAGCCCGAGTTCATGCTTGAATGGCGCCTGAAGGCCTATCGCGCCTGGCTCGAGATGCGCCTGCCCAAATGGGCCAAGGTGCATTATCCGGATCCCGATTTCCAGGATATCAGCTATTACTCGGCGCCCAAGTCCAAAAAGGACGGCCCCAAGAGTCTCGACGAGGTCGATCCCGAGTTGCTGCGCACCTACGAAAAACTCGGCGTGCCGCTGCACGAGCGCGCCAGACTGGCCGGCGTGGCGGTGGATGCCGTGTTCGACTCGGTTTCCGTGGCCACGACCTTTCGCAAGCAGCTGGCTGACGTCGGCATCATCTTCTGTTCGTTCTCCGAGGCTGTGCGCTCGCACCCGGATCTGGTGCAGAAATACATGGGCACGGTCGTGCCGCCCAGCGACAATTTCTACGCGGCGCTGAATTCCGCCGTGTTTTCCGATGGTTCGTTCGTCTATATCCCCAAGGGCGTGAAATGCCCGATGGAGCTGTCGACCTATTTCCGCATCAACAGCGCCGACACCGGCCAGTTCGAGCGCACGTTGATCATCGCCGACGAGGGGGCCAGTGTCAGCTACCTCGAAGGCTGTACGGCACCCATGCGCGACGAGAACCAGCTGCACGCCGCCGTGGTGGAGCTCGTCGCCCTGGATGATGCCAAGATCAAATACTCCACGGTGCAGAACTGGTATCCCGGCGACGAGAACGGAGTCGGCGGCATCTACAACTTTGTCACCAAGCGCGGGGACTGTCGCGGGCCACGCTCGCGGATCTCCTGGACGCAGGTGGAGACCGGCTCGGCCATCACCTGGAAGTACCCCAGCGTCATTCTGCGCGGCGACGAGTCCACCGGTGAATTCTATTCCGTGGCGCTGTCGAACCATCGTCAGCAGGCCGATACCGGCACCAAGATGATCCACATGGGGCGCAATACGCGCAGCACCATCATCTCCAAGGGTATCTCCGCCGGCCACGGCAGCAATACTTTCCGCAGCCTGGTGCGCATGACGCCCAAGGCCGAGAACGCGCGCAACTACACGCAGTGCGATTCGTTGCTGATCGGCAGCAAGTGCGCCGCGCACACGTTCCCCACCATGGAAGTCCAGCATCCCAGCGCCAATGTCGAGCACGAAGCCACCGCCTCGCGCATCGCCGAGGACCAGCTGTTCTACGCCATGCAGCGCGGCCTGTCGGCCGAGGATGCGGTATCGATGATCGTCAATGGCTTCTGCAAGGAAGTCTTCAAGGAATTGCCCATGGAGTTCGCCGTCGAAGCACAGAATCTGCTCGGCGTGAGCCTGGAAGGCAGCGTAGGTTAAGGAGCCCTCTCATGCTGAAAATCGACAATCTGCACGCCTCGATCGAGGACAAGGAAATCCTCAAGGGCCTGAGCCTGGATATCAAGCCGGGCGAGGTTCACGCCATCATGGGGCCCAACGGGGCCGGCAAGAGCACACTTTCCCAGGTGCTGACCGGCCGCGAGGCCTACAACGTCACCGCCGGCACCATCGAATTCGAGGGCCGCGACCTGCTGGAACTGAGCGTCGAAGAGCGCGCCCGCGCCGGGATTTTCCTGGCCTTCCAGTATCCGATCGAGATTCCGGGCGTGTCCAACGCCTATTTCATGCGCGCCTCGGTCAATGCCATGCGGCGCGAGCGCGGGCTGCCCGAACTGGATGCCATGGACTTCGTCAAGAAGGCCAAGGCCGAGATGAAACTCGTGGGCATGCGCGATGAATTCCTGTACCGCTCGGTCAACGAGGGCTTTTCCGGCGGCGAGAAAAAACGCAACGAAGTCCTGCAGATGGCGCTGCTGGAACCCAAGCTGGCGATCCTGGACGAAACCGATTCGGGGCTTGACATCGATGCGCTGAAAACGGTCGCCGATGGTGTCAACCGGCTGCGCTCGCCCGAGCGCTCCATGATCGTCATCACGCACTATCAGCGCCTGCTGGATTACATCGTGCCCGATTATGTGCACGTGCTGGCCCAGGGCCGGATCGTGCGCTCGGGCGGCCGCGAGCTGGCGCTCGAGCTCGAAGAAAAAGGCTATGGCTGGATTGAGGCCGCGCCCGCCGCCCGTGTCAAACCCACCGCCCCGGGAGCCACGGCATGAATGCGCCGGAATTGTCCGCTCACGGAAACCGTCCCGTGAATCCAGGGCTGCAAGCCTGGGCCGAGGTGTTCAGCCGGCGCGCCGGCAACCTGCCTGGCGCCGGCGTGCCCTGGCTGGCCGATGTCCGCCGCCAGGCCCTGGACCGGTTCATGAGCGAAGGCTGGCCCACCCCTCGGATCGAGGCTTGGCGCCACACGTCTCTGGCGCCATTGGCTGCGGCCACATTTGACGATGACGGGGTGCAGTCCGTGGCCGAACAAGTGGCCGCGCTCAAGGCCGCCGAACCGGGCCATTGGCTGGTTTTCGTCGATGGCGCTTTCGAGCCCGCCTTGTCCGAGGTCGGCGCGTTGCCGGACGGCGCCACGGTCCTGCCTTTGTCGCAGGCCTGGTCCGGCCACGCCGAGGCCCTCCGCGCCGCCTATGGCGAGGCCGCCGACGGCCACAGCACCAGCGCCTTGAATCTGGCGCTGGCCGGCGATGGCGCCTGGGTCCGGCTGGGCCGCGGCGTGGCCGTCGAACAGCCCATTCACCTGGTCTGTGCGGCCGCTTCGCCGCGCGCGGCGCATTTTCTGCGTCACCTGGTCCAGGCCGAGGCCGGCTCCCAGGCGACAGTGGTCGAACACTATGTCGGCGTTCCAGGCGCGGCCAATTTCCGCCATGCCGCGACCCGTCTGCGGCTGGACCAGGACGCGCGCATCACGCACCTCAAGCTGCAACAGGAGTCCGAACAGGCCTGGCACCTGGGCGAGATCGATGCCACCCAGGGGCGGGGCTCGACCTTCGTGTCGCATTCGGTCTCTCTGGGTGCCAGACTCGCGCGCCACGACATCACCACGCATTTTGCCGATGAGCGCTGCGAGACGCTGTTGAATGGTCTGTACTACGTCGATCAGCGCCGCCACGTCGATCACCACACTCTGATCGATCATGACCGGCCGCGCTGCGTCAGCCACGAATCCTATCGCGGCATCATGGCCGATGCCTCGCACGGCGTGTTCAGCGGCCGCATCCTGGTGGCTCCCGGCGCCGATGGCACTGATGCGGTTCAGCGCAACGACAGCCTGCTGCTGTCACGTCTGGCCAAGTCCGATGCCCGTCCCGAATTGGAGATCTACGCCGACGATGTGAAATGCGCGCATGGCGCCACGGTCGGCCAGATCGACGCCGACAGCCTGTTCTATCTGCGTTCGCGCGGCCTGGAAGAATCCCATGCGCGGGATATCCTGATTTATGCCTTTGCCGCCGCCAGCGTCTCTCGCATCGGGTCCGATCCGCTGCGGCGTCGGGTGGAACGCGCCGTGCGCGCGCTGCTGCCGGGCGGCGCCGCCCTGGAGGAAGCCGCATGAACGCTCCGCTGACCATGGACCAGAGCAGCCAGCTGGCTGCCGACCCCGCCGAGGCTGGTCCTCTCGCATCGCCCTGGGCGGCCGATTTTCCGATCCTGGCGCGTCCGGTGCGCAATCGTCGCCTGGCCTACCTGGACAACGGCGCCACCACACAGAAGCCGCGCGCCGTGATCCAGGCGCTGGATACGTTCTACGAACAGTCCAATGCCAATATTCATCGCGGCGTGCACTGGCTGTCCCAGCATGCCACCGACCTGTACGAGCAGGCCCGCGAGCGGGTGCGCCTGTTGCTGAATGCGCCGGATAGTCAGCATGTCGTCTTTACGGGCGGCACCACTGCATCGATCAATCTTGTCGCCCAGACCTGGGGCCAGTCGCTGCGCGCTGGCGACGAGATTCTGGTGACGGGAATGGAGCACCATTCCAATATCGTGCCCTGGCAGTTGCTGTGCGCGCGCACCGGCGCCGTGCTGCGCCACGCGCGCATCACCGACACCGGCGAACTGGATCTGGACGATTTCCGCGCTCAATTGAATCCGCGCACGCGCCTGGTGGGCCTGGCCCATGTCTCGAATGCGCTGGGCACGGTCAATCCCGTCGCCGACCTGACGCGTCTGGCGCACGAGGCCGGCGCCCAGGTGCTGATCGACGGAGCGCAGGCCGTGGCCCATGCAGCTGTGGACATGCAGGCCCTGGATTGCGATTTTTATGCTTTTTCCGGCCACAAGCTCTATGGGCCGACCGGGATCGGCGCGCTCTACGTGCGGGGATCGATCCTGGCTGATCTGCCGCCCTGGCAGGGCGGCGGCGATATGATCCGCACCGTCAGTTTCGAGGGCAGCACCTGGGCATCGGGTCCGCAGCGGCTCGAGGCGGGAACGCCGAACATCGCCGGATCGATCGCCATGGGCGCCGCCATCGACTATGTCCTGGCCATCGGATTGGATCGCATCGCCGCGCACGAGGCCGCGCTGCTGGCCGAGGCCACTGAGCGCATGCGGGAACTGCCCGGCGTGCGCCTGATCGGCACGGCGGCTCACAAGGCGGGCATCCTGTCGTTCCTGGTGGACGGCATCCATCCCCACGATCTGGGCACGATCCTGGATACCGAAGGCGTGGCCATCCGCGCCGGTCACCACTGCGCCATGCCTCTGATGACCCGTTTCGGCATTCCGGGCACGGCGCGCGCGTCGTTTGCGCTGTACAACGACGGGCGCGACATCGATGCGCTGGTCGCGGGTGTGCGAAAGGCGCAGAAACTGTTTGGGGTATAGCCGATGAGGGATAACGATGACGGCCTGCGCGACCTCTATCAGGAGGTGATCTTCGATCACAACCGCAAGCCGCGCAATTTTCATGCGATGGACGATGCGTCGCACCGCGCCGACGGGCACAACCCGCTTTGTGGCGATCAGTTGACTGTCTACGCCCGCGTCAGCGACGGCATTGTCCAGGAGGTCAGTTTCATCGGCCACGGCTGCGCCATTTCCACGGCGTCCGCATCGCTGATGACCGAGGCGGTGCGTGGCCAGCCGGTCGAGCAGGTCGAGACGCTGTTTCGCCACATCCACGCCATGCTGACCGAGGCGCATCCGGATTGCGATCTGGGCAAGCTCGAGGTGCTGTCGGGGGTGCGCGAGTTCCCGTCCCGGGTGAAATGCGCCACGCTGGCGTGGCATACCCTGCATAACGCCATCACCCGGGCGAGCGATACGGCCGTGACCGAATAACGTGAGAAATCAAAGGTAACATCATGAGCTTCAATCGTCAGGAAGTGATCGTCAACCGAGATTGCCCGGCGGTCACCGTCCCCTATGGCTCGCCCGTCACCATCGAGGCCGGCTGCGAGGCTGTCATCACCCAGCAGCTGGGCGGCACCTACACCGTCATGGTCGAGGGCAATCTCTATCGCATCGAAGGCAAGGACGGCGACGCGCTGGGTTTCGAGCCGATCGAGGAGGTCCGGCACGTCCACCAGGGCCCCGCCACGGCGGAGTCCGTCGAGGAGGCCGCCTGGGCCATGCTGTCGACCTGCTATGACCCGGAAATCCCCGTCGATATCGTCAATCTGGGACTGGTGTACGAATGCAATGTCCTGCCGGCCAGCACGGCGGATCGTTTCCGCATCGAGATCAAGATGACCTTGACGGCGGCGGGTTGCGGCATGGGCACCATGATCGCCGACGAGGCGCGCAACAAGCTGCTCAACATCGAGGGCGTGGACGAGGCCACGGTCGATCTGGTGTGGGATCCTCCCTGGAGCCGCGAAATGATCAGTGAACCCGCGCGGTTGCAGCTCGGGTTGCTGTAAGTTCGGGCTCGGGAATTTTTTCGGCGTGGGTCCTGTGTCCTGAGCAGGGCGGGGCAAGCGACGTAAAATTTTCTATGCTAGAATTTCGGTCTTTCGGGGCGTAGCGCAGCCTGGTAGCGCACTTGCATGGGGTGCAAGGGGTCGCGAGTTCGAATCCCGCCGTCCCGACCATTTATTTAGCAGTAAAAACAAGGGCTTACAGCATAATCGTTGTAAGCCCTTGTGCTTTCTTGTCGGGGGGGCCGATTTTTACCCCACTTTTTACCCCACCGGATTCTCATCCAACCGTTCGCCCGACCTCAATACACCAAGCTCGTTTGCCAAGTCCTCAATATCGACATGGGTTGCAATGATGGTGTTCAGGTTTGCGTCTCGCAGATAGAACCCGCCAAGTTCGTGGCTTGGCCAGCCGCTGGCTAGGATTCGGGAACGATGAAGTTGTTGCAAGTCGTGCGACAGCTTGCGATTGATGCGCTTGAGTAGCGCGTTTTCGGTAATGCTCATGATGGTGCTCCAAAACTAGGGATTGGGGCGCCTTGCCATTGGCGCTAGGCTTGTGTGCCACGCCTTGCCTCGACCAGAATAGTGTTCTGACTACCTCGACTCACTTACGCAGGCTGGCGAGCTGCTCAGTGTTGGGTAGATTTGTGTCCAGCATAGCACGGACGGATCAAACCCCCATCACCCGGTACGGTGCCAGCAGGCGCTCATAGGTCTCATTGGCGAAGTACTGGCTATCGGCCTGGCGCTCCCGGTTGGCGTACAAGTCGCCCACCTGCAACAGGATGGCCGCGTCAATCGGAGCCGGTACCGGGTCAGGCATGGCCTCCAGGTTCAGATAGTCCAGGGCGGCTGTCGTGGCCGCATCAATCATGCGCTGGATCAATTCGTCTTCGTCGTCGCCATCCACGCGCAGATGGTCTTTGGCTTGTTGCAGTGTCGTCATGTCGTCCTCGTAACGATCAGGTCAATGTAAACGCGGCTGGCGGGTAACACGGCCTCGATGTCGTAGCCTTCGCCTCCGATGCGGGCAATCATTGCCGCGTCGATTCCAGGCGTTCGCCGGATGCGCACCGATGCCTTGACCTCGGACGCCACGACGCTGGATTTCACAGTCTCGATGCCCGACAGGAACTTGACGTTGCCCCACACCATTCGCACCAGCTCCCAGGTGTCGATAGGCTGGCCCACCTCATCCTGGCCTTGCACCCGCTTCCAGATGCCGATGCGTTGATCTAGCTGTCCTGCTTGCATGTCGTGTCCATCCGCGTTTCAAAAGGGGGTGGTCAAAGTGACCCCACCTCACTTTGCTGTAGGTGGCGGCCACCGGCCCCTGAACGGATACCGCGCCGCCTGACGGGGTTTTGCTGAAACGTGGCACTCGCCGTCCAATCCACGTCCACCACATCCGGCGAACCGGCCCCGGTGGCAGGGGTACCTGAACAAGCGGGCCGAAGCCCACCCACTCAAACAAAGAAAATCTCATCGGGCACCACCGCTACCTGTTCGGCGCGGGCCGCTGCGCCCATCGCCATGGCCAGCGCCTGAATGCCGTCAATGCGTCCCGTGGGCCGCGATTTGTCCAGCTTGCGGTTGTTCGACGGGTCGCGCGTCACCGTGGCGTTCGCCGCGCACATGGTCAGCACCGGGTGATTGCCGTGGGCCAGCTCACCGTTCAGCAGCGCCGCCTCCAGCGCGTCCAGGGCCGGGGACATGTCGCGGAAGCCTTGGCCCCACTCCACCAGCGGCAGATCCAGCCCCAGGCGTTCCAGCTCCCGCTTGAGCACGTCGATACGCCAGCGGTCAAAGGCCACGGCCGCAATGTCCACATCGCCCAGGATCTCGGCCATCTCATTGGCCACCTGCTCGTAATTGATCGCGGAACCCTCACAGACGCGCAGCAGCCCTTGCTGTGCCCAGGCGGTATAAGGTGCCCGGTCGCGGCGTTCTCGATCCTGTAGGCCCGCTTGTGGTGTCCAGAAGTAGGGCTGCACCTGCCAGACGCCGTCCACTTGGCCGACCAGAACCAGGGCCGTCAGGTCGGTGCGGGCCGACAGGTCCAAGCCGGCGTAGACGACGGTATCCGCAAAACTCAGGACACCCCCACCGCACGACTTCCATACATCCGGCGAAACGAAGGGACTATCCAGGCTCACGCGCTGATTGAGGATCAGGTTTCTGAACGTGTTTGCCACCGATGGCATCCGCTCGGCTTGCTTGGCCTGTTCGCGCAGATCGTCCAGCGACCGGAACAGGCCCAGGGCCGGGTTCGCGGCCTTCCAGGCGTCTTCATCCATCAGGGCGCAATCATCAGGGGCTGCATACAGGCGCGAGACGATGCGCGGATCATCGGATCGTTCGGCATCATCCAGCCACAGGGAAAACAGGTCGGCATCACTGGCGGCTTGCGTCGATATGGCCAGCAAGAGCGGGGCTTCATGCGCTCCCTGGCTGGTCACGATGGCGTCGATGAAGTCAGACTGCGGCCCGCGCACCTGGCCGATTTCATCCAGGATCGCCAGCACAGGCGAAAGACCGTGGGCCGTCTTGCCATCGGCGGCGAGCGCCCGGTACTCGACGTTCAGGGGCAGGCCGATCAGGCGTTTGCCGCTGGGGATGATCTTCACCAGTTCGGAGAGCGTCGGGGACTGTTGCACCATCTTGCTGGCCAGCGCGAACACTAAACTTGCCTGATCCCGCGACGTGGCACCGGAGACGATCTGACTGTTCTGCTTGGCCTCGGGGCCGACCAGGTGCGCCAGCAGTAGGCCAGCCACCAGGCCGGACTTGCCGTTCTTTCGGGCAATGCTCAGGTACCCGCGTCGGGTGCCGTGCTCGTTGTCATACACGGCGCGGATGAACTCTTTCTGGAAGTCGGCAAGCACCATCGGCTGGCCCACCAGCGCACCTTCCGGCACCCGGCAGTACCGCTCGATGAAGGCAATGACGGCTTCGGCTCGGGTCATTTTGCAATCCGTAGACGCGGGATCAGCTCATCATCGGCTTGTTGCCGTGCCTGGCGCTCCAGGGTTGCAGCATCGCGGGTATCGGTAGACCGGCCCACCGTGGCAATGGCGTGAACTTGCAGCAGGCGGGTGAGCGCCGCCGACCGCTTGATCAGGGTTTCTTGCATTTGCGCTGCCGGATTGATCTTGCCGTCGATCACATAGCCTTCAGCGTCCACCTGGCCTTGCAGTGCCTCGATGTCAGCCTGAGCACGCGCCAGTTGCGCCGCCGTCACCAGATCCACATCAGTCCAGTTGTCGCGGGCCTTACTCGTGATGATGCGCTCCCAGAAGGGCCGATCACCGGGGCGCAAGGAAACGCACGCGGGCGGGTCAATGGGCGGCAGTGCGGCGTTCTGAGCGGCCTGTACAGCGGCTTTGGCGGTATCCGTTCGAGCACGTTTTTCAGTCGTTTTCATGGTCGGATTCAGCAGTCAGCGTTAAAAGAAGGGGAAGCGGCCGGTCTAGTCCCACCGGTTGCTCGTGATTTCTGGCGCTCGATGGCTTGCTGGCTTGCCAGAACGGCGTCAGACGGGCGATACCAGGGGTGCGAAGGGTCCAGCGGCATCCCGTTCAGATCGCAGCCCAGATAGACCTTCTTGCCGTGGTCGCGGGCGGTCTTCAGGGAATGGCATTCGTGGCACAGGCTTTGAAGGTTGCCCATGCTGTTGTCGCTCGGATTGCCTGAGATATGGTCAACGTCTGTTGCCACCGTGGTAATGCCCCTGGCCGCACAGTGACGGCACAGCGGTTCACGATCCAGCACACTGGCCCGGAGTTTCCGCCACGCCTGACTATTCAGGGGAATCGTGCGCCGTGGGTCAGCATCGCGGCCTGACTGGTTGGCCTTGGTCATTGTCCAGCCTCCTTGCTCGGGTATGGCTTGGTCGGGGCCGTGGGGGCCGTGCCTGCCGTGGGTTGATCGTCGATCCCATCCACGGGCGGCAGGTTCTCCAGCTCCCTGGCTTCAGAGCGCCTGAGCCACCCAGCGGAAATGCCCGAAGCGTAGAACGAAGCGCGGGCGGTACTGTCGCCACGCAGCAGCCCCTCCACGGAATGCTCAGCAAAGTAGATCCGGCGTCCTGCTTCGGTCAGGCATTTAGCCTCGATGCCTTGCTCCCACATGGTCAGCCAGCGGCGCAGTGTCAGGGTGACGAATTGCCGGTTCAGTTCCACGCTGTTGGAATAGTTCGCGGACTCCATCGCGCCCACGATGACGGGCGGCACGCGAAACAGTCGGCAGACCTCGTACACGTTGAACTTGCGGGCCTCGATCCATTCGGCATCTTCCAGGCTCATGGCCATGGGCTTGTAGGTCAGGCCAGCTTCCAGCACGGCGGTCCGTCCAGAATTGGACGCACCTCCATACTGTGCCGACCAGGAATCCTTGAGCGCCGTCTTCTGCTCGGGTTTCAGGACTTGCGCAGTCTCCAGCACGCCCGACAGGCGGGCACCGTTCCTGAACGTCGATACACCATGGTCCTGTTCGCTTTGAGCCAATTCGACGACGCCACGCGCCACGCTGATCGGAGAAATCCCCAGCACACCATCAGGGCCGATCCGATGACGCAGGTGCAAGACCTCATGATCCAGCAGGCGGCGCACCACGCCCCGGTCGGTGTACTCGTAGGCGAGTCGGTCATTGCTCAAGCGCAGCACCGAAACATCGTTGATCGGCCAAAGTTCGCGCACCTGGCCATCACTGCCCCGCACGATGCGTGCAAAGGCGTTGCCGGTCAGCAGCACCGATGCGGTCATCAGTTCCCTGAACTCCATCGCGGTCTGCTCGGGGTTCGGCGTGTCGTGGATCACCTTGTACAGAGGATGAGCGCGGGCCTTTTCGCGGGTGCCGTCGGTATCGCGGAACAGGTGCAACGGCAAGGTGCTGACGGTCTCGCTGATCGCCGCCACGCAAGCGTAGACAGCGGCCACACCTTGCGCGGTCGTGCTGTTGATCGGGCCGCTGGGGACCAGCGCCCGCATATTGTCCCAGGACGGATCAGGCGCGGCGCGGGTCTCGGAGCGTTTGAAGGGCCAGATCATCGGCAGGTCTCCAGCCAGCGCCGCCCGATGATGATCGGGTCGCGGATGGCGGCAAAGAAGTTCTGTTCGTCCAGGCTGCGCAGCGCCACCGTGGTATCGGTATAGGCCGGGTCGCTGGTCAGCGTGATTTCGCGCAGATCCACCCGCAGCAGTTCACGCAGGAACGTGCCAGATCGCTGTTCCCAGCGGTCGCCACCGTCAGGCACCGTGAACCCGAAGGAACATCCGGCCACGTCGCCGCGCTGGATCAGGACGGCAAGATCGCGGCCATGAGTGGTATCAGGTAAAGCCAGCTCGAATTGAAGGCCATGATCGTCCTCACGCAGTTGCAGGGTGCCCGACTTGGTGGACCCCAGTAAGGCATCACCTTGATGGTGGTAAAGCGCCCGGATCGCCTGGCCAGACGCCAGAGAATCCGCGAAGGCACCGGGCAGAACGATTTCATCGAAACCGCCCAGGTGCGCCGCAGCACCGAATACAGCGGCATAGCCCCGGACACGTCCAGGGCCAGCCAGCGCCAGATCACCGCTTGACCGGATTTCCATCACAGCGCCACGTCATCGGCCAGAACAAAGGCGTTCGGCTCACGGCACACCATGTCCATCGTGGCCATGATGCGCAGTTGAATATCGCCCTTCTCGTAGTACCCGGCGGCATACGGATTGGCGAGGATCTCGGCGCTGCCCCACTGGCCGACGATCAGTTGAGAGAAGTCGCCAGCGAGAACCCGGCCCGTTGCGGGGGTGCCGGTCTTGGCGTCCAGTTGGTTGGTGACGTAAGTGCTGATCCCGGCCACCTTGCCATCCTGCATCAGGTATCCGGGCAGGCCGGTTTCCTTGAGCGTCGTTTGCAGCTTGCTGGCGGCCTTCGGATGCGTGAGGATCGCGTTGGCCGTCACGTTCTTGAGGGCCAGCTTTTCCAGCAGCGCCACGATGGCGTCCCAGTCCAGGGTTGCAAGGCTGCCCGTCTGGATGCCCGACACATTCAGGATGCCCACCGGCTCGTCGTTGAGCGCGTCGCCGTGGATCATCGCCTTGTCAATGGCCAGCCCCACGACTTGTACGAAGTCGTCGCGGATCAGTTGCTCGATGCTGGGGTTGGCCTGTTGCAGCAGTTGCCGCGAAATGCTCGACAGCGCCCCGACGTGGCGCGGTTGCAGCTTGATCGTGGAGAAGGTCGGCGCGGATTCGGTCAGGGACTCGCCCTCGGAGACCCAGTAGGCGGTCGTGGAACCCGTTTGCTTCGGGATCACGGTATCGCCACGCAGGCCGGTCAGGACACGCGCCCCCAGGCTGCGCATCACCATCGCGTTACGCAACAGGCCCACAAACTGGTCGGGCCGGAAATCGTCGGAGGCGATGCTGGCCTGGCTGGTCGTGGTTTGCGTTGCGCGTTGCTCAAACACGCTGGTAGGCACCAGGACGCCGCCACGGCGAGCCATCACACCCTGGCGGGCCTGTTCGGCATTGAACTCGGCCAGCGCACCGGTCGTCGCTCGGTTCTCGACTTGAGCCATGATGGCCTCGGTCAGCGTCACCCGGCTTTCCAGATCCGCCATGCCGCGATCCACCGGCTCACCCGCGGCGCGGCGCTCCATGTCGTCAACAAACTGTTGGCGGGCCTCTTGCTGCTCCAGGCTTTGGATCTCGCCCTTCAAGGCGTCGAACCGGGCTTGCTGTTCAGTAGAGAGGATCTTGTTGCCGTCCAGCAGGGCGCGGGCCTCTTGGACTTTGGCGGCGCGGGATTCGCGGATTTCGTGGAGTTTCATGTGTCTGGTTCCTATAGGAAATTACTGTACAGATAACCAGTAAATAACATGTTGATGCGCAAAGAAAAAGCCCCGTTTCGAGGCTTGGATTTCAGCGGACTAACTGAACACGAAATATTTTTGCCGCCGTGGTTTTCCAGCCACTCAAAGGGGCCGCCCACAGTTCTCAGACAGAAATGAGGCCCCAGGTTGAGGCCCCATAGATGGCATAGATCTAAACCATGTACGATTTCCGTACCGATAGGAAAAACTGCGATTACCTATGGGCATCGGTACGGTTTTCGTACTCATAGGGCGATTTCCTCACGCTCCATCGGTACGGTTTTCGTACCACCAGAGAAATCCAATCGGTACGGTTTTCGTACCACAGGATTTAATTTCTCCCGTCCGACATTGGGATCAATTCGTGCCTTGTCCACCGTCATGAAGTTCAGGTACGGCCACGCCTTCGGGTCTATGTCCATCGTGCGGTCGTAGTTGATCTTCCACCAGGTGAACCCCACCCATCCGGCGGTCTGCGGGGGCTTACCTTTTCGAGTCTGGATACAGAAGGACGTTTCCAGCAGCGCGTTTTTGGCTTTTGACAGCGTTTCCTTGGACTTCCATCCTCGGCGCTGCATGGCGGTCCAGGATGGCGTCAGGCGACCGTTGTTGCCACCCGTGTACTGTTCGCACAGATCCAGCATCAGCGCCTTTGCAGCGTCACCCAGGCCGATGTATTCGGGGCTGCGCAAAATGTCCAGGGGAACCGCCGCGAACGGGTAGGGCATACCTCCTTTCTGGTAATCATGTTTCGCCATCCTGCCTCCGATTCCAGGCAGTTGCGGCCTGATCGGGATCGGGAAATGCCCAGGTGGTGCCGCCACAATGGAAATCCTGGCACTGAACACGCCACCAGTTGCCATTGGTGCCGGGCATTGGGGCGAGCTTGGCCGCGCCCCCGCAATGGGGGCAGGCCAGCAATCCCGACTGCAAGCCGTTCATGCTGGCCGCTTTCACGGTCGGGCCTCCCGCAGCAGGCTGTATCGCTTGACGCGAACCGTCTTGCCGAATCGCGTAGGTACGTCCTCAAAGGCCGCATACAGGACGTGGCCATCAGCCCGCAGTTGCGCGACAGTGGTATTCAGGCAGGTGTCGCCCAGCCTCGATGCCTCGAAGCGATTCAGGGACCGCAGCCGCAGCTCCTGCAGGATCATTTCCTTCTTGGTCGTCATTGCAGGCTCCCCTTGGTCGCCTTGATGGTGGCGGCCAGCATGTCCTCATCAATGCCGTTGCTGACGAGGAACCCCGCGCAGGCCAGCGCCACAGCCAGCGCGATTTCCAGCGGGTTGCAGCCCGATCGTTCCGCGAAGTCGTCCATCGTGGGGACGATTTCATTGGCCACAAAGGCTGTGATAGCGTTGTCGATCTTATTCATCTTCACCCCCTTTCATCGCCGCCTTGGTCTTCGCCTCCATTTGCTCGGCCACGGCGGACAAGTAATTGATGTGATCCTGGCTCAGATAGCGGATGATTTCCGTCAGTTTCCTGGCCTTGTGTGTATCCCCGGTTCCGGCAAAATTACCGACCAGTTCGCTGAGAAGGTCCAGCCACTCGAACATATCGGCGGCCTGCTTCAGGTGGCCTGCCACATCCTCTGGGCCATCACCCAGAACATGCGTCACCACGTCGTCCAGCTCATACGGCGTGAGGTCACGCGGAGAAAATGTGTTCTTAGCCATGATTCACCCCCGCGATATGTTCCGCTAGCGACCGCTCGAACGCGTCCTTGAACACGATCCAGCGGTCCGCCGCCGTGGTCACATCCAGGCCCGCCAGATGGCACCAGAACCGATGATCCAGCCAGTCCACCAGCGACATGCCGGTATTGCCGGACAGCCACAAGGTCATGGAATGCCGCGCCTCTTGAGCGGTCAGGGGGAAGTCGGCGAGACAATGGGGCACTTTCGTGGCCTCGATCAAATCTTTCTCGTTCATGATCGCCCCCTTACGCGTTTTGGGCGGACTGGATGCGTTCGGCAATCCAAGTGTCGATTTGGTCAGACGGCCATGCGACGGTACGCGCTCCCATCTTGATGGGCGGGGGGAATTCGCCCTTGCCGATCATGTCGTAGACTTTGGACCGGCCATAGCCGATGCGAGCCATGACGGCGGGCAGGCGGAGAAGGGTGATTTGTTGATTTTGTTGCTGGGGTTGCATGTGGATTGCTCCATACAAAAATGCAACACCCGTCGAGGTGGCGCTTCGGTAGGCAGGTCTAGCTATCAGCTAAACTATTTGTTGACTGGTTATCGTGATAACGCCTACCATAGCGTTACGCGCGTAACGCGCGTTACCCTTCGGGGTGTAGCTGCTCTGCTACAAAACTCGCTGGGGGAAGGGTTGCCGCCCTTTTCCCAGCACCTACCGCCACACCAAAACAACTATGGATTCATACAGTGTCGCGGCTGGTCTAATTATCGCGGACAAGTTCAAAGAAGTGCAATATCTCGAATCGCGCTAGGGTTTTCGCCCATGCAACGGATTTTCAGTCCGTCACTCTCGGGACGTAATCTCCTTCCATATCAATCCGTTACAGTCCATCGGCGTCTCATATTGTCCAATAGAAACCACCGCTTTCGGTGATTTTGATATCGTTTAGGTGATAGTACTGACTTGATAATTTAGTCGCTCATTCAGAAAAAAGTTACACCTAGTTTCCATTTTCTTTTATTGCGCCGTCGCTCGAATCTCGATTATCTCAGCGCCCCCGGCCAAGATCGCTTCCAGTCTGTTGCCCAGCTTGCGCCATGCCTCGGTCTTTTCGGCCTCATAGTCGTGGCGTAGGTATACACGGCGCACCTTGCCCGCCAGCAGGTGATTCTGGCACCGATCAATCACATCCAGCGATACGCCAAGCCCCTGCATCATGCTGGCCCCCGTGCGCCTCAGATCGTGGGGTGTCCATTCGTCATTGGCACCACCGGCCAGCACCAGGGAATTATCGAAGGCGCGGCCCTTCAATGGCTTGCTGCGGTTTTTGAATCGCACCTGTCGATCACCGCACTGTTTCGAGACGGATTTCAGGCACACATGGGTTTCTTCACTCTTGCGGTTTTTCGCCGGAAAGCACCACGCTGATTCGCCTGTAAGTTCTTTCAATGCCTGAAACTGGCGCTTGCTGAAATCGTTCAGGAAAACGAAGTGTTCCTGCTTTTTCCCTCGATGGCCTTTCACGTTCTCACGCGGGATAAACCAGACGCCAGCATCCAGGTCCACATGCTCCCAGCGGGCCATCAGCAGTTCACCGATGCGGCAGATTGTCCCCAGGCACAGCCACAGGGCTATGCGGGTTCGCGGATCCACAGGCCGGGTTGCACTGCGCTTGTTGGTCGCAGCCGCGTAGTCAGTATCCATGCGCTCGTAAATGTCTCTCAGTTCGCGGATCTCGGCAGGTGACAGGATGCGGTCGCGTTCTTCCTCGTAGTCGGCGGGCAGGAGCTTGCCCACGTCCACCAGATCGCAGGGGTTGCCGTCGATCAGCAGGCCACGCCACGGCTGGCGCTTTTCGCCCCAGGCCAGCATCTGATTGACATCGTTGTAGGCAATGACGGCCTGACGTGTGACGCCACGCTTGAGCATCCGGCGCAGCATGGTCAGGATGTCTTTATCACTCAGTTCGCGCAGCGGTTTTTTGCCGATGACGGGCAGCACGTCCTTGCTGAACAGGCGCTTGAGTTCGGCGTTTCCATCCTGCCGTGCCACGCCATCCGCGATCCAGGTATCAAACAGGTCTTTGACAGTCTGGTTCTCGATGCGTTCCTGCTCGGCCTGCCGGATGGTTTCCTCGATGGCTTGCTGCTTCTGGATGCGTTCGGCCTTTTTGGCGGCGTTCGGGTCAATCCCATCGGCCACCAACACGCGTATGCGGTCGCGCTCGGCACGGATGTCAGCAAGGGACTTTTTGGGCCAAGTGCCTAAAGAATAATCCCGCTTTATCCCGTTCAGCTTGGCGTCATAGCGGAACCATACCGTTATGCCCCTGGCTCCCGCACGCACGCGGCCCACGATACCGCCTTCTTCACGCAGAATTTTGCCATCGTCAGCGGCGCTCAGGGCTTCCAGTTCCTTGACGGTAATCTTGCTCATGGCACCCTCATTTCCATTTTTACCCCACTTTTACCCCACCGGATTTGCTGGCTGTTGGCGGACAGTAAAGGATGAATATGGACGCTATGATAGCCGTAAAGCCGCATGAATACTAGGTTTTAATTGTTCCGCAGTGGTTTTTTATCGTCCGTTGGAATCCAGTATTTAAGCGCATGGGGTGCAAGGGGTAGCGAGTTCGAATCCCGCCGTCCCGACCAGCATTATCGAGGGCCTGCAGAGTTTTCTCTGCGGGCCCTTGTTCTTGGGGCTCAGTGGCCGGATGCCGCCCGGGGGGCGTAGCGCTGGCTCACGATGTAGTTGTATGAGGTCTTGATATCCTCTTGCAACGCTTGGCGCGCGGCTGCGATGTCTTTTGATTCGAGGGCATTGATCAGGGCCTCGTGGTAGACGACAGCCACCTTTTTCTGGGTTCTGACGGACCCCGAACGCAAGTCGTAGTTCAGGATCGGGCCGATC
>NZ_JBKEAA010000029.1:0-24185 GCF_047971665.1 Castellaniella sp. | reverse complement strand
TTGATGGTTCGATCTGGAGATTGCGTGTCATGCCTTACGTCAACATCAAAATCACCCGCGAGGGCGCCACGGCCGAGCAGAAGGCCCGGCTGATCGAGGGGGCCACCCAGCTGCTGGTGGACGTGCTGGGCAAGAATCCCAAGACTACCTTTGTGGTGATCGAGGAGGTCGACACCGACAACTGGGGCATTGCGGGCGAGACCGTGACGACGATCCGGGCGCGCGCCCAGACACCGGGCTGAGCCGGCGCCTGAGGATCGCCTATTCCTTTTTACCCTCGTCGTGAAATTTCCAGGCTAGCCCCAATACTGTTTAATTAATAATAAATCGGCTATCATCCGTTGAATACAGACGGAGAAATAGCTGATGGCGCGAACGAACGCGATCCTTGGCGCGGGCGCGCACCTTTCTGATTATTTGATGCTGGGGTATCTGGCATTTGACAGATCCTTCTAGCTTATTATTACGCACGTAAGCATATGGCGCATCGCTGGCAAAAGAGCATTCATCGTGACTAAAAAAATTCCCCTTCTCCGCGTCTCGCAATGGCTTTCCACTTGGGAAGATACTGAGTGGTCGCCGCCAGATCTACCAAAGCCTTCAAAACACTTTTTTATAGGCTCTATCCCATTATCTACCTTGCGACGACTCGCGGGCGTTAGTCGCAGGCAAATTAAAGAGCGGAAACAAGGCGGGCGAGGTGCTGGATATCAGCGCGCTCACCAAGAAGATCGTTCAAAGAGCATAGCCCGCTATCTCCAATACGGTTACCCGCTGTCTAGTCAAGTATCGTTAAATCCAGCGGATCACCGCATATTAATCCATCCAGGATGGCTCCCAACCTCGATACTTGTAAATGTACTTGGGGGAAAAGATAGTCGCCGCCGTGCAGGTAAGGTTCTTAGTGTTGACGCAGAAAATTTGGTCAGCATCAAAAGCGATGAGTCGGGACATTTTTTATATATACCAGAGAAGGCGACAGAAGAAAATTTTTTCATCCCGTCTTCCGGGCTGGAGCCAGTTGAGATTATTGATGGCCAACACCGCCTATTCGCGATGGATGAGCTTGGTATGTTTGGCCCTGGCGACGATTACGAAGTTCCTGTCGTTTTCTTCGACGGATTAACTGAATCTTGGCAAGCGTATTTGTTTTGGGTAATAAACGTAGAACCTAAAAAAATAAACCCGAGCCTTGCCTACGATCTTTATCCGGAACTAAGAAGCCAAAGTTGGCTTCAGAGCGGAGAGACAATCAAGGTTTATCAAGAGCACCGTGCCCAAGAGTTGACTGAAACTTTATGGAGGCACGATCTGAGTCCATGGAGAGACAGAATCGAGCTACATGGAAACAGGGTGGAAGGTCATGTTTCTAACGCGGCATTTATTCGCTCGTTGATGATTAGCTTCGTGAGGAAATGGGGCAAAGATAATCGTATTGGCGGACTGTTTGGCTCTATCGACCGCGAAGGTCGGGAGCGAGTTTTGCCCTGGAAGCGCTCTCAGCAGGCGGCTTTCATAATCGCGTGCTGGCGGCATATGCATGATGCGGTTAGCGCGTCTAAGGCAGAATGGGTTAAAGGTGCCTCTGCTGATTTCTCATCGAAAGCTCCTGCAGATCAGAAAAGAACAAATCCTCATGGTCTTCATCCAGCATTTGCTGGAAACTCGACGTTGCTGGCAACGGATCAAGGTGTTCGTTCGGTATTCGTAGTATTTAATGCGATATGCCAAGTCTTATATGCAGAACTTGAGTTGGAATCGTGGGATTCTAAAAGAGTATCGGATTCGCCAGAGGATGAGGATGTGAGCATTGCACTGGAAGAGTTCTTAGCGATGCGCGAGGCAAATAGTTTTCTCTCTGCTGTATCTGATGCCCTCGTAGAGGGTGTTGACTGGCGTACTTCTTCTTCAACTAGCCTGTCACCGGAACAGCGCCAGCAACAGGCAGCATTCCGTGGAAGCACTGGGTATTCCTTGCTGCAATCTAAATGTCTCGATTGCCTACAGAAGAGTGCTAATAAGCAGGTATCTGAAGCGGCAAAACTAACTGCGGAGTTGCTTGGAAGATGAGTAACTCACACAAGAATAAGGGGAAAAAAAGCCCAGCCCAGAGTTCGACAGGAGGAATGAAGTCGAACAAAAAGACATCCCCTCAAGTGAAACTTGCTCAATGGTGTTCCAATGCCTGTCAGCACGCGGACGGTGGCGCTACACTCACAGGTATGACTGGGCTCTGCCCAGTCACATCTTTTGGCGATTTGTTGTTACCAGCAAATGCCAGCCCACAGACGACATTGGCAGCAGAGCAACTAATTCATTTGATTGAGGGTTGGCGCTATATTGCCTCTGCAACAAATGCAATGCTGTCGCATGCAGGCGATCAAGCCCTTCATTTGGCGTACTACGCTGAGTTGAGGGCCGCAATGTCTTTGTTTTCATGGAGCGGAATTAGAGTTAAGCAGTATGGTTACTATTATTTAGACTCACAAGGCAAACAAAAAAAATTAGATAACCAAAAGACCCATGCAGCAGTCTGGGGACTATGGAAGGAATGGGTAAAAAGGCTTGACGCCGTGTCACTTTTCAATGACAGCATTAGGCTGCATCCATCAGTGTCGCTGGGCGATGTTGTCGGAAGTGTACGCTACGTCAATACTGCCGCAACGCTTAGCAACTGGGGGGTCGATCTTTGGGATGCAACACGGGATCACAATGCTAGGAACATCTCAAGCTATGAGGCGAAGCTAGCTAGCAAGTCTCTGGCCCCCATGGAAAGAAAGGATGTAGATTTAGTCTTGGACTTGTGGCGACTGTTCTTGAGTGATGGTTCATCTTTATCCTTTGACGCCGCGTTAATCAACCACATCGTTGCGGACGCCATTCCGAAGCTAATTAATCAAAGTCAGAATAATCAAAAACCGACTGAGCAAGACCAATTGGCTGATATCGCCACTAGGATCTCTGCCGCCACAGGGGTGGAAGAAGAGGACATCTTGCGAAGACTTAACCCGTCAGCATATTCATTTACTCCATTTTCTATGGCGGCCGATCAGGCAATCAATGTGGAGAATGTCCTATGTCGCGGCTACTTTCTTCTGAGGATGGCCATGTTGGCAACAAAGAAAAGCATCGCAACAAGTCCATCGAATTCGGCGAAGAAATGGATGGAAAATTGGCTCTTTCACGTGGGCCTCTGGAATCCTGACGACGAAATTGAACTCCCCGAAATTGAGGAGGATTATCGGATTTCTGTTGAGGAACTTGATCTTACACCGCCATTCCCAAATTCCCTGTGGACGGCCGGAAATATTGGATTGTCAGCTCGATTGATTCGCCCTGATGCATGCATGGCCTGGGGTTTGATTGCATGAAGTACATGGGGCATAAAGGAAAGCTTCTTCCGGTTCTCGGAGACGTTCTCTCTTATGAATCAAGGAATTCACAGAGAATTGCAGACCCATTTTGTGGATCGGCGGCTGTTTCTTGGTTCTTGGCGCAAAGAACAAATAAGATTGTGGTTTCTGGAGATCTCCAATCTTTCGCTGTAGCGCGCGCAGCAGCAGTCGTAAGACGTACATCGGTGATTGATCCATCTCCGCTGATTGAAAACTGGTTCCGATCAGCAAAAAAAATAGTGAGCACTATTTCCTCTAATTTCCCCAATGCGCATCAGTCAATTCAGCCGGATTTGGTTAATGCTGGAAAAATAAAGACGGTCGTTTTGCGATCCAGAAAGTTCTGTCAATCAGTACTTCCAACTGTGCTGAGCCAATTTGACGGAGATTTCCCATTAACTCTGGCTTACGGTGGGCATTATTTTTCACCGTTACAAGCTTTGGAGCTTGACGCATTGCGGCAATCGGTTCCAGATGATCCTTTCTTTAAAGATATCTGTATTGCAGCATTGGTTGAGGCCGCAAGTAAATGTGCTGCTGCGCCAGGGCACACTGCTCAGCCTTTTCAGCCAACCGTTACTGCTGCGCGATATATTATTGAGGCTTGGAGTCGTGATGTCTGGAGCTTAGTTGAACAAGCAGTAATCGAAATCTCATCGCTTTGTGCTTCCGCAGCGGGAACTGCCGAGCAAGGGGACTACTTGCAAGGCATTGCTAAATTGGAACCAGGCGATTTGGTTTTTGCCGACCCTCCATACTCGGATGTTCACTATAGTCGGTTCTATCATGTTCTTGAAACTTTGGCGAGAGGGATTTCCGTTAACGTATCCGGGGTTGGTCGATACCCGCCGTTATCAGAAAGGCCTCCGTCTTCTTTCAGTCGAAAGGGAGAATCGCATAGTGCAGCACGTGCACTCGTGCAATTCTGCGCAAAGCAAGAGTTAGGGCTAGTACTCACCTTTCCTTCATCTCAAGCTAGTAATGGACTAGCTGCATCCGATTTTGTTTCTTATGGCACAAAGCTATTTTATTCAATAGAAGTCATTGAGGTTAATTCAACCTTTAGCACACTAGGCGGGGGAGAAAGTAATCGTGGAGGAAGGAAGGAATGCAAGGAAAGCATTGTTTGTTTTCGCCATTCCTGATTTTTTTCTCGCTCTTGCCCGCAAAGAAACTTTCAACATAGGCACTGGCCCTTTTTTGAACGGAAGCCTTTGTGCGCCGATGTTGCGTCGGGGCGCCGGGCGAATCCGTCCGCTGGTTTGCGTCAGGCAGGGATGTTGCAGGCTCAGACGGTGATTTTCGTCCCCGGAATACGCCGATAGCTGACGAAGTCATAGGCCAGACCGTTGGCCGGTGGCTGGGACAGTCGTTCTGTCTCACGCCATTGTCCTGCAGGCAGGGGAGGAAACCAGGTATCGCCGTCCAGCTCGGTATGGATTTCCGTGGCGATCAATTCGTCGGCCAGCGGCAGGGCCAGGCGAAAAATCTGTTCACCGCCGATGACGCAGGCGAGATCAGCGTGGGTGCAACTGGTCAGGGCGGCTTCGAGCGTGGGGTAGCGCTCGGCGCCGGACGGGGCGAAGTCAGGGTCGCGGCTGAGCACCAGATTGCGCCGGCCGGGCAGAGGACGTCCCAGGGACAGCCAGGTCTTGCGTCCCATGATGATGGGGTGCCCCAGGGTACTGCGTTTGAAATGCGCCAGGTCCGCGGGCAGATGCCAGGGCATGGTGCCGTCGCGGCCAATGACGCGATTGTCGGTATAGGCGACCACCAGGCGGATCGGGGGCGGGGTCGGCATGGCGGGGGTCTCCAGCGGATGGATGGCCTGGCTCGTGCAGCGTGCCAGCAGCGTGCTCAGATTGCCCTGGGTCAACGCCAGATCGGGCGCCAGATCCCTCAGGGGGCGCAAGACGAAGGCGCGTTCGTGCATGCGGGGATGCGGCACGGTCAGGCCGGGCAGGTCGATCCTCTGGTCCGCATACAGCAGCAGATCCAGATCCAGGGTGCGCGGGGCATTGCGGTAGGGACGTTCCCGGCCGTGGCGTTGTTCGATGGCCTGCAATGCTGCCAGCAGTTCCAGGGGAGGCAGCATGGTGCGAAGGCTGGCCACGGCGTTGACGTAGTCCGGACCGCTGGCATTCACGGGCGCGGAGCCGTACAAGGGTGAGAGCCTCAGCCCGGTTATGCCGGGGATGGCGGCCAGCTCGGCGGCGGCCCGGTGGACCGTGTCGGCAGCATCGCCCAGATTGGCGCCCAGACCGACATAGGCCAGGATGGGCGAGGTGTCGGAAGATGGGGGGGAGAGGCTCATGGTAGCGGGTGCTGCGGCGATCAGGCCGGGTCGCGCGCCAGACGGATGAGAGCGGTTCAGGCTGCGTCGCCGTCCGGTGTGGCGTCGGGTTGAGCAGATTGGCCGCTGGCGCCCGAAGACGCGCTGCGCCTGCGGCGGCGCTTGCGGGTTGTGCCGGCGCCGGTGCGGCGGGCGCCGGCATGGCCAGCCTGCCAGGTGTCGATCATCTGCGAGCGGCGCTCATCGTTGCTGTCGGACAGGTCCATCCACCATTGCGCCAGGACGCTGTCGACCTCGCGGGCCTCGGCGCGCAACTGCAGGAAATCCACGGCGGCGCGAAAGCGTGGCTGTTCCATCATGCGCCAGATCGAGCGCACCGTGGCTCGTTCGAAACGGGCCTGCATCAGCCAGATCTCGCGCATGTCGGCCTGATGGCGACGCTGGATGGCAAGCTTGTCCATCTGTTCCTCGATCACGGAGTCGGCTGCGCGGATCAGGGCTTCATTGCGCTGAATGCCTTGGGCGATCAACGCCGTCCAGCGTTTTTGCACCAGTCGCCACAGCAAGGCGGCGAACAGGAAGCTGGGGCTGATGGGCCTGCCCGAGCGTACCCGGGCGTCGGTGCGCGACAGGGCGATTTCCACAAAGGCTTCGCCGCCGTCTTCTTCGAAGATGCGATCGATCAGCGGGATCAGGCTTTTCGTCAGACCCGAGCGGCGCAGTTCGCGCAGACAGTCCATGGCGTGACCACAGGTCAGCAGTTTGAGCGTCTCATCGAACAGGCGCGAAGAGGGAACGTGCTCGATGAGCGACGACAGCAGGCTGATCGGGGCCTCGGTGGCCGGGTCGATTCGCGCGCCCAGCTTGGCCTGGAAACGCAGGGCCCGCAGCATGCGCACCGGGTCTTCGCGGTAGCGGGTGTCCGGGTCGCCGATCGTGCGCACGACACGGTTTTTCAGGTCGGCCACGCCTTGATGGAAGTCGATGACTTCTTCTTTCAGGGGGTCGTAGTACAGCGCGTTGATGGTGAAGTCGCGCCGGGCGGCGTCTTCTTCATGGGTGCCGAATTCGTTGTCGCGCAGGATGCGCCCATGCTCGTCGGTGGCCTGGTTGCCGGAGGACGGCGCTCGGAAGGTCGAGGTCTCGATGATTTCCTGGCCGAACACCACATGCACCAGCTGAAAGCGTCGGCCGATGATGCGGGCGCGCCGGAACAGCGGACGAACCTGGTTGGGCGTGGCGTTGGTGGCGACGTCGAAGTCCTTGGGTTCCAGGCCGACGATCAGGTCGCGCACGGCCCCGCCCACGATATAGGCGTCGAAGCCGTGCTGGTTCAGGACTTCGCAGACTTTGATGGCGTGTCGCGACACCAGGCGCCGGTCGATGCCGTGCTTGTCGCGCGACAGGCGCACCGGGCCACTGGGCGGGGTCGCGAGCAGGCGCGAGACGAAATTCTTGATGGTCTGCTTGAGCATGGCGCGTATTTTAAGGCTTTGTCCCGCCCCCTGCTGAGATTCAGGATTTTGCGTCCTGCAGGGGGCCGAACAGGTCCAGGATGCGCCAGCCCCGGCCCGTGGCGGTTTCGCGCAGCGCCGAACTGGGATTGGTCGCGACCGGGTGGGTCACGGCCTCCAGGAGGGGGAGGTCGTTCATGGAGTCGCTGTAGAACCAGGATTCCTGGAAATCTTCCAGTTGCAGCCCCAGACCCTCGAGCCATTGGCGCACGCGCAGCACCTTGCCCGCCTTGAAGCTGGGCGTGCCTTCGATGCGGCCTGTGTAGTAGCCCTGGGCATCGCGCTGAGGGATGGTGGCGATCAGGTGTTCGAAACCCAGCATGCGGGCGATCGGTGTGGTGACGAAAGCATTGGTTGCCGTGACGATGGCGCACAGTCCGCCCCGGTCCCGGTGTCCGGCCACCAGTTCGCACGCGACGGGCAAGATGCCTGGCTCGATGATTTCGGTCATGTAGTCCCGATGCCACTGGCCAAGTTCGTCCGGTTTGCCCAGGCGCAGCAACCCCAGCATGAAGTCGGCAGCCTCCTCGGCGGACAGGATGCCCTCGTTGTAACGGCGCATCAGGTCCTTGTTGCGGCGGCGGGCTTGTTCTGGATCGCCGGCGCGGCCGGTGCGGGCCAGGAATTCGGCCCACTGATAGTCGCTGTCGAAGGGCAGCAGGGTGTGGTCCAGATCGAACAGGGCCAGATGGGTTGGCGGATTCATGCGTTCCTCGAGGAGGCCGGGGCGCCGGCCAGCAGGTCTTTGAGCAAAGGCAGGGTGATGGGGCGGTGGCGGGCCAGGGAATACTGGTCCAGGCTGTCGATCAACGTGGTCAGGCGTCCCATGTCGCGGTCGCAGTGGGTCAGGATCCAGTGCAGGACTTCGTCGGAAAGCTGCAGCCCGCGCTGCCGGGCGCGATCACGCAGGGCCTGGGCGCGGTCTTCGTCGGACAGTTGTTCCAGCCGGAAGACCAGGTCCCAGCCCAGGCGGGTGCGCAAGTCTTCGCGCAAGGGCATGGTCAATGGGGCCCGGTCACCTGCGGTCAGCAGGGCGAAGGCGCCCGCTGTGCCGGCAGCGGTGCGCCAGCGGTTGAACAGGGCGAACAGGGCCGCCTGGGCGGCGGGATTCAGGTCGGCGACGTCGTCGACCGCCACCAGCGCCGGGGTCAGGTCCTCGTCGGTGGCCAGCGCATGCAGACGTTCCGCCGGAGATCGCGCATCCAGGTAGTGGCAGTCGTCGCCTTGCGCCCGGGCGCGCAGCAGATGGCTGCGTCCCGAGCCGATACCTCCCCACAGATACACGGCGTGTCCGGGCGCGAGCAGGCGCACGGCCTCCAGCGCGGCCAGATTCGCCCCGGGAACGAAACCGTCAAGCGATGGCATCGATCCTGGCAGAATGTCGAGCAACAACTGCGGCGCGGGGGCGGGAGCCTGAGGGGGTTGCCGGTCTTGCGTCATGCGGGTGGGCACTTCATCGTAAAATCAGGCGGATACTCAAACCCGCAATTCTTGCACATTCGACGGTTTTTCTCATGACACAAGGCTCCTCTCCCTCTCTGACCTACCGCGATGCCGGGGTCGACATCGATGCTGGCGACGCGCTGGTCGATCGTATCAAGCCTCTGGCCGCCCGCACCCTGCGCCCCGGCGTGATGGCGGGGATCGGTGGTTTCGGCGCCCTGTTCGAAATCCCGCGCCATCTGCGCGAACCGGTGCTGGTGTCCGGCACCGACGGGGTGGGCACCAAGCTGCGTCTGGCGTTCGAATGGCAGCGTCACGATACCGTGGGCATCGATCTGGTCGCCATGAGCGTCAATGACATTCTGGTCCAGGGGGCCGAGCCGCTGTATTTCCTGGACTATTTTGCCTGCGGCAAGCTGTCCGTGGAGACGGCGGCCAGCGTCGTGGGGGGCATCGCGCGCGGCTGCGAACTCGCCGGCTGCGCCCTGATCGGGGGCGAGACGGCAGAAATGCCCGGCATGTATCCCGATGGCGAGTATGACCTGGCGGGCTTCGCGGTGGGCGCAGTCGAAAAATCCGCGATCATCGACGGGGCCGGCATTCGGGTCGGCGACGTCGTGCTGGGGCTGGCCTCCAGCGGTGCGCATTCCAATGGCTATTCGCTGGTGCGCAAGATCCTGCAGCATGCCGGCGCCCGCCCCGAGCAGGATCTGGATGGCCGGTCGCTGGGCGATGTGGTCATGGCGCCCACCCGCATCTACGTCAAGTCCGTGCTGGCTGCCTTGTCGGCCCATCGCACGGGAATCAAGGGCCTGGCGCACATCACTGGCGGTGGTCTGCTGGAAAACGTGCCGCGCATTCTGCAGCCGGGCCTGTGCGCTCATCTGCATCGTGACGCCTGGCAATGGCCGGCGCTGTTTCAGTGGTTGCAGGCCCAGGGCGGCGTGGCCGACCAGGAGATGGCGCGTGTGTTCAATTGCGGTATCGGCATGGTGCTGGTGGTGGACCCGGCGCAGGCCGATGCCATCGCGGAGACCCTGCGCGCGCAAGGCGAAACCGTTCATGCGCTGGGCGAGATCGAAACGCAGGCCGAGGGCGGGGCGCAGACTCTCGTCGATTGACCCGCCGTTGATCAGGCTTGAGGCGAGCGTGACCGGCAGGCGCATGGCCCGAGCGGTCCCGATCACGACGCTCGGGCCTCGAGCGCCTGGGCGCAGCGCGCGATGACCTGTTCCACCGCCTGATCCGAGAGGCAGTCCACCGTCTGCCGTTGGGGCAGGGATCGCAGCCAGGTGATCTGGCGCTTGGCCAATTGCCGGGTGGCGGCAATGGCCTGCTCGATGGCTTTGTCCAGGGGGATGCGGCCATCCAGGTGATCCCAGAGCTGGCGGTAGCCCACGCAGCGGATCGACGGCAGCCCCGGATGCAGATCCGGCCGTTCACGCAGCGACCGTACCTCGTCCAGCAGTCCGGCATCGATCATGTCCGTGTAGCGATGCGCGATCCGGGCGTGCAGGACCGTGCGGTCGGAGGGTTCCAGACTGATCGTCTCGAAGCGCCAGCCAGGCAGGACGGGACGCTGCGGTTCGGCCAGCCAGTCGCTCAGAGGGCGTCCGGTGCCGCGCCAGACTTCCAGCGCGCGCTGCAGGCGCTGGCTGTCGTTGGGCGCCAGCCGGGTTGCCGTGACGGGGTCCACCCGGGCCAGTTCGGCGTGCAGCGCGGGCCAGCCGTGTTCCGATGCCTCATTGTCCAGTTGCCGGCGGATGGCCGGATCGGCCTCGGGCAGGTCGTTCAATCCTTCGCGCAGTGCCTTGTAGTACAGCAGGGTGCCCCCGCACAGCAGGGGAATGCGCCCGCGCGCACGGATGTCCTGCGCCAGCCCGGCGGCATCCCGGGCGAACTCTGCGGCGGAATAGGCCTGCGCCGGGTCGCGGATGTCCAGCAGGTGATGCGGCGCACGCGCCTGCTCCTCGGCCGTCGGCTTGGCCGTGCCGATGTCCATGTCCCGGTAGATCGTGGCCGAGTCCATCACGATGATTTCGATGGGCCAGCGCTCGGCCAGGGCCAGGGAGGCGGCGGACTTGCCGGAAGCTGTCGGGCCGGCCAGGCAGATCAGGACGGGGGGATGAGTGGGCATGGTGGAGATTATCGCCGACCGCGGAGCCGGCGCGTGGCGCCGGCGGCCGTTCTGCACAGAATCGGAATGCGCGGCGCCTACTGTCCCCGCATGAACAGCCTGTCCAGGTCCGTCAGGCTCCATTGGAACCAGGTCGGGCGGCCGTGGTTGCACTGGTCGGCGCGCTCGGTGCGTTCCATCTGGCGCAGCAGCGCATTCATTTCGTCCAGCGTCAGACGACGGTGCGCGCGCACGGCGCCGTGGCAGGCCATGGTCGACAGCAGCTCGTTGCGCTGTTCGATCAGCCGGGCGGAGTGGCCGATCCGTTCGACGTCGGCCAGTACGCCGCGCGCCAGGGACTCGATATCGCCCCGGGCCAGCAGGGCCGGCACGGCCCGCACAGCCAGAGAGGCCGGGCCAGTGGCGCGGATCCGCAGACCCAGGTCGTCGAGCATGTCCTGGTGCGCCTGGGCGGTGGCGACCTGGAGTTCGGTCGCCGTGAATACGACCGGCACCAGCAGTTCCTGCGCCGGCAGGGGGGCCTGCTCCAGGGCCTGTTTCAGGGATTCATAGACGACACGCTCGTGCGCGGCATGCATGTCCACCAGAATCAGGCCGCGCGCGTTCTGCGCCAGAATGTAGATGCCATGCAGTTGTCCCAGCGCCATGCCCAGGGGCAGGTCGGTCTCCCCCTCGCGTTGCGTCGAGGACGGGGCCGCGGTGACGGCTACGCCGGGCGAGGCATCGTCCCTGGTTACGAAGTCGGCCATCGGTCCGCCCGGCTGAGCCGGATCACCCGTTGCCTCGCGGTCCGGCGTTGTCCGCGCCGGATCGGCCTGCTCGCCGCCGCCCAGCGGCTGGTACAGCTTGCGCCAGTCCTGGGCCGGGATCCGGTCGTTCAGCGGGAACCGCTGCTGAACCGGTATTCTGCCGGGGTAGGGAGAGGCGGAGGATGCTGGATTGCGGGGAGGGGGCGGAGCCGTGGATCGATCAGGATAGAGTGTCGGGGCCGGAGGCGTTCCTTGGGCGGCATCGCTGTCTGTCGGCGCGGGTGGCGCGTCGGCAGGGCTGTCCAGGGCGGCGCCGCCGCGCCCTGCGAGGGCCTCGCTCAGTGCCTGTGCGACATAGCGGTGCACGGCCCCGCTGTCGCGAAAACGGACCTCGTGCTTGGCCGGATGCACGTTCACATCCACCCCCGCCGGATCCAGCGTCAGGAACAGCACGAAGGCCGGCTGGCGGTCGCCGTGCAGCACATCGGCGTAGGCTTGCCGCACAGCGTGGGAAACCGTTCGGTCACGCACGTAGCGGCCGTTGACGTACAGGTATTGACGGTCGGCCCGGCTGCGGGCAAAGGTGGGGCGCGTGATGCAGCCTTCCAGGGCGACCAGTCCCTGTTCGGCCGAGACCGGCAGGCTCTGGGCCGTGAATTCATCGCCCAGCACATCGCGGATGCGGCCATGGATGTCGGTGGCCGGCCAGTTGCGCTGGGGCTTGTCGTTGTGAAACACCCGCAGCGCCACCTGAGGGTGCGCCAGCGCGATGCGTTCGACGGCATCCAGGCAGTGAGCGTATTCGGTCTGTTCGCTGCGCAGGAATTTGCGGCGCGCGGGAATGTGGTCGAATAGCTGGCGCACATCCACGCGGGTGCCGACGGCGCCCGCTGCCGGGGTCGGGGTCTGCTGGCCGGCGGCGACCTGCCAGGCCTGCGTATCGCCATCGGTGCGCGAACTCAGGGTCAATTGAGCGACCGAGGCGATCGAGGCCAGGGCCTCGCCCCGGAATCCCAGCGTGTCCACCGATTCCAGTTCAGCCAGGGATGTGATCTTGCTGGTGGCATGACGCTGCAGAGCCAGCGGCATCTGGTCGGGCGGGATGCCGTGGCCATCGTCGGTCACAAGGATGCGGCGGATGCCGCCGCCGTCCAGGCGGATCTCGATGGCCCTGGCTCCGGCGTCCAGGGCGTTTTCCAGCAATTCCTTGAGGACGGAAGCAGGGCGTTCAATGACTTCGCCCGCAGCGATCTGGCTGATCAGGACGTCGGGCAGGGCGGCAATGGTTCGCATCATGAAAACGATTATAGTGACGGATTGTTCCTGTCCTTTGAGGTTTTGCGGCCAAATGGCTGATCTTTTCCAACTCATCCTGAATATCGACCAGTACCTGGGGGTCTGGGTGGCGCAATATGGCGCCTGGATCTACCTGATTCTGGCCCTCATCATTTTTGGTGAAACAGGACTGGTCGTGCTGCCGTTCCTGCCGGGGGATTCATTGCTGTTCATCGCCGGGGCCTTTGGTGCATCCGGTCTGCTGGACCCCGTGCTGCTGGGCGGCATCCTGATCGTGGCTGCGATTCTGGGCAATACCGTCAATTACCAGGTGGGGCATTTCATCGGACCCAAGGTCTTCTCGCGCGATTACCGTTTTCTGGACCGCAAGGCCTTGCTCAGGACGCATGCTTTCTATGAAAAACACGGCGGCAAGACCATCGTGCTGTCGCGCTTCCTGCCGCTGTTCCGGACCTTCGCGCCTTTCGTGGCCGGGGTCGCAGGCATGCGCTGGCTGACCTTTCAGCTGTACAACGCCCTGGGCGCGATCATCTGGATCGCGGGGCTGATCACCCTGGGTTATTTTTTCGGCAATGTGCCGATCATCAAGGAACACCTCAACACGATCGTGCTGATCGGCGTGGGGACGGCGGCCGTGCCGGCGGTCGGCGGCGTGTTATGGAAGCTGCTGCGCGGCCGCAAGACCGGGTCGGTCTGATCTGAACGGACGGCCTGACCCAGGCATGGCCGGGCCCTGTCGTTGTGTTTGACGGGATTTAGATGAACCGGGCCTGATGACGGATCAGGCCCGCCGGGCCAGTGCGGGGTGGGCCGAGAAATAGTCCTGCACCCCGCTGAGCACCGCGTTGGCGATGCGCTCCTGGTGCGCCGAGGTCCGCAGCAGCCGTTCTTCCTGGGGATTGCTGATGAAGGCCGTCTCGACCAGGATGGACGGGATGTCCGGGGCTTTCAGCACGGCAAAGCCCGCGCGCTCGATGCGGTTCTTGTGCAGCTTGTTGATCTTGCCGATTTCGTTCAGGACCTGGGTGCCGACACGAATGGAGTCGTTGATCTGCGCCCCCGTGGACAGGTCCAGCAGTACCTTGGCCACCTGGGCGTTGTGCGCGCTCAGGTTGACGCCACCGATCAGGTCGGCGTCGTTTTCTTTTTTAGCCAGCCAGCGGGCGGCCGAGCTGGTCGCGCCGTGCTGTGAAAGCGCCCAGACCGACGAGCCGCGCGCCGATGGTTTGATCCAGGCGTCGGCGTGAATGGAAATGAACAGGTCGGCCTGGACACGGCGGGCTTTCTGCACACGCACATTCAGCGGTACGAAGTAGTCGCGGTCACGGGTCAGATAGGCGCGCATGTTCGGCTGGGCGTCGATCATCTTTTTCAGCCGCTGCGCGATCTGCAGAACGACATCTTTTTCGCGTGTACCGCGTTTGCCGATGGCGCCTGGATCCTCGCCGCCGTGGCCGGGATCCAGCGCAATCAGGATCGGGCGGTTCGGGCGGCTGGGCGCGGTGCGCGGCGGGGTGGCGGGCGCATCGTCCGGCTTGCGGGCGACAGGCGGGAGTTTCTGCCCTTCGACCGAGGGGATGGGCGCCTCGGAGGGGCTGTTCTGGGCGAGGCTTTCGAGCACGCCGGCGAGCGGATCATTTTCCGCGTCTTTGAGCAGCGCCATCAAGGGATCCTGCGCGACCTTCGGATACAGATCGAGCACCAGGCGGTATTTGTATTCCCCGATGGGTTTCAGGGTGAAGACCTGGGGCGCAATATCCTGCTTGAGGTCGAACACCAGGCGCACCACGTTGGGGCGATTCTGGCCCACGCGCACGGTGCTGATGTAGGGATCGTTGGGTTTGATCTTGGCGACCAGGTCATTGATGGCGGCGCTGAGCTGGATGCCTTCGATGTCCACCACCAGCCGGTGCGGGCTGTCGAGCGTGAAATGCTCGGCCTTCAGCTCGGTGTCCATTTCGAGGGTCACGCGCGTGTATTCATCGGCCGGCCAAGTGCGTACGGCCACGATGGTCGCTGCCTGGGCCAGGCGCGGCACAACGGGCAGCAGCATCAGCGTGCACCCGCCCGCGATCATTTTGCGCCGCAGAGGGACGGGCGGGGGATTCATCGGCGTGGCGGGTCCAGATACGTCAGCCATTGCTGTCCTTTTTCGCTGCAGGCGGTCAGGTGGGCGGCCCGACCCGTACCGTTATATTCCAGGTGGATGTCCAAGTCAGGCGGCGGCAGGCGGTCGCCCGCCTGCTCGGGCCACTCGATCAGGAAAATCGCGTGTTCGCCCAGCACTTCGTCGAATCCGGCATCCAGCCATTCATGCGTATCTCTAAGTCTATAGAAATCAAAGTGATAGAAGTATAAGTTAGAAACGTTATAGCTTTCAAGAAGGGCGTAGCTGGGACTTTTGATCCGGCCGGTCACTCCGCCGGCCCGTAACAGGGCGCGAGCCAGGGTGGTCTTGCCCGCGCCCAGCTCTCCCCGCAGGTGGATCCGGCCGCCTGCGGCGGGGCCTCCCGGCGCCCGGCCGCAGGCCAGTTCTGCCAGTCGTTGCGCCAGGACGACAGTCGTGTCCTCATCGGGCAGTGCATATTTCAGGGTGTTCAATGGCGTCGTCATCGTGGCGCTTTCCAGGATTCAGGCCATGGCGCTGAGCCACAGGGGCAAGGTGATGGCCGAGAGTAGTGTGCCGATCGACATGGTGACAGCTACCAGCCGGTCGTCGCCGCCCATGCGGGCTGCCAGCACGTGGGCCGATGAGGCAGTGGGCAGGGCGCTGAACAGCAGCAGCACCAGCCGTTCGCTGGCGGACAGGCCCAGCGCCCAGGCCAGTGCCAATGCGATCGGCGGCAGCAGGATCAGCTTGGCCGCGACAATCCAGGCCATCAGCGGTGCATGTGTCCGCCCGCCCTGCAGTGACAGCGTGGCGCCCACGCACAGCAGACCGATGGCAATGGCGCAAGCCCCCAGCCGTTCGAGGGCGACGTCGACGACGTGGGGGATGTGGATCCGCGTGAAGTTGCAAATCAGTGCGGCCAGTGTGGCCAGGATGAACGGGTTGCGGACGATTTCTCTCAGCGCGCCGCCGCCATGGCGGCTGGCCAGAGCATGCACTGCCCCGATGTTGCTGATCGGCACGGCAAAGCCCACGATCACGGCCATGGTCGTCTGGGCGCCCGGCCAGCCCAGGTTGCTGGCCAGGGAAAGCGCCAGATACGTATTGAAGCGGAAGGCGCATTGCGCAACCGAAGCGTGTGCCGCCGGATCGGGGCGCACCGTGAGGCGGCCCAGCCAGGCCAGCGCGATGCCACCCAGCATCACGCCGATCGTTGCGGCCAGCAGGACCGTGGTATTGCTCAGGTCCAGCGGGGTCCGGGTGATGGACTCGAACAGCAGGGCAGGGAACAGAATGAAATAGACCAGCTTTTCCGCGCCCGTGAAAAAGGCCCGGTCGAACCCCAGCCGGTGCAGCAGGAGCCAGCCCAGGGCGATCAGCAGGAAATCGGGCAGGATGAGCAGGATGACGGACATGGGCGGCGGTCAGGGGGCATTCGCGAGATTGTACGTGGCCTGGGCCGTGGCGCACGCGCCGTCGGATGACGGGAGGACGGGAGAGCGAATCGGGCCTTCGATCTGTAATAGTCTGTAATGACCCTCTGTTCAGTATCGTATTTACCTGTAATATCCATGTCTGTAGCATAAGGCCCGAACGGGTAGGGCCGCCTGTGAGGCATGCCTGAAAAACAGGTGCTTTGAATTCAAATTATCCCCCTTCCAGCCTGAAATCGGGGGTTCCTTCATGACGTCGAGGCTGTCCTGCTCAGGGCTGCCGTGAATTTCCACTATAAAAATAAATTGTGTTGATTTAAATTATATAGTTACAATAATGTTTCATTACAGATACATAAATAGATCTGCTTCTGTGATTGATGTGAACGCTTTTTTCAATTTCGGTGTGTTTTTTGAGCATGCGCCCAATCGCATGGAGCCGGGGGCTGGAGATCAGACAGTCCTGTTGTCCGTCGGGTTTTCGAGTCGGGAGCGTAGTGCATGACGATGGGTCATAAAAAAACAACACGGTCTGTTCTTTTGGGTGTTCTTGCCTTTCCGTTTTCCGTTGTGGCGTGGGCTGACGGCATCACGCTGCCTCAGGCAGTCGAACGCGCCGTACTCAACAATCCTGCGGTGGGTGCCCAGTTCCATAGTTTTCAGTCCAGTGTCGAGGGCCAGAAGGTTCGCCGCGGCGCTTTGTTGCCCGAGGTCAATCTGCAGGGCTGGACAGGCCATGAATATCGCGGCGGCACCAGCATCAACGGCGCCGAGGATTGGTCGCGCAACGGCTACAGCCTGTCTTTGCGCCAGTTGCTGTTCGATGGTTTTTCCACGATCAACGATGTGCGCCAGCTGGGGTTTGAAAAACTGGCCGACTATTACACGCTGAAGGCAACGGTCGATGATCTGGCCCAGCAGGCGACGCAGGCCTACCTGGATGTTCAGCGTTATCGTGAGCAGGTCGTCCTCGCGCAGCAGAACTACAATCTGCACGAGGACATCCTGGGGCAGATTTCTGAGCGCAGTTCCTCGGGAGTGGGCCGCGGTGTGGACGAGGTCCAGGCCCAGGCCCGTCTGGCGCTGGCCCAGACCAATCTCATGACGGCTTCGGGCAATCTGAACGACGTCACCCAGCGCTATCAGCGGATCGTCGGCCAGGTTCCACCGCAGACGCTGGATAAAGTCCCCGGGATCGAGGCCGTGCTGTCGAAGAAGCCGAACGACTTCAGTTCGGCTGTGCGCGCCAATCCCTCCGTTCTGGCCAAACAGGCGTTGGTTCAGGCCGCTGAACGCGGCAAAGCCTCTGCCCAGGGACGTTTTGCGCCGACGCTCGAGTTGCGTGCCGCCACGGGCCGGGATCGCTCCGACCCGCCCTATATCAACGATGACTCCAGCCACAGTTCGAATGTCCAGCTGATGGCATCGTTCAACCTGTTTCGCGGCGGTGCGGATGCCGCGCGCGTGCGCCAGACGGCGGCCCGGACGTATGCCGCCCGGGATGTCCGCGACTACACCTGCCGCAATGTCCAGCAGGAACTCGCTGTCGCCTGGAACAATATCGAACGTCTGCGCCAGCAGATTCCCTTCCTGCAGCAACATGAACGCAGCATGACCAAGGTGCGCGTGGCCTACATGCAGCAGTTCAAGATCGGTCAGCGGACGTTGCTCGATCTGCTGGATACCGAAAACGAGCTGTTCGATGCCAAGCGGGCGCTCACCAACGGGATCTTCGACTTGCGTATTGCCGAATACCGCTGGCTGGGGCTGTCCCACAGATTGCTGACCGCGCTGGGACTGGCCGATCCTTATGAGGAGCGACCGGATGAGGCCGCCAAGCTCGAGTTTCCCGATGAGGTGCTCAAAGCTTGCCTGACACCGCTGCCGGATACCGGCAACCTGCGGCCCGTCCGTGTCGATTATCAGTCCGGCCTCAAGCCGCCCGTGCTGACGCCCGCCGGCCAGTCGCCTGGCGAGGCCAGCGGCTGGAATTGACGCCCGGCACAGCAGTAACGAAATAACATCCGGGCCTCATGGCCCGGTCTGAAGGTGAAGGCACGGGAGTGCGCCGCAGAGGCGACGACCAGGCTTTTCCTGTGACTTTGGGGAATGCCAATGACCTCTGATCAGGACCGGTTCAAACAGGACCTTTCGGCGCTGGACGCCGAATTCATCCGCGTCCTGGAAGATCTGATCGACGCGCTGATCGCCAACGGGACACTGCGCTTGACGGATCTTCCTCCTCAGGCGCTGGAGAAACTGGCCAGGCGCAAGCGTGCCCGAGAGCGTTTGCAAGGCGCCCTGAACCTGATTTCCGACGACGATGTCATCCTCTGATGCCACCTGCCGCCATGACGACACTGCCTGAACACGCTGCCGACCTGCCCGACCCTTCCGACCCTTCCGACCCATCGCCGGAATCGCCGGGCATCCCGCCCCATCAACTGCATGACGATTCTCTGCTGGCCAGCCTGGTTCTGATCACGCGGCTGCTGGGCCGTCCTTGCACGGCGCAGCAGTTGTCTTCAGGTCTGCCTCTGGTGGATCAGCGTCTGACACCGTCTCTGTTGAGCCGTGCTGCAGGCCGTGCCCAGTGCAGCGCGCGCGTTGTGCGCCGCGACCTGGGCAATTGGTCGCGCAGCGTGATGCCGGCCATCCTGTTTTTGAAGAATCAGCGTGCCTGCGTATTGATCCTGGAGCGCGGCGACCATTACCTGGTTCATTATCCCGAGGCGGCCGAGCCCGTCGAGGTTCCGCGTGCCGAACTGGAAGCCGAATATTCCGGCCTGGCATGTTTCGTGCAGCCGCGCTATCGCACCGAGGACCGGACCCAGGACGCCCGCATGCGGGCCCGCAGCGGCCATTGGTTCTGGGCGGCGATGCTGGGCAACTGGAAGCTCTACCGCGATGCGGTGGCGGCGGCCGTGCTGATCAATATCTTCGCGCTGGTCATGCCGCTGTATACGATGAACATCTATGACAGGGTGATTCCCAACAGCGCGGTCGAGACGCTCTGGGCGCTGACGATCGGCATTGCGCTGGCCATGGTGTTCAATCTGGTGCTGACGGCCATTCGTGCCTATGTCGTGGATATTGCCAGCAAACGGGTGGATGTGGAGCTTTCCTCCCGCATCATGGAGCAGGTCCTGGACCTGCGCATGGAAAGCCGCCCGGTGTCCGTGGGTTCCTTTGCCTCCAATCTGCGATCTTTCGAGTCCGTGCGCGATTTCATCGCCTCGGCCAGCCTGACCACCCTGGTGGATTTGCCTTTTGCCGTGCTTTTCCTTGTCGTGCTGGCCTGGATTTCTCCATGGATGGTGTTGCCGCCCCTGGTGGCCATCGTCGCGATCCTGATCATGTCGCTGTTTTCCCTGGCGCGTGTCGAAAAGATGACCCTCGAGTCTTTCCAGGCCGGGGCGCAGCGCAATGCGGGCCTGATCGAGACCCTGAACGGCATGGAAACCGTCAAGGCCCTGAATGCCCAGAGTCATTCCCAGCGCATGTGGGAAGAATCCACCCGTTGGCTGGCCGAGCTGGGGGCGCATATCAAGCTCACCTCGTCGGTCACGGTCAGTTTCGTGCAGACTTGCCAGCAACTGGTCAACATTGCCGTCGTGGTGATCGGTGTCTATCTGGTCAGTGAAGGCATGACCATGGGCGGCATCATTGCGGCCTCCATGATTTCCGGGCGTTGTCTGGCGCCACTGGGCCAGGTGGTCGGCCTGATGATGCAGTACCACAATGCCAAGGCGTCGCTGAGGTCCATCGACAACTACATGGGCATGCCGGTCGAGCGCCCGGCGGATCGCGCCTTCATGCCGCGCCCTGTCCTGCAAGGCGGTATCGAATTCCAGGACGTCACCTTCGCCTATCCTCGCAGCGCCATCGCGGCGCTGGACAACATCAGCTTTCGCCTCCGGCCTGGCGAAAAAATCGGCATCATCGGACGCATCGGCTCGGGCAAGACGACGCTCGAAAAGCTCATCCTCAAACTCTATGCCCCCACTTCGGGCGCCGTCCTGATCGATGGCATCGACCTGAACCAGATCGATCCCGCCGATGTGCGCCGCGCCGTGGGCTACGTGCCTCAGGATCCGGTGTTGTTCTACGGCACCCTCAAGCACAACCTGAGCATTGCCTCGCCTTTCGCCTCGGACGAGGATATTTTGCGTGCCGCCCAGTTGGCAGGCGTGGATGAGTTCGCGGCAGCGCATCCCGAGGGCTATGACATGCTCGTTGGCGAGCGCGGCGACTCTCTGTCCGGTGGTCAGCGCCAGTCCATCGCCATTGCCCGCGCACTGGTCAATGACCCCCAGATCCTGCTGCTGGATGAGCCCAGCAGCAACATGGATCATCAGAGCGAATCCCAGCTCAAGGCCCGCTTGAGAGCGGCCAGCCAGGGCAAGACGCTGATTCTGGTTTCGCACCGGACATCCCTGCTGGACCTGGTCGATCGCCTGATGGTCATCGACCATGGCCGCATCGTGGCGGATGGCCCCAAGGCACAGGTTGTCGAGGCTCTGCGTCAGGGCCACATCGGCGGTACCCACAGGAGCTGATGCCATGGGAATGCTGCCTGATTTCCTGTCCGGATTGCGATCGTCCTTGGCCTCCAGGCGCGAGGAGGTGCGTGGCGACATGATCGATGATGCTGCCTGGACGCTCAGCCAGCAGCGCACCCGTGGGTCGCGGCTGTTGATCTGGGTGTCCCTGTTGACGATGGGCGTGCTGATCGCTTGGGCGTCCACCGCCAAGATCGACGAAGTCGTGCGTGGCGAGGGCAAGGTCGTGCCTTCGCGTCAGCTTCAGGTCATCCAGAGCCTGGACGGCGGCGTCGTCCAGCAGATTCTGGTGCATCCCGGTGACAAGGTCATGAAAGACCAGGTGCTGCTGCGCATCGATCCCACGCGATTTTCTTCGTCCCTGGGAGAAAGTCGTGCCGAATCTCTTGCGCTGAAGGCCAAGATCGCCCGCCTGGATGCCATCGCCAATGACACGCCCTATCAGGCCCCTGAAGATGTCCGGGCACAGGCGCCGGAATTGGCTGAACAGGAGCGCAGCGTCTGGCAGGCCCGCATCGATGAATTGCAGGCCAACCTGACGGTCGCCCGGGAGCAACTCAACCAGCGCCAGCAGGAACTTCGCGCCACGATCGCCAACCGGGATCAGGCGGCCACCAGCTGCGCGCTGTCTTCGCGGGAATACACCATCACCCGGCCGTTGCTTTCCAGCGGTGCGGTGTCCCAGGTCGATCTGCTCCGGCTGCAGCGCGATGTGGCGCGTTTTTGTGGCGAACAGAAGGCCGCTGCCGCGCAGATCGACAAGATTCAGGCCTCCATCCAGGAGGCCGAGGCCAAACTCGATGAAACCGAGGTGACCTTCCGCAACCAGGCGCGGACCGATCTTTCGGAGGCCCGCGCCAAGCTGTCCACTTTGCTGGAAGGCCAGGTTGCCCTGGCTGACCGAGTGACGCTGTCCAGTATCCGGTCTCCGGTCAACGGAACCGTCAAGACACTGATCGCCCATACGGTGGGTGGCGTGGTTCAGCCTGGCAAGGACATCATGGAAATCGTCCCCTCGGACGATACCCTGCTGCTCGAGGTTCGTATCAATCCGCGCGATATCGGCTTCCTGTATCCCGGCCAGAATTCCGAGGTCAAATTCACGGCCTATGATTTTTCCATCTACGGCGGCCTGCAAGGCCATGTCGAGGAAATTGGCGCCGACTCCATCATCGATGAAAAGGGGAATGCCTATTACATCGTGAAGGTTCGCACGGATACCGCCTATGTCGGCAGTGATGAGCGGCCCATCATTCCCGGGATGATGGCTGAGGTCCATATCCTGACGGGCAAGCGTACGCTGATGCAGTATCTGCTCAAACCCGTGCTGCGCGCGCATTCCAATGCCTTCCGCGAGCGTTGAAAGGGTTCCTCATGACGATGCCGGTGTTGCTGTTGACTGCCGACGATGCCTTGTACAGGCATTGGGCGGGGCTGGGCGGGTTGGCGGGTTCCGGCTGGGCGCCCGCGCGCGGCCATCGCCTGTCTGAGTTGACCGCCTGGAGCAGGCGTGGAGTGCTGGTCATCATGGACGCCCGTCTGCTGCCCAAAGCCAGGTCGGATATCCCGGACGTGCCCGCGGGACTGCAGGTCGTCGTCGCCAGCACGCATCCCGGCGATCCCGAAGGCCAGCGCGCCTTGATCGCGGGGGCGGTCGGCTATGTGCATGCATACATGCCTCTGACGGGCCTGGAGCGTGTCCTGCGCCACGTCATGGGCGGCGAGATCTGGGTCGGCAGGGGCATGCTGTCCCGCATGCTCAGCCAGATCGGTCAGTCCACGCCCGAGTCCAGTCAGGATTGGGGGCGCGATCTGACGGTGCGTGAGCGCGATGTCGCGCGTTATGTTGCCCTGGGTCATTCCAACCAGTCCATTGCCGACAATCTCGGCATTACCGAGCGTACTGTCCGGGCGCATATCTCCGCGATTTTTGACAAGCTGGGCGTCTCGGACCGCCTGATGCTGGCACTGCGGGTTCATGGCATCGATCAGCCGACATCCCAGACCACACCCGGCGACGCGGACCTCTGAGCCCGAGAGGGCCATTTTCCTGCGGATACTGTCTTTCCCGCCAATAGGCGGGTACGAGCGACATCGATAGTATCCAGAGGGATGATCGCCGCCAGAGCGCATTCCGCCACGCTGCCGGCCCACTGAATTAGGAATCTTTACATGGCGACCGATACCGTCCTGATCACTCATGTCACTGGCAAGGCCTGGATGCGTACATCCGATGGCACGATGGTTGCTCTGCACGAGGGGATGCGCGTACCGGTCAACGCCCAGATCGTGACAGGCGAGGGTGCTTCGGTCACCTTGCAGGCCAATGGCGTACCGCCGGTCATCGTGGGTCAGAACACTGATATGCTGGTCACCGACGATCTGGCCGCGGCGCAGCCGCAACCGGCCGAGCATGCCGTGGACACGCTCGCCGCCCATGTCGCTGATCAAGTCCTGGCCGCTCTTGAGTCGGGACGGGATCCCTTCGATGTCATCGATCCGACGACCGCCGTGCTGACCGGGGGCAGTGGTGGCGGCGGTGCCAGTTTCGTCCGCTTGTCCAGTGTGATCGAGACCTCCTCGCCTTTGAGCCTGACCTACCCGCGCCTGGGCTCGGCGGAGGCGCCGGAATTCGTGCCGTTCAACGGCGTGGCAGCCAGGGACGAGGATCCGGCCGGGCCGACAATCAATGTCGGCAATGATCCGGATGGCAACAGCGGCGGGCCTGATGTGCTCCCGAGTGCGTTCTATATCCAAGAGGACGATACGATCGCAGGGGTCCCGGGTTCTTTTGCTTTCACAGCGTCTGCCGGGCTTGGCAGCCTGCAATTCGCCTTCAGCCCTGAGACAGGTCAGACGGGCACCCTGACGGTTTCTCTGGCGGATCTGGACCGCTTGTCCGCTTCAGGCTCGACGCCGATCGTGATCGATACGGAAACGGGCCTGCTGACCCTGACCGGCTATGATCCGGTCGCGGGAACCGTGAGTTATATCTATCAGTCCGATGCTCCTCTGAATCATCCGCTGGCCCGGGATGCCCTGCCCGATGACATCAAGATCATGGTCAGTGACAGCCTCGGCCGTACGGCGTCGGCTGACCTGATCGCCCTCATTGTCGACGATGTGCCCGTGGCGCGTGCCGACACCGACAGCCTGGCCGTGGGCCAGTACACGGCCGAGACGGGCAACGTGATCACGGGCGTGGGCACGACGAACACGAACGCCAGTGGCGTGGACACGCAAGGCGCCGACG
>NZ_JBKEAA010000028.1:0-55963 GCF_047971665.1 Castellaniella sp. | reverse complement strand
TCCCACTCGATCGTAGCCGGCGGCTTGCTCGACACATCGTATGTGACTCGGTTGATGCCGCGCACCTCGTTGATGATCCGTGACGAGACCTTTTTCAGCAGCGCATAAGGCAACTCGACCCAATCCGCCGTCATGAAATCCGTGGTCTGCACGGCGCGCAGGGCCACCACATAATCGTAAGTCCGTCCATCTCCCATGACGCCGACCGACTTCACCGGCAGGAACACGGTGAACGCCTGGGACGTCAGATCGTACCAGGACTTGCCGGACTCAGGATCGATGGTATTGCGCAGTTCCGCGATGAAAATGTCATCGGCCTGGCGCAGCAGGTCGGCGTATTCGCGCTTGACCTCACCCAGGATCCGTACGCCCAGGCCAGGGCCGGGGAACGGATGGCGGAACACCATTTCAGGCGGCAGCCCCAGGGCCAGGCCCAGGTGGCGGACCTCGTCCTTGAACAGCTCGCGCAAAGGCTCCAGCAGCTTCAGGCTCAGGGTCTCGGGCAGACCGCCGACATTGTGGTGCGACTTGATGGCGATGGCCTTGCCAGTCTTGGAGGCTGCGGATTCGATCACGTCGGGGTAGATCGTGCCCTGGGCCAGCCAGCGCGCGGATTTCAGCTTGGCCGATTCCGCCTGGAACACCTCGACGAACTCGCGGCCAATGATCTTGCGCTTGGCCTCGGGGTCGGCAACGCCGTCCAGCTTGCCCATGAACTGTTCGCTGGCATCCACATGAATGACGCGAATTCCCAGGTGGCGGGACATGGTGTCCATGACCTGCTTGGCCTCATTCAGGCGCAGCAGGCCGTGATCGACGAACACGCAGGTCAGCTGGTCGCCGATGGCCTTGTGGATCAGCGCCGCAGCGACAGAGGAATCCACCCCGCCGGACAGGCCCAGGATCACCTCGTCATCGCCGACCTGCTCGCGAATGCGGGCGACGGCCTCGGCCACGTAGTCGGGCATGTTCCAGTCCCGCGCGCAGCCGCAGATCTCGGTGACGAAACGCTCCAGGATAGCCTGCCCCTGAACGGTATGAGTGACCTCGGGATGGAACTGGACGGCGTAGAAGCCGCGTTCCTCGTCGGCCATGCCGGCGATCTCGCACGAGGGCGTGGAGGCCATGCGTTTGAAGCCTGGGGGCAGCGCCGTGACGCGGTCACCGTGGCTCATCCAGACTTTCAGCATGCCGTGGCCTTCGGCGGTCTCGAAGTCCTGCAATCCGGTCAGCAGGCGGGTATGGCCGTGGGCGCGGACCTCGGCGTAGCCGAATTCACGATGATCGGAAAACTCGACCTGACCGCCCAGTTGCAGGGCCATGGACTGCATGCCGTAGCAGATGCCCAGCACCGGCACGCCGGCCTTGAAGACGGCGGCGGGGACTTTCAGGGATTCCTCGGCGTAGGCCGAGGCGTGGCTGCCGGACAGGATGATGCCTTTGAGTCCTGGCTGGCTCTGCTGATCGCGGATGAAGTCGTCACCCACATCTCCGGAGTGGATTTCGCAATAGACACCGGTGTCGCGGACGCGTCGGGCGATGAGCTGGGTCACCTGGGAGCCATAGTCCAGGATGAGGATGCGCTGGTGCATGATGGGTGATACGGGAGGGCTGTTCAAGGCGTTAATGTAACCCAGGATGCTCGTCCAGACATTCTGGTTCGATCCGGGCAAGCCGGTTACAGTAGAAGGCTCAAGGAGATCACTGTCCATGGCATCCCGCTCTTCTCGCATTCCCCTGCCCCTGGCGGGTTTGCTGGCCCTGGCCGTCGCCATGGGCATCGGTCGTTTCGCGTTCACACCCATCCTGCCGATGATGCAGGCGGACCTGGGGTTGAGCCTGGCCCAGGGCAGCTGGCTGGCCAGCGCGAACTATCTGGGTTATCTGCTGGGCGCGCTGCTGGTCACACACATGAGCTGGCCACCCGCCGCACTGCTGCGACGCGGTCTGTGGATGGTGGTGCTGATGACGGCGGCGATGGGGCTGGACGGTCACTGGATGGGCTGGCTGGGCTGGCGGCTGCTGGCCGGCGTGGCCAGCGCCTGGGTGCTGATCGGCACGTCCGCCCTGTGCATCGCGCGGCTGAATGCCACGGGCCAGACTGAGCGCAGCGGTATCGTATTCGCGGGGGTGGGCTGCGGCATCATGTTTGCCGGACTGGCCTGCATGGGCCTCACCCTGGCGGGAACGACGGCCTCGCACGCCTGGCTCTGGCTGGCATTGGCGGCGCTGGGCGGTCTGATGGGGGCGTCGATGCTGTGGCGAACGTCCGAGGTCGCGCCGGTCGCCACGACCTCGGACGCAGCCTCGGTCAAAGACGCTGGCGCACCGAACAACAGCCCGGCGTCCCACGCAGCGACCGCTGACCGGCACAGTCCCGGCGAGTCTCCCCTGCCCGCCCAGGCCGCATCGGCGCCCACGCTGCATTGGGGCCTGATCCTGTGCTATGGGGTCTATGGTTTCGGTTATATCCTGCCGGCCACTTTTCTGCCTGCGCAAGCCCGTTTGCTGGTGCCCGATCCCTGGCTGTTCAGCCTGGCCTGGCCGGTCTTCGGACTGGCGGGCGCGGTCTCCACGATAATGGCCAGCCGCCTGGCGCGCTGCTACACCCGCCCGCAGATCTGGGCGGGGGCTCAGGTCGTCATGGCTGCGGGGGTGCTGCTGCCGGTCCTCTGGCATGCGCTGCCGGCGATTCTGCTGGCCGCCTGTTGCGTGGGCAGCACCTTCATGGTGATCACCATGGTCGGCCTGCAGGAGGCTCAGGCGGCCGTCGGCCAGGACGGCGCCAAGCGTCAGATGGCGGCCATGACGGCGTCGTTCGCGCTGGGCCAGTTGATCGGTCCGATTTTCTTCAGCCTGACGCACGCGTGGTTCGGCGCGCCGCTGGAATTCGCCCTGGTGCTGGGCGCCTTGGGGCTGCTGGCGGGCACCATCCCCATTCTGCGGCTGCGCTATCCGGCCTTGGAAAGCCCGTCGCAGGCACCGCGGTGACGCCCCCGGATTTCCGCGCTCAAGCCGTCAGACGCTGATAGACCAGGGTGGCGAAGATCGCCGCGCCCTGCGCCAGCAAGGCGTCATCGAAATCGAATTCGGGGTGGTGGCAGGTCCGGCCGTCGTGTCCCAGGAAAAAATAGGCGCCGGGACAGTGATCCAGCAGGTAGGCAAAATCCTCGGACGCCATCAGCGGCGTCACGGGATCGACGATCCGCTCGGCGCCCAGCACGGCGGCGGCGGCGCGTTTGACATGCGCCACTGGATCGGCCTCATTGATGGTGGGCGGCGAACTGAGCAGATGACGGAATTCGATGGCGCAGCCATAACCGCGCGCCGCGCCGTCGCACAGATCGCGCAGGCGCGTCAGCACACGGGCCTGCGCTTCGCGCGACAGTGTGCGCACGGTGCCGCGCAGCACGGCATGATCGGCAATGACGTTGATCGCACTGCCCGCCTGGAACTGGCACACGCTGAGCACGGCGGTGTCAAAGGGGCTGACGTTGCGGCTGACGATGGACTGCAGGGACTGCACCAGCGCCGCGCCCACCACGATGGGATCATCGGCCTGGTGCGGCATGGCGGCATGCCCCCCGACGCCCTGAATATGAATCTCGAACAGGTCACACGCCGACAGGATGGCCCCAGTGCGCACACCGATCTGCCCCGGGCCGATGCAATTGTTGTTGTGCAGGCCGTAGACCTCGTCGCAGGGAAAATCGCGGAACAGCCCCGCCTCGGTCAGAGCCTGGGCGCCTGTCAGGGGTTCTTCGGCGGGCTGGAAAATAAAGACGACCCGGCCGGCAAAGTCAGGCTGCGCCGCCAGATGGCAGGCGGCCCCCAGCAGGATGGCTGTGTGGCCGTCGTGGCCGCAGGCGTGCGCGACGCCGCCATGGACTGACCGGTGGTCGTGCGCGCCCGCGTCCTGCATGGGCAGCGCATCCATGTCGGCGCGCAGACCCAGGGTCGGTCCCGCGCCCAGGCGTCCGTCCAGCACCCCGATCACGCCGGTGGTGCCGCCGTAGCCTTCGTGCACGGCAAGGCCCCAGGAACGCAGCAACTCGGCGACACGGGCCGCCGTGCGGTGTTCCTGGTGGCCCAGTTCGGGATGTTGATGAAAATCCCGGCGCCAGGCCTGCATGGCCTGCGCCAGGTCGTCGCTGATCCGCACCCGCTCAGTCCGCCCGGTAGTTGGGGGCTTCTTTGGTGATCTGCACGTCGTGAACGTGAGATTCACGCACGCCGGCAGCAGTGATTTCGACGAATTCGGCCCGTTCGTGCAGGTCGGCGATCGTGGCGCAGCCGCAGTAGCCCATCGAGGCCCGGATACCGCCAACCAGCTGATAGATGATGGCGATGACGCTGCCTTTGTAAGGCACGCGCGCCTCGATGCCCTCGGGCACCAGCTTGTCGACATTGTTGTTGGGATCCTGGAAATAGCGGTCGGCGGAGCCTTCCGCCATGGCGCCCAGGCTGCCCATGCCGCGATAGGATTTGTAGGAACGGCCCTGGAACAGGACGACCTCGCCGGGGGCTTCTTCGGTGCCGGCGAACATGCCGCCCATCATGCAGGTCGACGCGCCCGCAGCCAGGGCTTTGGAGACGTCGCCGGAATAGCGGATGCCGCCGTCGGCGATCAGCGGCACGCCGGTGCCTTCGAGCGCCTGGCCGACATCGGCAATCGCGGTGATCTGCGGCACGCCCACGCCGGCCACGATGCGGGTGGTGCAGATGGAGCCGGGACCGATGCCGACCTTGACTGCGTCGGCGCCGGCCTCGACCAGCGCGCGCGCGGCGGCGGCAGTGGCGATGTTGCCGCCGATGACCTGGATATTGGGGTAGTGTTTTTTGACCCAGCGGACGCGATCGATCACGCCGGAGGAATGACCATGCGCCGTATCGACGACGATGACGTCCACGCCGGCGGCGGCGAGTTTTTCGACACGTTCGTCCGTGCCCTCGCCCACGCCGACGGCGGCGCCGACGCGCAGCTGGCCTTGGGCATCCTTGCTGGCCAGGGGATGCTCGGTGTTCTTGACGATGTCCTTGACGGTCGCCAGGCCGCGCAGCTGGAATTTGTCGTTGACGATCAGCACGCGCTCCAGACGATGGCGGTGCATCAGGGTCTGGGCTTCTTCGAGGGTGGCACCCTCGGTCAGAGTGACCAGGCGCTCTTGAGGCGTCATGATTTCGCGCAGGGATACGTCCAGGCGATCTTCGAAACGCAGGTCGCGGTTGGTAACGATGCCCACCAGCTTGCCGCCCTCGACGACGGGCAGGCCGGAGATGCCGTGCTGGCGTTGCAGGGCAATGGCGTCGCGCACCTTCATCGTGGGGGTGACGGTGACCGGATCGATCACGATGCCGAATTCGTGGCGTTTGACACGCGCGACTTCGCGCGCCTGTTCGTCGGCGCTGAGGTTCTTGTGGACGATGCCGATGCCGCCTTCCTGGGCCATGGCGATGGCCAGGCGCGACTCGGTCACGGTGTCCATGGCGGCGGACACGAGGGGGATGTTGAGTTGGATGCCCCGGGTCAGTTGTGTGGTCAGACGCGTGTCGCGCGGCAGAACCTGGGAATAAGCCGGGACCAGGAGGACGTCGTCAAAGGTCAGGGCTTTCTTGATCAGACGCATGAATGAACTCCGCACAAAGATCGATTATAACGTCTCCGCGAAGGGCCGCGCCTGCCCGGCGCCCGGATTCTCCACGCTCGGATTCTCCACCTCGCACCCTGCAGGGTGCTCGGATTCGATAGGTACAGAACAGTCCATTGGGACTGTTCTGTGTCCTATCTCATCCAAACCCTTGCGTTGCGGAACAGGCGGATCCAGGGGGTGTAGCCGCCGTGCGGGGTGGCGTCTCCGCCCTGATCCAGGGGGCCCCAGCGCTCGGGGCGCCAGGACATCATGACGTTGCGCGTGACGCGTTCGGGATGCGGCATCATGGCGGTGAAGCGGCCATCCGGGGTGGTGACGGCGGTCAGGCCGGCGGGACTGCCGTTGGGATTGGCGGGATAGGCCTGCGTGCGCGCGCCCCGATGGTCGATGAAGGCCATGGCCTCGACCACCCGGGTGGCATCGCCTTGACGGCTGAAATCGGCAAACCCCTCGCCATGCGCCACGGCGATGGGCACGCGTGCGCCCCGCATGCCGGTCAGGAAAATCGAGGGGGAATCCAGGACCTCGACCAGCGACAGGCGTGATTCGTATTTCTCGGAGACGTTGCGCGTGAACCGAGGCCAGGCATCCGCGCCGGGGATGAAGTCGGCCAATGCCGCCATCATCTGGCAACCGTTGCACACGCCCAGGGCGAAACTGTCCGGGCGGGCGAAGAAAGCGCCGAACTGATCGGCCAGCGCGGCATTGAAGCGGATGGTGCGCGCCCAGCCCTCGCCTGCGCCCAGCACGTCGCCATAGCTGAAGCCGCCCACGGCCACCAGACCGTTCATGCCCTCCAGACGCACACGGCCGGACAGCAGATCGGTCATGTGCACATCCACTGCCTCGAAACCAGCCACATCGAAGGCCCAGGCCATCTCGACCTGGCTGTTGCAGCCCTGCTCGCGCAGAATGGCCATGCGCGGCCGCGCGCCCGTCGCGATGAAGGGGGCCGCCACATCGTCCTGCGGATCGAAATCCACCTGCGGTGACAACCCTGGATCCTCGGTATCCAGCCAGGTGTCGTATTCGGCCTGGGCGCAATCGGGGTGATCTCGTCGCGCCATGATGCGCCGGCTGGTCTCGCTCCAGGTCTGTCCGAGTTCGGCCAGGGGACGCTGATAGATGATGGCCCCGTCGCGGAACACCTGAAATTCTCCACGCGCATTGGGCATGCCCACTACATGCGCGCAATGCGACAGGCCCGCCTGGCGCAGGTGACGCAGCACATCGTCGCGATGCGCGCGCGGCACTTGCAGCACCCAGCCGGCCTCCTCGTTGAACAGGGCCGACAGATTGCGCTCGTGATGCTGAACGGCCACCTGGTCGGCACGAATCTTGTAGTCACCCGCATCGGCCGTGTGCGGATCGATGGTCAGCATATCCAGATTCAGGGATACGCCCTGGCGTCCGGCAAAGGCCATTTCGGCCGCCGCCGCCAGCAGGCCGCCGTCGGAACGGTCATGGCAGGCCAGAACCCAGCCCTGAGCCGCCAGCTCACGCAGCGTCAGGAACGCGGCGCGCAGCAGCGCCGCATCGTGCAGGTCGGGGGTTTCGGCGTCCATGCCGCCGTAGGTGTGGGCCAGCACCGATCCGCCCAGGCGCTGGCGCCCTTCGCCCAGATCGATCAGCAACAGCACGGACCCGTCCGTCCCGTTACGCAGCTGCGGCGTCAGGGTCGCGCGCGCATCGGCCACCGGCGCAAAGGCCGTGACCACCAGCGACACCGGGGACACCACCTGATGATCGCCCGCCTCGTCGCGCCAGGCGGTGCGCATGGACAGGGAATCCTTGCCCACCGGAATCGACAGCCCCAGGCTCTGGCACCAGTCGCTGACGGCGGACACGGTATCGTACAAGGCGGCATCCTGGCCCGGTGCTCCGCAGGCCGCCATCCAGTTGGCGGAAAGCTTGATGTCTTCGAGACGGGCGACGCCGGCCGAGGCAAGATTCGTCAGCGCCTCGGTCACGGCCATGCGGCCGGACGCGGCCGGATCGAGGATCGCGATCGGGCTGCGTTCGCCCAGGGCCATCGCCTCGCCAGCCACGCCCTCATAATCGCGCAGGGTGACGGCGCAATCGGCCACCGGAACCTGCCAGGGCCCCACCATCTGGTCGCGGGCCGTCAGGCCTCCCACGGTGCGGTCGCCGATGGTGATCAGAAAGGATTTGTTGGCGACCGTGGGATGGCGCAAGACGCGCTCGATGGCCTCGGACAGGTCGATGCCACTGAGATCCAGCGCATCCCCGGCCACGGCGACGCGATCCGCGTTGCGTTCCATGCGCGGCGGCTTGCCCAGGATCACATCCACCGGCACGTCCACCGGCCGCAGGCCGTTGGCCGCCACCTCGCCCGCCGGTCGGTCCTGGCCGGCCAGCCCCTCGCCCAGCGTCACGCGCAGACGGCGCGCCTCGGTTGCGACGCCGACCACCGCGTAAGGGCAGCGCTCACGGTCGGCGATCCGGGCGAAACGCGCCAGATCGTCCGGCTGAATGGCCAGCACATAGCGTTCCTGGGATTCGTTGCTCCAGATTTCGGCGGGCGACAGGCCGGACTCCTCGAGCGGCACGCGTCGCAATTCGAATTCCGCGCCCCGTCCGGCATCATTGACCAGTTCCGGAAAGGCATTGGACAGGCCGCCCGCGCCGACGTCGTGAATCGCCAGGATGGGATTGGATTCGCCCTGTTGCCAGCACCGGTCGATGACCTCCTGGGCGCGGCGCTGCATTTCCGGATTGCCGCGCTGCACGGAATCGAAGTCGAGTTCGGCCTGATTGGTGCCCGCCCCCATGCTGGATGCCGCGCCGCCGCCCATGCCGATGCGCATGCCCGGGCCGCCCAGTTGCACCAGCAGCGCCCCCGGAGGCAGCGGGTCCTTGTGCGTCAGTCGCGCATCGATCTGGCCCAGGCCGCCCGCCAGCATGATGGGCTTGTGATACCCCCAGCGCGTGCCATCGGCGGCCTGCTCGAAGCTGCGGAAATAGCCGAGCAGGTTCGGCCGGCCGAATTCATTGTTGAACGCGGCGCCACCGATGGGCCCCTCGATCATGATGTCCAGGGGCGTGGCGATGCGATCGGGGGCGCCGCCCTCGTCTTCCCAGGGCTCGACGGCGTCGTCCACGCGCAGATTCGACACCGTGAACCCCGTCAGACCGGCCTTGGGCCTGGAACCGCGCCCGGTCGCGCCTTCGTCGCGGATCTCGCCCCCCGCACCGGTCGCCGCGCCCGGGAAAGGCGCGATCGCCGTCGGGTGATTGTGGGTCTCGACCTTCATCAGGGTGTGGGCCACGGCGTCATGACGCCGATAGACGGCATCGCCGCCCTCGCCCGCATGAAAGAGCCGCGCCGGCCCGCCCGCCATGATGGCGGCATTGTCCGAATAGGCAACGACCGTGCCCTCGGGCTGGGCGGCATGCGTGGCGCGGATCATGTCGAACAGCGTCCGCGGCTGCGCCTGACCATCCACCGTCCAGCGGGCATTGAAGATCTTGTGCCGGCAGTGTTCGCTGTTGGCCTGGGCGAACATCATCAGTTCCACATCGGTGGGATCGCGCGCCAGATCACCGTAGGCGCGCAGCAGGTAGTCGATCTCATCGTCCGACAGCGCCAGGCCCAGACGCGCGTTGCAGGTCTCCAGCGCGGCGCGGCCTTCGGCCAGCACCGGGATGGCCTGGACGGGGCGGCCCTCCAGGGCCGTGAACAACGCCTGCCCGTCGAAATCGTCGGCCACCACGGTCTCGGTCATGCGGTCATGCACGCAGGCGGCCACAGCGGCCAGCTGATCCGCATCCAGCGCGCGGGCGCCCAGCAGGCGACGCTCCGGCACGACGGTGTAGCGCACACCGCGTTCGATGCGGCGCACCTGGGGCAGGCCGCAATGCCGGGCAATATCGGTCGCCTTGCTGGCCCAGGGGGAGACCGTCCCCAGGCGCGGAATCACCAGGAAACGCGCGGCATGCCGTCCAGCGTCGGTGTCCTCGCAGGCGCGGCCATCATCCAGCAGCGCTTGCAGCCGGGCCTGGCCTGGTTCATCCAGCGTGCCATCGAGCCCGACGAAATAGCAGGCTTGCGCATGCACATCGGCCACCGGCAGATCCCGGGCGGCCAGCGCGCCCAACAGGCGCTCCCGGCGGAAGTCGGACAGAACGGATGAACCGGGGATGATCAGTACGGTAGTCACGGAGGCACAGCTCGAAGGCATGGAAAACCATCTATTTTAGCTGCCTTCACGTCGCGGGATCATCCTCAGGCGTCCGGGTAACGGATCTCCAGGATATCGAGTTCCTCGATCCCGGAAGGCGTGCGCAACGTCAGGGTGTCGCCCTCCCGCGCCTTGATCAGCGCCCGGGCCACGGGCGACACCCAGCTGATCCGGCCGGCCAGGGGTTCGGCCTCATCCACGCCGACGATGGTGACGGTGAAGGTCTCGCCCCGGCTGTCGCAATACTGCACGGTCGCCCCGAAGAACACCTGATCGCGATTGGGCTGCCGGGCCGGGTCGACGACCTCGGCAGTCTCCAGGCGGCGGGTCAGGTAGCGGATGCGCCGGTCGATTTCCCGCAGCCGCTTCTTGCCGTACAGGTAGTCGCCGTTCTCCGATCGATCCCCATTGGACGCCGCCCACGACACGACAGACACCACCTCGGGACGCTCGACATTCATCAGATGCATCAGTTCATCGTTCAGCGCCCGATAACCGGTCACGGTCATGTAGTTCTTGGTCCCGGCGGGCAAGGCCGGGGATCCGGGCAGGTCGTCGTCCTCGTCGTTGTCCGACTCTTTGACAAAGGCCTTGTTCATGGCGTTGCGACTCCTCGATCCGTATGCACGGATCCTAAACCCAATCCCGCCAGACAGGCATCAGATCGTCGGGCAGCTGCGGCACCCTGCCCAGTTCCGTGCGGGGAATATGGGGGGCATGAAAATCCGAGCCACGCGAAGCCTCGAACCCGTAGGCCCGCGCCACGCGGGCATAGCGGTCGCACTGGGCGGGCGTATGACCGCTGGAGACGACCTCCAGGCCTTCTCCGCCCTGCGCCTTGAACGCGTCGAACAGTGCGTCGAACTGCTGCGGCGTGTAACGATAGCGGCCGGGATGCGCGATCACCGCCTTGCCGCCGGCAGCATGGATCCAGGCCACCGCCGACGCCAGATCGGGCCAGCGCATCGGTACGAAAGCGCGCTTGCCCTCGCCCAGATAGCGGTCGAAGGCCTGTTGCAGGGATTTGCAATGTCCCTGCTCCAGCAGATGACGGGCGAAATGCACCCGGCCGATCAGTTGCGGATTGTCCACGTGCCGCAGGGCGCCCTCATAAGCACCGGCAATACCGCAGTCCTGCAGCCGGGCGGCGATGCCTCGGGCGCGCTCGAAACGGATCTGCCGGATGCCGGCCAGCCCCGTCTGCAGGTCGGGTTGCTCTGGATGGATGTTCAGGCCCAGCACGTGAACCGTCTGTTCACAGAACGTGACGGAAATCTCGACCCCGGGGATGAAACCCAGGCCCAGCTCACGCGCGGCCGCCGCCGCCTCGGCCAGCCCGGACGTCTCGTCGTGATCGCTCAGGGACCACCAGTCCACCCCCTGGGCATGCGCGCGGGCCGCCACCTGCGCCGGCGGCAGGACGCCGTCGGAGCGGGAGGAATGGCTGTGCAGGTCTACATTCAGCGACATGAAGTGAAAGACAGGGACGCAAAGGCACGAAGGCGCGACGCGGAAGTCAGAGAATGGCCCAACCGCTCAGGGAGTCAGCAGAAAATCGCGCACGGCGGCGATCTGATCGTCGGACCGCAGTGTGGGCGCATGCCCGACCCCGTCGAATTCGACCAGCCGGGCCTGCGCATTGCGCTCGACCATCTGCTGCGCGGTGGTCTGCCTCAGGATGTCGGACTGCGCGCCGCGCAGAATCAGGGACGGCACGGGCAGATGATCCCAGGCCTGCCACAACAACGCCTCGGCGGCCGTCGTGGCCTCGGGCGTCTGCAGGGCGAAAGGCTGCGCCAGGCGCAGGTCGTAGTGCTTGACCCATTGACCCTCCTGCTCGCGGAACACGAACCGGGTCAGCGCGTTCCAGCCGGCGGCGTCGTGCGGTCCGAAGCCGGCGGACACCGTCCGGACATAATCCACCGCCTGTTCGTAGCGGTCGAACCGCAGATCCTGGCCGACGTACTCGCCGATCCGCGCCAGGCCGTCGACATCCAGCGCGGGGCCGATGTCGTTGAATACCATGCGGCCCAGCGGCACATCGGCCGCCGCATCCAGCCCCCACGGCCCGCGAGAAGGCCGCAACGCGGGCGACACCGCCGCCATGCCCGCCAGCCCGAGTCCGATCAGCCCGCCCATGGACGTACCGACCCAGTCCAGCCGCGCAGGCCGGAGCCGGGCGACCAGCGTCACCAGATCGGCCACGTATTGGGGAATCACATAGCCGGACGGATCGATCAGCCAATCCGAGCGGCCCCGGCCGACGATATCCGGGCAGACCACACGATATTCACGGTTCAGCGCGCGCGCCAGCGGATCGAAATCCCGTCCCGTGCGGGTCAGGCCATGCACGCAGACCAGAACCCGGTCATTGTCCGGATCGCCCCATTCCCAGTACGCCATGCGGTGCAGGCCGGCCAGACTGGCGCAGGCGACGAAATCCAGGCGCGGCTCATCGGCCGGTTGGAACTGAACGGCAGTGGAAACGGAAGACATGAAGTCACCTCGTGTCGGGGACAGACACGTGTATTGTAATCGCGCCTTCCCCGTGGATCAGACGTGCAGCGCCCGCCCCAGCGCCCGCAACGCGGCTTCCTGAATGGCTTCGCCCTGGGTGGGATGGGCATGGATCGTATGGCCCACGTCCTCGAGCCGCGCGCCCATCTCGATGGACTGGCCAAAGGCGGCGGCGAATTCCGACACGCCCCGCCCCACGGCCTGCCAGCCCAGGATCAGGTGATTGTCGCGCCGCGCCACGACCCGCACGAACCCATCGGTCGATTCCAGCGTCATCGCCCGGCCATTGGCGGCCAGCGGAAAGGACGCGTCGATGGCATCGATGCCGGCGTCCGCCGCCTGCTGCGGCGACAGCCCCGTCGTGACGACTTCCGGATCGGTGAAGCACACGGCCGGGATCGCCATCGGCGTGAAATGCCGCGTATGGCCGGCGATCTGTTCGGCCACGCATTCGCCCTGCGCCATCGCGCGGTGCGCCAGCATGGGCTCGCCCGTCAGGTCGCCGATGGCCCAGACGCCGGTCATGGAGGTACGGCAACGATCGTCCACGCGCACCGCCAGGCCGTCCATGTCGAGCATCAGGGAACTGAGGCCATACCCCCGGCTGCGGGGCTTGCGGCCGACGGCCACCAGCACCTGCTGCGCGGGCAGGACATCCTCGGTCTTGCCCGACTGGACCCGCAGGCCCTTGCCGTTTTCGGCCAGTCCTAGGACCTGAGTCTGCAAGTGCAGGCCGATGCCCAGGGATTTCAGCGCCGCATGCACCGGCTTGACCAGATCGGCGTCGTACACTGGCAGGATGCGGTCCTGGGCTTCGATCACGTCGACCTTGACGCCGAGCTTGCGGTAGACGGTGCCCAGTTCCAGACCGATATAACCCGCGCCGACGATGGCCAGGGATTTTGGCAGTTTTTTGGGCGACAGGGCCTCGGTCGAGGAAATCACCGGATCACCGAAAGGCATGAAGGGCAGCGCCGCCGGCTCGGACCCCGTGGCCAGCAGCAGGTGCTCGCAGCGGATGCGCTGAGGCGCGCCGGCCTTGCCCTTGACGACAGGATCGACGTCCACGGTCTTGCCGTCGACGATGCGCGCCCAGCCCTGGACGACCGTGACCTTGTGCTTTTTCAGCAGCGCGCCGACGCCGGCGGTCAGCTTTTTGACGATGCCGTCCTTCCAGGCGATGCTGCGCGCCAGATCGAGTTCGGGCGCCTGAGCGTGGATGCCCAGCGGCGAGTCGCCGGCATAGCCTTGCAGCGCATGGAACTGCTCGGCCACGTGGATCAGCGCCTTGGACGGAATGCAGCCGATGTTCAGGCAGGTGCCGCCCAGGGCATCGCCTTCGACCAGCACGGTGGGAATGCCCAGCTGGCCGGCACGGATGGCCGCCACGTAGCCGCCGGGGCCGCCGCCGATGATGAGCAAAGTGGTATGGGTGGGATTGGACATGCTGCTTACTCCACGAACAAGAGCGCCGGGCACTCCAGGTAACGCCGGATGCACTGGATGAACTCGGCGGCATGCATGCCGTCGACCACGCGATGATCGAATGACGAGGACAGGTTCATGAGCTTGCGCGCCACGACCCGGCCTTCCTGGAAGACCGGCCGTTCGACCACGCGGTTGACGCCGACGATGGCGACCTCCGGATGATTGATCACCGGCGTGGAGACGATGCCTCCGAGCGCCCCCAGGCTGGTCAGGGTGATGGTCGAGCCGCTCAGCTCGTCGCGCGCGGCCTTGCCCTGGCGGGCAGCCTCGGCCAGGCGCGCGACTTCCGCCGCGCACGACCAGAGATCGAGCGTCTCGGCATGGCGCAGCACCGGCACCATCAGCCCCGACGGCGTCTGCGCCGCCACGCCCAGATGCACAGCCCCGTATTGGGTCACCACGCCCGCCTCGTCGTCGAAACGGGCATTGATCTGCGGGAATTCGCGCAAGGCGAGCACCATGGCACGGGCCAGGAAAGGCAGCATGGTCAGCTTGCCCCGCTCGGTGCTGTGCTGGACGTTCAGGCGCGCGCGCAGCGATTCGAGCTCCGTCACGTCGATTTCTTCGACATAGGTGAAGTGCGGAATGCGGCGCTTGGATTCCTGCATTTTCTGGGCGATCTTGCGCCGCAGGCCGATGACAGGAATCTCGGTTTCCTCGTCGCGGGCGGCATAGAGCGTCCCGGTGGTGCGATGCGAAGTCGCATTGCGGTCGCGCGCCAGCCAGGCGTCCAGGTCGCCGTGCGTGATCCGGCCGATGGGGCCGGTGCCCGGCACATATTGCAGGGTGATGCCCAGGTCCCAGGCCCGGCGGCGCACGGCCGGTGAGGCCAGCGGGCGCTGTCCTTCGGGACGCGACGGCGCATGCGAGGCGGCATGCGGCGCCAGCACGGCCCGCGCGGGCGTCGGCGCAGCGGCCACAGGCGCGGGCCCGGACGGAGCCGTCTCGCGCATGTCAGGCTCAGGTCCGGAAACAGGCGCCGATGACGGCGCGGCGGACGCGGCGGCAGGCGCCGGCGTCTCGGCGCGGGTTGTCGTCCCGATCGCACCTTCGTTGCCCTCGCCTTCGACTTCCAGCCGGATGAGTTCCGTCCCCACGGCCATGACGTCGCCGACCTTGCCCCCCAGCGACATGACGCGGCCGTGGACCGGCGACGGCACCTGGACGGTGGCCTTGTCGGTCATGACATCGGCCAGCACCTGATCCTCGACGACGGCATCGCCCGCCTGGACGTGCCATTCCACCAGTTCGACTTCCGCGATGCCTTCGCCGATGTCCGGCATCTTGATGATATGAATACCCATTATGCCTCCCGAAACACGCGCTTGAACGCCTCCGCGACCCGTTTGGGGCCGGGGAAATAAGCCCATTCATGCGAATGGGGATACGGCGTGTCCCACCCCGTGATGCGTTCCACGGGGGCCTCGAGATGATAGAAACAATGTTCCTGAACCAGGGCGCAGAGTTCGGCGCCGAACCCGCTGGACCGGGTCGCCTCGTGCAACACCACGCAGCGGCCGGTCTTGCGCACCGAGGCCAGGATCGCATCCATGTCCAGCGGCCAGAGGCTGCGCAGATCGAGGATGTCGGCCTCGACGCCGGCCTCGCGGGCGGCGACCTCCGCCACATACACCATGGTGCCGTAGGTCAGCACGGTCAGGTCCCGGCCTTCGCGATAGAGCTTGGCGGTATCCAGCGGCACGGTGTAGTAGCCCTCGGGCACATTGCCCAGCGGGTGCTTGGACCAGGGCACGACAGGCTGATCGTGGTGACCGTCGAAAGGTCCGTTGTACAGGCGTTTGGGTTCCAGAAAGATGACAGGATCGTCATTTTCGATGGCGCTGATCAACAGCCCCTTGGCATCATACGGATTGGACGGCATGATGGTGCGCAGGCCGGCGACGTGCGTGAACAGGGCCTCGGGGCTCTGGCTGTGGGTCTGGCCGCCGAAAATTCCGCCGCCGCAGGGCATGCGGATCGTCAGCGGCGCGGTATAGCCGCCTGCCGACCGGTAGCGCAGACGCGCGGCTTCGGAAAAGATCTGGTCGGCGGCCGGATAGAAATAATCCGCGAACTGGATCTCGATCACCGGCCTCAGGCCATAGGCGCCCATGCCGATGGCCGCCGCGACGATGCCGCTCTCGGAGATCGGCGCATCGAACACGCGCGAGCTGCCGTATTTGGCCTGCAGGCCCTCTGTGCAGCGGAACACGCCGCCGAAATAGCCGACGTCCTCGCCAAAGATGACGATGTCATCGTCCCGTTCCAGCATCACATCCATGGCCGAGCGCAGGGCCTGAATCATCGTCATGGGACGAGTCTTGTTTTTTTCTTGTGCCATGCTCACACCCCCAGTTCCTGACGCTGCCGACGCAGATGCGTCGGCATGTCGTTGTAGACATCCTCGAACATGGTCGCCACGCTGCTGGTGCGCCCCGAGGCCAGGGTGCCGTGGGCCTCCGCTTTTTTCTGGGCAACGACGACCTCGGCCTCGCAGGTCTTCTGCAATTCCTGGTGTTCCTGCTCGGACCAGATGCCGCGTTGCAGCATGTATTGCTTCAGCCGTGCGATCGGATCGCCCAGCGGGAACCGCGACCAGTCGTCGGCCGGCCGGTATTTCGAAGGATCATCGGAGGTGGAGTGCGGCCCGCCCCGGTAGGTGACCCATTCGATCAGCGTGGCGCCGTGGTTGTTGCGCGCCCGCTCGGCGGCCCAGCGCGACACGGCGTGAACGGCCAGGAAATCATTGCCGTCCACCCTCAGCGAAGCCACATTCGAGCCGATGCCGCGCGCGGCCAGCGTGATGCCCTCGCCGCCCGCGACGGACTGGAACGTGGAGATCGCCCACTGATTGTTGATCACGTTGAGAATCACCGGCGCCCGGTAGACATGGGCGAACAGCAGCGCCGTCTGGTAATCGGACTCGGCCGTGGCGCCGTCCCCGATCCAGCCGCAGGCGATGCGGGTGTCGCCCTTGATGGCCGAGGCCATGGCCCAGCCCACCGCCTGGGGAATCTGCGTGCCCAGATTGCCCGACACGGTGAAAAAGCCTTTTTCCGGCACCGAATACAGCACCGGCAACTGACGGCCTTTGAGCGGGTCCTGATCATTGGAGAAGATCTGGCACATCATGTCGAACAGGGGGTAATCCTGGGCGATGAGCAGACCCTGCTGGCGATAGGACGGGAAATGCATGTCGCCTTCACGCAGCGCCAGAGACTGGCCGATGGCAATGGCCTCCTCGCCCAGGCATTGCATGTAGAACGAGGTCTTTTTCTGGCGCTGGGCGATGACCATGCGCGCGTCGAAGATGCGCGTCTTGACCATCGCGTGCAGGCCGCGGCGCAACAAGTCGTCGTCCGGGAGGTCTTCGGCCCAGGGGCCTTGCGCCTCGCCCTGGTCGTCGAGCACACGGATCAGCCCGATGGCCAGATCGCGGGTGTCGTAGGGCGTGATGTCGATGGGGGGTTTGCGTGCCGCACCAGCGGGCTGCAGGCGCAGGTAGCCAAAATCGGTGGCCTGGCCGGGACGTCCCGAGGGTTCGGGCACGTAGAACTTCAGAGGTGTCTGTGTCATGGTCGCAAAAATCTTTTGGATTTTTCACACGTCCGCATGAACCCTCCGGCAGCCGGAGGTTTTCGAAGGGACAACAGTCGTCTTGTGGACGGCTGCCGCATCATCGCCGATCACGCGCCGCCGCGCAAGACCGTAGAAACCACTACGGACGCCGCCCTTACCCCACACGACGGGACGACTCCAGGACACTGTACAACGACAGGCCGGTGCCGCGCGACCAGGCAATTACCCCGTATGACGCGTGCCCGGACGAATGGCCGATGGATTTTTACGGATCGTCCGACGCACGGATTGCGGCCAGCTTGGTGTACAAGGTGCTTCGGGAAATGCCCGGCATGCGAGCGGCCGCCGCCATGTCTTGGGCTGACAGCCGTATTTTTCGGCCAGATTTCCGTGCGCCTGATTGCCGCCACCAATAGGGATTTGCGGCAGAAGATCGTCGAGGGGCGCTTTCGCGAGGACCTCTACCACCGCCTCTGCGCGGTCAGTCTGCACCTGCCCGCGCTGCGCGACCGTCCGGGCGATATCGAGACGATCATTCAACATCTCAACGTCAAGACTGCTATGACAACCACGACCTGTACCTGAACTACTTGCGCGACGGTCCCGGCTTTGGCGATCCGATCGACCGCAAACCGGAGGCCATCGAAAACGATCTCAACCAGAAATTCCTGCCGCCCGAATATGCACAGAAAGTCTATGGCGCGGTTTTCACCCAGGACGCCAAGGGCATATTCAAGGGGGATGCGGTAAAGACCGAAGAGTGGGTGCAGCTCCCGGTGCCTGAACGGGCCGAATGAGGACCTGCCCTGGATCAGTCCGCCCGCCGTCCATGCCAATGGCGGCGGGATGACGCCAGGGCGCCAGACAACGAGAGTCCTGCCGCGCGCGACCGCGCCTCGATCCCGCCTTGCAGATCCGTGCGCCACAGGGTGGAACCCGCCGCGCGCCAGCGTTCCAGCACGGTGGTATCGGGGTGACGGTAGCGGTTCCAGGCTCCCGCCTGAAAAATCACGTGGTGCGCCGCCACGGCATTGACAAACCCCGTCGACGACGAGGTCCGCGACCCGTGATGCGCGGCCACGACCACATCCGCTGGCGTCAGGCCGCGTTCGACCAGCGCCGATTCAGCACGGGTTTCGATATCCCCCGTCAGCAGCAGGCTGTGGTGCGCGCCCCGCACCCGCAACACGCAGCTATTGGCATTGGCTTCCACACCGCGCCGGCGGGCGCGCACATCCAGCGGCCAGAGAAATTCGAATTCGACACCATCCATCCGCCAACGGTCGCCAAAACGGCAGGGACTGGCAGCCAGCGGCCGGAGCGTGACATCGGTCGCCAGCTTGCGGGCCTCGTTCCGCAGCCAGGATGTCAGATCAAAGGAACTGAAGCTTTGCGCCACCGGCACCGCCGCCAGCACGCTGCGCACGCCACCGGCATGATCCAGATCGGCATGAGAGACGACCAGCGCATCCAGGCGGCGCACGCCCAGCGCCTTGAAGGCCGGCACGACAGTGCGGGCGCCTTCGTCCGCGTCCCGTGCATGACGCGCGCCCGCGTCGAACAGCAGCGCATGCCGGGCGGTACGGACCAACAAAGCGCTGCCTTGCCCCACATCCAGCGCATGCAAGTCCCATTCCCCCTCAGCCGGGCGGACCGGCGGCCACAGCAGCATCGGCGCCAGTGCCAGCCAGGCCCAGGCGCGGCGGCAGCCAAGCCAGTCGCCCCAACGCCGCGCTGCCTCATGCCCGTCCCGCGTCCGGCCGGCCACGTCTGCCGGTCCGGCGCGACCGCCCGGCCACAGCGCCACGGCGACCCCGGCCAGCGCCAGCACATACAACCACGCCGGCCCGGCCGGCACCGGCCAGGCCGGCAAGGCGGCCAGCCATTCCGTCGGCCGCATCATCCCGGCCAATATTCCATGCGCCAGCCAGGCGATACCCGCCGCGAGGGAGGTCAGGCCCGGCACCAACGCCACCGCCGCCAGCAACAGCGACAGCGGCGTCACCAGCAGTTCGATGACCGGAATGGCATAGGCGTTGGCCAGCGGAGACACCAGCGACACTTCGTGAAAAGACCAGGCCAGCGGCGGCGCCAGCGCCCAGGTGACCGCCCATTGCAGACGCACCGCCAGTTTCAGGCCGCGCAGCCAGCGGTCACGCTGGCGCTTTGGCCAGGGCGCCTGCGCCGCGCGCGCGCCGACGGCCAGCAGCACAGCCACCGCCAGGAAAGAGAGCCAGAATCCGCCCGCCAGTACGGACCAGGGATCCATCAACACGACCGTAACGGCGGCCAACGCCAGGACGCGGGCGCCACTCAGGCGTAATTGCAGGGCCTGCGCGCCCGCCACGACAGCCAGCATCATGAAGGTGCGCTGCGCGGGCACACCCCAGCCGGCCAGCAGGCAATACAGCCAGGCGACCAGCAACGCCGCCACGGCGCCGGCCCGGCGTGCGGGCCAGCGTTCCGCCAGACATCGGCCGCGCCAACGCAGACGGCGCCACAGCGTCGACACGGCCAGCGCGCCGGCGCCGGCCAGCAAGGTAATGTGCGACCCGCTGATGGAGACCAGATGAGTGATTCCCGTACGGTTGAAGATATCCCAGTCGGCGGCGTCCACGCCGTTCTGGTCACCGATGGCCAGCGCCCTCAGCACCGGGCCGTAGCGCAGCGCCCGCACATGCGGTGCCATGGCCTCGCGCACCGCATGGCGCGCCCGGCCGGTCACGACAGACAGACTGGCCCAGTCCTCGTCTCTCAGCCATTCGGGGCGCCCCCGCACCGTGCCCTGTGCGCGGATGCCGGCGGCAAAGGCATGCGCCTCGCCATCGAAGGCGTGGAAGTTCTGCGCGGTCCGAACTGGCCGCAGCACCAGTGCCATGCGCCAGACCTGGCCAGGACGCACCACGGGCAAGGGATCGGCGGGCGGCCGCGCAGAAGCATAGGGGCCGCGCCAGCCAGAGGCGGACCAGCGTACCCGGATGCGCGGGGGCACGCCAGCGGGCCGGGAACCCAGCACTACCGCCTCGAAATCCAGACGGTCCGGGCGCAACCGGGGCAAGCTGTCGACGCGCAACGTCACCCGCGACACCCGGTCCACATTGCCCTCGGCCAGCGTCTGCCCCAGGCGCGCCTGGGCGCTCAGCGCCGTGAATGAAAACCCGGCCCAGGCGCCCAGCAAGCAAGCGACGAGCCCGCGCAACCGCGGGCGCAGCCGGCCAATGCGCCCGACCCGCCAAACGACCAGCCCCAACAGGCCAGAAAGCCACAACACGCCGGAAAGCCATGCCAACGCGCCATGATCCGGCAGGTCGGCCAACCGATGAGCGCCGAGCACCCCGCCCAGTCCCGCCGCCGCCACTGCACGCCCGAGCATGCCGGCCTCCGCAAATGAACACGGCTCTCAGCTTAGGGAAAAAAGAGATCGCCGGACCCCGGCATGCGTCTTTCGGTCCAGGCGGAAAACTACGCAGCGGCCCCCGCCGCCAGGGCTCGCGGCAACCGGGGCAGCACGCGAAAGGCGTTGGCGGCGCATTGTCTGGCCAGCAGCTCGACATCCATGCCACGCAATCCGGCCAGAACCCGGGCGATACCGGCGGTTTCTGCCGGCTCGTTGCGCACCGGTTGCGGCTGGCCATCGGGCCCCCGTCCCAACCAGGCAGGCGGGATATCAGGCGCATCGGTTTCCAGCACCAGTGACTCGACGGGCAAGCGGGTCGCCAGCCGACGGATCCGCAGTGCGCGCTCGAACGTCATGGCGCCGCCCAGCCCCAGCGCAAACCCCTGGGCGATGAACTGTTCCGCCTGCTGAAAGCTGCCGTTGAAGGCATGGGCGATGCCACCGATGCGCGGACAGCGGCGCAGATGCTTGAGCAGCGCGTCCTGGGAACGGCGCACGTGCAACAACACCGGCAGACCGTGGCGCCGCGCCAGATCCAGCTGGCGAACGTAGAATTTCTCCTGGCGGCCGCGGCCTTCCTGCGTGCTCACAGCCGGCACGAAAAAATCCAGCCCGATCTCGCCGATGGCGACCAGTTTGGGGTCGTCTTTCGCCGCCTCCAGCGCAGCGTCCAGCGCATCGAGGTCGGCCTCGCTGGATTGCGCGACGTACAGGGGATGGATGCCCAGGGCGTAACAGGCACCTTGCGTGGCATGCGCCAGATCGCGCACGACGGCAAAATGGGCGCGCATCACAGCCGGAATCACGATGCCACCGACACCCGCCTGGTGTGCGCGTTCGATCACAGCCGACCGGTCGGCGTCGAATTCCGAAGCATCCAGATGGCAGTGGGTGTCGATCAGCATGGGGAAGTGCGGCGCCGCCCTACTCGCCGCTTGCCGGCGGCGCGGATTCGTCAGGCATTGCCTCGGCGAGCCGCCCCGCCTGCATATGAAAGCGTCGATGTGCCAGCGCCGCCAGCGCCGGGTCATGGGTGACAATGACAAAGGCCGTCCCCAACGCCTGGTTGACGCGCACGAGCAACGAGAACATGGCATCGGCCGTGTGGCGGTCGAGATTTCCGGTCGGCTCATCGGCCAGCACGCAGGCCGGTTGCGTCACCAGCGCGCGCGCCAGGGCCACGCGCTGGCGCTCGCCGCCCGACAACTGACCGGGGAAATGCGTCGCCCGGGCCGACAGCCCGACCTGATCGAGCATCGCCGCCGCCTGCTCCCGGGCCTGCGCGCGCACGCAACGGCGCACGATCAGGGGCATGGCCACATTGTCCAGGGCGGAAAACTCCGGCAACAAATGATGGAACTGGTAGACAAAGCCCAGAGACTGGTTGCGCAACCAGCTGCGGCGACGCTCATCCAGCCCCGAAGCCGACTGACCGGCGATCCACAATCGCCCCTCGTCCGGTTCATCCAGCAGCCCGAGCACATGCAGCAACGTGCTCTTGCCCGACCCAGATGCGCCAACGACGGCCACCATTTCGTGCGCATGCACCGACAGGCTGACGTCCCGCAGGACTTCCACCCGACCGGCGTCCTCGTCATAGGTCCTGGCCAGGTGCTCGGCGCGCAGCACGGCATCGGGGGAGATGGAATCAATCATGACGCAGCACTCGGGCGGGTTGCAGACGGGACGCCCGCCAGCTGGGATACAGCGTGGCCAGCAGGGACAGGACCAGGGACGTCGCGCCGATCACGACAATGTCGCCCAATTCCGGATTGGAGGGCAGTTCACTGATGAAATAGATCTGCTGCGGCAGGAACTGGACGCCCAGCATGCGCTCGATCCAGGGAACGATGACATCCACGTTGTAAGCCACCAGCGTGCCCAGGGCAACGCCCGCCAGCGTACCCACCACGCCGATCAGCGCGCCTTGAATCAGAAAGATGCGCGCGATTTCGGCCGGCGTGGCGCCCAGGGTGCGCAGGATGGCGATGTCCGAGCGCTTGTCCTTGACCGCCATCACCAGCGAGGACAACAGATTGAAGGCCGCCACCGCGACGATCAGCGCCAGGATCAGAAACATCATGCGTTTTTCGGTCTTCACGGCGGCGAACCAGGTACGGTTGTTCTGGGTCCAGTCCATGGCCCGCACGCCCGGCGGCATCCGCGTCAGCAGCGACTGGGCCACCTGGGGCGCACGCTGCATGTCGGCGATGCGCAGGCGCACACCGCTCACGCCGCTGTCGCGAAACACCCGGGCGGCATCCTGCACATCGATGAACACCAGCGAGGCGTCGTACTCGTAATAGCCCGAGGAAAAGATGCCGGACACGGTGAACTGGCGCATACGCGGCGTGAAACCCGCCGGCGAAATCGAACCCTGCGGCGCCAGCAGCAGCGCCGTGTCGCCCACCACGAGTCCCAGGGACTGGGCAATCTGGCTGCCCACCACCATGTGAAAGGCGCCCGGCGTCAGACTGTCGAGCGTCCCCGAAGCCATCTGGCCGGCCAGGTCGGAGACTTCGGGCTCGATGGCGGGGTCGATGCCGCGCACCTGGATGCCGCTCAGGCCCTGGCCGCGCGCCAGCATGCCCTGAGCCGCGACGAATGGCGCGGCACCCCGGACCGCGTCATCCTGACGGGCGTCGTCCGCCAGCTCCCGCCAATGTTCGAGCACCTGCTCGTGGCCGGCACCCGGCACGTACAGCTCGATATGCGGCAAGACCGACAGCATACGGTCACGCACCTGGGTCTGAAAACCGTTCATCACCGACAGGACGATGATCAGGGCCGCCACGCCCAGCGCAATGCCCGCCATGGAACTGGCCGCCACGAAGGACACGAAACGGTCGCCCCGGCGTCCGCCCCGTCCTGCGCGGGCCAGACCCGCGTAGCGCGCTCCTATCCACCATTCATACGCCATGCGAATCGTCACCCTTGTCCGATTGATCCTACAATCCTGCCATGCATATCGTCATTCCCGGGGCGCTGCCCGAACCTGAAGTCGCTGCCGAACTGGCGTCCCATCTGGCGCAACGCGCCCCCACCCTGGCCCGCTGGATGGGCCTGGGCACACCCCGGGCAGTGGCCTGTCCGGCCGCGGACGCCTGGTGTACACCGCTGGAACACTGGCTGCTGCACGCCCGCGGATTCGCGCCTGTACAAGATGAGCATATTAGCGCAGGTCTGGGGCCGCTGCGCCTGCCCGGCGCCGATGACGAGCCCGTCTGGCTGGCCGAGCTGATCCACATGGCGCCCTCGCGCGACGGTGCGGCCCTGCTGCCGGCCGACACGCTGGCGATCACGGCAGAACAATCCGGTGCGCTGCTGGCGTCGGCGCGCGAGATGATCGACGAAAGCGGCATCGGACTGACGCCGGAGACTCCCGATACCTGGCGGGTGCGCTGGCCCGAACCGGTGCGGCTGGCTTGCGCCAGTCCGGCCCTGGTCGCCCTCAGCGCCGTCAATGACTGGTGGCCTCAGGATCCGGTCGCGCGCCCCTGGCGGCGCCTGATCAATGGCCTGCAGATGGCCTGGCATGAACATCCGGTCAATCGGCAGCGCCAGCAGGACGGCCTCGCGCCGATCAACAGCCTGTGGCTGTACGGCGGCGCGCGGCGCAGCCAGCTGAGCCGCCCGCTGCCCGACGATCTGCGCATCGAAACCGCCTTGCAGACCCCTGCCGTCACCCAGGACTGGGGCGGCTGGATCGAGGCGCTGGCTGGTTTGGAGCAACGCTGCTTCGCCCCCCTGGCCGACACGGCCCCCACTCTGGTGCTGACCGGTCGCGAACACTCGGTCGAGCTGGATGCCCGCGCGGGCTGGCTGCGCCGCCTGCGGCCACACGACTGGAGGCGCTGGTGGTGCGACCGCTGATCCTCACACGCGACACCGATCCGGCCCGGACCCGGGCGCTGACGGCTGCGGGCGCGCATCCGCTGCTGGCCCGCCTGTGGGCCGCCCGTGGGCTGGATCAGGCCGGGCCGACCGAATGGGCTGCCCTGATCCCCCCGAACCGGCTCAGCCACGTCGACCAGGCCGGTGCCCTGCTGGCCGACGCCATCCAGGCCGGGCAGCGGCTGCTGATCGTGGCCGACTATGACTGCGACGGCGCCACCGCCTGCGCCGTCGCAGTGCGCGCCCTGCGCGAGATGGGCGGCCAGGTCGATTTCCTGGTGCCCAACCGCTTTGAAACCGGCTACGGCCTGTCTCCGGCCGTGGTCGAACTGGCCTGCCGTCACCCGGCCGGCAAACCAGACCTGCTGGTCACGGTGGACAACGGCATCGCCAGCATCGAAGGCGTCGCGGCTGCGCGGGCCGCCGGCATCGAGGTCATTGTCACCGATCACCACCTGCCCGGCCCAGCACTGCCCGACGCACTGGCCATCGTCAATCCGAACCAGACCGGTTGCGGCTTTCCCTCCAAGCACCTGGCCGGTGTGGGGGTGATTTTCTATGTCATGCTGGCACTGCGCGCCGCCTTGCGGGCTCGTGGCGTCCTGCCGCCCAAAGGCGGCCCGAAACTCGAGGCCTGCGCCGATCTGGTCGCCCTGGGCACCGTCGCCGACGTCGTGCGCCTGGATGCCAACAACCGGCTGCTGGTGGGTCAGGGCTTGCGGCGCATCCGGCAGGGCCGCATGCAGGCAGGTCTGGCCGCCCTGTTCGAAGTGGCCGGCCGGGATCCGGCGCGGGCGAACACCAACGACCTGGGCTTTGCCCTGGGACCTCGCATCAACGCTGCGGGCCGCATGGCCGACATGAGTCTGGGCATCCACTGCCTGCTCGAAGACGATGCCGCCCGTGCCCTGGAACTGGCCCAGGCGCTGGACGAGATCAACCGCGAGCGCCGTGCGCGGGAAACCGTCATGCGCGACGAGGCCCTGGCGCATCTGGACGCGCAGGCCCTGACACGCGCCGCCAGCGTCTGCGTCTGGCAACCCGGCTGGCATCAAGGCGTGATCGGCCTGGTGGCCTCGCGCCTGAAGGAAACCTACTGGCGGCCCGCCCTGGCCTTCGCGCCAGACGACGGCGACACCCTGCGCGGCTCGGGCCGCTCAATCCCCGAGGTCCATCTGCGCGACGTCCTGGACCTGGTCAGCAAACGGCTGCCGGGCGCCATCCTGCAATTCGGCGGTCACGCCATGGCAGCCGGCCTGACCCTCAGGGCCGCCGCCTTCGATGAATTCTCGCAGCAGTTCGACGATGCCGTGCGTGTCCTGGGCGCGCGCGAATCCTTCGAACCGCGCCTGGAGACCGACGGCTCCCTGGAACCGGACTACCTGACCGTGGAGACCGCCACGCTGCTGGCGGAACAGATCTGGGGCGCCGGATTTCCGCCGCCCCTGTTCCGGGACCGATTCCGCGTCCTGCATCAACGCCTGCTGAAAGACAAGCACCTCAAACTGTTCCTGGAACGCGACGGCCTGCGCCTGGACGCGGTCTGGTTCAACCACACCGAGCCGCTGCCCGAGGACATCGAAGCCGTCTATCGGCTGGACTGCAATACCTGGGGAGGACGCAGCAGCGTGCAATTGCTGATCGAGGACGCCCGCGCCACACCCTGAGCGCGCAGGCTCGTCCCGCTGCGCTCTGCTCTGCTCTGCGCCATCCCGCCCCGCTTCGTCCTGTCAGGGCAGTCATCCCGCCGAGGCGGCGATCCCGGCGAACGGCCATCGACGGCGCCATCGTTCACAAAGACGGCGGACGGCTCGTCCGCTGGCTGCTCCTGGCGGGCCACGCCGCGAGCAGCAGCCCCGCCAGAGCCAGGGCAAAGGCCAGCGCACGGGACAGACCAAACGGCTCGTCCAGCATCCAGACCCCGACACAGGCCGACCCGACCGGCAGCATCACGGTGAACACCCCCGCGCGCGACGCCGGGACCCGGCGCAGGCCGGTCATCCAGAGCCAGATGGTCCAGCTCGACGCCAGCCCATAGAACGCCAGCAGCCCCCAGATAGGCCCGGCGACCCCTCTGAAATCGAAAGACCAGGCCACATACACGCCGGCCGGCAGCATCAGCACGAAACCCCACAGATTCATCAAGGCACTGATGCGTCGCGACGACAGGACGGCCGTCAGGCGCTTGCCGATCACGGCGTAGCACGCCTCGCACAGCACCGCACCGCCCAGCAGCACATAGCCCAGCCAGGGGCCCCGCCCACTGGCTTCAGACTGACCAGCACCTGATTCATCAGGACCGACCAGGGCCAACAAGGCAATCCCCGTCACGGCACAGGCAATGGCCGCCAGAACCCGGGGACGGATCGCTTCGCGCAGCACCAGCCGGCTGAGCACTGCGATCGTGGCCGGGATGGCCGACATGACGACCCCGGCCGCCACGGCGCCGCTCAGGCTCACGCCCAGCACCATGAACACCGTGAACAGAAAACTGCCGATGAAAGCCTCCAGAAACATCAGCAGATGCAGGCGCGAGGAGAGCGGGGATTCCGTCGTCGGCCGGCGCAGCCAGTGCTGCATCCCGACAAGACCGATGCCAAAGCGCAGCCAACCCAGCAAAAAAACCGAGAACACGGCCGCCAGCGGCTTGCTCAGGGCCACACAGGCGCCCACCACGAACATGCTGATCGCCAGACTGCCGTAGGAAAGCCACGGCGGCGCCCCGCCCTCGTCTCGCGCGCCCGGTGTCATGGCGTCATGCCGACACCCGGATGACCGGATGGATTCATCCACACGGCGGGCGCCCGCACGATCATGCGCGCGGCTGCCGCGAGGACAGCACGATGCCGCCGATGATCAGGGCAAAGGCCGCTGCATGGAACAACCTGGGACGCTCGCCCAGCAGCCCCAGCGACAACAGGGCCGCAATCAGCGGCGTCAGATTGTTGAAAAACCCCGCCAGCGTCGGTCCGACGCGCTGCACCCCCGCGCCCCAGCAGCGAAAAGCGATGACCGCCGGCCCCACGGCCACAAAGGCCACGGTCAGCGCCAGGGGCCAGCCCCAATCGACCCGCCAGTCCGTCAAGCCCCACTCGAAAGCGGCGAACAGGCCCGACCAGACGACGCCATAGACCACCTGCCCCAGCAGAAAACCGGCCCAATGCGCCCGCACCGGCGCATCGGCCGGTACGCGGGTCAATTGCCAGCTGTAGAAGGCCCAGATGAGCGTGGCCAGCACCATCAGCAGATCGCCGGCCACGAAATGCAGCGCCAGCAATTTTTCCCAATCCCCTTGAGACAGGACGACGGCCACACCGGCCAGCGACAGTGCCGAGCCCGCCACCTGGGCGGGCCGGATCGCCACGCCGTAAAACACCCGGCCCACGATCAGCATCCAGACCGGCATGCTGGCGGCCACCAGCGTCACGTTCATCGGCGTCGAGGTATGCAACGCCAGATATTGCAGCGAATTGAACAGTCCGACGCCCAGCAGCCCCAGCAGGGCATAGCGTCGCCATTGCCGCCAGATGTCGCTGCCGCTCCGCAGCACGTGATAGCCCAGGGGCAGCAGCAACACCAGCGCCACCGCCCAGCGCAGGAAATTCAAGGTCAGGGGCGGCACCATCTGGGCCACCGCCCGGCCGATGACGGCATTGCCCGCCCACAGCATGGGCGGGATCAGCAGCAGGGCCAATGTGCCGGGATTCAGACGTTCGTTCATGTGCAATCAGAAAACGGAGTTCAGCGCAGATTCTAATCGCACCGGGCCACACCACGCCCCTGAGGCTCAAGCTCGAGGCCTGCCGGCAGACTCTCGTACGGGCTGTCGCACAATGACCTTGCGCTTCTCAGGCGCAGCGCGATTCCAGTCATCAAGATAGATTTCGCGGTAGGCGCCCGCTGGCTCAAGACCTGCTTGAGACAAATGACTGGAGTAGAAATTTTCCAAGATCATGGGCAGGTCGCTGATTTTACCGATATGAAGGAATTGAACGCATTTTCCTTCAGTCACCGCCTCCCGGCGCAAGACGGGTTCATCACCCAGTTCAGGACGCATTTCGGAAACCGATGCCTCAAAGCGCTCTGAATCCACCCAGACTGGCAACGTGATCTGCGCACGCCATTTCCATTCATCACGACGCCCGGCTGCCAGATCGCTCATGTCGTCAGCCCAATACAGGATTTCCAGGGGAGCCTCGATAAAGCGTCTGCCCATACGCGCACGCGCCTCGCGCCTGATACGGCCGGATCGAGCGTCGGAATCACGGAATCCCGCTCAGACTCATCTGATATTGGACAGGGCTGATTCTGTTGGACAGGGCTGATTCTTGACATAAGATGTCTCAAGCATTATCATATAAGTGCTTGATAATCAGCGGTTTTCAATTCTGGCGGCTTTTTTGCCAGTCCGAGCGGGATTTGTCCCGTCTTCCCTTCGGGAGCGTTGCGCTCCTGCCTGGATTCTGATCGTCCCCGCGACCTCGCCCGCATGCCGCGCCACAAAGCGTCGTGTGCCCGCTGATTCTTTGTTTCACTTACCGGAGCGCACCACAATGGCCAAAGAAGAATTGCTCGAAATGCATGGATCCGTGACGGAAGTCCTGCCGGATTCCCGTTTTCGCGTGACCCTGGACAACGGGCACCCGGTCATCGCCTACACCGGCGGCAAGATGCGCAAGCACCATATCCGCATTCTGGCGGGCGATCAGGTCACCCTCGAAATGTCGCCCTATGACCTCAGCAAGGGACGCATCACCTTCCGTCATCTGAACCGGGGCCCGGGCAACAACGCCTCGGCGCCTCGGCGCCGTTCGCACTGACCCTTCCCATCCGGCGGCGCCACGGCGCCCGCCCGATGTGCTTCATCACCTCATCAATGACAGTCCGGCACCGTCTGGTCCAGGTAGACCTCGAAGGCGATGTCTCGGGTTTGTTGCCGTGCCAGCTCATGCAGCCGGTCCGGTGACGTCGCCTGACGCACTGCGGCCCGGCGGGGCTCAGACAGATCCTCTCGTGTCAGGCGCATCAGCCGCTGCGACCGATAAGGTTGCAACTGCGCCGAGAATTTCCGCCACTCCGGAAACATCAGCAGTTGCTTCATGAAATCCTCGTCCTGCACGGCGGCATCGCACTGGCCAATCCTCAGTGCCAGCAAGGCATCGGTCGCCGAGGCATAGATCTGTTCGAGCGCACCGAAACGCGCTGACAATTCGCCCGGTGAGCGGCTGTCGGCGCTCAGGCACACCGTCCGCCCGCTCAGATCCGACCACGCATGAATGTCGGTATCGGTGCGCATGATCGCCATGGGCGCAGCGGACCAGTCCAGTTCCGCCCGGCGCACCTCCCGCGGCAGCGCGCGCCCGGCCGGCCACACCCCTACCCAGGCATCCAGCGCGCCCTCGGCGACCCGCTGCGCCGCCCATTCGGCCGCCACCGCCTGCAGGGGCGCAGCGCCCTGTCCCATCTGCCCGGCCAGCGTCTCGATCCTGGCCGGGGTGCGGACCTTGGCGCCCGGCGCTTGCGGCGCGGGCACGTCGGCCACACCCAGGCGCCAGTCACCACTCGAAGCCTGTCCCGTCACGGTACCCACCGATTCCGCCGCGCCGGCACGCGGGAGGATCAGCGTCCCGGCGGCCAGCATGACCGCCACACCGACCCGAAGGCATGAGAAGCATGAATGCGCGGGCGCTCTCATGACGCTGCGCGTCCAGGCTGCCAGCCGGGACTCACACATATTGATAGCGCAGCACTTTGCGCTTGATGTTTTCCAGAAAGACCTGATCGATCAGCGTGGCCAGGATGGCGATGGTCAGGATATTGGCCATCACCCCCACCATGTCGGCGGTCTCGCCCGCATAGGCCAGCGATCGCCCCAGCCCTTGTCCGAAGCCGATCAGCATCTCAGCCGAAATCAGCGCCCGCCAGGCGTTGCCAAAGGCCAGCTGGGCGCCGGTGATCAGTTCGGGCATGACGGCGGGCAGATACACGCGCCGCAGCATGTCCCAGGGATTGGCCCCCATGACGCGCGCCGCCGACACATGGGTCTGCAACACGCTCTCGGTCGCGTTCATGACGGACAGGGCGGCCGGAAAGAACGCCGCCAGCGCGATGACCACGATGATGGGCACATTGCCGAAACCCATCAGAATCAGGAACAGCGGCACCCAGGCGATGGACGGAATCGATTGCAGCACGATGATGGCGGACTTCAGCACTTCGCGGAAAAACACCAGCAGCCCGCCGGCCAGGCCAAACCCGATCCCGAACAGCAGCGCGAAACCGTAGCCCACGCCCAGCCGCCCCATGCTGCCGGCCAGGATGGCGCGGAATTCGGCGGTCTGAATGTCGTTCCACACCCGCGCCAGCACCTTGGGCACTCCCGGCATCAGGAAATCCGGCAAGGTCCAGGCGGCCATCTGCCAGAACAGCAGAATGGCGGCGATGGCGATCAGCATGGCCAGCTTGCGGGCCGCGGGAGAAATACGTCGTTTTTTACTCATGAGTTCCAGACACGGCATGGCCGAGCACAAGCTCGGCCATCAGGATTTCAGCCTCTGCGCGCGCTGCGGCAAACCGCGATCCGCGCGCAAGGCCCCGGGAGCGGGGCGCCATTATCGCACCCCCTCGCCCCGCACATCAAAGATTGCGGGCGTGCTGCCAGTCCAGATCGACGATCGATTTCACGTCGTAGGGCTGGCCGTCCTTGGTCTTGAGCGAGCCGCGGGCCTGCATGATGTCGGCCACTTCCTGCATGCGCTTCAGGTCCTGCGGCGTCAGCGCCGCGCTGAAGGTCTGGGTCTGGATCGCCTTGCTGATGACCTGCTCGCGCGGCACTTCGCCATGCGCCAGGGTCTTGAGCGTCGGCTCGGCGATGAAATAGCCGGCGATCAGCCGGGCGGCTTCGTCGGGTTTTTTCTGCAACAGTTCGATAGCCTCGCGCTGGGCATCGAGTGATTTCCAGACCAGTTCCTTTTTGTTTTTCAGGGTCTCACCCGAGGTGATCGTCACCATGCAGGGGAACGGCCAGACCTCGCCGACCTCGTAGATCTGCTTCACGGGCGCGATCAGCTGGGCGATGCTGGCCTGGGGCTCGAACAGGAAGGCGGCATCCACGCGCTTGCCGACCAGAGACTGGACCGCCACCTGCGGGCTCACCCCCAGAATCGAGACGTCCTCGGGCGCCACGCCGGCGTTCTTCAGCACCACACCACGCAAGACGGTATCGGCAGTGCTGCCCTCTTTTTGAGAAGCCAGCGTATGGCCCTTGAGGTCGGCCACATCCTTGATGCCGGCGTCCTCACGCACCACCAGGGCATGAAAACCGCGTTGCGCCCCGCCCACGACCTTGAGATCCGCGCCGCGCGAGGACCAGGAAGCGGCATTGGTGAAGCCCAGCACACCAGTATCGAGCTGACCGCCGACAATGGCCTTGATCAGGTCGGTCCCCGACTTGAACTCGACCAGTTGCACGTCCAGCCCCTGCTTTTCGTAGAACTTGCCCTCGTAGGCGGCGATGGCCTGGGCATCGTCCATCACACGGATGTAGCCGATTTTCAGGGGATCGGCGGCCTGTGCCTGGGACGCCAGTGTCAGGGCGGCAAGAACGGGAATCAGGAAACGGCTGAATTTCATGCTGCAAGTTCCTCGGGGATGGAAGGTAAGGGTTCGGTGTCGTCGACGATGCCCAGCAGGCCGAGGATTTCCCGGCGCATGGCGGCAAAATTCGACAGATCATGGGTCTTTTCGGCGTCCGACAGATGGAATTCCTTGAGGACGCGAGAAGGCCGGGCGCTGAAGACCAGGATGCGGTCAGCCAGAAACAGGGCCTCGTCCACATCGTGGGTCACCAGCAGCACCGTGGGCCGGGTCTCACGGATCAGCGTGCGCAACGCGTCCTGCAGGGTCATGCGGGTCAGCGCGTCGAGCGCCCCGAAGGGCTCGTCCAGCAGCAGCACCTCGGGATGCGTGATGAAGGCGCGCGCCAGCGCGCAGCGCTGACGCATGCCGCCGGACACCTGATGCGGAAAATAATCCTCGAATCCCTTGAGTCGCACCTTGTCCAGCCACAACCGCGCCTGGCGCCGCGCCTCGGCCCGGCCGACTTTCTGCAATTCCAGCGCCATGGCCACGTTCTGCGCCAGGGTCAACCAGGGATACAGCGCGTTTTCCTGGAACATCAGCATGCGGCTGGGATCGGGTTTGCGCACCGGCTGGCCGTCGACCAGCACCTGGCCGAACGAGGGTTTTTCCAGCCCCGCGGCCATGTGCAGCAAGGTGGACTTGCCACAGCCCGACGGCCCGACCAGGGCGACCAGTTCGCCCGGGGCGATATCGCGCTCGAAGCGTTCGACCACCCGCAGGTCGCCGAAATGCTTTTCTACCTGTCTGAAAGAAAGATTCATAGAGAGAAGGAAACCCGCTGAAAGAAGGCTGATTCGACAAGATGTTCAATACTTTAACGACCGTGCTTAATGCGCAACAACGATTTGTTCACCATTTCTTTATTGCCATGAGAAATATAAAATCATCGCAGGCCGCCATGAAACCGGACCGGCATTGGATCGAGTCCGGGTCGCGGCGCTACGATAGGTCATCTCCATGCTGTGGAATGCACATGCCCCGCCCGTCCCTCTCTGATCCGATCGCCCGGCTGCTGGCCGTCCACGCAGAGACCCGCCGCCACCTCCAGGCGGTCGCCCGCGATGACACCCCGCTGGCGCCGCCCTTTGCCGACTGGATCGAGGGGCCGGCCCGCATCGCGCACGACATCCTCGAACAGCAGCTGTTTCCCGCGCTGATCGAATCCATGGCGGGCTCCGATGCCGTGTGCCTCCAGGGCATGACCGGCGGGCTAGCGCGCGACCGCGCCGACCTGGACCGGCGCTGGCGGCAGATCATCCGGCCCGCCCTGGCCTGCGCGCCCACATCCGCCGTGCCAGACGCCCGGGAGGCGCTGGCCGCCTGGGCCGGTGATTATCTGGCCTGGCTGGAACGCGCCGATACAGAACTGCTGCCGATGGCGGCCCGCCTGCTGGATGACGCGGCGCTGGACGGACTGGCCGGCGACTGCGCCCGACTCGATCGCTGACGCCGCCGAACGGTGCGCCCCCCGATCGCTGCCCCCCGATCGCTGTCCCCTCCGATCGCTGGCCTGCCCGATCACGCATCCATCCATCGTGGGCCCGCCCGAGCGGAACGACGATTTCTAATGGTTTATCCGTGTCGACGCGATCACCGTTTTTTGCCTATACTCCCGCTGTTTCAGCGGATGGACAGTCAGCTGATCGTCAGCCGCGCACCATGCATTCTCTCTTCATGGTGACTTCAACTCCGGAGACCCCCTCATGAAATTCACGACCACCCGTCTTGCTGCCGCCGTCGGCCTGTCTCTGACGCTGGGTCTGGCTGCTGCCACCGCCCATGCGGCCCCGATCGTCATCAAGTTCAGCCACGTCGTGGCCGAGACCACGCCCAAGGGTCAGGGCGCGCTCAAATTCAAGGAGCTGGCCGAGGCCGCCCTGCCCGGCAAGGTCGAGGTCCAGGTGTTCTCCAATTCGCAGCTCTTTGGCGACGGCAAGGAAATGGAAGCCCTGCTGCTGGGCGACGTCCAGATCATCGCCCCGTCGCTGGCCAAGTTCGACCGCTACACCAAAAAACTGCAGATCTTCGACCTGCCCTTCATGTTCGACGACATGGCGGCCCTGGATCGCTTCCAGAGCGGCCCCAAGGGTCAGGAACTCCTGGATTCCATGAAATCCAAGGGCATCAAGGGCCTGGCCTACTGGCATAACGGCCTCAAGCAGCTGTCCACCAACCAGGACAAGCTCACCCGCCCCGAGGACATCAAGGGCCTGAAATTCCGCATCCAGTCGTCCGACGTGCTGGAGGCCCAGTTCCGCCAGTTGGGCGCCAACCCCCAGAAACTCGCTTTCTCCGAGGTCTACCAGGCCCTGCAGACCGGCGTGGTCGACGGCGCGGAAAACCCCTGGTCCAACATCTACTCGCAAAAATTCTACGAGGTCCAGAAGACCATCGCCGTCACCAACCACGGCGCCCTGGACTACATGGTGATCACCAACGCCGGCTGGTGGGACGGTCTGCCTGACGACGTGCGCGCGGGCCTGCAAAAAGCCATGGCCGGCGCGACGGAATACGCCAACAATCTGGCCGCCCAGATCAACGACCGCGACCGCAAGCTGATCTCCGAGGCCGGCAAGGCGAAAATCCAGACGCTGACCAAGGAAGACGTCGCTGCCTGGCGCGCCGCACTGCGTCCGGTCTGGGACAAATTCCAGGATCAGATCGGCAAGGACATCGTCGACGCGGCGGTCGCTTCGAACCAACAATAAAGGCACGGAACTTCCGATCGCCTGAAAACGGCCGCCTCCCAGCGGCCGTTTCATATCCTGAACAGGAGGCCCCGCCATGACAAGATCCTGGCTGGAACACATCGAGGAAGGTCTGATCGCCTTTCTCCTGGCCGCCATGACCGTGGTGACATTCGCGCAGGTCGTGGCCCGCTATATTTTCAATTACAGCTTCACCTGGGCGCTGGAATTGACCATGTATCTCTTCGGCGCCCTGATTTTCCTGGGCATCTCCTACGGGGTCCGGGTCGGCGCGCACATTGGGGTGGACGCCCTGGTGCGCATCCTGCCTGCCCGGATTGCCCACAAATTCGCCATCGTCAGCACGCTGCTGTGCATCCTCTACGCGGCCATCGTCGTCTACGGCGGCTGGGTCTACGTGAGCAAGATCTACACCATCGGCATCATGGCCCAGGACATCCCCATTCCCCAATGGGTGCCGCGCATCGTGCTGCCGCTGGGCTACATCCTGCTCATCTGGCGCCTGGGCGAGGTCCTGTGGCGTCTGCTGCAGGGAGGCCAGGCCTCCCTGCTGGGCGATGAGGTCGCCGACGCCATGAAATACCGCAGCGATGACGATTCCAAGGGAGACGCCGCATGACTACCATCGCCCTCTTCGTCCTGCTGTTCGTCTTCATGTTCCTGGGCATGCCCGTGGCGGTCGCCCTGGGTCTGTCCTCGCTGCTGACCATCATGGCCTTCGGCCAGGACTCGCTGGCTTCGCTGTCGCTCAAGCTCTACGAGACCTCCGAGCACTTCACCCTGATGGCGATTCCCTTCTTCGTGCTGGCCGGCGCCTTCATGACCACCGGCGGCGTGGCCCGGCGGATGATCCGCTTCGCCATCGCCGCCGTCGGCCATCTGCATGGCGGCCTGGCGATCGCCTCGGTAATGGCCTGCGTGCTGTTCGCCGCGGTTTCGGGCTCCTCGCCCGCCACCGTGGTCGCCGTCGGTTCGATCGTGATCGCCGGCATGGTGCGCGCGGGCTACACGGAGTCCTTTGCCGCCGGGGTGATCTGCAATGCCGGCACCCTGGGCATCCTGATTCCGCCGTCCATCGTCATGGTGGTCTACGGCGCCGTCACGGAGACTTCCGTGGGCGCGCTGTTCATGGCCGGGGTCGTCCCCGGGCTGCTGCTCGGCCTGGTGCTGATGACGGCGATCTATCTCGTCGCCCGCATGCGCAACATGCCGCGCCAGCCACGCGCCAGCCTGGGCGAGGTCATGACGGCCGGCCGCGACTCGATCTGGGGACTGCTGCTGATCGTCATCATTCTGGGCGGCATCTACGGCGGGATTTTCACCCCGACCGAAGCCGCCGCCGTGGCCGCCGTCTACGCCTTTGCCATCGCAGTCTTCATCTACCGCGATATCGGCATGAAACAGGTGCCCGAGGTCCTGATCGACGCGGCCAAGGTGACCATCATGCTGATGTTCATCATCGCCAACGCCCTGCTGTTCGCGCACGTGCTGACCACCGAGCGCATTCCGCAGGCGATCGCCGAGCAGATCATCGCCTGGAACATGAGCGACTGGCAGTTCCTGATCGTGGTCAACATCCTGCTGCTGGTGGCCGGCGCCTTCATGGAGCCGACCGGCATCATCCTGATCCTGGCCCCGATCCTGTTCCCCATCGCCATGCAAATGGGGATCGACCCGGTGCATCTGGGCGTGATCATGGTGGTCAACCTGGAAATCGGCATGGTGACGCCCCCGGTGGGCCTGAACCTGTTCGTGACGGCCGGCATCACCAGGATGAGCATCGGACAGGTCATCCGCGCCGCCTTCCCCTGGCTGATGCTGCTGGTGACCTACCTGGTCTTCATCACCTACGTCCCCGCCGTCAGCCTCTGGCTGCCGAACCTGCTCAGCTGATCGGGCGAGCCCGGACCTTCGGGGCCGGGCATTCACCGCAAACCATCATCCCGCTCAGGCCGGGGCGCCACGCCTTCGCACCAGACGCAGCAGGCGGCGCACCATGGCGATGAACGTCACCAGCCAGCCGAACCAGGCGACATACAAAAACGTCACCGGCAAAAAGCCCAGAAAATCAAAGCCCATCGCGCGGTTCATCTGCCAGGTGCTGGCCGCGTACATCCCCAGGGGGAAGATCGCCCCCCAATACAACGGATCGTAGCTGAACGGAAAACGCTGGAAGACGTGGCGCCAGATCCCCAGCACCAGCAGCATCGGGATCCACCAGGTTCCGGTCGCCCAATAGAACACGGTAAAGCCCCTGAGAAAGGGCAGCAGCGACACGAGATAAGGCGCATGGGGCGCGTTCTGGATCAGCAGCGACCCGGCCAGCGTGGAGATCGCCATGGCGCCCATGTTGATCCAGTACGGCGGCGACAGATCGCCCGGAGAGAACGGGAAAAAAGTATAGCGGTAGAAAATCAGCGACATCATCCAGATGTACAGCATTCCGCCCCACAGCCACATCGACAGCGCCACCAGGTTCAATTCGAGCCGGAACGGCTGTCCGATCCGGGCGGCCAGCAACGCCCCCGAGACCGCCAGCGCCTGGGTTGCCACCACCGCCAGCAGCCAGGCGCCGCTGATGCCTTTGTCCAGGGGGGGTTTTTCCTTTTTGACCGTGAAGGTCGTAAAGATCGTATACGTCAGGCCCACGCACAGGATCACGGCAAGCCACCACAGGCCAAAGCCCATCAGCAGCCCCTCATGCAGCAGGATGGACTGGCTCGCCAGGATCCCCGTGGCGGCCACCACCGTGAAATAGCCGGGCCCCCGGGCATGATCGATCATGTCGCCAAAAAAACGCCGGGGAAACAGACAGGCGCGCAGCAGATAGACCAGCCACAACACCGCATACTGGATCACGTTGAGGACGAACAGCGCCCGCGCGAGCTGCGGGTAGTCCATCATGTTCGACGCCAGCGAAACGATTCCGGTCGCCATCACCAGGCCAAAATAGGCTGGAGACAGCTCGCGCAGGAGTTCATGCCACCAGGGCGGCGACGCCCCCTCCACAGGCTTTAACGCGCGCGCGGCGGCGGGGATGGGCACACGGCGGTCCGGGTCCGGTGCTTGCATGGCGGGGCCTCCTTTGGGTGGTACACCGTTCTCGGGCGCTCTGATTCAGAGCGCGCTAAAATGGCAGATTACCCGTTTTTCAATCCGTGCGTCACGCCACGCGACCGATACAGGATACATCCATGGAAGCCGAACACCAGAACCAGATCATTGCCCGCATCGACGACTACGCCGAGCGCCAGGGTCTGTTGCGGAGGTATCTTTGACTACGATGCCAAGGCCGAACGCCTGCTCGTCGTCAACGCCGAACTGGAAAACCCGGACGTCTGGAACGATCCGCCGCACGCCCAGGACCTGGGCCGCGAAAAAAAATCCCTGGAAACCGTCGTCGGCACGCTGACCGAACTGGAGCGCGGCCTGAACGACGCCCGCGACCTGTTCGAGCTGGCCAGCGCCGATGACGATGACGCCACCCTGCGCGCCATCGAACAGGATTGCGCCGCGCTGGGCGAACGCCTGGAGGCCCTCGAATTCCGCCGCATGTTCGCCAACCCGGCCGACCCGCTGAACTGCTTCGTCGACATCCAGGCCGGCGCGGGCGGCACCGAGGCCCAGGACTGGGCATCCATGCTGTTGCGCCAGTACCTGCACTACGGTGAGCGCAAGGATTTCAAGGCCGAGGTCCTGGAAGAATCCGAGGGCGAAGTCGCCGGCATCAAGTCGGCCACCATCAAGTTCGAGGGCGAATACGCCTACGGCCTGCTGCGCACCGAGACCGGCGTGCACCGGCTGGTGCGCAAGAGCCCCTTCGATTCCTCCAATGGCCGGCACACGTCCTTTGCCAGCGTCTTCGTCTATCCGGAAATCGACGATTCCTTCGAGATCGACATCAATCCGGCGGACCTGCGCATCGACACCTACCGCGCCAGCGGCGCCGGCGGACAGCACATCAACAAGACCGACTCGGCCGTGCGCATCACGCACCAGCCCACCGGCATCGTCGTGCAATGCCAGAACGACCGTTCCCAGCACCGCAACCGCGCCGAAGCCATGCAGATGCTGAAATCTCGCCTGTACGAACTGGAGATGCGCAAGCGCATGGCGGAGCAGCAAAAACTGGAAGACGCCAAGAGCGATGTCGGCTGGGGACACCAGATCCGCTCCTATGTGCTGGACCAGAGCCGCATCAAGGACCTGCGCACCGGCGTGGAGATTTCCAATACCCAGAAAGTCCTGGACGGCGACCTGGACCCCTTCATCACGGCCAGCCTCAAGCAGGGCGTATAGCGCCTGTTCGCCCCCGGCAGGCGGCCCGCTGCGGGCCGCCTGCCCATCAGACCGCCCTCGCCCCTCACCACTGATTGCACGACATGACTTCGCAGACCGACCTCCAAACCCCCGACGAGAACCGCCTGATCGCCGAGCGGCGCGCCAAGCTGGACGCGCTGCGCCAGGCCGGCCCCGCCTTTCCCAATGATTTCCGGCCCGATACGCATGCCGCCGAGGTGCACCGGGATTGCGGAGCGCTGGACGAGGAGGCCCTGCAAACCCTGGGACGGCATGCCCGCATTGCGGGGCGCATGATGCTCAAGCGCATCATGGGCAAGGCCAGTTTCGCCACCCTGCAGGACGCCACCGGCCGGCTGCAGCTGTACCTGGACCGCGGCGTCCTGGGCGACGAAGCCTATGCCGCCTTCAAGTCCTGGGACATCGGCGACATCATCGGCGCCGAAGGCGAGGTGTTCAAGACGCGCAAGGGCGAGCTGTCGCTGCGTGTGCAGTCCCTGCGCCTGCTGTCCAAGTCCTTGCGCCCCCTGCCCGACAAATTTCATGGGGTGGCCGACCAAGAACTGCGCTACCGCCAGCGGTACGTCGACCTGATCATGACCGAGGGCACGCGCGAGACCTTTCTGGCGCGCAGCCGCATCGTCACCGCGATCCGCCAGGTCATGGCGGAAGCCGGCTTCCTCGAAGTCGAGACGCCGATGCTGCACCCCATCCCCGGCGGCGCGGCGGCCAAGCCGTTCATCACGCACCACAATGCGCTGGACATGGACATGTACCTGCGCATCGCGCCGGAACTGTATCTCAAGCGCCTGATCGTCGGCGGTTTCGAGCGGGTTTTCGAGATCAACCGCAATTTCCGCAATGAGGGCGTCAGCCCGCGCCACAACCCGGAATTCACGATGATGGAATTCTATGCGGCGTACACGGACTATCGCTGGCTGATGGACTACACCGAAACCCTGATCCGCGAGACAGCCCGGCGCGCCTGCGGCACCGCCAGCCTGGTCTACCAGGGCCAGGCCCTGGACCTGGAACGCGCCTTCGACCGGCTGACCATCGCCGAGACCATCCTCAAGCACACCCCCGGCTACGCCGCCACGCAACTCGAGGACGAGGCCTGGCTGCGAAGCGAGCTGCGCCGCCTGGGCGCGGACATCGACGGCCCGGTCCTGGCCCATGCCGGTCTGGGGGCGTTGCAGCTGGCGCTATTCGAGGAAACCGCCGAGGCCAGGCTCTGGCACCCCACCTTCATCATCGACTACCCGGTCGAAGTCTCCCCGCTGGCGCGAGCCTCCGACACGCAGGCCGGCATCACCGAGCGCTTCGAACTGTTCGCCTGCGGGCGCGAGATCGCCAACGGTTTTTCCGAACTGAACGATCCGGAAGACCAGGCCGCCCGCTTTCAGGCGCAAGTGGCCGCCAAGGACGCCGGCGACGAGGAGGCCATGTACTACGATGCGGATTACGTGCGCGCCCTGGAATACGGCATGCCGCCCACGGGCGGTTGCGGCATCGGCATCGACCGTCTGGTGATGATGCTGACCGACAGCCCCAACATCCGCGACGTGATCCTGTTCCCGCACCTGCGGCGCGAGGACTGATCCGCGCCGTTCCAATAGCGAACGGCCGCGCGCGCGAGGCGTTCAGCCCATGACAAGCGGCCACGCGGGGAGATTCCTCAGCCCCGCGTGGCCGCAGAAAAAAGCCGCGCCTCAGATGGAGAACGACTCCCCGCAGCCGCAGGCTGCCTTTTCGTTGGGATTATTGAAGCGGAAGCCCTCGTTCAGGCCCTCCCGGGCGTAGTCCAGTTCCGTGCCCTGCAAATAGGGCAGGCTGTCGGGCGCCACGTACACGCGCGCGCCGAACTGCTCGAAAACCAGGTCCTCCGCGCCGGGATCATCGACATATTCCAGATGGTAGGACATGCCCGAGCACCCCGAGGGCTTGACCCCCAGGCGCAGGCCCAGACCCTTGCCGCGTTTGTCCAGATGGCGCCGGATGTGCTCGGCGGCCTGTTGTGTCAGCGTGATTCCCATGATGTGCCTCAGGAATGATGTTTGTCGGTGTAGTCGTTCACGGCGGCCCGGATGGCATCCTGGGCCAGCAGCGCGCAATGCAGCTTGTCGGTTGGCAGGCCCAGCGCCTGGACGATGTCCTGGCTGCCGATGGCCAGCGCCTGATTCAGATCCCGCCCCCGCAGCCATTCGGTTGCCAGCGATCCCGCCGCGATGGCCTCGCCGCAGCCGAATGCGCGAAAGCAGGCGGATTCTATGGTAACGCCATCCAGCCGGATCTGCAGTTTCAGGATCTGACCGAGTTCCGGCGATCCGACCAGCGCCGTCCCCACGCAAGGGTCTTCGGTATCGAAAGAGCCGACATTGCGCGGATGCAGGTAATGCTCGAGGACCTGAGGCCCATAAGACGGCCCGGCCATCAGCACTGCTCCGCCCAGACGCCCAGGGTCCCCTGCTGGCGCATCTCCCAGAGCGGGGACAGTTCGCGCAAGCGCGCGATCTGGACCCGCAGCAATTGCACGGCCCGGTCCACCTCGTCCTGGGTGCTGTAACGCCCCAGGGTCAGGCGCAACGAGCTGTGCGCCAGCGTATCGCTGCGTCCCAGCGCCCGCAACACATGCGACGGCTCCAGGCTGGCCGAGGTGCAGGCCGATCCCGAGGACAGGGCCAGCTCGGGCACGGACATCAGCAGCGCCTCGCCCTCGACATGCGCCACGCTGATGTTCAGCGTATTGGCCACACGCTGGTCCGTATCGCCGTTGAGGCAGACGTCCGGCAGGTCGCGCAGGCCGTCCCACAACCGGTCTCGCAAGGCGCGGATCCGGGGAATCTCGGTCTCCATCAGCTCGCCGGCCAGGGCAAAGGCTGCCCCCATGCCGACGATCTGGTGAGTGGGCAACGTGCCCGAACGCAGACCACGTTCATGTCCTCCCCCGTGGATCTGCGCGTCCAGGCGCGCGCGCGGCTTGCGCCGTACGTACAGTGCTCCGATCCCCTTGGGGCCGTAGGTCTTGTGCGCCGACAGGGACATCAGGTCCACATCCAGCGCACCCACATCGATCGGCAGTTTGCCTGTCGCCTGGGCTGCATCCGTATGAAACAGGATATTGCGCGCACGGCACAGCGCCGCCAGCGCGGCGATGTCCTGGATGACACCGATCTCGTTGTTGACCAGCATCACCGACACCAGAATCGTGTCGGCGCGCAGGACGGCGGCCAGCGCATCCGTGCCGACCAGGCCTTGGGCATCCACCGCCAGCCGGGTCACCTCGAAGCCCTGGCGTTCGAGTTCCAGACAGGGATCCAGCACCGCCTTGTGCTCGGTGCGGACCGTGACGATGTGCTTGCCCCGGCCGGCATGAAAATGCGCGGCGCCCTTGATTGCCAGATTATCGGACTCGGTGGCGCCGGAGGTCCAGACGATTTCGTTCGAGTCGGCATGAATCAGGGCCGCGACCTGCCGCCGGGCCTGTTCGACGGCCTCCTCCGCATCCCAGCCCCAGGCATGGCTGTTGGAGGCGGGATTGCCGAAACGCTCGGTCAGCCAGGGCAGCATGGCCTGGAGAACCCGCTCATCGACGGGGGTGGTGGAGGAATAGTCCAGATAGATCGGGAGCGGGCCCTGTGACATTGAAACTCCGGAAAATCAGGCCGATAGAGACTCCTGGACGGGGGTGTCGGCCGACACCTGCGTAATCGGGATCGTCGCGCGGCCATTGCGCATATGGCCGGATTCCTGCCATTCGCGCAGCCGCTGCTGATCGACCAGGTCCTGCAAGGAAACCGAGTCCAGATATTCCAGCATTTTACGACTCAAAGTCGCCCACAGGTCATGCGTCATGCATTTGCCGCTCTGGCCGTTGCGGCCGATGTTGCAGTCTTCCTTGCCCCCGCAACTGGTCGCGTCCAGCGGTTCGTCCACCGCAAAGATGATATCGGCGACCGAAATGTCGCGTACCTGGCGGGCCAGGGTATAACCGCCTCCCGGGCCGCGCACGCTGTCGACCAGCTCATGCCGGCGCAGTTTGCCGAACAGCTGTTCCAGATAGGACAGTGAAATATTCTGGCGCGAACTGATCGCCGCCAGCGTGACCGGGCCACTGTGATGGCGCAAGGCCAGATCGATCATTGCCGTCACGGCGAAACGTCCCTTGGTCGTCAAACGCATGATGAAGTCCTCTGTGGGTGCGGAGAATTTCCGGGCAGAATGGATACCCGAGTATTTAAGTCAAGTATACGCTTCCAGCCGGACCAAATCGCTGGTGGCCCCCTCTATGCACTGATAAAACTTGATGGTTGTCAATTCCGACAGGACAACAAGGGTATTGGTCTCGCGTGCGCAAAAAAACCAGGGGCGCCCGCATGGCAGGCGCCCCTGGTTCGGAGAAAGAAAAGGATCAGGCAGCCTGATACTGCAGCGCGCGCTTGCGCACCAGCTCGAGCACTCCCTGGCAGGAGTCCTCGATGTAGTCCAGCACCTTATTGAAGCCCTCGGGACCGCCGTAATAGGGATCCGGCACGGTGGCCTCCTCGAACTCGTTCGAGAAGCGCATCAGCAGCATGAGCTTGTGCTGATAGACCTTGGGGCACTGCTGCTGCAGCGCGGACAGGTTTTCCCAGTCCATGGCCAGGATCAGATCGGCATCGCGGAAGTCATCGGCGCGGATCTTGCGGGCCACGAGCGCCGAAAGATCGTAACCGCGCTTGTGCGCTGCGGCCTGCGCACGCGCATCCGGGGCCTCGCCCACATGGAAGTGGTGGGTCGCGGCGGAGTCGACCCCGATCGAGTCGGACAAGCCGGCTTCGTCGACGAGATGCTGGAAAACGCCCTGAGCGGTGGGGGAACGGCAGATGTTGCCCGTACAGACAAAAAGGACCTTATGCATGATGAATGAAAGTGTGCGGGAAAACCCGGAAATTGGCAAGTATTTTCTGAGGAAAATCCCAAAAAAACCTGAGGTGTGAAACACCCCTCCGGTCAGACCGGCGCCCGGGCGCCCCGCCCCTGCCGCGCTTCGAATCCAGGCGATCCGCCCGGCCTGCCGCGAGGCCCAGCCAGGCGGCCTGCCCGGCCCGCCCCAAGGGACGGGCAGGCCACGCCGGATCATTCCATGAGAACCCGTGCCTTCAGCGCGCGCAAGGCATCGCGCACCGAGGCCGCCTGTTCGAATTCCAGGTTGCGGGCATGCTCGTTCATGCGCTGCTCCAGGCGGCGGATTTCCCGCGCCAGGGATTTCTCGTCGCGCAGGGCGGCCTCGTCGTACTCGGCACGGCCCGATGCCGATGCCGCCGAGACGGCCACACCGTCGATCAGGTCACGCACGGCCTTGCTGACCCCCCGCGCCGTGATGCCATGCTCGGCATTGAATGCCTGCTGTCTTTCCCGACGGCGGGCCGTCTCGTCCATGGCCCGGCGCATGGAGTCGGTCACCTGATCGGCATACAGGATGGCGCGACCGTTCAGATTGCGCGCCGCCCTGCCGATCGTCTGGATCAGGCTGCGTTCCGAGCGCAGGAAGCCCTCCTTGTCGGCATCCAGGATCGCCACCAGGGAGACTTCAGGGATATCCAGGCCCTCGCGCAGCAGATTGATCCCGACCAGGACGTCGAACGTCCCCAACCGCAGATCGCGAATGATCTCGACCCGCTCGACCGTGTCGATGTCCGAATGCAGATAGCGGACCTTGAGGCCGTTTTCGGCCAGGTACTCGGTCAGATCCTCGGCCATGCGCTTGGTCAGCGTGGTGACCAGCACACGCTCCTGGCGCGCAATCCGCAGCTTGGCCTCTCCCAACAGGTCATCGACCTGGGTGACGGCCGGCCGCAGTTCGACTTCGGGGTCCACCAGGCCGGTCGGGCGCACGACCTGCTCGACGACCTGATCGGCATGCTGGGCCTCGTAGGGTCCCGGCGTGGCCGAGACGAAAACGCATTGCGGCATGCGCGCCTCGAACTCCTCGAGCCGCAGGGGACGATTGTCCAGCGCCGAGGGCAGACGAAAGCCGAATTGCACCAGGGTTTCCTTGCGGGAGCGATCGCCCCGATACATGCCGCCCAGCTGGCCGATCGTGACATGGCTCTCGTCGATGAACATCAGTGCGTTGGCGGGCAGGTAGTCGATCAAGGTCGGCGGCGGCTCGCCCGGCAGCGCGCCCGACAAGTGCCGGGAATAGTTCTCGATCCCCTTGCAGAACCCCAGTTCCTGGAGCATTTCCAGATCGAAGCGGGTGCGTTGTTCCAGCCGCTGGGCCTCGACCAGCCGGCCCGCATCGGTCAGCTCGGCCAGCCGCTCGCGCAGTTCCTCCTTGATGGTTTCGATGGCGCGCAGCACGGTCTCGCGTGGCGTCACATAGTGGGAACTGGGGAAAATCGTGAACCGCACCAGACTCTGGACCGGCTTGCCCGTCAGGGGATCGAACAGCTCCAGGGACTCGATCTCGTCATCGAACAGCGTGATGCGCAGCGCGTGCTCGGCATGCTCGGCCGGAAAGACATCGATGATCTCGCCGCGTGCGCGGAACGTGCCCCGGGAGAATTCCATGTCGTTGCGCTCGTACTGCATGGACACCAGCCGCGCCAGAACCTCCTGGCGGCCGACCCGATCGCCCTTGCGCAAGGTCAGCACCATCGCATGGTAGTCGCCCGGATTGCCGATCCCGTAGATGCAGGAGACCGTGCCCACGATGATGGTGTCGGCGCGTTCCAGCAGGCTCTTGGTGGCCGACAGACGCATCTGTTCGATGTGCTCGTTGATGGACGAGTCCTTTTCGATGAACAGGTCGCGCGACGGCACATAGGCCTCGGGCTGGTAGTAGTCGTAGTAGGAGACGAAGTATTCCACCGCGTTGCGGGGGAAAAACTCGCGCATCTCGGCATAGAGCTGGGCCGCCAGGGTCTTGTTGGGTGCCAGCACGATGGCCGGCCGGCCGGTGCGGGCAATCAGATTGGCCATCGTGTAGGTCTTGCCGGAACCGGTCACGCCCAGCAGGGTCTGGCACATGAGCCCGTCGCCCACCCCCGCTTCCAGCCCGTCGATCGCGGCGGGCTGATCCCCGGCCGGCGGATAGGGCTGAAAGAGCTGGAAAGGGCTGTCCGGATACTGGACGAACCCCGGCCCGTCCTCGGAAACAACCGGGACGGCGGATGCGGAATCGGCCGGAGAACCGACCGTGGATCTGGCCTGGCGGAGCATGACGCTTAACTGGACACTGTTCGGGTAAACCCCTTATTATCACACTGTTGGCCCCCGTGACCAAGACTCCTCTCTCTCGTCCTCCCGGTAACCATGTCCTCCATCTTCGCATCCGTCGAACTCGCCCCGCGCGACCCCATCCTGGGCCTGAACGAACAATTCAAGGCCGATACCCGGCCCACCAAGGTCAATCTCGGTGTCGGCGTCTACTATGACGACGCAGGCCGGATTCCCCTGCTCAAGGCCGTCCGCCAGGCCGAGACCCGTCTGTTCGAACAGGCCGAGCCTCGCAATTACCTGCCCATCGACGGCATCCCCGGCTACAACACCGGCGCGTGCGCCCTGCTGCTGGGTGCCGACTCGCCGCTCATCGCCGAGCACCGCTCGCTGACGGTTCAGACCCTGGGCGGCACCGGCGCCCTGAAAGTCGGCGCCGATTTCCTCAAGCGGGTCCTGCCCGATGCCCAGGTCGCCATCAGCAACCCCAGCTGGGCCAATCACCAGGCCCTGTTCACCGACGCCGGCTTCCGGGTCGTCAGCTACGACTACTATGACGCCGCCACGCACGGCCTGAATTTCGAAGGCATGCTGGCCTCGCTGCGCACCCTGCCCGCGGGCACCATCGTGGTGCTGCACGCCTGCTGCCACAATCCGACTGGTGTCGATCCCAGCCCGGAACAATGGCGGGAAATCGCCCGCACGCTGCAGGCCGGCCAGCTGGTGCCCTTCCTGGACATCGCCTACCAGGGCTTTGGCTCGGGCACCGAAGAAGACGCCTTCGTGGTGCGCCTGTTCGCAGAACTGGGCATGACCATGTTTATCAGCTCCTCGTTCTCCAAGTCCTTTTCGCTGTACGGCGAGCGCGTCGGCGCCCTGACGCTGGTGACCAGCGACGACGAGGAAGGCACACGGGTGCTCAGCCAGCTCAAGCGCCTCATCCGCACCAACTACTCCAACCCGCCCACCCATGGCGGCGCGCTGGTCTCGACCGTGCTGAACACGCCTGAACTGTACGTGCAATGGATCGACGAGCTGGCCGGCATGCGCGACCGTATCCGCGCCATGCGCCATCAACTGGTCGAAAAGATCCAGGCGCAGGGCGTGGATCAGGACTTCAGCTTCGTCAAGACCCAGCGCGGCATGTTCTCGTACTCCGGTCTGACCAAGGCCCAGGTGGATCGCCTGCGCGAGGATTTCGGCATCTACGCCGTCGGCAGTGGCCGCATCTGCGTGGCCGCGATCAACAGCGGCAACATCGATTACGTCGCCCAGTCCATCGCCCGCGTCATTTGAGCGCATCGGGCCCGAGGACCGTCTCCACTGGCGGCGCCCGGGCCAACGAATCAGGGCCGACGAATCAGGGCCGACGAATCCGGGTCAAAGGCAGACCTCGAGGCGCGGCATGCGAGGCGCGGCATGCTTGCGCCAGTGGCAACCCTCTGTCACAATGAAGACTGTGTTTTCATCCAGTGACACGACATGGCACTGAAACTTACCGTCCGGCAGTCCCAGATCCTGGATCTCATCGGTCAAGCCATCCGGCAGACGGGGCGCCCTCCAACCCGCGCCGAGATTGCCCGTGAACTGGGCTTTCGTTCCGCCAACGCGGCCGAAGACCATCTGCGCGCGCTCGAACGCAAAGGTTACATCCGCCTGTCGGCGGCCACCTCGCGCGGCATCCAGCTCATTCACCCGGATCAGCCCCCCGTCAACGGCGCCACACCGACCCAGACACCCGCCAGGCCGGATCGATCCGCGACATCCCCCCAGGCCGGTTTCGCTCCGGCCCTCGCGCCCGGCCCGCTTCCCGGGGCGCCCCTCTGGATCGCCCCCTCCGACAGCCATCTGGTGCCGCTGGTGGGCCGTGTCGCCGCCGGCAGCCCCGTGCTGGCCGCCGAGCATGTCGAACGCGAGATTCCCCTGGCGCCGCATCTGTTCGAGGCCGCGCCCGACTACCTGCTGCGCGTGCGCGGCAGCAGCATGCGCGATGCCGGCATCCTGGATGGCGACCTGCTGGCCGTGCGCAGCACGCCCCTCGCCCGCCATGGCCAGATCGTGGTTGCCCGGCTGGGCGACGACGTCACCGTCAAACGCCTGGATCATCAGGGCCAGACGATCCGCCTGCTGCCCGAGAATCCCGACTTCAGACCGATCATCGTGGGGCCGGGCGACGACTTTGCCATCGAGGGCATTGCCGTCGGCCTGATCCGCACCGGCGCGCTGCACTGAACTCGCGGCACCTCCCGCCGCCCTGACCGGCCGCTCTCGCGCGCGCCTGAATGTTCCTCCCAAAAAACAGGGGCTTCCTGAACAGGAAACCCCTGGGGCCGCACGGACAGCGGCGGGCCGGCAAAACCCCTGTATCAGTGCTTGAGCACCCCGCCGCTGCCGGTCTCAGTCGGCTTGCTGGCGGCCACTGCCTCGCCCGCCAGACGGGCGACTTCTTCGTCCGACAGCGGGACCGGCATGTGCTGCAAGGCGACTTCCAGCACCCGGTCGATCCAGCGCACCGGAATGATTTCCAGGTGGTTTTTCACGTTGTCCGGAATTTCCGCCAGATCCTTGACGTTTTCCTCGGGAATCATCACAGTCTTGATCCCGCCGCGATGCGCGGCCAGCAGTTTTTCCTTGAGGCCGCCGATTTCCAGTACCTCGCCGCGCAGAGTGATCTCGCCCGTCATGGCCACATCGGCGCGCACCGGAATGCCGGTCAGCGCGGACACCATGGCCGTGGTGATGGCGGCCCCCGCAGAGGGACCATCCTTGGGGGTGGCGCCTTCCGGGAAATGCACGTGCAGGTCACGCTTCTCGAAGGCCTGATCGGCAATACCCCACTGGCGGGCGCGGGCGCGCACCACCGTGCGGGCGGCTTCGACCGATTCCTTCATCACGTCGCCCAATGAACCCGTGCGCTGAACCACGCCCTTGCCCGGCATGTCGGCCGCCTCGATGGTCAGCAGATCGCCGCCGACCTCCGTCCAGGCCAGCCCCGTCACCTGACCGACCTTGTCTTCCTTTTCGGCCATGCCGAAATTGTAGCGGCGCACCCCCAGGAAATCATTCAGATTGGCGGCGGAGACCACGATCGACGCCTGGTCGTTGGTTTTCTTGCCTTTTTCGGGCGGGTTGCTCAGCAAGCGCTTGACGGTCTTGCGGCAGATCTTGGAGATCTCGCGTTCCAGCGCCCGCACCCCGGCCTCGCGCGTGTAATAACGCACGATGTCGCGGACTGCGTCCTCGGAAATGCTCAGTTCGCCGTCCTGGACGCCGTTGTTCTTCATCAGCTTGGGCAGCAGGTGATCGAAGGCGATATGGACCTTTTCGTCTTCGGTGTAGCCCGACAGACGGATGACCTCCATCCGGTCCAGCAGCGCCGGCGGAATGTTCAGCGTGTTGCTGGTCGCCACGAACATGACGTCCGACAGATCGAAATCGACCTCGATGTAGTGATCCTGAAAGGTATGGTTCTGTTCGGGATCGAGCACTTCCAGCAGCGCCGAGGACGGATCACCGCGAAAATCGGCGCCCAGCTTGTCGAGCTCATCAAGCAGGAACAGCGGATTGCGCACGCCGACCTTGGCCATGTTCTGCAGGATCTTGCCCGGCATGGAACCGATGTAGGTGCGCCGATGGCCCCGGATCTCGGCCTCGTCATGCACGCCGCCCAGCGCCATGCGCACGAACTTGCGATTGGTCGCGCGCGCCACGGACTGGCCCAGCGACGTCTTGCCCACGCCCGGAGGGCCGACCAGGCACAGGATCGGCGCCTTGAGCTTGTCCACGCGCTGCTGCACCGCCAGGTATTCGACGATGCGCTCCTTGACCTTTTCAAGACCGTAGTGGTCCGCGTCGAGCACTTCCTCGGCGTTCTGCAATGCATTGTTGACGCGGCTTTTCTTGCGCCAGGGCAGGCTCAGCAGCGTGTCGATGTAGTTGCGCACCACGGTGGCTTCGGCCGACATGGGCGACATCAGCTTGAGCTTTTTCAACTCGGCGTCGGCCTTTTTGCGGGCCTCCTTGGGCAGGTGCGCGGCCGCGATCCGGCGCTCGAGCTCTTCGATGTCGGCACCTTCCTCGCCCTCGCCCAGCTCCTTCTGGATGGCCTTGACCTGTTCGTTCAGGTAGTAGTCCCGCTGGCTCTTCTCCATCTGTTTCTTGACGCGGCCGCGGATGCGCTTCTCGACCTGCAGGATCTCGATTTCCGATTCCAGCTGGGCCAGCAACGCCTCCAGGCGGCGCGCCGCGCCGGACATGTCGAGCAGGGATTGTTTTTGCTCGATCTTCAGGGGCAGGTGCGCGGCGATGGTGTCGGCCAGACGACCGGCATCCTCGATCCCGGACAGCGAGGTCAGGATTTCCTGCGGGATTTTCTTGTTCAGTTTGACGTACTGTTCGAACTGGGCCATGACCGCGCGGCGCAACGCCTCGGCTTCGGCCTGATCTGACTTGTCCTCGTCAATGCCGGAAACCTGCGCCGAAAAATGCGATTCGGCGTCGGTGACCTCATGGATGCGGGCGCGCTGCAGACCTTCGACCAGGACCTTGACGGTGCCGTCGGGCAATTTCAGCATCTGCAGGATATTGGCCGCGCAACCGATCTCGTACAGATCGTCGGGCGTGGGTTCGTCCTTGCCGGCGGATTTCTGGGCGACCAGCATGACACTGCTGCCCGCCTCCATGGCGAGCTCAAGCGCCTTGATGGAGCGCGGCCGCCCGACGAACAGAGGGATGACCATATGGGGAAAGACCACGACGTCGCGCAACGGCAGCAGGGGCAGTTCCACAGGTTCCCGGGACAGAATCTGGCTAGCAGACATGGTTGATTCCTCAAGCTATTGAATCTGAGAAAAAGGAAGCGCAGGCTTCCTTTTTCGTGTAGTGCCTGCTGATGAATATGGTGCCGGACGGAGACTTTTCAAGAGCCGGGTCACCTCGCCAGTATACGGGAACCCCGCGCGTCGCCAACCCGGCATTTCCCATCCGCCAGGAGGGGCAATGCCCCCGAGGCGGCGTCAGGCGGCGGCGGAACGCAGGGGCTTTTCTTCCGTCTGGCGCTCGGGCCGGGGCCCCTCGACCAGCGTCGGCGCGCTCTGCCCCTCGACCGCGTCCTTTTCCAGGACGACGCGGTTGATATCCAGGCGCGAGGGCAGTTCGTACATCGTGCTCAGCAGCGCCTGCTCGACGATGGAGCGCAGCCCCCGGGCGCCCGTGCGGCGCTTGAGCGCCCGGCGGGCGATCGCCGCCAGCGCCTCGGGGGTCACGTCCAGTTCGACGTCTTCCATCTCGAACAGCTTCTGGAACTGTTTGACCACGGCATTGCGCGGCTCGGTGAGGATGCGCACCAGCGTGTCCTCGGTCAGTTCCTCGAGCGTGGCGACCACCGGCAGCCGGCCGACGAGTTCCGGGATCAGGCCGAACTTGATCAGATCCTCGGGCTCGACATCGGCGAACAGCTCGCCCACGCCGCGCTCGGAACGCGCCCGCACGGTCGCGGAAAACCCGATGCCGGAGCGCTCGCTGCGGTCGCGAATGATCTTTTCGAGACCATCGAAGGCACCGCCCACGATGAACAGGATATTGGTGGTGTCGACCTGGACGAAATCCTGGTTCGGATGCTTGCGCCCGCCCTGCGGCGGCACCGAGGCGACGGTGCCCTCGATGAGCTTGAGCAGCGCCTGCTGCACGCCCTCGCCCGAAACATCCCGGGTGATGGACGGATTGTCGGACTTGCGCGCGATCTTGTCGATTTCATCGATGTAGACGATGGCGCGCTGGGCCTTTTCGACCTCGTAGTTGCAGTTCTGCAGCAGCTTCTGGATGATGTTCTCGACGTCCTCGCCGACATAGCCGGCTTCGGTCAGCGTGGTGGCATCGGCCATCACGAAGGGCACATCCAGCATGCGCGCCAGGGTCTGGGCCAGCAGCGTCTTGCCCGAACCCGTCGGGCCGATCAGCAGAATGTTGCTCTTGGACAGTTCGACATCGCCGTCCTTGACGTCCTGATAGCGGATGCGCTTGTAGTGGTTGTAGACCGCCACCGCCAGATTGCGCTTGGGTGCCTCCTGGCCAATGACATAACCATCGAGGAAGGTCTTGATTTCCTGCGGCGTGGGCAATTCCTTGCGCACCGCAGTCCGCGCCGCATCCTGGGACTCTTCGCGGATGATGTCGTTGCACAGGCCGATGCACTCATCGCAGATGAAGACGGAAGGCCCTGCGATCAGCTTGTGGACTTCATGCTGACTTTTGTTGCAGAAGGAACAATGCAGCGTCTTGTTGTCGCTGGAACCTTTTTTTTCGGTCATGGCTATCCAATCACTTGGCTTCGTCGGTGCGCGAAACCAATACCTTGTCGATCAATCCGTATTCCCGCGCGTCGTCCGCGGACATGAAGTTGTCACGCTCGGTGTCCACGGCGATGCGCGCGATGTCCTGGCCCGTGCGTTCGGCCAGGATGCCGTTCAGGCGTTCGCGCAGGCTGAGGATTTCCTTGGCCTGGATCTGGATGTCCGAGGCCTGGCCCTGCGCGCCGCCCGAGGGCTGGTGAATCATGATGCGCGAGTTGGGCAGCGCGTAGCGCTTGCCCCTGGCTCCCGCAGCCAGCAGGAACGCCCCCATGCTGGCCGCCAGACCGGTGCACAGCGTGGAGACCTCGGGCTTGACGAACTGCATGGTGTCAAAAATGGCCATGCCGGCGTAAACCGAGCCGCCGGGGGAATTGATGTACAGCGAGATGTCCTTGTCGGGGTTTTCCGATTCCAGGAACAGCAGCTGCGCCACGACCAGATTGGCCGACTGGTCGTTGACGGGACCGACGAAAAAGATCACCCGTTCGCGCAGCAGGCGCGAATAGATGTCGTAGGATCGTTCCCCGCGGCCGGACTGTTCGATCACGATGGGCACATAGCCCAGTCCGGTGGGGACGACCGAGTCCCCACCGTACATCGATGCGTAGAAATCGGCAAACCTGGACATGTCAGCGCGTACCCATCAAAGTGTCGAAATCGACGGATTCGTCGGTCACCTGCGCGGAGGCCAGGACATGATCGACGAGGTTGTCTTCCAGAACCAGCGACTCGATCTCGGCACGGCGCTCGCGATCGGACAGATAGTAGGCCACGACCTGGGCGGGCTGCTCGTAGTTCTTGGCGAAATCCTCGATGCGGGCGCGAACCTGCTCCGGCTTGGCCTTGAGGTCGGCGGACTGAATGAATTCGCCCACCAGCAGCCCCAGCCGCACGCGGCGCTCGGCCTCCGCACGGAAGGTGTCCTCGGGGATGGGAATGCTGTCGGCGTTGGGCAGACCGCGCTGTTTCAGTTCCTCGCGCGCGGCGGCCGTGCGATTGGCGATTTCGTTGTCGACCAGGGCCTTGGGCAGATCGAAGTCGCAGGAAGCCGCCAGGGCGTCCATGACGCTGGCCTTGGTGCGGTTCTTGGCGCGGGCCAGGGCCTCGCGTTCGACATTGGTGCGCACATCGGCCAGCAGCGCCTCGACGTTGCCTTCGGCCTGGCCCAGCGCACGGGCGAAATCGGCATCGAGCTCGGGCAGTTCGGGCTCGGCGACCTCTTTGACAGTGATGGTGAACTCGGCCTGTCTGCCGGCCACGGCGGGGCTGCCGTAGTCCTCGGGGAACGCCAGCGGGAAGACCTTGGTCTCACCGGCCTTCAGGCCGGTGGCTGCGGCTTCGAATTCGGGCAACATACGGCCCTGGCCCAGCACAAAGGGGAAATCCTGAGCGGTGCCGCCCTCGAAGGCGACGCCATCGATGGTGCCCACGAAATCCAGGGTGACACGGTCGCCGCTCTGGGCGGCGCGATCTGCGGCCGGCTTGAAGATCGTACGCTGACGCCGCAGGATATCGATGGTCTGCTGGACCTGGGCATCACCCACCTCGACGGTGTTGCGGGTGACTTTCAGGGACGACAGGTCCGGCAGCTGGATCTCGGGATAGACCTCGAACGTGGCGGAAAACGCCATCACGCCATCCTCGACGCCTTCGACCTTGGGTTCCAGGCTGGGGGAGCCGGCCACGCGCAGCTTGGCCTCCTCGATCACCTTGTCCAGGGATTTGCCGATCTGGGCGTTGATGACGTCATAGCGAACCGACGGGCCATGGCTGCGTTCGATGACCGACAGGGGCGCCTTGCCGGGCCGGAAGCCCTGTACCTTTGCGGTCCTGGCGACGCGCTTGAGTTGCGTCTGGACTTCCTTTTCGATGTCGGCGACCGAGACGGTCAGATCAACACGGCGCTCCAGGCCGGACAATTTTTCAACCACGGGCTGCATTCGGAACCTATTGAATAATGGATGGTAAACGGGCTATTTTAGCGGAAAGTACGACACCTCGTAGGCACCCAGGGCCGCATGCCGACTCACGTTATAATGCGCAGCTTGCTTGGCGAACGTGGCGGAATTGGTAGACGCACCAGATTTAGGTTCTGGCGCCGAAAGGCATGAGAGTTCAAGTCTCTCCGTTCGCACCACGGCCCTGAAAGCTGCTGCGCGAATCGATTCAAGGTCCCGCGAGAGTGTCCGGAATTTTGTGGGCGAGGCATAACATGAGAGGAAACGACCATGGATATGCCCGTGAAACACAAGAAACCATCGATTGCGGCCCAGGCGGCCGCCCGCACAGCCCGGTTCCCGAAGCTGCCTGAACACCTCTTGGACGGCCTGGTCGAAGGCCCGATGTCGGCCATGGAGGTCGAGGACTTGATTGATGCCTTCGGCAAGGCGGTCATCGAGCGGGCCATGGCTGGCGAGATGAACGCCCACCTGGGCTACCGGGCCGGCGAAGACAAGCCCGCCCAACAGGCCGATGAGCGCAACGGCGTGAGCGCCAAAACGCTGTTGACCAGACACGGCTCGATGCGTGTGCACTTGCCCCGCGACCGGGACGGTACCTTCGAGCCGGTCTTGATTCCCAAGCATGAGCGCCATTTCGCCGGGTTCGATGAGCGCATCATCGCCCTGTACGCCCGAGGCATGAGCGTGCGCGAGATCCAGGCATTCCTGGCTGAGACCTATGGCACGGATGTCTCGCCCGAACTTATCAGCGAGGTCACCGACGAGGTCATGGCCGAGACGGTGGCCTGGCAGAACCGACCCCTGGAGCGCATGTACCCGGTGGTGTTCTTCGATGCCCTGCGCGTGAAGATCCGCACCGACGGGCTGGTGGTCAACAAGGCGGTCTACCTGGCCCTGGGGATCGACGCTGATGGGGAGCGTGACGTGCTGGGGCTGTGGATCGAGCAAACCGAGGGGGCCAAGTTTTGGATGAAGGTCTTCAATGAGCTCAAGAACCGGGGCTGCCAGGACATCCTGATTGCCGTGGTCGATGGCTTGAAGGGCCTGCCCGATGCCATCAACGCGGTCTTCCC
>NZ_JBKEAA010000027.1:0-174215 GCF_047971665.1 Castellaniella sp. | reverse complement strand
GGCGCCGGCTCAGCCCGGTGTCTGGGCGCGCGCCCGGATCGTCGTCACGGTCTCGCCCGCAATGCCCCAGTTGTCGGTGTCGACCTCCTCGATCACCACAAAGGTAGTCTTGGGATTCTTGCCCAGCACGTCCACCAGCAGCTGGGTGGCCCCCTCGATCAGCCGGGCCTTCTGCTCGGCCGTGGCGCCCTCGCGGGTGATTTTGATGTTGACGTAAGGCATGACACGCAATCTCCAGATCGAACCATCAAAAACGGCCCGGATTCTTTAAGAACCGGGCCGCAGAACATGCATCAGGCTGTCACGGCATCGTCCGCATAGGACGCCACCGGCGGGCAGGCGCAACTGAGATTGCGATCGCCCCAGGCGTTATCCACCCGGGCAACCGGCGGCCAGTACTTGCGCGCCGCCATGCCGGGCAGCGGGAAAGCCGCCTGTTCGCGGGAGTACGGATGCGTCCAGTCCTGAACCAGCAGCGTCGCTGCGGGGTGCGGCGCGTTGATCAGCAGATTGTCGTCGGCCGGCTGTTCGCCACGCTCGACGGCGGCGATCTCCTGGCGGATGGCAATCATCGCGTCCACAAAACGGTCCAGTTCATCCAGGCCTTCGGATTCGGTCGGTTCGACCATCAGCGTCCCGGCCACCGGGAAGCTCATGGTGGGCGCGTGAAAGCCGTAATCCATCAGCCGCTTGGCGATGTCCTCGGCGCCGATACCGCTGGCGTCCTTAAGCGGACGGATGTCCAGGATGCACTCATGCGCCACCCGGCCATTGGCGCCTGCGTACAGAATCGGATAGTGCGGCGCCAGGCGCGCGGCTAGGTAATTGGCGTTGAGGATGGCCACCTGGGTGGCGCGACGCAGGCCTTCGGCCCCCATCATCATGATGTACAGAGTCGAGATCGGCAGGATGCTGGCCGAGCCGTAAGGGGCGGCCGACACCGGACCGGACTGCCCCGTCGGCAGACGGCCGTCCTCGCCCACCACCCCAGGCAGGTACGGCGCCAGATGGGCGCGCACGGCCACAGGACCAATACCCGGTCCGCCGCCGCCGTGCGGGATGCAGAAGGTCTTGTGCAGGTTCAGGTGCGACACATCGGACCCGAAGCAGCCCGGCTGGGCGACACCGACCATGGCGTTCATGTTGGCGCCATCCAGATAGACCTGACCGCCGGCTTCGTGGATCAGATCGCAGATCTCGGTGACCGTTGTCTCGAACACGCCGTGCGTGGACGGATAGGTGATCATCAGGGCGGCCAGCCGGTCGCCGACCTGAGCGATGCGGGCGCGCAGGTCATTCATGTCGATGTTGCCGTTGCTGTCCGAGGCCACGACCACCACGTCCATGCCCGCCAGATGGGCCGAGGCCGGATTGGTGCCGTGCGCCGAGGCCGGAATCAGGCAGACGTTGCGCTGATGTTCGCCATTGGCCTGATGGTAGCCGCGGATCGCCAGCAAGCCGGCAAATTCGCCCTGGGCGCCCGAATTGGGCTGCAGGCTGACGCGGTCATAGCCGGTGATTTCGCACAGCGCGGCGCACAGCCGCTCGATCATCTCCTGATAACCCTGCGCCTGACCCGCCGGAGCGAACGGATGCATGTGGCCGAATTCCGGCCAGGTCACCGGGATCATTTCCGCCGTGGCGTTGAGCTTCATGGTGCACGAACCCAGCGGGATCATGGTGCGGTCCAGGGCCAGATCCTTGTCGGCCAGCGCGCGCAGGTAGCGCAGCATGTCGGTCTCGGACTTCACGCGCGAGAAGGCCGGATGCGCCAGAATGGCGCCCTCACGGCGCAGGCTCGCCGGGATGCCGTCGGTTTCGGCCGAGAAATCCGGCGCGACACGCGCCACGCCCATGCCGGCCGCCAGCGCACCGACCAGGATCTCGATATCCTGGGTGCCGACGGTCTCGTCCAGCGACAGAGCGATGTGGGTGTCGTCGACCCGGCGCAGGTTCATGCCACCGTCCACGGCCGCATCCAACACCGCCTGGGTGCAGGCGCCGGTTTCCAGATGCAGGGTATCGAAATAGGTGTCGTTGAGCACCTTCAGTCCCATGGCGCGCAGCGCGCCGGCCAGTTGGCCGGTGTGGCCGGCAACGCGCCGGGCGATGCGGTCGATGCCCTGGGGACCATGCCAGACGGCATACATCGCGGCCATCACGGCCAGCAGCACCTGCGCGGTGCAGATGTTGGATGTCGCCTTTTCCCGGCGGATGTGTTGCTCACGGGTCTGCAGCGCCAGACGCAGGGCCGGCTCACCACGCGCATCCTGGGACACCCCCACCAGGCGGCCCGGCAGGTTGCGCTTGTAGGCGTCCTTGCAGGCCATGAAGCCGGCGTGCGGACCGCCGTAGCCCATGGGCACGCCAAAGCGCTGGGCCGACCCCACAGCGATGTCGGCCCCCCACTCTCCCGGAGGCGCCAGCAGCGCCAGGGCCAGCAGGTCCGTGGCCACGGCCACGATGGCGCCGGCGGCATGGGCTTGCTCGGCCAACGCGCGATAGTCGGCCACCCTGCCCAGGCTGTGCGGATATTGCAGCAGCACGCCGTAACAGTCCGGCAGGCCCTCGGCCTCGTCGCCGACCACCAGTTTGATGCCCAGCCCGGCTGCGCGCGTGCGCAGGACTTCCAGTGTCTGGGGATGCACATGGACAGACACGAAAAAACGGTCGGACCTGGCGCGCGAGACGCGGCGCGCCAGCGTCATCGCCTCGGCAGCCGCCGTGGCCTCATCGAGCAGCGACGAGTTGGCGATATCCAGCCCCGTGAGGTCGGTGATCATGGTCTGGAAGACCAGCAGGGCCTCGAGACGGCCCTGAGAGATTTCCGGCTGGTACGGCGTATAGGCGGTGTACCAGGCGGGATTCTCCAGGATGTTGCGCAGAATCACATGCGGCACATAGGTGCCGTAGTAACCCTGGCCGATGTAGCTGCGCAGGATCTGGTTGCGGCCGGCGATGGCCTTCAGGTCCGCCAGCGCCTCGACCTCGCCCAACGGCCCCGGCAGATCCAGGCAGGGGGCTTCGGACAGGATGTTTTCCGGCACGACCTCGCGGATCAAGGCGTCCAGGCTGGAAGTCCCGATCGCCGCCAGCATGGCGCTCTGGTCAGCGTCGGACGGCCCGATGTGACGGGCGATGAATTCGGAATGCGTGGCGGAATCGCGCAGCATGAGGTTCTCCGGGATGAAACCGAGTGAATCAGGAAAAGGCGGGCGCGGCAAAGATCAGGCCTGGGCCTCGTAGGCGGCCGCGTCCATCAGGCCGTCGGCGTCCGCCGCGTTGTCAGGCTTGATCTTGAAGATCCATTGCTCATAGGCGGACTCGTTGATCAGGGCGGGCTGGTCGTTCAACGCCTCGTTGAACGCGACGATCTCGCCGGCCACCGGCGCATAGATATCGGAAGCGGCCTTGACGGATTCGACCACGGCGGCCGTGTCGCCAGCGGACAGGTGTGCGCCGACCTGAACGTCGCCGACGAAAACCAGGTCGCCGAGCTGGTCCTGCGCGTCGTCGGTGATACCGACGAGGAAGCAGTCACCGTCTGCCTTGACCCATTCGTGGGAGGCCGTGTATTTGCGGTCGTTGGGAATGGACATGATGTACCCCGTTGTCAATGGTGGAGAATGAAAGAAAAAAACGGACAGGCGCGGTCAGACCAGGACCTGACCATTGCGCACGAAAGGAGGCCGCACGATTTCGGCGGCCAGCCACTTGCCGCGGATCTCGACTTCGGCCCGGTCGCCCGGCGCGGAGCCGGCCGGCACCCGGGCCAGCGCGATGGAAAAACCCAGCGTGGGCGCCATGGTGCCGCTGGTGAGCTCGCCTTCGCCCTGTGCGGTGCGGACTTTCATGTGGCCGCGCATGACGCCGCGATCGAGCAGCTTGAGACCGACCATTTCACGGGCGCGGGACGCCTGGACCAAAGCGGCGCGGCCGATGAAATCGCGCTGCTCGTCCTTCATCGAGACGGTCCAGGCCAGGCCGGATTCCAGCGGGTGGACAGTCTCGTCCATATCCTGGCCGTAGAGGTTCATGCCCGCTTCCAGACGCAGGGTGTCGCGCGCGCCCAGGCCGCAGGGCCGCACGCCGGCCGCGACCAGGGCATCCCAGAATCCCTTGACGGCGGTGGCCGACAGGACGATCTCGAAACCGTCCTCGCCCGTGTAACCCGTGCGCGCTACCAGCGTGTTCTCGTCGATCATCGTGCCGGTAAAGGGCTTGAGGTCCTGCGAGGCGGGCTTCCAGTCGGGATGCACCGACCAGACGGCTTCGCGCGCGCCAGGGCCCTGGACCGCCACCATGGCCAGGTCGCGCCGGGGCGTGACAGTCACCTCGTAGGCAGCGGCCTGTTCCCGCATCCAGGCGAGGTCCTTGTCCGCCGTCCCGGCATTGACGACGATGCGCCAGCGTTCCGCAGAAAAGAAATAGACGATCAGGTCATCGATCACCCCGCCGTCGGGATGCAGCATGCAGGAATACAGCGCCTTGCCCGGCTGACCGGCGATGCGCGCCACGTCATTGGCCAGCAGATGGCGCAGAAAATCCTGGGCACGGGCGCCGGCCACATCGACATTGAGCATGTGGGACACATCGAACATGCCCGCCGCGCGGCGCACGGCATGGTGCTCTTCGAGCTGGGAACCATAAGCCAGGGGCATGTCCCAGCCGCCGAAATCGACGATCTTGGCGCCCAGGGCGACGTGGGTTTCGTACAGGGGGGTTTGCGCGGGCATGGAAACTCCGAACGAGACAAAGGGGCGGCGGGAATGCCGGCAACGCCCTTCTGTCCTTTTGCCTGAGAGTTGCCCCGCGCTGCGGGGGGTTCACCTTCGGCGCCCGCGTCCGGATCAGGGAGCGGATCTCTCCAGAATGCTGCGATGCGATGACGGCATCATGCGGATGGTACGGGGTGCCTGAGCGATTCCGGGCGAATTGCGCCTTCGGCGGCCACCCGATGCGCGGGGCGGCGCTCTCCCACCCGCATCGGGTGACAGCAAGGATGAAGCATACTCTGAAACGGGGTGATTCAACAATCACATCCCGCCATTCAGACGAACCCCTGTTCCCGCCAGCGCGCGCGCGTCTCGTCATCCACGCCCAGCCGCTCCAGCACCACGTCGGTGTGCTCCCCCAGGACGGGCGCCCGCGACTGAATGCCGCCCGGCGTCGCGGACAGTTTCGGCACGATACCGGGCACCTGACAGGGCGTGCCGTCGGGCAGCGGCTGATCCAGGATCATGTCGCGCGCCTGGTAGTGCGGATCGGCGGCGATGTCGGCCACATCGTAAATACGCCCGGACGGGATGCGTGCCGCATTCAGAATGTCCAGGACCTCGTCCTGAGACCGCGATGCGGCCCAGTCACCGATAGCGCCATCGATACGGTCCACCTGCGTCACACGGCCGGCATTGTGCGCCAGGGTCGGATCGTCGCCCAGGTCCATCCGGCCGATGGCCTGCATCAGCCGGCGAAAGATGCTGTCGCCATTGCCGGCGATCAGCACATAGCCGTCACGGCAGGCGTAGGCATTGCTGGGTGCGATACCCGGCAGGCTGCTGCCGGCCGGCTGGCGGACCTCGCCGAACACCGCGTATTCGGGCAACAGGCTTTCCATCATGTTGAAAACGGACTCGTACAACGCCACGTCGATCATCTGTCCGATGCCCTCGCGGTCGCGGGCGCGCAGCGCCAGCAACACACCGATGACGCCATGCAGGGCCGACAGGGAATCGCCAATGGACACGCCCACGCGCACCGGGGTGCGTCCCGGCTCGCCGCTGAGATGGCGCAGCCCGCCCATGGCCTCGGCCACCACGCCGAAGCCGGGCCGGTCGCGGTAGGGACCGGTCTGGCCATACCCCGAGACGCGCAGCATGATCAGGCGCGGATTGGCGGCATGCAGTTCATCCCAGCCCAGCCCCCAGGATTCCAGGGTGCCCGGCTTGAAATTCTCGACCACCACGTCGCATTCGGCGGCCAGGCGGCGCACGACGGCCTGGATTTCGGGCTGACGCAAGTCCAGCGTCACCGACTGTTTGTTGCGCGACTGCACCTGCCACCAGACCGAAGTCCCCTCATGCAGCAACCGCCAGTTGCGCAGGGGGTCGCCCTGTCCCGGAGGTTCGATCTTGATGACCTCGGCGCCGAATTCGCCCAGCATCTTGGCCGCGAACGGCCCGGCGATGAGCTGGCCCATTTCCAGCACACGGATGCCGTCCAGGGGTTTGCGCATGTTCGTCCTCCGATGGCAATGATGGCGATCCTGACGATTCTATCTCAGCCTGCCGTCAGGGCCCGGCCGCAGGCCATGCCGGAGGACCAGGCCCACTGAAAGTTGTAGCCGCCCAGCCAGCCGGTGACGTCCACCGCCTCGCCGACCACATGCAGCCCGGGACAGCGGCGCGACTCCAGGCTGCGCTGATCGAGTTCATCGGTGTCCACGCCACCACGCATGACCTCGGCTTTCTTGTAACCGGCGGTGCCCGTGGGCCAGAGCGTCCAGTCGTGAATGCGCTCCCCCAGGGCGCGCAGGCGGCGGTCGGGCACGTCGGCCAGCCGCAGCCCGGCCCATGCCGTCAGGCGGGCCGGATCATCGAGGCGGCCCGGGTCATTCCGGCGGTCCAGGTCATCCAGGCTGTCCGGGCGGGCCGGGCCGCCTGGACGCGTCACGCGCGCCGGATGCCCGCCAGGGTCCGCGGCGCCACCGGCGTCCAGCCAGGCCTCGGCCAGCCGTCTGGGCCATGTCGTCGCCAGAGCGGCCGCGACCGTCTGGCGGCTGCCGGCCTTGGCGGCCATCAGTTCGGTCCCCATGTCCCGCCCAGGCGCCAGATCGATGCGGATCGGATCGCCCGGCTGCCAGTGGCTGGAAATCTGCAGGATGCCGGGCCCCGACAGACCGCGATGAGTGAACAGGAGATCCTCCAGGAATTCGGCGCGCGCCGGACACCTGGATCGTTTGCCGCCGCCCTGCGCGACGATGCGCTCATGCGACAGACGGACTTCCAGAGACACGCCGGCCAGCGCCGCGTAGGGCCGCCATTGTCCAGCATCGAAAGTCAGCGGCACGAGCGCCGGGCGCGGTTCGACGATGCGCAGGCCGAACTGCCGCGCAATCCGCAGGCTGAAATCGGTGGCCCCCAATTGCGGAATCGCCAGACCACCGGTCGCCAGCACCAGCCGGGCGGCCCGGACCGGTCCCGCATCGGTCTCCAGCAGGAACCCCGCCGGTTCCCGGCTGACGGCGCGGACGGCGCAAGGCATGCGCCATTGCACCTCGCCCGCGTCGCATTCGCGGCGCAGCACCTGAATGATCGATTCGCTGGAATCATCGCAGAACAGCTGGCCCCGGTGCTTTTCATGCCAGGTCACGCCATGCGCGCGCAGCAGTTCCAGGAAGTCGCCCGGTCCATAGGCGCGCAAGGCCGAGCGGCAGAAATCCGGATTGCGTGACAGGAACTGCGCGGGACTCGTCCCCAGGTTGGTGAAATTGCAGCGCCCGCCGCCGGAGATGCGGATCTTTTCAGCCAGCCGTTGGGCGTGGTCGATCAGAACGACCCGCAGGCCGCGTTGCGCCGCCACGGCGGCCGTCATCATGCCGGCGGCGCCGGCGCCAATGACGGCGACATCGAACGGGGCGCGGCTCATGCGCCCCCCCCATCCGTCACGATGCCGGATCCACGCACGAACCGAGGCGGCGGCGCATCAGGCGCCTTCGCGAATGCAATCGACGTAGTAGTGGCGCCGGCCCTGCCCGTCGGTTTCGAATGCCAGTCCGTGGACGTCGGTCTCGAAGCCCGGGAACTGCTGATTGAATTCCTGAGTGAATTTCAGGTAATCGACGATGTCGCGGTTGAACCGCTCGCCCGGAATCAGCAGCGGAATGCCTGGTGGATAAGGGGTCAGCAGTACCCCGGTGACCCGGCCTTCCAGTTGATCGACGGGCACCCGCTCGACCTCGCGGTGGGCCATGCGCGCGTAGGCGTCGGCCGGCCGCATGGCCGGCTCCATGTCGCTGAGATACACCCGCGTGGTCAGGCGCGCGAAATCGTAATGACGGTTGGCCTCGTGGATTTTCTGGCACAGATCGCGCAGCCCCATCCGCTCGTAGCGCTTGTGGGAACGGCTGAATTCCGGCAACACCCGCCACAGGGGCTGATTGCGGTCGTAGTCATCCTTGAACTGCTGCAAGGCGGTCAGCAGCGTGTTCCAGCGTCCCTTGGTGATGCCGATGGTGAACAGGATGAAGAACGAGTACAGACCGGTCTTTTCGACCACCACGCCATGCTCGGCCAGATAACGCGAGACCAGCGCCGCGGGAATGCCGGAATCGGCAAAAGTACCGGAAATATCCAGCCCCGGCGTCACCACGGTGGCCTTGATCGGGTCGAGCATGTTGAAGCCTTCGGCCAGATCGCCGAACCCATGCCACTCATCGCCCGAACCCAGTACCCAGTCCTCGCGGTTGCCGATGCCCTCGGAGACCAGGCGGTTGGGGCCCCAGACCTTGAACCACCAGTCGTTCTTGCCGAACTCGGATTCGACCTTGCGCATGGCGCGACGGAAATCCAGCGCCTCGCGAATGGATTCCTCGACCAGGGCCGTGCCGCCCGGCGGCTCCATCATGGCCGCAGCCACGTCGCAGGACGCGATGATGGCGTACTGCGGCGAGGTCGAGGTGTGCATCAGGAAGGCCTCGTTGAAGAGGTTGCGGTCCAGCTTGCGGTCCTCGGAATCCTGGACGACGATCTGCGAAGCCTGCGACAGTCCCGCCAGCAGCTTGTGCGTGGAGTGCGTCGCATAGATCATCGTGTCCTTGCTGCGCGGGCGATCCGGCCCGATGGCATGCATGTCCTCGTAGAACTCGTGAAAGGCCGCATGCGGCAGCCAGGCCTCGTCGAAATGCAGGGTGTCGATCTCCGAGCCGAGCTTTTCCTTGATCATTTCGACGTTGTAGATCACGCCGTCATAGGTGCTCTGCGTCAGCGTCAGGATGCGCGGGCGCTTGTTGGCGGCCTGGCGCGCAAAGGGATTGGCCTCTATCTTGCGACGAATGCTCTCGGGGTCGAATTCCTCCAGCGGAATCGGACCGATGATGCCCAGATGATTGCGCGTGGGGCGCAGAAACACCGGAATGGCGCCGGTCATGGTGATGGCGTGCAGGATCGACTTGTGGCAGTTGCGATCCACCACCACCACGTCTCCCGCGGCCACGTTGGCATGCCAGACGATCTTGTTCGACGTCGAGGTGCCGTTGGTGACGAAGAAACAATGGTCGGCATGAAAGATGCGCGCGGCATTGCGCTCGGACTCGGCCACCGGCCCGGTGTGATCCAGCAACTGGCCGAGTTCGTCGACCGCATTGCAGACGTCGGCGCGCAGCATGTTCTCGCCGAAGAACTGGTGGAACATCTGTCCCACGGGACTCTTCAGGAAGGCCACCCCGCCCGAATGGCCCGGGCAGTGCCAGGAATAGGAGCCATCGGAGGCGTAATCCAGCAATTCGCGGAAGAACGGCGGCGGCAGGCTGTCCAGGTACGCGCGGGCCTCACGGATGATGTGGCGCGCGACGAACTCCGGCGTGTCCTCGAACATGTGGATGAAACCATGCAGTTCGCGCAGGATGTCGTTGGGGATGTGCTGCGAGGTGCGGGTCTCGCCATACAGATAGATGGGGATGTCCTCGTTGCGAAACCGCAACTCGCCGATGAAGGCGCGCAGATTCTTGATCGCGTTGGCGACATCCTGGGGGGAATCCTCATCGAATTCCTCGTCGTCGATCGACAGGATGAAAGCGCTGGCGCGACTCTGCTGCTGCGCAAAAGAACTGAGGTCACCGTAGCTGGTGACCCCCAGAACCTCGACCCCCTCGGCCTCGATGGCCGAGGCCAGGGCGCGGATGCCGAATCCCGAGGCATTCTCGGAACGATAGTCTTCGTCGATGATGACGATGGGAAAACGAAATTTCATGGCGGCTAGGTACGCGGCAGCGTGACACCCTGCTGTCCCTGGTATTTGCCGCCCCGGTCGGCGTAGGAGGTTTCGCAGACCTCGTCGCTCTCGAAGAACAGCATCTGGGCGCAGCCCTCGCCCGCGTAGATCTTCGCCGGCAGGGGGGTGGTGTTGGAAAATTCCAGCGTCACATGGCCTTCCCATTCGGGTTCCAGCGGCGTGACGTTGACGATGATGCCGCAACGGGCATAGGTGCTTTTCCCCAGGCACACGGTCAGCACGGAGCGCGGGATGCGGAAGAACTCGACCGTGCGGGCCAGGGCGAAGGAATTGGGCGGGATGATGCAGACGTCCCCCTGGAAATCCACAAAGGATCTTTCATCGAAGGCCTTGGGGTCGACGATGCTGGAGTTGATGTTCGTGAAGATCTTGAATTCGTTGGCGCAGCGCACATCATAGCCATAGCTGCTGGTGCCATAGCTGACGATTTTCTGGCCATCGATCGAGCGCACCTGACCGGGCTCGAAGGGTTCGATCATTCCGGCCTGCGCAGCGCGCCGGATCCAGCGGTCGTTTTTGATGCTCATGAGCGCCCTCTGTTCAAAGTTGCGGTATTTTAAGGCACATCAACGATGGACGGCGCACTGGCGCCCGTTCCTTTCAATCCATCGAGAACCAGCGATAGACCAGCGCCAGGCCATTGACGGTGCCGACCGTCACCTCGGCCTGCAAACGACGCATCAGGCGATAGCTCAGCCGCGCCACGGTGCCGGTCTGCGCCAGCGACTGCTCCAGGCTCAGCCGCAGGTCGTCGGTCAGGGTCTTGCCGGCCAGGATGAAACGCTGCTCGATAGGGCTGGCGCCCGTTTCCAGCCCGCTGACGACACTTTCGACCGGCAGGATGCTGCCGGCGCTGCCCAGTTCGCCCGAGCGCATGCTCAGCTCGTCCAGGCCAAAGCGCTTGTAGAACGGCTCGCCGTCGGACAGAAAGGAACTGCCCACCGAGAACAGCAGCGCCATGTCCGCGCCGCCCTGATCCGGCCCGTGGCCCAACAGCAGCCAGGACAGCTTTTCAGCCTCGCTGACTTCCGGGCGCGACATCAGATCGATCCGAGGACGCCGGGCGGTGCCGGCCACCCGCACACCGGCCTGCACGGCCACATCGGTGCGCAGCGCCTGAATATCGAGCACGGGATTGGACACATCCCCCTGGAAGGTGATGGTGCCGCGCCGCAACTGCAGATGCTGGCCGTAGGTGTTGATCGCGCCGCCCCGGGTGCGCAGCTGGCCCAGCGCCGTGAGCTTGCCGTCCCTCATGTGCAGGTCCATGCTGCCGACCAGCCCCGAGTCCAGGCCGAACCCGGTCAGGTAGAAACGCGGCCCCAGATCGATGGTCAGATCGGCTCGCAGATCCAGGGGCGGGGCTTTCGAGGGGGCCGCCTCCTTGGTGCCCGGCTCGAGGATCACCACATCGCTGTCCAGAGAAGGAATGGCGTTGAGCATATCCAGATCGAACCAGCCGGCATCGGCCGTGATCTTGCCACTGATGAGAATTTCCGGCAGCGTGGCCCGGATCTGGAGAGTGCCGCTGACCATGGCATAGCGGTCGGACCGCTGCAGCACCGGGTAACGCCGCAAGGACACATCCACCTGCCCCTGATGCTCGAGCAGATCCCAGGCGCCCGACAGGTCCAGCGCACCGTCCCGGGCATCCGGATTTTCCGAAATCCAGGTGGCGGTCCGCCATTCCTTGGGAACGACCCGGCGCACCGCCGGAAAGCGCAGATGATCCAGCACCACCCGCGCGCCATCAAAATGCGCCTGCAAGGTGCCGTCCAGCAACCGCACGCCCTGGTCGGCCATCAGCAGGCGCAGGCCATTGCCGCTGACCGGCCCCGACAGGACCCAGCTGCCGTCAGGGCGGCTACGGCCCTGGACGTCGGCCTGCAGCGTACCGCCGACCTCCATCTCATCACCCAGCAACAGGTTCACCCAGGCCAGATTCTCGGACCTGGCCTCGAAACGCACATGCCGCTCATCCTGCGGCCGCAGCACCGGACCGCCACTCGCCGCCATGTGGATCGGTGTATCGGCCCGCAGGCGCATGCTGCCCATTTTGCGGGTACTGATCCGCAGATCCGCGTCGGCGCGGCTGAGCCCGGCGCCAAGACGCCGGATGGCGATATCCAGGCGGGCGTCTTCCAGGCCCAGCCGGATGGGCACATCGCCGGGCACGGTCAGATCGCCCTCCCGACGCGCCAGATGAATGTCGCCGCTCAGCGCATCATCGAACTTCAAGGCCCAGTCCAGGCTCGCATTCAAGCGACTGCGCTGCGCCTGTCTGGACGGTTGGATGCGCACCCCGCCCTGCTTCCCGTCAATCTGGCCCAGCCAGGCCTGCAAGCGGGCGATGCGTTCGGGCGAGATCGTCAACGGATCGACGCGCCCGCGCGTTTCCCATCGCCCCTGCCGACCGGCCGAAGCCTGATGATGCAGACTGAGCAGAGACTCGCCATCCAGCGCCACGCCGAGCGTCGCCTCACCGACCTGCCAGCCGCCTTCGGCATCGAGCGTCAGCGCCACCGCCGTCCGGCTGTCCAGGATCAGACCGGCATGTTCGGCGCGCAATGAGGTCAACCGACCCCGCCAGCCCTGCGCTTGCGTCCAGCCGCCCCCGAACGCCAGATCCAGACTCATGGGCGCCTGGCCGGGAACCCGCTCGCGCGCGCCGGCGGGGGTATAGCGGGCTTTGAGACGGCCCTGGTGATTCGCCAGCGGCCCGGAGAAATCCATCTCCAGCTGCGCGCCCCCCGGCACATCGGGCCAGACGGCGGCCAGGGCCGGCAACTGCGCCCGCAGCGTCAGCCGGCTGGCGGCCACCGACACATCGCCGCCGGCGCGCACCCGGTCCGGCCCCAGCGCCAGATCCACATCCAGGCCCGCGGCCTGAAGCCCCAGCAGGTTCACCGGCGCTTGAGCCTGGGCATCGAACAGGACCCCATCGGCCCGCGACAGACGATCCAGCCGGACTTGTCCCGACAGAGGCTGGCCATTCCAGCGATTGGGGCCATCGAACACCAGATTCAGCCCGATATCCTGCAAGCGCTGTCCGGCATCCAGACGCGCCTGCACCGCGCCCTTCAGGTTCAGCAGCGTCGGCCCCAGGCCCCGGGGCAACCAGGCCGCCGGTCGCAGTTGCTGCACGGACCACTGCGCATTGACCGGCCGCAGGCCGTCGGGCCCTGGCGCTTCGGGCGTGACAGCCAGCGTCACGCGAGCATCGCCCGGAAGCTGCACATCCGCCTGCGCGGCTCCCAGCGGGAAGGGCTGATCAGGAAAGATATCGGCCCGGGCCTGCAAGGCCATGCCTTCGCCCTGCCCCGCAGCCTGCAGATGCACAGCCTGAAGATCGCCGGTCAGGCGCACGTCCAGGTCGATCCGGCAATCGTCTTTGCCCTCGGGCGTCTTATCGCCAGCCTGCGGCATGCCGGCCGCCACCATCTGCCGCAGACAGACGGGCGATTGTGCGCCACGATCCTGCGCAGCCCCGTGCAGCTTGAGCTCGAAGGGCCAGGGCGCAGCCAGTTCACGCACTGCCAGATCCCCGCCAAGCTGCAGCAACATGCCCTGGTAGGCGGCTTGCAGATCGTTCAGCGTCACGGTCGCGGTACGGGCATCCAGCGCCAGCGCAGTCGAGACCGACAGCAGATCGACGGGCAGCGGCGTCTGGTCGATCCGCAGGCCCAGCCCCTCCAGCGCCAACCGGTCGACCCGCAGGCTCAAGGGCAACGTCGGCATCCGGAAAGGCTCGGCGTCGGGGGGCGCGGTATCCGGCGCGGTGCGCACGTCCACATCCACACGCGAGGCGGACAGGTCATTGATGTGCAGGCGGCGCTCCAGCAGCTCGCGCCAGAGCGCCTTGAGATGCAGCCCTGTCACGCGCACATCCACGTCCGGCAAGGCAATCGTCATATCTTCGACGTACACTCCGTCGGCCAGCGTGCCGCGTACGCCCTGGACCTGGCCGCCCAGCTGTTCCGCCACGGTGCGCAGCAGCCAGCGGGTGCCCGTCGCGCTGGACGCGCACCAGGCGGCGAAGACGATGACCAGCACCAGCGCCATCACGATGGGCGGCAGTCCCCAGAGTCCGAAGAACCGCAGACCGCGCCAGAAGATCTTCCTCAAAACGCGATCCCCAGGGAAAACTCCAGCCGCAGGCGGCGATCCTTCTGCCCCCAGGCCAGGTCGACGTAGAACGGCCCTGCGGGGGTCCGAACCGCCAGACCGGCGCCATACCCCAGATGCCAGTCGAACTGGTCGAAGGACTCGGCGGCATCGCCGGCATCGACAAAGACATTGGCGCCCAGGACATCGGTGAAATAGTGGGTGTATTCGATGCTGGCCACGCCCAGCACGGGGGCGCCGACCACGGCATCGCCCCGCTCCAGGCCGATGCTCCGGTAGCGGTAGCCGCGGATGCTGCGCGAGCCGCCCGTGCGCCAATAGAAGTCCTGCGGCAGCCGGTCGGTGCGCGACCAGACCTTGCCGATCTCGCCGCGCACGGTCAAGACATCGCGATCGCCGATCGGCCACCACTGCTGGGCGCGCAGGCTGGTGCGGTAGAAATCCTTGCCATCGTCCAGGGTCGTGCCCACACCCAGACCGACCTCGATCAGATTGCCTTCGCGCGGATCGTATTTCGAGTCGACATCGCGGCGCAGCCACTGCCAGGTGGCGGCCCAGCTGGGCACCTCATAGCGGGCGCCACCGGAAATACGGGTCTTGTCGTAGGCGACCAGCGCCCCCCAGCGAACCTCGTATTCGACGCGGCTGTCACCCGCCGCCTTGCGCGTCTGGCTGCGCTTCCATCCCAGGCCGGCACGACTGGTGTCCAGGCCCTCGATATCGGAGTGCTCGTAGAGCACGCCAAAACTGTCCGTGCTGCCATTCATGGTCGGCGGCAGATGCACATCGAAGAAAGCGCGCTGGCGCTTTTCATCGACACCGGCCCCGGTCTCGATCCACACTGGCAGGCCAAAGACCACATTCTGGCGGTACAGGCCTTCGACCCGGATGCCGTGATCGCTGTCGACGCCCAGCGAGCCGCTGGCGTAACGCGCCGGTCCCTCGGTGACCTGGACCCGCACCGGCAGCGTCACGGGCGCATCTCCCGAGGGGCGTTCAGGCGGCGACGCCGGGGCGCCCGCTGTCGAAGGCGTCCCGGCGTCGGCGGCAGCATCCGCCTGCGACGCGGGCGCGGTGCCATCGTCCAGGGTGACGAAGGCACCCCGGAAAAACGAGGTGGATTGCAGGGCCTGCTGCCAGTCATCCAGGCGAGTCTGATCGTAGGCATCGCCCGGGTCATAGCGTACATAGCGCCGGATCAGGGATTCGGGAACCCGCTTCAGACCGATGATCTGGAGATCTCCCATCCGGACGGGCGGTCCGCTGTCCAGCGCAACCTCCAGGTCAGCCTTGGCGACTTCAGGATCGACGACCGCCCGGGTCTGCGCGTAACGGGCATAGTAGAAATCCCGGCGTGCGGTGTCGTCCAGCAAGGCGGATTTGGCATGGCTCCAGTCATCGTTGATGAAAGGCATGCCCGGCCTGAGCAGCCAGGCGTCCCGCAGGGACTGGCGCCGGGCGGCGTAGGCCTCTCCGGCGAGCGCTCCCTCGAACCGCAGACCTAGCTGACGCACCCGGGCACGTTCGCCGGTGTCGATCGTGATGTCCCAGAACTCGCCGCCATTGGCGGCGCCGGACGATACGTCCAGCGTCACGGTCGCCCCGAAATAGCCCTGGGTCTGCAAGGCGGCCTGAGCCGCCTTCCACGCCCGCCGGCGCAAGCGCGAGACCTCGCGCACATCCTGATCCTCGGTCAGGCGCGTGATGACGCCGACCGCATCGGTAATGGCCTGTAACACCTTGGGCGGCGCGCCGCCGGGATCGATGATGACCTCCGGAGGCGCCGCCAGGGCGGGCGCACAGGCGACGATGCCGGCGCCGAGCAGCACCTGACGCAACGGGGAAAGCCTCAGGCCGGAAGTCGGCACACCCCACCGCATCAGGTCGTGCGCGCCACGACCCTGGGTCGTGTACCGGAATCATCCAGCGGCTGTCCCGCCACATGAATGGCCAGCTGGCGGGCGATGTCCTGGTATCGGCGCGCCGCCTCGCCATCGGGCGAAGCGACGACGCTCGGCCGGCCGGAGTCGGTTTCCTCGCGGATATCGAGCTGCAACGGCAAAGCGCCCAGCCAGGGCAAATGATAGGTCGCCGCCAGCTGGCGGCCGCCATCCTGGCCGAAGATCGGCTCGGCGTGCCCGCAGTTGGAGCACACATGAACGGACATGTTTTCAACGATCCCTAGCACCGGGACATCTACCTTCTGGAACATGATCAGACCCTTGCGGGCATCGGCCAGGGCCAGATCCTGGGGCGTGGTGACGATGACCGCTCCCGTGAGCGGCACCTTCTGGGCCATGGTGAGGGCAATATCGCCTGTTCCAGGGGGCATGTCCACGATCAGATAATCCAGATCGTTCCAATTGGTAAGCGACAGCAACTGCGTCAGGGCCTGGGTCACCATGGGGCCCCGCCAGATCGCCGGGCCATCATCGTCCATCAGGAAGCCGATCGAGTTGGTCTGCAAGCCATGGCCGATCATGGGTTCCATGCTCTTGCCATCGACGCTTTTGGGCTTGCCCGACAGCCCCAGCATGATGGGCACGCTGGGACCGTAGATATCGGCGTCCAGCAAGCCGACACGGGCGCCTTGCGCCTGCAGGGCCAGGGCCATGTTGACGGCCGTGGTGCTCTTGCCGACCCCGCCTTTGCCGGACGCCACGGCAATGATGTTGCGCACGCTGTCCAGGGGACGCAATCCTCGCTGGACCGCATGCGCCACGATCCGTGACTGGAATTCCAGCGTCCCGAGACGGACTCCGACCGCCTCCAGCGCGGTCCGGATGGCGGCATCCAGGGCCTGCTCACCATTGAACAAGGGATAGCCCAGGGTTACAGTGATGTGGACGACATCGCCCGAGGCCGTGATCTGCAACTCGGGTTCGGTCACCGCCAGCGTTTTCCGGGTATCGGGGTTGATGACCCTGGACAGGATCGCGCGGATGTCCTGTATCGTGGTAGTCATAAGAGATCAGGATGAAAGCAGTCAAAACCACAAGCATAGCGGATTCACTTGGAATTCCGCTGATTGACCCCAATATGGATGTGTATGGCGTCTGCGCCGGTTCTGGCCGCGCGCCATGCCCGTCCGGCCGGCGCCCGATCGCGCCGTGCACGCAACTTTTTCCGGCCCCAGGAGTCCAACCCTCATGAATCTGATCCAGCAAATCCTGCGCGCCGTCCTGTTCCTGGTCCTGGCCTTCTTCGGCCTGGTGATGGCCTTTGTCTTCATGGCCTCGACCGCCCTGGCGATCGGCGTGCTGTACATCATCGCCCGGATCAAGGGCCGGCCCTTCGGCGTCAAGGCCTATTGGGCCGAGCGCCGCCGCCCGACCATGCCGCCGCGGCCCGGGGCCTGGTCACGCTCCGGGCAACCCGCCCGGGCACGGGACGTCACCGACATAGAAATGCGCGAAATCCCCTGAGCAAAACGCGGCGCCGGCGCCGGACGGAATCCTCATGCCTCGTGGCCTGGGGAGACACGCTCGGGCATCCGGTTCCAGGCGTGCGCATGGACCAGACCTGACCCTGACAATGGTGCGGGCCCGGACTGATAAAATCGGTCCTTTGCCTCCTCTCCTCCCTTTGCCCGCCCCATGTCGCGCACGATCTTCGTCACCACCGCCCTGCCCTACGCCAACGGCTCCTTTCATATCGGCCACATCATGGAATACATCCAGGCCGATACCTGGGTGCGCACCATGCGCATGGCCGGCCACACCGTGCATTTCGTCGGGGCGGACGACGCGCACGGCGCGCCCATCATGCTCAAGGCGCAGGCCGAGGGCATCACGCCCCAGGCGCTGGTGGGCCGCTACGCCGCCGAACGGCCGAAATACCTGGACGGGTTCCACATCCGCTTCGATCACTGGCACAGCACCGACACCCCAGAGAACATCGAGCTGTCCCAGGACATCTACCGCGCGCTGAAGGCCGCCGGCTTCATCGACAGCCGCGAGATCGAGCAGTTCTACGATCCGGTCAAGGGCATGTTCCTGCCCGACCGCTACATCAAGGGCGAATGTCCGCGCTGCCACGCCAAGGACCAGTACGGCGATTCCTGCGAGTCCTGTGGCGCCGTCTACAGTCCGACCGAACTGATCGAGCCCTATTCCACCCTGAGCAAGGCGCGGCCAGTCTTGCGCAGCTCGGAACACTTTTTCTTCCGCCTGTCCGATCCGCGCTGTGTCGCCTTTCTCCAGGAATGGACCACGGGCACGCGGGCCGATGGCACCGCCCGGCTGCAATCCGAGGTTCTCGCCAAGACGCGTGAGTGGCTGGGCACGGCCGAAGGCGCCGAGGCCAATCTGGCCGACTGGGATATCTCCCGCGATGAACCCTACTTCGGCATCCCCATCCCCGATGCGCCGGGCAAATATTTCTATGTCTGGCTGGACGCGCCGGTCGGCTACCTGGCCTCACTCAAGGCCTATTGCCAGAAAAACGGGCTGGACTTCGACGCGCTGCTGGCGCCGCAGGCCACCACCGAGCAGGTGCACTTCATCGGCAAGGACATCGTCTATTTCCATGCGCTGTTCTGGCCAGCGATGCTGAAATTCTCCGGTCGCAAGATCCCCGACATGCTGCACGTGCACGGCTTCATCACCGTCAGCGGCGAAAAGATGTCCAAGAGCCGGGGCACGGGGATCTCTCCGCTGCGCTACCTGGACATCGGCATGGACGCCGAATGGCTGCGTTACTACATCGCCGCCAAACTCAACGCCCACGTCGAGGACCTGGACTTCAATCCCGACGATTTCGTCGCCCGGGTCAACAGCGACCTGATCGGCAAATACGTCAACATCGCCAGCCGCGCCGCGACATTCATCACCCGCCACTTCGACGGCGCCCTGGCCTATGCCGGCGACGCCGGGGCGCTGCAGGCCGAACTGCGCGACTGCACGGAACAGGTCCAGGCGGATTTCGAGGCGCGCGAATACGGCCGCGCCATCCGCCGCATCATGGCCCAGGCCGATCGCATCAATCAGGCTTTCGACGCCGCCCAGCCCTGGGTGCTCGCCAAGGGCCTCGCCCAGGCCGAACCCGCGCGAAAAGCCGCGCTGCAAGACATCTGCTCGCGCGCCCTGGCGGGATTCCAGGCGCTGTCAGTCATGCTCTCACCCGTGCTGCCGGCCCTGACTGAACGCGTCGCCCGCGAGCTGTTCGGGCGCAACCGCACCTACATCTGGTCCGATGCCGGCGAGCTGCCGGCGCGCATCGCCGCGTTCAAGCACTTGATGCAACGCGTCGACCCGGCCCTGCTCGACGCCCTGTTCGAGCCGCCTCAGGCGCCTGCGGAGATTCCGGGCGGCGAGCCTATCGCCGAGGTCATCGATATCAAGGATTTCGGCCGGATCGACCTGCGCATCGCGCGCATCGTCGAGTGCGCGGAAGTCCAAGGCTCGGACAAGCTGCTGCGCCTGTCCCTGGATGTGGGCGAAGGCCGCCTGCGGCAAGTCTTTTCGGGTATCAAATCCGCCTGCAAGCCTGATGATCTGACCGGCAAGCTGACGGTCCTGGTCGCCAATCTGGCTCCGCGCAAGATGCGCTTCGGCGTCTCGGAGGGCATGGTGCTGGCAGCCAGCCACGCCGACGAGGACGCGCACCCCGGCATCTACATCCTGGAACCCTGGGAAGGCGCCCAGCCAGGCATGCGCATCCGCTAAGTCCGGGTTCACGCGCGCACCCTGACAGGCGCGCGCCGCCGGGCATCAGACGGCGGGATCGGGCGCCTTTTCGTCTTCGCCGAACAGCAGGCGCGTGATCAGCGCCTCGTCGATGGGCTCGCCGCTCAGGGTGCGGGCCAGGATCTCGCTGCCCAGCATCTGCGGCGAGATCACGATATCGGGATTCACCCGTCGGATCTTGGCCAGATGCTGAGACGAGTTCGCCATCGCAACCAGCTTGGTGTCGGGCCCGCCGATCTCGCGGCCCGCCATGACGATGAAGGCGTTCTCGGCGTCATCCTGGCGCAGGGCCAGGATGTACCGGGCATGCGCCGCGCCGGCCTGACTCAAGATGTGGGTTTCCGAGGCATCGCCCACCAGAATGTCGGCATCGGCGGGATACGGGTGGCCCTGCGCCGCAGGCACGATGACCGTGACGGCATAGTCGCGCTGGCGCAGTGCGCCGTACAGACTCTGAGCCAGGGGGCCGACGCCTGCCAGGATGATGTGGTTCTTTCGCATGGTGCGTGGTTTCCTTCCGTGCATCAGACGGCTGATGTTGCCGCCGATCATGGGCCCGACCACGGCGCTGATGGACGTGGCAAAGACCGTGATTCCCAGAATGATGATGGAAATCGTGAACAAACGGGCGGTGTCGGTCTTCGGACTGATATCCCCGTATCCCACCGTGGACATGGAGACGATGGAAAAATACAGGGCGGAGACCGGATCGTGCACGGGCGGCGAAAACTCCTCGCCCAAGTAGAGGACGCCGAAGACGGCATAGAACAGCAGGCTGACCACGCTGAGCAGGGCGAACAGACCGCCCGCGGCCAGGCTGGCCCGATCGAAATAGCGCCAGTAGCTGGTCAACACCACCGCCAGCATGACCGTAAAGACAATCAGGCCGTAATGCCCCTGCCCGCGCCACAGGGACACCGTGCCGATCGCGACCAGCAGCACCAGCGAGAGGCTCCAGGCGATGCGGGCGCGGTACAGCAGGCCGATGGCCATCACCTGCACGCCCAGCCCCAGCATCAACCGCGCCAGCTGGCCGATGCCGCCCGATCCCAGGAACGCCGTGATGCCGGCGCTGTCACGGAGTTGCAGCGTCTGCAACAGCCCCTGGCTGGTGATGGTTTCCCAGAGCGGCTGCAGAAACACATAGCCGTCGACCGCGACCAGCACAGCCAGCAGCCATTGCCAGGGCAGCTGGCGCAGCCGGCGAACGCCACGCGCCAGGGCAAAGCCAGGTTGAAACCACATGCAGACCGTCTTCCTGTAGAGCCGGGAGGGGCTTCAGTTTACCTCACGCCCCGGGCGGAACCGCCCGTATACTGGCGGGCATGTCACTTGAGCCTCATCCCCGTATCGATACACCAGAGCGGCAGGCAGCGGCCCGGCGCAGCACCTGGGTCAGCGTCTGGACCAACCTGGCGCTGACCGGCGCCCAGCTGGTCGTCGGCCTGTATGCCCATTCCCAGGCCCTGGTGGCCGATGCGATCCACTCGCTGTCCGACCTGGTGTCCGACGGCATCGTGCTGGTCGCCAACAAACACGGCGCCAAGGCGCCCGATGCCGATCATCCCTACGGGCATCTGCGTTTCGAAACGGCCGCCACGCTGGCGATCGGCCTGATTCTGATCCTGGTCGGCCTGGGCATGCTGTGGCGCAGCTTCGAGCGGCTGCAGGACCCGGACCTCATCCCGACCGTCCATGCCATCGCGCTTTATGTCGCGCTGCTGGCGTTGCTGGCCAAGGAAGGACTGTTCCGCTACCTGCTGCGCGTCGCGCGCCGCGTGCGTTCCACGCTGCTGGTGGCCAACGCCTGGCATGCCCGTTCGGATGCCGCGTCATCTCTGGTGGTGGCCCTGGGCGTGGGGACCAATCTGGCCGGTCTGCCCCTGGCCGATCCCATCGCCGCGCTGGTAGTGGGGCTGATGATCATCCGCATGGGCTGGAAATTCACCTGGCAGGCCTTCAACGACCTGGTGGACCGGGCCGCCGACACCGACACCGAGCGCGCCATCCGCGAGCGAATCCTGGGCACGCCCGGCGTGATGGGGCTGCACAACCTGCGCACCCGCAAGATGGGCGACATGATCTGGGTGGAAGTCGATATCGAAATGAATGCCCGGCTGACGATCGAGGCGGGTCACGCCATCGCCGTCGAGGCCCGCAAACGGGTCATGGCGGACCTGCCGGTGCTGGACGTGATGACGCACTTCGACCCGGTCTAGGGCGGCCCGTCTCGATCAACCGATGTGCGATCCGCGCGCCGGCCCGTCGGCCGTCTCCATGCGCGCCAGCCCCTGCACAATGCCGCAGGCGTCCACCGCCTGCTCGGCGCGGCACTGCTCCCGCAGCCCGACCAGCTGCCGCTGCAGGTCCTGCAGCTCGCGCAGGCGCACGTCGACGTGGGCGATGTGCTCGTCCAGCAGGTGGTTGATCGGGCCGCAGTCGCGGGCGGGATGGTCGATCATGTCCAGCAGCGCGCGGATTTCGTCGTGCGCCATGTCCAGCCCCCGGCAGTTGCGGATGAAGCGCAGGCGTTCCAGATGCGCCGGTCCGTACTGCCGGTAGTTGCCCTCGCTGCGGGCGGGCGCGGGCAGCAGGCCGGCCCGCTCGTAGAAGCGGACGGTCTCGGTGGAACACCGGGCGGCGCCGGCCAGTTCGCCGATTTTCATGCAGGATCCTCCTGGGACGTTCCGGATGCTTGACCTTGTAGCGGCTACAAGGTGTGTACTGCCATCATAAATCGCAGTACAGGGATCCGTCATGCCGCACGCCACCTGCCAAAACACCTGCCGGGATGTCCACGGACACCCCGCCTCCGGCTCAGTCCACGACCACGATCACGACCACGATCACGCGCCGGACGCGGGCGCGGCCTGCTGTCACGGCCATGGCCACAGCCATGAGACCGAGGCCTCCGCCACAACCATCGGACAAGACATCGGCTGCTGCCACGGCCACACCGACGGTGCCTGGTGGCCGCTGGCGGCCTCGGGCGCCGGCGCCCTGGCGGCCGAGGCCGCCCACTGGTTCGAGGCGCCCTGGGCCGTCTCCGCGGTCCTGGCGATCCTCGCCATCGCGGGCTGCGGCCTGGACACCTACCGCAAGGGCTGGGCCGCGCTGCGCCACGGCCGGATGGACATCAACGCCTTGATGAGCATCGCCGTCACCGGCGCCCTGGTCCTGGGCCAATGGGCCGAGGCCGCCATGGTGATGGTGCTGTTCACCCTCGCCGAACGCATCGAGGCGCGCTCGCTGGACCACGCCCGCCGCGCCGTGCAGGGCCTGATGCAGCTTGCCCCCGACCAGGCCTCCGTGCGGCAGGCCGACGGCGGCTGGCGCGACATCCCGGCCAAAGCCGTGTCCCCGGGCGACCTGGTGCGCACCCGTCCGGGTGAACGCATCGCCCTGGACGGGCAAATCGAATCGGGCCGTTCGGCCGTGGACCAATCCCCCATCACCGGTGAAAGCCTGCCCGTGGACAAGGCGGCCGGCGACCCGGTCTACGCCGGCACCATCAACGGCACGGGCGAACTGCACTACCGCGTCCTGGCGGCCGCCGGCGAATCGACCCTGGCGCGCATCATCCGGGCCATCGAGTCGGCGCAATCGGCGCGCGCGCCCACGCAGCGCTTCGTGGACCGCTTTGCTCGCATCTACACCCCGCTGGTGGTGCTGCTGGCCGTGGCCATCGCCGTGCTGCCGCCCCTGCTGGGCCTGGGCGGCTGGACCGAATGGGTCTACAAGGCGCTGGTTCTGCTGGTGATCGCCTGCCCCTGCGCCCTGGTGATCTCGACGCCGGTGACCATCGTCAGCGGCCTGGCGGCTGCGGCCCGCCACGGTGTCCTGATCAAGGGCGGCGTCCACCTGGAACAGGGCCGCCTGCTGCGCTGGATCGCGCTGGACAAGACCGGCACCGTCACGCACGGCCGGCCCGCGCTGACCGACACCGTGGCGCTGGACACGGCCGACCCCGCACGCAGCCACGCCCTGGCCGCCGCCATGGCCGTCCGCTCCGACCATCCCGTCTCCCGGGCGGTGGCGCAAGGACTGGACGCCGGCCCCGCCGCCGCGCCGGTCGAGGACTTCGAGGCCCTGGCCGGGCGCGGCACCTGCGGCCTGGTCGATGGCCGCCCGCACTTCCTGGGCAACCACCGGCTGATCCACGAACGCGGCCTGTGCTCGCCCGAACTGGAGGCCCGTCTGGAAGCCCTGGAACGTCAGGGCAAGACCGTCGTCCTGCTGGCCGACGAGCACCGCGCCCTGGCGCTCTACGCCGTCGCCGATACGGTCAAGCCCGACAGCGCCGCCGCGATCCGGGCCCTGCACGCGCTGGGCGTGCGCACCGCCATGCTGTCGGGCGACAACCCCCACACCGTCGCGGCCATCGCGGCCCAGGTCGGCATCGACCGCGCCGAAGGCGACCTGCTGCCGGAGGACAAGCTGCGGATCGTCGGCGGCCTGGCCGAGCCAGGGACGGCCGTGGGCATGGTGGGCGACGGCATCAACGACGCGCCCGCCCTGGCGCGCGCCGACGTCGGCTTCGCCATGGGCGCGATGGGCACGGACGCCGCCATCGAGACCGCCGACGTCGCCCTGATGGACGACGACCTGCGCAAGATCCCCTGGTTCATCCGGCTGTCGCGCGACACCCATCGGATCCTGGTGCAGAACATCGCCCTCGCCCTGGGCATCAAGGTCGCGTTCCTGGTCCTGACGGTCGCCGGCCTGGGCACCCTGTGGATGGCGGTGTTCGCCGACGTAGGCGCCAGCCTGCTGGTGGTGGGCAACGGCCTGCGGTTGTTGAGGCGATGAATGCGGGATAATCCATGCATCACACGGATGACAGCATGGAATCCAGCACGAAACCCAATGGGCCGAACCGGCCGCCCCTTGATCCGGACCTGCTGAAGGCAATCGTCGCGGTGGTGGACTGCGGCGGCTTCACCGCCGCCGCAGCCCGCCTGCATTCCACGCAATCGACCGTGAGCCAGAAAATCCGCCGGCTGGAGGACCTGGTCGGCCACCGCCTGCTGGATCGCAGCGGCCGCGAGATCCTGCCGACCGACGCCGGCCAGGCGCTGCTCGACCACGCCCGCCACCTGCTGGCGCTGAACGACCAGCTCCTGGACGTGATGGCCGGCGCGGCGGTCGCCGTCACCGTACGGCTGGGCGTGCCGGAGGACTTCGTCGCCAGCCGCGCGACACAGGTTCTGGCGGACTTCAGCCGGCGCCATCCCCAGGTCAAGCTGGAAATCACCAGCGGTCTGTGCTCCGGGCTGGTGGCCAGCTACGACCGGGGGGAACTGGACCTGATCCTGATCAAGCAGCGCCGCCACAGCCGCGCGGCCGTCGCCTACCGTCCGGAAACCCTGGCCTGGATCGACAGCGCGCGGCATCCGTGCTTCCAGGCCGACCCGGTGCCGCTGGTGACCTTTCCGCCCCGAGGCCTGTACCGGGAGGACATCATCCGCGCCCTCGAGGCCATGGGCCGGAACTGGCGCGTCGCCTACACCTGCTCCAGCCTGAACGGCATCCAGCACGCGGTGGCCGCCGGCCTGGGGATCAGCCTGCTGCCCCTGCGGACCGTGACGCCGGACCACGCCATCCTCGGATCCCGCGAAGGCCTGCCGGCCGTCGACGACTACGAGATCGGCCTCTGTTCACCGCCCCACGGCGGACGCCACCGTCCAGGCGCTGGCGCGGGCCCTGGCGGACCTGCTGGATGAGGAGGGACACAGGACAGTCGAAAACGTGCGCGAACGGCGCACCTGCTCCTCCGCCACCCGTACTTGCCCGGAGTGACAAACCCGACGGAAACCGACCATGGGCCAGACCGACGACCTGGCTCGGGGCTTGCACCACGCGCAGAAAGAATGCCCGGCGCTCCTCGTCGTATCCCCGAAAAAAATCTCCGCTGGTCAGCCCGGCGGAGATTTTTTCACTCAAACCTTCTGGGGAAACATTCTCGGCGCGATCAGCGCCGGCCCAGATCACCCAGCGTCAGGGGCGCGTGGCGGTTGACGTCCTTGTACAGCAGGTAGCGGAAGGGGGCCGGGCCGCCAGCGTAGCAGGCCTGCGGGCAGAAGGCGCGCAGCCACATGAAGTCCCCGGCCTGGACCTCGACCCAGTCCTGGTTCAAGCGGTAGACCGCCTGGCCTTCCAGCACGTACAGGCCGTGCTCCATCACGTGGGTCTCGGCGAACGGAATGATGCTGCCGGGCTGGAAAGTGACGATGTTGACGTGCATGTCATGGCGCATGTCGGCCATGTCCACGAAGCGCGTGGTGACCCAGCGGCCCTCGGTACCCGGCATGGCGATGGGCTCGACGTCCTGCTCGTTGGTGACGAAGGCCTCCGGATGAGGCACGCCGTCCACGGCCTGGTAGCGCTTGCGGATCCAGTGAAAGCGGGCGGCTTCGCCGCCGCGGTTGCGCAGGGCCCAGTCCGAGGCCGGCGGGATGAAGGCGTAGCCCCCCGGCTTCAGGACGTGCTTCGCGCCGGCCAGGGTCAGTTCGAGCTCGCCTTCGACGACGAACAGCACGCCTTCGGCCTCGGGGTCCTGCTCCGGCCGTTCGCTGCCGCCGCCCGCGCCGACCTCGACGATGTACTGGGCGAAGGTCTCGGCGAAGCCCGTCAGCGGACGCGCCAGCACCCACAACCGGGTGTTGTCCCAGAACGGCAGGTGGCTGGTGACGATGTCACGGATCACGCCCTTCGGGATGACGGCGTAGGCCTCGGTGAACATCGCGCGGTCGGTCAGCAGATCGGTCTGCGGGGGATGGCCGCCGTGCGGCGCATAGTAGGTCCTGGACATGGGAACTCCACGGGTCGTGCGTTGCGGCCTCCGTGCGGGGGCCGTGAATGGGATATCCGGAAACGGATGCCCCACCTTAACGGGCGACCGCGATATTTACCAATTAAATATTGGAATCCTCATCATCCATTTTTCAAATGGATCGCTGGACGACCAGATCCAGGATGTAGACCCGGGACGAACGATCGGCCGGAGGATGGGGGTCCGTGAACCGCTTGACCCGCAGGATGGCGTGCTCGCCATCCCGGTGCTCATAGCCCTTGATCGGCTGGTACAGCGGCTGCCAGTCTGCGGCGGGCGGCTGCAGCACGCCCGCGGCGTCGTAGCGGCGCTCGCGCACACGCAGGCAGCGGTGATCGGGGATCAGAGGATGACTGCAAGCCACGCGCTCGGGCGCGATTTCCAGGAACACGGTCTCGCCCGGGCCGCCGTAGCGCGTCTCGGGCGTGGGCACACCCGTGAAGACCTGCACGTCCCCACCGGCCGTGGTCAGGCGCAGCCGGGGCGCGTCCGCGCCACCCTGGACCTGGGCAGCCAGGTGGCCCTTCAGACGTGCGGCGATTTCGGCATCCAGCCGCATGAGATTCGGCGCGCAGGCCTTCATCGTGGCCGCCAGGCCTTCGACCCGCAGCGCGCCGGATTCGAGCGTGTAGCCGCCGAACTGGGTATTGCAGCCTCCCTGTACGTTCACCGACGTATCGGAAAACGACAGGCGCAGCGGCCGTTCGAACCCCGCGCGCAAGGCCTCGACGGGCTGACCGTGGCGGTCCACGACCTCGGTCAGGCGCCAGTCGTAGGCGGACAGGGTGGCCTTGTCCAGGACGGGCGCGGCACGGTCGACGGTCATGGCGGTGTGTCCCGGGGCGGATTCATTCGGCGCCTGGGCGCAGGCGCCGAGCGCCAGAGCCAGGACGGAAACGGCAAACAGCTTTTTCATAGGGTAAACACTGAGTCGCGTAAAACCCCATGATAACAACAGGATGCGCCCGTCCCGACGCCCGGAGCGTCAAGAAAGGTCAATGCCCGGACGGCCGCCCGCCTGGGCGCACGGACCGCTCAGACCCCGCGCGCCTGCAAGGCGGCGACGGCAGGCAGCGTCTTGCCTTCCAGGAACTCCAGGAAGGCGCCGCCGCCGGTCGAGATGTAGCCGACCCGGTCGGCGATGCCGAACTTGGCGATCGCCGCCAGGGTGTCGCCGCCCCCGGCGATGGAAAAGCCATCGGATTCCGCGATGGCCTGGGCGATGACCCGGGTGCCGCCGGCGAAGGCTTCGAACTCGAACACCCCGACCGGGCCATTCCAGACGATGGTGCCGGCCTTGCGCAACTGGTCGGCCAGGGCGGCGGCCGTGCGCGGACCGATGTCCAGGATCAGGTCCTCGGGTCCGACGTCGGCCGCGTCCTTGACGGTGGCCGGCGCGTCGGCGGCGAAAGTGGTCGCCACCACCACGTCCACGGGGATGGGGACCTCGACGCCGCGCGCCCGCATGGCGTCCATGACAGCCCGGGCCTGGTCGACCTGGTCGGGCTCGGCCAGCGATTTGCCGATGGGCAGGCCGGCGGCCAGCATGAAGGTGTTGGCGATGCCGCCGCCCACGATCAGTTGATCGACCTTGTCGGCCAGGGACTGCAGGATGGACAGCTTGGTCGAGACCTTGGAGCCGCCGACGATGGCCGCCATCGGGCGGCGGGGCGATTGCAGCGCCCGGCCCAGGGCGTCCAGTTCGGCTTCCAGCAGCGGGCCGGCGCAGGCCACCGGCGCATGGCGGGCGATGCCTTCGGTGGTGGCCTCGGCGCGGTGCGCCGTGCCGAAGGCGTCGTTGACGTAGACATCGCACAGCGCGGCCATGCGGCGGGCCAGTTCGGGATCGTTCTTCTTTTCGCCGGGATTGCAGCGGCAGTTTTCCAGCAGCACGACCTCGCCGGGCGCCACGTCCACGCCGCCGACCCAGTCGGCGGCCAGCCGCACCGGCCGGCCCAGCAGTTCGGCCAGGCGCCCGGCGACGGGCCGCAGGGTGTCGTCCGGGCCGACCGTGCCTTCCTTGGGGCGGCCCAGGTGCGAGGTCACCATCACGGCGGCGCCCGCGTCCAGCGCCAGCCGGATCGCCGGCACCGAGGCCCGGATGCGGGTGTCCTCGGTGATGCGGCCCTGGTCCAGGGGCACGTTCAGGTCGGAGCGGATAAAGACGCGCTTGCCCTTCAGGGCGCCGGACTGCGCCAGGCCGGAAAGTGTCTGTATGGTCATGGAGGCGGTTCCTTCGGAGTTCTGTTCAGGCGGGGGCGGCAGGCGCCGGATATGACGAGGGCGGGTTGCCCCGCCCTGCGCCACCATTACGATACCGATGCCTTATTTGGCGGCCATCAGGGCCACGGTGGTGTCGAGCATGCGGTTGGAGAAGCCCCACTCGTTGTCGTACCAGGAGGAGACCTTGACCAGAGAGCCGGACACCTTGGTCAGCGCGGCATCCACTGTGCTGGAGGCCGGATCGTGGTTGAAATCGATCGACACCAGAGGTTCGGTGGTATAGGCGAGGATACCCTTGAGCGGGCCGTTGGCGGCGGCCTCGAGAATGCCGTTGACCTCTTCGACCGTGGTGTCGCGCGCCGCCACGAAGGACAGATCGACGATCGACACGTTGATCGTCGGCACACGGATCGCGTAACCGTCGAGCTTGCCGTTCAGTTCGGGCAGCACCAGTCCCACGGCAGCGGCCGCGCCGGTCTTGGTGGGGATCATACTGTGCGTGGCCGAACGCGCGCGGCGCAGGTCGGAGTGATAGACGTCGGTCAGCACCTGGTCATTGGTGTAGGCATGCACCGTGGTCATCAGGCCGCTGACGATGCCCAGTTGCTGATGCAACGGATGCACCAGCGGAGCCAGGCAGTTGGTGGTGCACGAGGCGTTGGAGATCACCGTGTCCGAGGCTTTCAGGACCTGATGATTGACGCCATAGACGATGGTGGCGTCGACGTCCTTGCCGCCCGGCGCGGAGATGATGACTTTCTTGGCGCCGCCCTTGAGGTGGGCCGAGGCCTTTTCCTTCGAGGTGAAGAACCCCGTGCATTCCAGCACCACGTCCACGCCCAGCTCGCCCCAGGGCAGATTGGCGGGGTCGCGATCGGCGAGCACGCGGATGCGATCGCCGTTGACGACCATGTCATTGCCATCGACCTCGATCGTGCCGGGGAAACGGCCGTGGGCCGTATCGTAGCGGGTCAGGTGCGCGTTGGTCTCGGGATCGCCCAGGTCGTTGATGGCAATGATCTGGATGTCGTGTTTTTTACCGTCTTCGTAGTGGGCACGCAGGATGTTGCGGCCGATACGGCCATAGCCATTGATGGCGACGCGGATGGTCATGAGGAATCTCCTTTACAAAAGCTGCTCGACGACGGCAACCACATGCTCGGCCGTCAATCCGAAATGTTTGAAAAGCTCACCCGCAGGCGCGGATTCGCCATAGACGTCGATGCCCACGACGGCGCCCGTCGTGCCCACGTACTTGTACCAGGTTGCGGTGCCCCCGGCCTCGATGGCCACGCGCGGCAGACCTGCCGGAAGCACGGCCTGACGCCAGTCGGCCTCCTGGGCATCGAACACCTGGGTGCAGGGCATGGACACCACGCGGGTCGCCACACCGCGCTCGGCCAGGCAGTCCTGGGCCCGCAGGGCGAGTCCGACCTCGGAGCCGGTGGCAATCAGCACGGCGCGCGCGCCCACCATGTCACGCAATACATAGCCGCCCCGGGCGATGGCGTCGGTGGTGGCGGCATCACGGGCCACAAAGGGCAGATTCTGGCGCGACAGCAGCAGCGCCGAGGGACCGCCGTCCCGAACGGTCATGCCCAGGCTGGCGGGCCGCGCCAGGGCAGACTGCCAGGCCACCGCCGTCTCGGTCGTGTCGCAAGGCCGCCAGACATGGAGGTTGGGGATCAGGCGCAGGCTGCCGGCATGTTCGATCGACTGGTGGGTGGGGCCATCCTCGCCCAGGCCGATGGAGTCGTGGGTGAAGACATGCACCACGCGCTGTTTCATCAGCGCCGCCATGCGCAGCGCATTGCGGGAGTAGTCGGAGAAGGTCAGAAAGGTACCGCCGAACGGCAGATAGCCGCCGTGCAGGGCGATCCCGTTCATGATCGCCGCCATGCCGAATTCGCGCACCCCATAGTTGATATGGCGTCCGGAGCGGGGGCCGCCGGCGGCGCGGCGCACGGCCTCGACGCCCTTCCAGTCGGTGAAATTGGAACCGGTCAGGTCGGCCGAACCACCCAGCAGTTCCGGCAGGACCTCGGCAAAAGCGGCGATGGCCTGCTGGGAGGCCTTGCGCGACGCGATGGATTCCGCCTTGTCCTGGGTGGACAGGACATAGGCCCGGGCCCGCTCGGCGAAATCGGCCGGCAATTCGCCCGTCATGCGCCGGCTCAGTGCAGCGGCCAGTTCCGGGTGCGCCTGCGCATAGCGGTCGAACCGCGCCTGCCATTCCGCCTGCAGATCCGCGCCACGCGCGCGGCCATCCCAGTACCGGTAGGTTTCGCGCGGAATCTCGAAGGGGGGATGATTCCAGCCCATGGCCTTGCGCGCGGCGGCAATCTCGTCGGCGCCCAACGGCGCCCCATGGACTTTCTCGGTACCGGCCTTGGTCGGCGCACCACGGCCGATCACGGTGCGGCAGCAGATCAAGGTCGGCCCTTTGCCGGTGGCGGCATGCGCCTGGGCCTGGACGATCGCGGCATCGATCGCGGCCATGTCATGGCCATCGACGCCGCGCAGGACATTCCAGCCATAGGCCTCGAAACGCGCCGGGGTATCATCGGCAAACCAGGGCTCGACCTCGCCATCGATGGAGATGCCATTGTCGTCATAGAACACGATCAGGCGCGACAGGCCCAGGGCGCCGGCCAGCGAGCAGGCCTCGTGGGAAATGCCCTCCATCAGGCAGCCATCGCCAACGAAGGCATAGACGTCATGGCCGATCAGTTCGTGCCCCGGACGATTGAATTCGCCCGCCAGCAGCGACTGGGCCAGCGCCATGCCAACGGCATTGGCCAGCCCCTGACCCAGCGGGCCCGTGGTGGTCTCGACGCCCGGCGTGATACCGACTTCGGGATGGCCTGGCGTGCGTGAATGCAGTTGACGGAACCGGAGCAATTCGTCGATCGGCAGGTCATAACCGGTCAGATGCAGCAATGCATAGATCAGCATCGAGCCGTGGCCGTTGGACAGCACGAAGCGGTCACGATCGAACCAGGCCGGATCGGCCGGATTGTGACGCAGGTGCCGCGTCCAGAGCACATGTGCAATATCGGCCATGCCCATGGGCGCTCCGGGGTGCCCGGAATTGGCTTGTTGGACGGCATCCATGGACAGGACGCGGATGGCATCGGCCATGGATGGATCGGGGGCGGGCAAGGCGCTCATAGGGTCTTGGGGGGCAAGCGCTGCACGACCGAAGCCATGGCCTCACCGCATACAGAATCACAAAGCCAGGGATTTTACCACCCTGCCCGATCCGGTTTATAGTCCTCGGCACCCGCACAACGATCATTGCCATGCCGCCTCCCCGCTTCTTCTGCGAGACGCCGCTGGACGCCGGCCGTCGTATCGATCTGCCGGACGCCCTGGCGCACCATGCACTGCGCGTATTGCGACTCGCAGACGGTGCCGCCATCACCCTGTTCGACGGCCGGGGCGGCCAATACCCCGCCACGCTGCGCATCGAGGGCAGGCACGCCCGGGCCGAGCTGGGCGCCCACGAATCTCATGAGGGCGAACTGCGCGGGCGCCTGACCCTGATCCAGGGGCTGGCCTCAGGCGACAAGATGGACTGGATCGTGGAAAAGGCTGTCGAACTGGGTGCGGCCGAACTGCGCCCCGTCGCTGCGGAACGCAGCGTTCTTCGCCTGTCCGGCTCCAGGCTGGACAGGCGCCTGGATCACTGGCGCGCCATTGCCCGGGCAGCCAGCGAGCAATGCGGCCGCAATCGGCTGATGCGCATCCATCCGCCCGCGCCGCTGGCGGCCTGTCTGGAAACTGTGCAAGGCCCGGCGCTGTTCTGCCACCCGGAAGGCGTCCTGGATTTCCGCGCCGCCCTGACCGGCGTGCGGGACAGCCTGACGCTGATGGTGGGCCCCGAGGGCGGCTGGGCGCCAGAGGAACTGGCCCTGGCGCAACGTCAGGGGCTGCAGGGCGTGCGGTTCGGCGCGCGGGTGCTGCGCACCGAGACGGCCGGTCTGGCCATGGCGGCCGCCGCCACGGCCCTGCTGGACTGGTAGATCAGGATTCCTCGCGGCCGGAATACGGCGTGGGATCGACGCCCGGCTCGGGTGCGGGGTGCGCGCCGGCATGCTGAATGGCGTAGACGAAATGGCGCTCGTTGTTCTGCCCGAATTCCACGACATCATCGCAAACGGTCTGAATGGCCTGGGCATCATCGGTCAGGGCCGGATCGCCGGAATGCAGATGCCGGAACCACAGGAACAGGCCCTCTTTCTGGTCCACCAGAGTATCGCACAGGCCATCGTACAGCGCGTCCAGATTGCCGCCGAAGTATTCCGGATAGTCGATCGCCTTGACCACGGCCCGCAAGACGGCGGAGCGGTTGCGCGCCCGATCGCAATCGACAACGAAGGCAGCCAGTCCGGCCTCGGTCGCAGCAGACAGGGCCTCCTGTTCGCTGACCGCCTGGGCATCCACCACGCCCCGCGCTAACATTTTTTTTATCTGGGCCGGACTCATGCGGACCACTCCTTGAAAAAAGCGATGACGTTCTCAGCCTGACTCAGGCTGTCCGCCCTGCCCAGCTCGATCAGGCTGCGGGTGTAGCCGGATTCGAACAACAAATAGGACGCCAGCGCGCCACCCCCTGAATCGATGCTTCGCGGCGAGACGCCCAGTACGCGAAACAGGGTGCGCACGGCACCCGGCAACTCATCCAGATACTCCAGCGCCAGTTCGTCGAGAGACCTGCTGGGCTCGATCATCAAAGTATGAATAGGCCGCAATGAATCGCTTTTTAATCGATTTGCGGGGATTCGTGCAAGCAGCTCATTGATCCGCTCCAGGCGCTCCATGTCCAGGGAAACACCATCGAGAAAAATGTTCGACAGCGTGTGCCCGGCGACCTGCGCCAGATTGGGATAGGGAGGATCCGGTTCGTGGGCATCGGGACTGATCTCGTCCCGGTAATTGGTCCCGATGACGAACACCCGTTCGGCACCCAGATGGATGGCCGGACTGATCGGCGCCAGCTGGCGCATCGACCCGTCTCCGCACCAGAGGGTGCGTCCGTCCATCTGGATGGCGCGCGCGGGAAAGACAAAGGGAATGGCGCTGGAAGCCATCAGATGATCCACCCCGATGGCGCACGAGACGGCCCGGCGCAGCGTGCGCGACCAGGGCTGGATGGACTGCTGCGCCTGGTAGAAGGTCAGGTGTTCGCCCGTGGTGTAGGCCGTGGCGGTGATGGCCAGGGCGCTGAGGTGGCCGCGCTCGAGGTTGGTGCGCAGGCGGGGAAAGCTGATCGAGCGGCCCAGCAACCCGGCCAGGGGCGTGTTGTCGAGCAGGGAATGAGGGGCGTAGCGGGACAATTGCGGCCGGATCCATCCCAGGGTCAGCATGCCCAGCCATTGCAGACCGGTACGCATCAACTGGACCGCGTCCGAGTAATAGATGTCCCGGGTATGCAATGCTTGCCACAGGTCGCACAGACGATCGACCGCGCGATGCGGCTGGTGGGCGCGGCAGGCCAGCGCCGCTGCGTTGATGGCGCCCGCCGAGGTGCCGCACACGATATCGAAGGGATTGCGGAAATCCGGCCGGCGGTCCGGGTCCAGGATCTGGAGTACGCCCGACAGGACGCCGGCCTGGTAGGCGGCGCGGGCGCCGCCTCCGGTCAGGACCAGGCCGACCCTGGGCGGTGCTTCGATGGCGGAATGCGGATTCGGCACTTCCCTAGCCGTGGCGTGGCTTGTTGGCATCGACCACGGTCATCGCGGTCATGTTGACGATCCGGCGCACGGTCGAACTGGAAGTCAGGATATGCACCGGCGCATTGGCGCCCAGCAAGAACGGTCCGACCGCGACATTGCCGCCCGCCGCCGTCTTGAGCAGGTTGTAGGCGATGTTGCCTGCATCCACACTGGGGCAGATCAGCAGATTGGCCTCGCCATGCAGCGTGGTCGACGACAGGATGCGTTCGCGCAACGCCGGATCCAGGGCGCAATCACCATGCATCTCACCGTCGATCTCCAGTTCGGGGTTGCGCTCGCGCACCAGCGCCAGGGCCTGGCGCATTTTTTCGCCCGAGGACGAGCTGCCGGTGCCGAAGTTGGAGCGCGATAGCAGGGCGACCTTGGGCTCGATGTTGAGGCGGCGCATTTCCTCGGCCGCCATCAGGGCGATCTCGGCGATCTGGGCCGCGTCGGGGTTGTCGTTGACGTGCGTGTCGGCCAGCGCCACGGTGCGCTCTTCGAGGAGCAGGATATTCATGGCCGCATAGGTGCGGGCGCCAGGCTGCAGTCCCAGGACCTCGTCGACGAAGCGCAGATGGTTGCCATAGGACCCGACCGTGCCGCATATCATGCCGTCGGCATCGCCCAGGCGGACCATCATGGCGCCGATCAGGGTCAGGCGGCGGCGCATTTCGACCCGCGCCATTTCCTTGGTGATGCCCCGGCGGCACATCAGTTCCCAGTACGTGGTCCAGTACTGGTGGAAGCGCTCGTCGTGATCGGGGTTGATGACCTCGACATCGACCCCCAGGCGGATGCGCAGGCTGTATTTTTCGATGCGGCTGGCCAGCACGGCAGGGCGGCCGATGAGGATGGGCCTGGCCAGGCGCTCGTCGACCACGATCTGCACGGCGCGCAGCACGCGTTCGTCCTCGCCCTCGGCAAAGACGATGCGCCCCTTGCCGCCTTCGCGCACCATGGTGCGCGCCGCCGAGAACAGCGGCTTCATGAAGGCCCCGGAGTGGTAGACGAACTGTTCGAGCTGTCCCGCGTAGCCTTCCAGGTCCGTCAGGGGCCGGGTGGCCACGCCGTCCTCCATGGCCGCCCTGGCCACGGCGGGAGAGATCCGCACGATCAGACGCGGATCGAAGGGCTTGGGAATGAAATAATTGGATCCGAAGGACACGTCATACAGGCCATAGGCCGCCGCCACGATGTCGTTCTGTTCTTCACGAGCCAGCTTGCAGATCGCCATGACGGCGGCTTTTTCCATGCCGCGCGTGATCGTGGTCGCGCCGACGTCCAGCGCACCGCGGAAGATATATGGAAAGCACAGGACGTTGTTGACCTGATTGGGAAAATCGGACCGCCCGGTGGCGATCACGGCATCGGGCCGCGCCGCCAGCGCATCGGCCGGCAGGATTTCCGGGTTGGGGTTGGCCAGCGCCAGCACCAGCGGACGTTCGGCCATTTTCTCGATCATGTGGGGTTTGAGCACCCCGCCGGCCGACAGCCCCAGGAACACATCGGCATCGCCGATGATGTCGTCCAGGGTGCGCGCGTCGGTTTTCTGCGCAAACTGGGCTTTCTTTTCGTCCATCAGGACGGTGCGGCCCTGGTAGACGACGCCCTCGATGTCGGAAACCCAGATGTGCTCGAGCGGCAGCCCCATGTCCATCATCAGTTCCAGGCAGCCCAGGGCGGCCGCCCCGGCGCCGGACACTACGACCTTGACCTTGGAGACGTCCTTGCCCACGACCTCCAGGCCATTGAGGAAAGCCGCGGTCACGCAAATGGCGGTGCCGTGCTGGTCATCGTGAAAGACGGGGATGTTCATGCGCTCGCGCAGCTTCTGCTCGACGATGAAGCATTCCGGCGCCTTGATATCCTCGAGATTGATGCCGCCGAACGTCGGCTCCAGACCGGCGATGATGTCCACCAGCTTGTCAGGATCCTGCTCGTTGATCTCGATGTCGAACACATCCAGGCCGGAAAATTTCTTGAACAGCACGGCCTTGCCTTCCATCACGGGCTTGGACGCCAGGGGGCCGATATTGCCCAGTCCCAGCACGGCCGTGCCGTTGGTGATGACGCCGACCAGATTGCCGCGTCCCGTATAGCGGAAGGCGTTGTGGCTGTCGGCGACGATTTCTTCACATGCGGCGGCGACGCCGGGGGAATAGGCCAGGGCGAGATCCCGCTGATTGGAGAGCTGTTTGGTGGGAGTGACCGAGATTTTCCCGGGCCGGCCGTGCTCGTGATATTCGAGCGCCGCTGCGCGCAAGGATTCGTCCATGGTGGAGCCGCCTTCCTGATTCGTGATGGAAATAAATGAGTGTGCTGCCGGCCATTCTAGCCGCTTGCGCCGGCCCGCGGTATGGCGCGGGCGGCATGCGGGTCATATGGAAAAAGTCAGAATCGCTGGCCCCGTTCCGGGAAAACGCCGTCGGGATCGAACAGTGCGCGCACGGCAAGGTCGGTTTCCTCATCGGCCGCATCGATGCCCGGGCGGGTCCCGTAGCGCCGCTCATAATCGCGCTCGGCCGGACGGCCGTCACGCTCGTCGAACACCAGCCATTCGACCCAGCCAAGTGCTCCGCCATGGCCCAGCAGCAAGTGCGCCAGATTGATGGTAGCGCCGGACGCCGGGCGCAAGGCATCGAGCCGGTAGCGCCCGTTCCACAGGTCATCGGCCCGCAATCGGTCGGCGGCGGGCGCCGAGGCGAGTTCGAACAGCCGGGGAATCATGCCCTGAACACGCGCATTATCCAGCGGCTTGTGGTTGTCCACCCCGAAGGCGCCCAGGTTGGCCTGCGTGCCGTCGGCCAACAGCACCAGCGCATGCACCAGTCCGCTGGCGGCCGTATCGCCGCAATCCCAGTCGCAGCCCTGGCGATCGGCCAGCCAGGCAGCCACCGTCAGGTGCGGCGGCTGGTCGCGAAATTGCGGCAACCCGGCCTGTTCCAGCGTACCGATCATGCAGCCGGGCTGGACGAACCAGCGTGAGTCGTCCGGCCCCAGGCGTTCGCAACGCGACATGGCGACCCCGGGCTCGACCCACAGCACGGGACTCTCATCCAGCCGTTCCGACGAAGGCATGCCGTCCAGTGCCAGCGTGACCCCGTATTCCGCGCACAGCGACCGGGCGTGATAGACGTCCTGCATATGCCCCGGCACCAGTCGGGCGCTGCCCGCCTCAGTGGAGAATTCATGTACGGCGCCCTGCGCGGCACGGCGCAGGCGCATCAGGAAGGTTTCCCAGGGAGATCGTTCCGGGCGACGACCGACCAGAAATGCGCGGCGCGAAGGAGACTGCATGGCGGGGCTCCGGGAATTGAGGTGATTCGTGTGAACAGGGCCTACGGCCTACAATCGGGCTTTCATTCCAAACCGCAAGGCAAGAAGGTTGCACGATGGTCAGACTGGCCGACAGAACCGAACGCACGGCGCCATTTTACGCCGTGGAAGTCCTGAAACAGGCGCAGACCCTCACTGCCCAGGGACGCGACATCATCAGTCTGGGCATCGGCGAACCCGACTTCACCGCTCCCTCGCGCGTGCTGGAAACCCTGAACCAGGCGGCCGACGCCGGCTTGAGCGGCTATACGGCGCCAGCCGGCATTCCGGCCCTGCGCGAGGCCATCGCCCACTATTACGGCACGGCCTTCGGCGCGTCCGTCGATCCGGCCCGCGTTCTGGTCACCTCGGGCGCCTCGGGCGCTCTGCTGCTGGCCGCCATGGCCCTGATCAATCCGGGCGACGAGATCCTGATGCCCGATCCGTCCTACCCGGCCAACCGCAATTTCATCACGGCAGCCGGCGGCATCACGCGCCTGGTGCCCACCACAGCGGAACACCGCTATCAGCTGCGCCCGCAGGACATCGAAGCGCACTGGGGACCGGCCACGCGCGGCGTACTGATCGCCTCGCCCAGCAACCCCACCGGCACCTCCATGCCGCGCGAGGCCCTGCGCGCGCTGATCGCCGCCGTGCGGACGCGCGGCGGCTTCATCATCCTGGACGAAATCTACCTGGGCCTGTACTACGACGAACCACCGCGCAGCGGCCTGACGCTGGACGACGACCTGCTGATCATCAACAGTTTCTCGAAATACTTCCACATGACGGGCTGGCGCCTGGGCTGGCTGATGGCCCCCGAGACCATGATGCCCGCCCTCGAGCGCCTGGCCTCCAGCCTGGCGATCTGCGCCCCGGCGCTGGCGCAGCACGCCGCGCTCAGTTGCTTCGAGCCCGAGGTCATGCAGGTCTACGAGCGCCGCCGCCTGTCGTTCAAGGAACGGCGCGACTTTCTGCTGCCCGCCTTCAAACGCCTGGGCCTGAGCGTGCCGGCCGCGCCCGACGGGGCCTTCTATATTTTTTCCGACATCCAGGCACTGGGCATGGACAGCACGACATTCTGCCATCGCCTGCTGCGCGAAGCCGGGGTGGCCGCCGTCCCGGGCCTGGATTTCGGTCAGGCGCACGCGCGCCATACGGTGCGTTTTTCGTATGCGACCGATCTGGGCCGCCTGCATGAGGCCGTCGACCGGATGGCGGCATTCCTGGCACATCGCTAGGGTGCAGCGCCGGGAGGCCCGCCCGGCCGGTCGGGACCCCGAACCCGGCATAGGGGCTCAGTCCTTGGGCGGAATCCCTGATGCCAGCGCAATGCGGCGGCGCTCGGCCAGCACCCGGGCGCCATAACCACCATCGCTGGGTCCGGTGGCCCCGACATAGCAGGCCAGCCCCCCCTGAATGCCTCCCCGCCGACGGATGCAGTCCGCCAGGATCTGGGTTCCGACCCGGATATTGACCACCGGATCGAAGGCCGACACCGGCCCGCCGCTGGGCTGCAGCTTGTCCCGATGCACCCGGGTCATGACCTGCATCAATCCCTGGGCCCCCACGGAACTCTCGACGAAGGGGTTGTAGCGCGACTCGATGGCGATCACGGCCAGCAACAGCTGCGGATCCAGTTTCTTTTCGCGAGCGACGTCGAAGGCCGTCCGGATCAACGCCCCTGCCACGCTGCCGGCGATACGATATTTGCGCGCCAGATAGCTGCGCAGCGCGTGTTCCTGATCCCGGGTCACGCCCTGGATCGGCTGGCCGCGCAGGCTGGCGGCCAAGGCGCCGACAAAGGCTGAACGCGCGGTCTTGACCCCGCCTTCTGCGGTGCGTCCCGGTTGATCCGATGCCCCCGCCTGTGCCGCTTGCCCTGTCTGCCCGGTTTGTCCCGCCTGACCCGCCTGACCCGCTCGAGGCGCGTCCGGCGCATCGGCGCCGTCATCATCGTCCGGAGCGATGGGCGAAGAGGCGCCATTGTCCGACGCCTGCGCCAGTTGCGTCGGCGCCCAGTCCGGCAGGTCGCCCATATCGTCGGCCGCATAACCGCCGCCGTCGGCCTGGAACATCGCCAGGACGACACCGTGCAATTGCTGCGACTGCTCGCGCATCGACGGCAGCACCAGGCTCAGGCCCAGCGTGGTGAGCACAGCCAGGCCCAGGTAGATGGCGCTGACATGAATGAACTCGCTCACGGGCCGCAAAACGGCACGCGCGCTGTGCTGCAGCTGCTCAGAAAGGGACCGCATGGGAACCTCCGGAAACCGTCCGGACGGGGGAATGGTAATCTTGGGCACGACATCACTGTAACCTGACCCCCCCTATTCCGTGAAATATCGCGACCTCCGGGACTTCATCGCCCAACTGGAACGCCAGGGCCAGCTCAAGCGCATTGCGCATCCCGTTTCCACCGCCCTGGAAATGACCGAAATCAGCGACCGGGTCCTGCGGGCCTCGGGCCCGGCACTCCTGTTCGAACAGCCGCAACATGCCGGTCAGGCCTGCGCCACACCGGTACTGACCAATCTGTTCGGCACCGCCCAGCGTGTGGCCTGGGGCATGGGTGCTGAAGACGTCTCCGCTCTGCGAGAAACCGGCGAGCTGCTGGCATCGCTGCGCGAGCCTTCGCCCCCCCAGGGCATGCGTGACGCGTTGTCGAAAGTCTCCATGCTGAAATCGGCCCTGTGGGACATGAACCCCCGGCAACTGCGCACCCCGCCCTGCCAGGAAATCGTGATCGAGGCCGGGGATGTGGATCTGAATACGCTGCCCCTGCAAAGCTGCTGGCCGGGCGACGTGGCCCCGCTGCTGACCTGGGGACTGGCCATCACGCGCGGCCCGCGCGCACGCCGCCAGAATCTGGGCATCTATCGTCAGCAGCTGATCGGCCGCAACAAACTGATCATGCGCTGGCTGTCCCATCGCGGCGGCGCGCTGGATTTCCGCGATCATGCCCTGGCTCACCCCGGCAAGCCCTTTCCGATCGCGGTGGCGCTGGGCGCCGATCCCGCCACCACGCTGGCGGCCGTCACACCCATCCCCGACAGTCTTTCGGAATACCAGTTCGCGGGGCTGCTGCGCGGCTCGCGCACGGAGCTGGCGCCCGCGCTGGGCAGCGGCCTGTCTGTGCCGGCGCACGCTGAAATCATTCTCGAAGGCCACATCCTGCCGGCATCCGACCCGCGAGCGCTGCGTCCCGTGGTTCCCGAGGAGGTCGCTCCGCCGCCGGACACCGGCTACGAAATGGCCCTGGAAGGCCCCTACGGCGACCATACGGGCTATTACAACGAGCAGGACTGGTTCCCGGTCTTTACGGTGGAACGCATCACGCATCGGCGCAACCCCATCTATCACAGCACCTACACGGGCAAGCCGCCCGACGAGCCCGCCGTCCTGGGCGTGGCCCTGAACGAGGTCTTCGTGCCGCTGCTCAAGCGCCAGTTCCCGGAAATCGTCGATTTTCATCTACCGCCCGAAGGCTGCAGCTACCGGCTGGCCGTGGTGTCGATCCGCAAGCAGTACCCGGGACACGCCAAGCGGATTCTGTTCGGCCTGTGGAGCGTACTGCGACAGTTCATGTACACCAAGTTCATCGTGGTGGTGGACGAGGATATCGACCCCCGGCAATGGCCCGAGGTCATCTGGGCCATGACCACACGCATGGACCCGGTGCGCGACACGCTGCTGGTGGACAATACGCCGATCGACTATCTGGATTTCGCCTCGCCCGTCTCCGGACTGGGCGGCAAGATGGGGCTGGACGCGACCAATAAATGGCCGGGCGAAACCCGGCGGGAATGGGGCCGGCCGATCCAGATGACCGACGACGTCAAACAGCGCGTGGACGCGATGTGGGGGCAGTTGGGGCTGTGAGCCCCTCACAGGGACATTGAAGAAATACTTCGCGGCTTGCAAGCCGCCCGGACGCGCCAGTCACAGGTCAGTCCACCGGGACCGGCCTATGACCGGCCGCGTACCAGCCAGACCAGGCTGGCGATCAGGGCAGTCTTCAGGGCGAGGCCGCGCCGCCGACGGGTGGAAACCATCGAGGCCACAACCGACAGTAGCATGGGATAGCGGCGCAGGGTCTGCAACCCGCCCCCCAGCCAGCCCAGACCCGCGGCGCCCAGCCGGTCCCGCACCCGCGCCATCAGGGACTCGGGTTGCAGTTCACCGGCCAGCCGGCAGGCGCTGCGCTGCACCGCCAGGCGTTCATAGCTGGCGCGCATGCGCAGGAGCTCGATGCGCACACGGCGATCCGCCGCCGTCACGCGCGCGGGACGATCCCGAGATACGGCATTCACGATGCGCTCCTGACAGCCGCAGGCCTCGACGTCCTCATCAAAGGACTCGACATGCGCCCGGCATGCCTCAGTGGGTACCTGAAATGCCACGACATGCTCATGGACATGTAATATCTCCGGGAAAGACGCTGTCCGGCGCAGGGCACGCATCGCGCCGGTCCTGCGCGGCGTCCTCGTCGGCCGCCGGACGATCGCGGGCGGCGGTCAGCGCCTGCGCATCCTCGCGCAACACTTCAACCGTCACGGAGAACGGCGCGGGATCGTGTTTCAGACGATGGATCAACCAGCCCGCCAGGCCCACGCCCAGCACCGCATACAACAGCACCAGCAGACCCAAAGCCAGAAAACGGTATTCGGTCGGCCAGAAAACCAGCGCCAGGGTCAACGTGGCGACCAGCAGCGCCAGCACCAGGAAGACGACGGCCGCCAGCAGCACCGCCAGACGGCACAGCAGGCGATCGCCGGCATCCCGGGCCTCCAGCCCGAAAAGCTCCAGGCGCGTCCCGGCCAGCGCCGCCAGATGGGCGGCCAGATCGGAAAACGCGCGGCCAATCGGTCCCATGGCGGTCAGCGGCGGGACAGCAGCGCACCGAGCAGCAGGCCGGCCACGCCGGCGATGCCGACAGCTTTCCAGGGATTGGCCTGGACATACTCGTCCGTGTCATGCACGACCTTGCGGCCCTGCTCCATCAGACTGGCCTGCGTGTCGGACAGCACCTCACGGCCCTGATCCAGCGCCTTCAGCGCCCGGGTGCGCAGATCAGCGGCCTTCTCCCCTGTCGCGTCAGCGGACTCGCGCAGGAGTTTTTCGGCCTGATCCAGGCTGGACTTCAGGTCTTCGATCAGGGCGTCTCGGGCGGATTGCGTGGCAATTTGCTTGCGGGTGACCATGAACATCTCCTGTGAAATGGGAACGATGAGCATTCATCCTACCTTACAGGAGAAACCCCGATGTTTCAAAACATGAAGGTTGCGATGAAAAGAAGAACGAAAATCAGTCCGGCTTCTGTCTCAATCCGGCTTCTGCCGCGTCCCGAAAATCCGGTCGCCGGCATCTCCCAGGCCCGGGATGATGTAGCCATCCTCGTTCAGATGATCATCGATGGACGCCGTATAGATATGAACGTCGGGATGGGCGCGCTCGACGGCGGCGATGCCCTCGGGCGCAGCCACCAGCACCAGGGCGCGCACGGTGCGCGCGCCGGCATGCTTGAGCATATCGATGGTGGCCACCATCGACCCGCCCGTGGCCAGCATGGGATCGACGATCAGTGCCAGGCGCTGGTCCAGCTGGCCGACGAGTTTTTCCAGATAGGGCTGCGCCTGCAGGGTTTCCTCGTTGCGCGCGATGCCCACCGCGCTGACCTTGGCTCCTGGAATCAGCGTGAGCACGCCGTCCAGCATGCCGATCCCGGCACGCAGGATGGGCACCACGGTGACTTTTTTTCCGGCGAGTTTCTCGACGCCGATCTCGCCCGCCCAGCCGGCGATGCGGACCGGCTCCAGCGGCAGATCCTTGGTGGCCTCATAGGTCAGGAGAGAGCCGATTTCCTGCGCCATCTCGCGAAAATTCTTGGTGCTGAGATCGGCCCGACGCATCAGGCCCAATTTGTGACGGATCAAAGGATGGCGGATTTCATGGATGGGCATGGCGGTTCGGTTGTCGGAGACAGGTTGGCATGCAGTGTAACTCGCGGCGCGCCGGGCCCGGCGCCAGGCCCGGGTCGCCCCGACAGGATCCGGCGCGGGGCGGATGCCATGCGATGCCGCCAGACCCTTGCGGACACGGCCACGCCCGCGTGGCATCAATCGGGAACGACGGCCGTGACTTCGATCTCGACCTTGGCGCGGTGCTCGACCAGGGCGGCGACTTCGACAGCCGTCATGGCGGCATTGAAGCTGCCGATGAGTTCGCGAAACGCCTTGCCGATTTCCGGATAGGACGCCACGTACTCGTCCCTGTCGGTGATGTACCAGGTCATCCGGACGATATGCTCGGGCCGCGCACCGCCTTCGCACAGGACGTCGACGATGTTCTGCAGCGCCTGACGCACCTGACCCACCAGATCATCGGTCTGGAATTCGCCCTGCGCATCCCAGCCGATCATGCCCGCCACAAACACCATGCGGCCGCGCGCGGCCACCCCATTGGCATATCCTTTGGGCCGAGGCCAGCCTGGGGGGAGAAGGACTTGCATGAGAAATCTCCTTGTCAACGATCAAAACGCAGACGATGCGACACCGCCAGGGCGGCACGCACATCCTCGGGCAATCCGATGGCGCGATGGGTCTCCAGGTCCGTGAACACCAGCACCTGACGCGAGGCGACCCGCTCAATCCCGTCGGCGCCGGCATCCAGCGCCAGGGTCAACGACTTGCCGCCGACACGCTCGACGGCCAGACCAAAGGTCAAGGTCTCCCCCATCCGGCCAATGGCGCGAAAATCACATTCCAGATGAACGATGGGCAGACCGATGCGGCGCGGTCCCAGCAAGTCCGCATAGGAAATCCCCAGGCCGTCCGTGAACCAGTCCTCGACCAGCTGGTTGAACAGCACCAGATACTGTGGAAAGAACACGATGCCCGCCGGATCGCAGTGCGAAAAACGGATCCGGTAATCCCGCTCGAAGCGGGGGTCGGACATGGCATCGGCAACGAAGGCGGTCATCCTCGGGCCTCCGCCGGGCGCAACAACTCGCGCGCGATGATGAGCTGCTGCACCTCGGTCGCGCCTTCGTAGATGCGCAAGGCGCGAATATCCCGGTACAGATGTTCGACCGGCTGCCCGCTGACCACGCCCAGTCCGCCGAACATCTGCACGGCGGCGTCGATCACTTGCTGGGCGTTCTCGGTGGCCGTCATCTTCGCCATTGCCGCCTCGCGCGTCACCCTGCCGCCCTGATCGCGCTGCCATGCGGCCCGATAGGTCAGCAGCGCGGCGCTGTCGATCGCAGTGGCCATCTGCGCGAGCCTGGACTGTGTCAACTGGAAATCCGCCAGCACGCCGCCGAACATCCGCCGCGTGGTGGCACGCATCAGCGCCTCATCGAACGCGCGTCGGGCGAACCCCAATGCCGCAGCCGCCACGGAGGTGCGGAACACATCCAGTGTGCGCATCGCCACCTTGAACCCCTCTCCCGCCGCCCCCAGACGCCGGGCGGCCGGCACACGGCATGCGTCGAACCGCAGCCGCGCCAGAGGATGCGGCGCGATGACCTCGATGCGCTCAGCGATCTCCAGGCCCGGGGTGTCCGCGTCCACGATGAAGGCCGTGATGCCACGCGCGCCCGGCGCCTCGCCCGTGCGGGCAAAGACCACATAGAAATCGGCGATGCCGCCATTGGAAATCCAGGTTTTCTCGCCGTCGAGCACGTAATGATCCCCGTCGGCGCGCGCCCGACACGCCAGCGCCGCGACGTCCGAGCCCGCGTCCGGCTCGGACAGGGCGAATGCACTGATGGCCCCGCCCGCGGACACGGGCACGAGATAGCGTTCCCGCTGTTCGGGCGTGCCGTGCAGCGAGATCGCACCCGACCCCAGGCCCTGCATCGCAAAGGCAAAATCCGCCAGCCCCGAATGGCGGGCCAGCGTCTCGCGGATCAGGCAGACGGCCCGCGTGTCGATGACTTCGCCCATCCCGCCATGCGCCGTGCCCGCGACGGCATGGCGCAGCCACCCATCCCGTCCCAGCGCACGCACCAGCGCGCGGCAATCGGCATCCACATCCGGGCCATGCGCGGCGGCGACATGCGCGCTGGCCCAGGCATCGAGCGCCACGGCCAGATCACGATGATGCGGTTCAAAGAACGGCCATTCCAGATAGGTCAGGTCGGCCATGTCAATTCCCCTTGAACACGGGCTGCTGGCGGGCCACAAAGGCCTCGTAGGCGCGCGTGAAATCCTGGGTCAGCATGCACAGCGCCTGAGCCTGGGCCTCGGCCTCGATCGCCTGTTCGACGGTCATGGCCCACTCCTGGTGCAGCATGGTCTTGGTGATGCCGTTGGCGAAACTCGGCCCCTGGGTCAACTGCCCGGCCAGCGTCTGGGCTTCGGCCAGCAGCGAAGCGGGCTCGCACAGGCGATTGAAGAACCCCCAGCGCTCGCCTTCCGCCCCGCCCAGACTGCGGCCGGTATACAGCAGTTCGCTGGCGCGGCCCTGGCCCACGATGCGCGGCAGGATGGCGCAGGCGCCCATGTCGCAACCAGCCAGCCCGACACGGTTGAACAGGAATGCCGTCTTGCTGCGCTCCGTGCCCAGCCGCAGATCGGAAGCCATGGCGACGATGGCGCCCGCCCCCGCACAGACCCCGTCAACCGCCGCCACGATGGGCTGCGGGCAGGCGCGCATGGTCTTGACCAGTTCTCCCGTCATGCGGGTGAACATCAACAGTTCCGGCGCCTTGAGCTTCACCAGCGGGCCGATGATGTCATGCACATCGCCGCCCGAACTGAAATTGTCTCCGGCGCCCGCGACCACGACGGCCTTTACGTCATCGGCCCATTTCAACTGATGGAACAGGTCGCGCAGCTCGGCATAGCTGTCGAAGGTCAGCGGATTCTTGCGCTCGGGGCGGTTCAGTGTGATCGTCGCCACTCCCTGCTCCACCGCCCACAGGAAATGCGTGGCGCGGTAGCCTGCCATGGGGCGGCGATTGCCGGCCAGCAGCCGGGGATCCACAGCGTCATTACTCATCGGAAACTCTCCTCGTCATTGCACGCATCGCGCACCATCGGGCCAGGGCCGTTCACATGCATCAGGAAAATGGCGTGATTGCGGGCGGTCCGGCCCTACATGACTTCGCCGCCACAGACGGGGAGCGCCAGCCCGGTGGCCGCGCCGGCGCCCTCACCGCACAGCCAGGACACTGCGTCGGCGACTTCCTCGGGGGTCACCAGACGGCCCTGCGGATTGGTCTTGACGAATTCGGCGCGCACGTCCTGCGGATCACGGCCGGTTTTCGCCACCACGCGGGCCACGCCGTCGCGCACGATGTCAGTGTCGGTGTATCCGGGACAGACCGCATTCACGGTGACGCCCCGGGCCGCCAGCTCCAGAGCCAGCGAACGCGTCAGACCGATCACGCCATGCTTGGCGGCGCAATAGGCCGAAACATAGGCGTAGCCCTTCAGGCCGGCCGTGCTGGCCACATTGACGACCCGCCCCCAGCCGCCTTCCAGCATGCCGGGCAGGACAGCCTGTGTGCAGATCATCACCCCGGTCAGATTCACCGCCAGCATGCGCTGCCACAACGCGGCATCCGTCTTCAGAAAGGGTGTGCTTTCCGCCTGGCCGGCATTGTTGACCAGCACGCTCACCGGCCCGAAACGCGCCTGGGCATCGGCCAGCGCGCGGGCGACCTGCGCCGCGTCGGCCACATCGGCCGTCACGGCATGGAGCCGCCCGGGATCGCGGGCCGCCAACGCTTCGACGGGGCCGGGGCTGCGCCCCAGCACGGTCACCCGCAGACCATCGGCCACCAGACGCGAGGCGATGGCCGCGCCGATCCCGCGGCCGCCGCCGGTCACCAACGCATGGCGCCCGCCCGTTTTTGCTTCACTCATTCAGCCCACCTTTGCTGCTGCGGCCTGAGCGGCCTTCTCCCGCGCGAAATTGTTTTCCATCTGCTGTTTGGCCGCCCGGTACTGTTTGGGCCACGCGGTGCCGATATAACCGATTTTGGCGGCTTCGGTCAGCGTCCAGGCCGGGTTGGCGAGATGCGGGCGCGCCACCGCGCACAGGTCGGCGCGGCCCGCCGCCAGAATACTGTTGACGTGATCGGCCTCGCTGATCGCGCCCACCGCGATCGTGGCGATGCCCGCCTCCTGACGGATCCGGTCGGCAAACGGCGTCTGGAACATGCGTCCGTAGATCGGTTTTTCCTTTTTGCTCACCTGGCCGGAGGACACATCGATCATGTCCGCACCGGCAGCCTTGAAGGCACGGGCAATCTCCACGGCATCGGCCGACGTGATGCCACCCTCGACCCAGTCATGCGCGGAAATACGCACGGACATCGGCTTGTCCTGCGGCCAGACCGCGCGTACCGCCTCGAACATTTCCAGCGGGTAACGCAGCCGATTGGCCAACGAACCGCCATACTCGTCAGTACGCTGATTGGTCAGCGGCGAGATGAAGGACGACAGCAGGTAGCCGTGCGCGCAGTGCAGCTCCAGCCAGTCCGCACCGGCTTCGTCGGCGGCGCGCGCGGATGCCACGAACTGATCCCGGACCGCATCCATGTCGGCCCGCGTCATGGCCCGCGACACCTGGCTCACGCCTTCCAGGTACTGCTGCGGCGATGCGGAAATCAAGGGCCAGTTCCCCGCCTGCAAAGGCTGGTCGATGCCTTCCCAGGCCAGGCGCGTGGAGGCCTTGGCCCCCGCATGACCGATCTGGATGGCGAATTTGGCATCGGTGTTGTCGTGAATCCAGTCGGCGATCCGCTTGAACGCCGCCGTATGCTCGGGCTTGTACAGTCCCGGGCAGCCGGGGGTGATGCGGCCCTCCGGGCTGACGCAGGTCATTTCGGCGAACACCAGACCCGCGCCACCCTGGGCGCGTGCGCCCAGATGCACCAGATGGTAATCCCCCACCGTGCCGTCCACCGCCGAATACTGGGCCATGGGCGAGACCACAATGCGGTTCTTCAGGGTCAGGCCGCGTACCGTCCAGGGCGTGAACATGGGCGGCGTGACACGGCCGGCCTGGGCGGGCACCTGCGCCCGCTCGGCGAACCAGCGCTCGTATCCCTCCAGCCATTCCCTGTCGCGCAGGCGCAGGTTTTCGTGACTGATGCGCTGGCTGCGCGTCAGCATGGAATACATGAACTGCTCGGGTTCGAACTGGTCGCAATAGCGCTCGCCGCAGACCTCGAACCATTCCATCGCATTCCAGGCCGCATTCTGCAGCCGCAGGGTCTCGATGCGGCGGGCCTCCTGGTAGGCGGTCAGCACTTCAGGCAGGTGCGCCACGCCGTCGCCCAGCAACTGGAACTGGCGCGTCAGTTCAATGGCATCCTCGATCGCCAGCTTGGTGCCCGAACCGATTGCGAAATGGGCGGTATGCACCGCATCGCCCATCAGCACGACATGGCTGCCGTGCTTGTTCTTGAGCCACCATTGATCACACACCACGCGCTGGAAATTCAACCACGCCGCGCCACGCAGGTGACGCGCATTGGTCATCAGCGCGGCCCCCTCGAGATTGCCTTCGTTGAACAGTTTTTCGCAGAAGGCGATCGACTGCTGCTGGTCGGCCTTGTCCAGGCCGTGCGCCAGCCAGACATGCTCGGGGCATTCGACGATGAAGGTGGTGGTCTTCTCGTCGAACTTGTAGATGTGCGCCTGGAACCAGCCGTGCTCGGTCTTGCGGAAGTCGAACGTGAAGGCATCGTAGAGCTTGTTCGTGCCCAGCCAGATATAGCGATTGGGCCGCGTGACGATATCCGGCTTGAAGGTGTCGGCGTACTTGTCCCGGATCTTGGAAAAAATGCCGTCACTGGCAATGATCAGGTCCGCATCCGGATAGTCCTCATCCGAATTCACCTCGGTCTCGAAGACCAGTTCCACCCCCAGTTGCTCGCAACGCGCCTGCAGGATATTCAGCAGTTTTTTGCGCCCGATCCCCACAAAACCGTGACCGCCGGACCGGATGGTGCGCCCCTTGAAACGCAGCTCGATGTCGTCCCAGTGGTTGAAGGCCTCCTGGATCTCGTCGGCCGTTTCCCGGTCCCACTGTCGCATGTTGTCCATGGTGGCGTCGGAAAACACCACGCCCCAGCCGAACGTGTCGTAAGGCCGGTTCCGCTCGACGACGACCACCTCGTGCTGCGCATTCAGCTTCTTCATGAGAAGCGCCAGATACAGACCCGCGGGTCCACCGCCGATGCAAACGATCTTCATCTCATGTCTCCTGGAATCCGGGAATTTAATTTATTTCTATTTAATTTACTTATGAAGTAAATTCATGTCAATCAGAATTTCAAAGCCTCGACCTGAACCGGGCACCGCCTCAATTCTTGGTCGGAGGGACCAGCGGTACATCAGCGCCTACCTGGTGATAATCGCGGTTGAAATACACCAGCCCGCCCTGCGCCGCGCCGCGCCGGATATCCTGGACCTCACACAGGAAAATGCTGTGAGAACCGACCGCATTGATGGCATTGATCCGACAGTCGAAGCTGACGATGGCGCCATCGATCAGAGGACTGCCCGTGACGAGCCGGCTCCAGGGGACCCGCGCAAACCGATCCTCCATCTGGATGTTGCGATCCGCGAAGATGGCGGGCGCGTCCTTGTTCGCAGCCCCGAGCACATTGACGCACAGGACGTCGTTGCCCTGGAAGAACCGGTGCGCGAAGGATGAGCGGTTCATGCAAACCAGCAGCGTGGGGGGCTGATCCGTGACACTGCACACCGCGGTCGCGGTGAATCCGGCCATCCCGCTGGGGCCATCGGTAGTGATGATGTTGACCGCACCGGCCAGCATGGCCATTGCGTTGCGAAATGCAGCTATGTCTGCCACGGTACTCTCCTGATGATCCGTACTATAGGCCCAATGCCAGGTTGTCGGCACCGACACGGGAACCGCGACTGAAGGCTCGATCATGATTCTCTCCTATTGCGTTCCTCGGTTCCATCCACGCTAGCGCATGAAAAGACCGCCATTGACATCCCAGGTGGCGCCGTTGACAAAGTCGGCCTCGGGCGAGGCGAGCCGCACCACCTGATCAGCCACGAATTGCGCATTGCCCAGGCGCCTGACGGGAATGCCCTGCACGATCTGCGCCAGTTTGTCGGGCGGCACCAGCGCGCGCACCGAGGGCAGATCCATGGGGCCGGGCGAAACCGAGTTCACCGTCACGCCATGCGGGCCGAACTCGCGCGCGAAAACTTTGGTCAGCGTGATGATCGCCCCCTTGGAGCACGCGTAATGCGCGCCCGTGGCCGTCCCCCCGTTCTGCCCGGCCAGAGACCCCATGTTGACCAGGCGCCCATAGCCCTTGCCGACCATGTGGGCCCCCATGACCTGACAGCCGAACAGCGTCCCGCGCAGGTTGATCGACAGCACCGCGTCGAACTCTTCGGGGCCTATGTCCATCACGGGCGTGGCCTTGGTCATGGCGGCATTGTTGACCAGGACATGCAGATCGCCCCACTGCGCCAGAACGGCAGCCAGGGCCTGCTCGAAATCCGCCTTGCGCGTGACGTCGAGCTTCAGGGGCAGCACCGTCTCGCCCCGGGCGTCGATCTGCGCCGCTGCTTTCTGAGCCATGTCCAGCTGGCGGTCGGTCAGGACGACCTTGAATCCGGCGGCATGCAGGCGCTGGGCAATGATCAGGCCCAGCCCCTGCGCAGCGCCGGTGACAAGCGCAATTTGATCCATGGTATCTCTCCTGAGAACGGATCGGACCCGAGGTCAATCGATGACCAGTTCGCGGCCGATGCGGGCCTCGACCCGCATGTATTTCCACAGCTTGTGCGCTCCGTCACCCACGGGCGTGACCCGGAACAGATTGCAGGCGGCCGTCACGGTCTGGTAATCCGGCACATCGGCCAGCACATAGGTGGTCCAGGGGAACTGGACCGAAGGGCCCACCATGATCTGGTCATCATCCAGATTGCCCAGCACACGGACGCCGGGCAGATCGCGGATGCCGCGCATCATGGTGAGGAACGCCTGCCAGACATCCTTCATGTCCTGCGCGCTGCCATCCATGAAGTTCTGATTCACGCCGATGCAAAACAGCACGCGCAACGATTTCTTGTCTTCCATGTGTTTCTCCTTGAGGTGGGGCGCGGGTTGCGATCAGAGATAGCCCGGCAGAGGCGCCAGGCCGAACAGCATGGCGCCCGCGTTCTGGTAGGTGATGTCGCCCATGAAGGCGTGCTGAGTCACCATCTGGGCATCGCGCACCTGCTGGGCCAACGGACTGTTTTCATAGACACCGGTCATGCCGCTGATCATCTGGGCGCGGCGGGCCACCTCGGCTCCGACCCGCGCGGCATGGGTCGTGGACAGACGCAACATGCTGACCAGGTGGTCCTCGGGCGTACCGCCCGCCAGGAGCACTTGCCAGACATCGTCGATCGCCTCGTAGAACCAGCTGCGCGCCGCGCGCAATTCGGCCTCGATGCGCGCGACCTCCAGCTGCGCATAAATGCGCTCACCCAGATTCGGCGCGCCCGTCACGGACTTGCGGCCTTCGGCCATCTGCAGGACTTCGTTGATGGCGCCTCGTCCGATGCCCAGCGCGACCACGGCCAGGACCTGCGCCGCCAGGGCCAGGGAAGGATAGCGGAACAACGGCGTCTCCAGCGCCGAGGCGCCGCCCCGCACGAAGGTCCAGTCCTCCGGCACCACCACGCCATCGGCCACCAGATCGTTACTGCCGGTCGCCTTCAAGCCCATGACGTCCCAGTTCTGCTCGATGCGGATCTGGTCACGACGCATGACCGCCATCCGGGGCAGACCGGCATCATTCCCGTGCGTCGGAATGACGCCGACACCCACCACATCCGCGCCCATGCTGCCGCTGGAAAAATGCCAGCGACCGGACACCTTGAGACCGCCCTCGACGGCCGGCGCCTTCTGAGGAGGGAAAATCCCCCCGGCGAAGACCAGGTCCACACCGACGCTGGCATACAGCTTTTCCTGCGTCGCCACCGGCAAGGCCGAAAGATAGATGGGCCCCATGGCAAAACTGGCGACCCAGCCCGTGGAGCCGTCCGCCTCGGAAATCAGCTCGATCAGGCGGCAGAACTCGCCGGGCGAACATTCAACCCCGCCGAAACGCGCCGGCGTCAGCGAACGGTAGATGCCCAGGGCCTTGAACCGGTCGATGATTTCCTGGGGAATATGCCCCAGGGTCTCGAATTCCCGCCGACGCGCGCGGATTTCCTGCAAGAGTTCTTCCAGCTCGACCTGCGAGCGGATGCTTGCAGGCAAGGACGTGGTGTCAGTCATGTTTGTCTCCATGGATCGGGGCCTGTCGTCTTGCTGCCTGGAGGCGTCGGCATGTCGAATGACGCCGCGCCTTTTATTTCCGATTTCAATTGAATTTCGAATTAAATGCCTGAGATGCTGCGGAATGTCTTGCGGCTCCTCGCAACGCCGGAAGCATTCCTTCTTTCCATATAAATAAATCCAAAATCATATATTTAGTTGTAATGCTATTGAGCGCCATAAGGGCGATCAATAGGGAATATCCCCAATCAGGAAGATGACTTGCCGGTCTTGCGCCGAGGCGCGGACGGCGCAGGCGACACGGGCGGCGCGGCCTCGACCTCGATCCGGCGATTGGCCAGGTGTACCCGCAGATGGCCCAGGTGCTCGTACAAGGCATCCCGGCTCTCGCCCGGCAGGCCATTGAACATCTCGACCAGCCAGCGCTCATGCTCGGCCGCCATTTCCGCGAATTCGACCCGGCCCTTGTCGGTCAGCGTCACACGCCAGGACCGGCGGTCCTCCGGATTGACGATGCGGCGCACCAGCCCCTCTTTGACCAGCTGGTCGGTCAGGCCGGTCACATTGCCGCCCGTGACCATCAGGTAGCGCGACAACACGTTCATGCGCAGGCCGTCCGGATAGCGATCGAGCTGGGCCAGATAGTCGAACCGGGGCAGGCTGGTGCCGAAACGCACCCGCAGCAGATGGCGGATCTGGTGCTCGATCTGCGTGCTGCAGGCCAGCAGGCGCAACCAGATCTTGGTCTCCATGTGGTCATCGATCTGCGCACGCGCCTCCAGGCCGATGTGGTCATCGCCCAGAGACTGCACCAGACGGAAATGTTTGGTATGAGCGGTCACACGCATTCTCCTTTTTATCGCATTATCGTTCATGTCGGACTCCGCCGCCTCGTGCTGATGAACACAGCCGCCCTCAAGCATAAAGCAATCTCCCGGCTCAGGTCCGCTGCTTGCGCGCGGTCTGGGGACGCTCCCAGGTTACCGCCGATACGCCGCGCTCGCGCAGCTTGTATTTCTGGACCTTGCCGTTCTCGGTGCGCGGCAGATCCTCGAGCACGTCAATGTAGCGCGGCACCGCAAAATACGGCAGCCTGGATTCGCACCAGCTCGCCAGTCCCGGCAGATCCAGGTCCTGGCCGGGCCGCACGACCAGCGCGGCCATGACCTCGTCCTCGGCCAGGTCGGAGCCGACAGGATAAACGGCCGCCGCAGCCACGGCCGGATGGCTCAGCAGCACCTGCTCGACCTCGAAGGAAGAAATATTCTCGCCGCGCCGCCGGATGGCATCCTTGATCCGGTCCACGAAGCGGAACGCCCCGTCGGCTTCCCGCAGCACCCGGTCGCCGGTATGGAACCAGAGGTTGCGCCAGGCCTCGACGGTCTTCTCGGGCATATTGAAATACCCCGAGGCAAAGGCATAGGGTTCCTGTGCCCGCAAGAGCAACTCACCGGCCTCGCCATCGGCCACTTCGACATCGTCCTCGTCGGCCACGCGCGCCTCAAAGCCCGGCATGATCCAGCCCATGACGCCGCGCCGGGGAGAATCGGGCGCAGTGCAGATGACAAAGTTCGTCTCGGTCGAGCCATAGCCCTCGAGCAGTTGCACCCCGGTGCGCATCCGGAAGGTCTCACCCGCCTGGGCGGGAACCCCCGGTCCCAACCCGATCCGGATGCGATGCGTCCGTTCGGCGGCTCCTTCCGGCTGCGCCAGCAGGATCGGCACCATGGCGCCCAGCAGATAGACCACGGTCGCGCCACAGGTATGCATCGACGCCCAGAAGCCCGACGCCGAGAATTTGGATTCGAAAACGACCTCGCAGCCGGCCAGCGCGGCCTGCGCATAGGTATTGAGGGCATTGACATGGAACAGGGGCAGCGTCGTGCACAGGACATCATCTTGCGTCACCCCCAGGACGCGCAAGGTGTTCACGCCCCACCAGTAATAATGCGCATGCGGGCAGAGCACCCCCTTGGACGGTCCCGTCGTCCCCGAGGTATAGAGGATGGCGAGCGTGTCGCCCGGTCCCACCGCCTCGGCCTCCAGCGCCGGTCCATCGGACGGCCAGGGGCCGGACGGGACTTCGCCGATCGCGCCCGCCGCGGCGGCGCCATCCAGCACCCAGATCTGCCTCAACGAGGTCTTGCCCAGATCGGCGGTTGCCAGCCGCTCGAGATATTGCGCCTCGATGACCAGCAGCCTGGTCTGACTATTGGCCAGAAAATACTCGATCTGAGGCCCTCGGGAAGCCGTATTGATCGGCACGGCAACCGCCCCCGACCAGCCGCAGCCGAGGAAGGCCTCGAGGACCTCTGCCCGGTTCGAGCTCATGATCGCCACGCGATCGCCACGCCCCACCCCGGCCGCGCGCAATGCGCCCGCCCGCCGCGCGGCGATCGGCGCCACATCCGCATGCGTCCAGCGGACCTCGCCCAGTCTCAAGGCCGGCCGCTCACCGAACAGCGCCGCCTGGCGCGCCAGCATCCTGGGCACAGTTCGTTGTTCGGGCGGCAATCCTTCATGCATCGTCATCGGTTCCTCCTCCCAGATAGGTGGCACGCACCCGCGCATCCTCGGCCAGCACCGATGAATCACCCGACAGGGCGATTTCCCCGGTTTCCAGCACATAACCAAAGTCGGAGCTTTCGAGCGCAGCCCGGGCATTCTGCTCGACCAGCAGGATCGACACGCCATCCTGGCGCAACGCACGCACGATCGCCAGGATTTCCTGCACGATCAGCGGCGCCAGGCCCAGGCTTGGCTCATCGAGCATCAGCAGGCGCGGCGCCGACATCAGCGCGCGGCCGACCGCCAGCATCTGGCGCTCGCCTCCGGACAGGGTATCGGCGCGCTGCGCATGCCGTTCTTGCAACCGGGGAAAGCGCGCATACACGGAATCCAGCCGATCCCGCAAGGCCTGCGGCCGCAGCCGGCGCGAATATGCCCCGAGCTGCAGGTTGTCCAGCACCGAGAGTTCTCCGAACAGCTCCCGCGTCTCGGGCACCAGGCACAAGCCGCGCTCGACACGCGCTTCGACGTCCAGGTCGCTCAGGTTTTCGCCGCCGAAACGCAAGGTGCCCTGCGAGGGCAGCAGCCCCATCACCGCGGACAGCAGCGTCGTCTTGCCGGCGCCATTGGGACCGATGACCGAGACGATCTGTCCGGGTTGCAGGTCGATCGAGACGCCTCGCACCGCTTCCACCCGTCCATACGAGACCCGCAGGTCTCCGATTTCCAGCATCGGCGCACTCATGCGGTTCCTCCCAGATAGGCGGCCTGCACCCGTTCGTCGGCGCGCACGGCCGCCGGCACGCCCTCGACCAGCTTGGAGCCGAAATTCATCACCACCAGCCGGTCCACCAGATTCATGACGAAATCCATGTCATGTTCCACGATCAGGATGGTCATGCCGTCATCGCGCAGCTTGCGCAGCAGATTGCCCAACGCGATTTTTTCCTGACGCCGCAAGCCCGCGGCAGGCTCATCGAGCACCAGCAGCACGGGATCGGAAGCCAGCGCGCGGGCGATCTCCAGGATGCGCTGGGTCCCCAGCGGCAGGCTGCCGGCCATCTCGTGAGCGCGTTCGCCCAGATCGATCCGGTCGAGCTGACGGCTCGCCTCGAGCATGATCCGGCGCTCTTCCTCCCGGTCCAGGCGCAGCCCGGCGCGCAGGATGCTGGGCCGCGTCCTGGCATGAACCCCCAGCGCCACGTTGTCGAGCAGGCTCATGTATGGCCGCAGCTTGACGTGCTGGAAGGTCCGCCCCAGTCCCAGGCGGGCGATCTCGAGCTGGCGCAGGCCGGACACGTCGCGATCCAGGAACCGGACCCGGCCCGACGTCATGGGCAGCGTGCCGGTCAGCAGGTTGAACATGGTCGACTTGCCTGCGCCGTTGGGGCCGATCAGGCCCAGGATCTCGCCCGCATTCAGTTCGAAGCTGACATCGTTGACGGCCACCAGACCGCCAAAACGCTTGACCGCCCCCTGCACCGAAAGGATCGGGGTCCCCCGGGCCGGCATGACCCGATTCGGCAGCGGCCGGGCCGGCGCGGCATGCACGGGCGCTGGCCGGCTGGCCTCATGACGACGGCGCCAGCGCCGCACAAAGGACATCAGCCCCCCGCGGGCAAAATGCAGCAAGGCGATGAACAGCGCGGAGAACACAATGGCATCAAGCTGCCCTGCCCGCTGAGTGAACCACGGCAGCACATCCTGCAACACGTTCTTGAGGATCAATACCAGACCGGATCCGCCCAGGGCGCCCGCCAGACTGCCCAGACCGCCGGCCACCGCCATCAACAGATACTCGATACTGGCATGCACACTGAACGGCGAGGGACTGACGAACCGGTTCATGTGCGCATACAGCCAGCCCGCCAGGCCGGCCAGCAATGCCGCCATGACGAACAGTGAAAGCCGCAGCCGGTAGGCGTCCGCGCCGACACTGGCAAGCAGCGTCGCCCCGCCGCGCAACCCCCGGATGGCGCGCCCCGGACGGGAATCGAGCAGATTGCGGCTGAACAGCAGCGCCAGACCCACCACAACCCAGACGAGGTAGTACATGGCCTGCGGCTCCATCAGCGACCAGCCGCCCAGTTCCAGGGGCGGGATGCCCGAGAGACCGGTATGACGGCCCAGGGCCTCGAGATTGCCGAACAGCATGGAGATCGACAGGCCCCAGGCAATCGTCGACAGGGCCAGAAAATGCCCGCCCAGACGCAACGTCAGCATGCCGATGGCCAGCGCGGACAGTCCCGTCAGGAGCAGCGCGAACGGCAGGCCCAGCCAGGGCGACATCCCCTGGGCCGTCGTCAGCCAGGCGCTGGCATAGGCAGCGATGCCCACAAAGGCGGCCTGGCCGAACGAAGTCGCGCCCCCCACACCGGTCAGCAGGACCAGCCCGAGCGCCACCAGGGCGCCGATGCCGATCTCGTTGAGCAGCGAGACGGTGAAGGTCCCCACAAACTGGGGAATGAGGAGGAACACGACGATCAGCGCCGCGATCAGGATTCTGGAGGCGAACGGTTTCATTGATCGATCTCCTCGAGTTCCTCCTCGTTGTGGCTCGCCAGATAGGAGCGCACCATCAGCACGGGGATCAGCAGACTGAACACGATCACGTCCTTGAGAGCACCGCTCCAGAAGGACGCGAAACTCTCAAAAATACCGACGGCCAGAGCGCCCAGGGCGGTGGCCGGATAACTCACCAGTCCACCGATGATGGCGGCCACGAAGGCCTTCAGGCCGATGAGAAAGCCGGAGTCGTAGTACATGGTGGTGACGGGCGCGATCAGGATGCCGATCAATCCCGCCAGCAGAGACGAATAACCGTAGGCCAGCATGGCCGTGCGGGCGGGGCGGATGCCCACCAGCCGCGCGCCGACGCGGTTGATCGCCGTTGCGCGCAGCGCCTTGCCCATCGCCGTCCGCTCGAAAGCGAGGTAGAACAGTCCGCTGAGCACGATTGCCGTCGCCACCATGAGCGCCACCTGGCCACTGACCTCGATGCCGTCACTGATCGGAAGCGATCCCGCTGCCAGGGGGGTGGTGCGGGTGCCCTCGGGACCGAAAAACAGCAGACCCAGGCCGGAAAGCAGGAAACTCAGGGCCAGGGAAACGATCAACAGCACCAGCACGGAAGCATCGGCGATGGGCTGAAACACCACCCGCGCCAGCAACGGCGCCATCGGCACCACCAGCAACACCGACGCAATGACCTGAATGGGTGTCGGCGCCCCGGCGCTTGCGACCCCCCAGGCAATCAGGCAGGGGATCAGGGGCAACACACCCCACATCAGCAAGGCGCGGGGCATGCGACGTCCTTCGCCCTTGCGCACCAGGCTCGCCAGTTCCGTCAGCAGCGCCGCAATCGTCAGAAAAACCACCAGACCGATCGTGGGAGGCACCCGGCCCGCCTCGAAAGCGGCCAGACTCAACGCGGCAAAGGCGGCGATGTCCCCGAATGGCACGAACACGACCCGCGTGACCGAAAAGACCAGCACCAGCCCCAGCCCTGCGAGCAGATAGATGGCACCGTTGGCCAGGCCGTCGATGCCCAGAATGAGCACGATATCCCATGTCATGATGTCAGATTCCTTCGTTGCATCGCCACAGACCGCTGATCACTGGCTCGCCGGGGGCGACTGAACAGCCAGCTTCCATTGCCCGCCCGTCATGCGGACAATGACGACTGAACGCTCATCCAGGCCATAGCGGCTGTCGGGCCTGAAGCTGTAGATGCCGTGGGTCCCCACCAGCTCCCGGGTCGATACGATGGCGTCCTTGAGCGCCTGCCGATATTCCGGCGTCCCCGGTTGCGCACCGCCCTGCACCCGCGAGACGGCATCCGCCAACACGAGATAAGCATCATGGGTATAGGCCGAGAACGCATCCGTCGGCGGCGCGCCATACAGCTTCTGATAGGTGGCGCGAAAAGCCATCGAGACTTCGCGGATCGGATCATCGGCCGGCAACTGCTCGGCGACCAGCACGGGGCCGCTTGGCACCTCAAGCCCCTCGATCGCCTCCCCGCCCACCCGGACGAAATCGGCATTGATCAGGCCGTGCGTACCATAGAGCCGTCCGGCATAACGGCGGTGCGCGAGTTCCAGATAGGGCAACGCACCCGGTGTCCCGCTGTTGCCCGCGAAGACAGCATCCGGCCGTTTGCTGATCATCCTCAGTACCTGTCCGGCGACTGACATGTCTCCACGCGCGTAGCGCTCATTGGCAACAACCTCGATGTCCAGTTCTTTCGCGCTGCGGACCAGCGAGTCATAGGCCAGATCGCCCAGGGCATCCGAAAAGCCGATAAATGCGACCGTCCTGACCCCCTCGGCCTTCATTCGCCCGGCGACGGCGGCCACCATCAACGGGAACGGCTGCGAAGCCGACACGGTCCAGTCATGTCCCGGTCCAGGCAGAGAAACAGGCGTCGGAGAAATGAGCGGCGTCTTCAATTCCTGAGCGACAGCGGCAATGGCCATCGCGCCGGGCACCCCCGACGTACCGATCAACACATCCACCTTGTCCTCATTGATCAGCTTGCGCGCATTGCGGGCGGCGGTGGCCGGATCGGACGCATCATCCAGGACAATGACCTCGACTTTATGTCCCGCCACCGCGGGCATCCGGGCATGGGCGACGCGCACCCCTTTTTCATAAGGGATGCCCAGCGCCGAGACCGGCCCGGTCAGTGAACTGATCACGCCGATCTTCAGGTCGGCGCCCCAGGCGACGAACGACAGGCAGGATGCGCCGATGAGGATCAGCCAGCGCCATGCGCGTGATGCCGCAAATATTTCCTGAAACAAGGCCATACGTCTCTCCAAGTGCCGGCCGCAGACCGCCACCGGCTGGCGCCGGTGGCGGAATCATGACTCAGGGAACCAGCTTCCACTGTCCTTTCACGAGCTGGACCACCACGCGGGAACGCTCGTCCGTGCCGTAGGTCGTGTCGGGCTTGAAGTTGTAGACCGCATGCGTGCCCACCAGCTCCTTCGTGCTGTTGATCGCATCGCGCAACGCCAGGCGGAACTCGGGTGTGCCCGGCTCGGCCTTGGCAGAGGCGCGCCTGGCCGCATCCAGGAAGATCAGCCAGGCATCGAAGGAATAGGCGGAAAAGGCATCCGCCGCCGGTTCGCCATTGGCCTTCTGGTAGGCATCCCGGTAGGCCATCGCCACCTTGCGGATCGGATTGCTCTCAGGCAACTGCTCGGCCACGATGACAGGCCCGGTCGGCGCCAGCAAGCCCTCGACGGAACTGCGCGCCACATTGATGAAGGCCGGATTGATCAGGGCGTGAGTGCCGTAGAGCTTGCCCTTGTAGCCGCGATCGGCCAGCGCCAGGTACGGCAGCGCGCCCGGCGTGCCCGAATTGCCGGTGATCACTGCATCGGGACGCTTGGCGACGATCTTCAGCACCTGGCCCGCCACGGAAGTGTCGCTGCGCGCATAGCGTTCATTGGTCATGACCTTGATGCCCGCCGCAGGCGTCGTCTTCTCCAGCGCCTCATAGACCTGATCGCCCCAGGCGTCCGAGAAACCGATGTAGCCCAGCGTCTTGACGCCGGATTTCTTCATGTGATCGACCACGGCGCTGATCATCAGACCGGCGGGCTGGGGGACCGTCACGACCCACTCGGCTTCAGGTCCCGTCAGGGCGGCATGCGCAATCGAGATCAACGGGGTCTTGGACTCCCGGGCCACTGCGGCGATCGCCAGCGCGCCGGGCGAGCCGGCCGTGCCGATGATGACATCGACCTTGTCCTCCTCGATCAGCTTGCGGGCGTTGCGCGCCGCCGTGCTGGGGTCCGAGGCGTCATCGAGCTGAATGAGCTCGACCTTCCTGCCGTTGATCTCGGACTGGTAGGTCTGCGCTGCCTTGATGCCCTTTTCGTAGGGAATGCCCAGCGAGGAAACCGGACCCACCAGCGAGGTGATGAATCCGACCTTGTAATCGGCTGCCTGCGCCGATGGCATGGCGGCCATCAGCGCGGTGACCGAAACGGTAGCGGCCAGGCCGCGTAGAGAGCGAAAAGACTTCATCACGGACTCCTCCAAAAAGGACCATAATTTTGATCCATATAAAATTTACTTATGAATCATAAGCATGGGGTACCGGACATCCGGCGGAGGCGCCTGCTTCAGGCGTCCGCGACCAGTGCCAGCACCCGCAGAGGGCTGCCACTGCCTTTTTCGATTTTCAGCGGCGGGCAGATCAGCACAGCGCCAACCGGCGGCAGCAGATCCAGATTGCACAGGCACTGCAAGCCATAACGCCCCGCCCCGTGCATCAGGTAGTGACAGGGATAAGGCGGGCGCAGATGGTAGCCTTGCCCGGCATCGGTGCCGATCGCCTCGGAACCGAATCCCAGCACATCGCGCTGCTCGATCAGAAAGCGCACAGCCTCGGCGCTGGGCCCGGGCGTATGCTGGCCGGTTTCGTCATAATTCTGGTATTGGGCGGGATCGGTCCGCTTGGACCAGTCGGTCCGCATCAATACCCACGAGCCCGCCGGGATGCGGCCGTGCGCGGACTCCCACGTTTCGATGTCCTGAAGGGTCAACAGATAATCGGGATCATCCTTGACCTGCGGCGAGCAATCGAGCACGCAGGCCGGCGCGATGAAATGCCGCACCGGGATGGTATCGACCGAGTTGTTGGGCAGGTCGCGTCCCGAGATCCAATGAATGGGCGCATCGAAGTGCGTCCCGGTATGCTCCCCGCAGGAAAAATTGTTCCAGTACCAGCCAGGCCCGCGCTCATCGTATTTCGAGACCTCCTCGATACGAAAAGGCCAGCACTGGCCGAATTCCGGCGGCAGAGCGATCTGCGGAAACTCGGGCGTCAGCGTCTGGGTGAGATCGACGACGCGGATGCCGCCCCCCAGCAGGGCCTGGGCGAGCCCCATCAGGGTCTGGGCGCCCGTCGTCGGATCAGTGTGGGATGATGTCATGTCTTGCGTCTCCGGGCCTTCAGGCGCCACGATTCATCGAGAGTTCACGTTCCAGGACCTTGGGGTTGTCGCGCCAGCGCTGCAACCACTCCTGCGCCACTTCGCCGGGATAGACGTCCTCGATCCCCTCCTTCAGGGCCTTGACGATGGCGCTGGCCAGGGACTCCGGACTCAGTTTGGGCGGCGGCATGTTCTGGTTCCATTCATCATCGACCGGTCCCGGGTAGACATTGATGACACGGATGCCCGCCGGCGTCATTTCCGCCCGCAGACATTGCGCCAGGGAATGCGCCGCCGCCTTGCTGGCGCTGTAGGTGCCCTGGGCGGGAAAATTCGACAGGGCATAGATCGACAGGAGATTGACCCAGGCGATGGCGCTGGCCGTGCCATCGGCCGAGCGCCCCTTCAGCGCAGGACCGAACCCCTGGGCAAGCCGCAGCAGACCCAGATAATTGATATCCATCTCGGCCCGCGCAACATCGGTGCCGCGCCGCGAGGCGATGCCATGCGTCCGGTGCACCTCGGCATTGTTGATGACGATATCCACCTTGCCGCCGATGGAACCGGCCTGCTCGAAAATACTGCGGCTGTCGCTCAGATCGAGGGGCACCAGCGACACCTGCGGCAAGGCGGCGATATCCTCCAGACCGCCGAACTGTTTCCAGGGCTCGGCATGCCCCACCCAGACCAGATCGGCGCCGGCCGCCACCATGGCCCGCACGATGGCCTGGCCCACGAGGGATTTGCCATCGGTCACCAGCACCTTGCGGAACTTGGGGTCGCACCCCATCTCACGCAGCATCGGATCATCTGCCATGTTCGCACTTCCTTCCATCGGGAATCCAATCAAGACGGCCTGCCCGGCGCGATCGAGCCGCGCCCCGACGCGCACCCGCTGCGGCGCAGGCCCGACATCGCCGTGCACATGCACCATGAGGGTCGGCCCGGCATCCAGGCGCACAAAGCCCAGCCGCCAGGGCAGGCGTTCACGGAAGAACAGATCATTGCTGTGATGCAACGTCGTCTCCGTGAGCAACTCGCCCCCGCCGCTTTGTTCGCGCCAGGTCAGCCTGCCGGACAGGCATTTGTGGCAAGCGGCGCGGGGGGGATACTGCAAGGTGCCGCAGGCCTCGCAGACCTGCAGCTCGAAGCGGCCTTCGGCCGCCGCCGCCGTCATGCCCAAGGCCACCCGGCCTCGCGCCCAGGGGGGCAGATTCATCTGCCGGGTCCGGAACACCGGATTCTTGCGTGGGGGCCGCATCAAAGGCATGGTCATCGGCTGCTCCCCAGAATCACCGCGCCCGTGCATAGGCACCGGTCATAGGTCACCATGCCGAAGCCCGCCACCAGCCCCAGCTGCGCCTGCGCGACGGCGCGATCGCCGGCCTGGCCCGTCAGCTGACGGATCGTTTCCGTAAGCCCCATGAATCCTCCTGCCGCGCCCGGCTGGCCGGCCGACAGTTGGCCGCCACTGGTATTGTTGGGGAAACTGCCCTCCACCGTCAGGGTGTGGGAACGCACGAACGCCGGCCCTTCGCCTTTTTCGCAGAATCCCAGATCCTCGAACTGCATCATCACGATGACGGGATAGTCATCGTAGGATTGCAGCAGATCGATATCGTCTGGCCGCACGCCGGCCTGCGCGTAAAGATCATCCCGGTCCCTGCGCCAGCCGCCACACACCATGACCGGATCATCGGAAAACGCGTTGTGGCGCTCGATGGCGCCCCGCACCAGCACGTGATCGAGCCCCAGGTCGCGCGCGCGCTGCTGCTTCATCACCAGAAAGGCCTCGGCGCCGGCGCAAGGCATGACGCAATCGAACAGGTGCAGCGGATCGGCGATCGGGCGCGCCGCCATGTACTGATCCAGCGTCAACGGCTTTTTGAACAGGGCATTGGGGTTGCGCAGCGCGTTCTCGCGCTGGGCCACGGCGATGCGCCCGAAATCCTCGCGCCGGGCGCCGAACTTGCGCATATAGTGCGCCGTGATCATGGCGAAAACGGAATTTGGTCCGCCCGATCCATACGGATAGGTCGCATCCCGGGCGAAATCACTGAACGCCCCGAGCGTCTGGCGGAATGAATCCACATGGTTGGTATCGGCCGCCACGCAGGCCACGATATCGGCATCGCCCACCTGAACCGCCCGGGCCGCCCGCCGCAGGCACATGACGCCGGACGCGCCGCCGGTGGGAATATGATCGAGCCAGCGCGGCGACAGGCCCAGGTGCTGGGTGACGCCCACGGCCGTATCGGGGGCCAGCGAAAAGCTCGACAGGCACAGCCCATCGATCTGATCCTTGTCCACACCGCTTCGCGTCACCAGCCCGAGCACGGCCTGGCCGATGAACCAGTGCGCGCCTTCGTTCGAAAAGCGCTGATAGGGCACGGTGACCGGCACAGCCACAGCAACGTCGTCATACCCCAGGCGTGCCATCAGGAATTCCTCCTAGCCATGCACAATTGCTTGAGAATCAGGTGAACAGCCCGTCGACCGGGAATCCCCGCCGCACCAGCGTGTCACGCAGAAAACGGCCATGCTCATCGGCCAGGGCCGCATTGCGGATCTCACGCAGGATGGCGGGCGCCAGCGCCTTGGCATGCTGGTCGAGCACCGTCATGATGACCTCGAAATTGCGCAGCCCCCGCTCGTGCGTGTCGCTGTAGCCTCGCACCAGCGTCTGGCACTTGGCCGCCTCCAGCGCCAGGCGCGGATCGATGGCCGCCGCTGTGCGCAGGCGCTGCAACCAGGCCTCGATACGCGTCGTCTCGATGGCGTAGCGCAAGGTCACGCGTCGCCAGCGGCCCCATTGCGCCAGCCCATACAGCAGGAGAAACCCGCTGAGCGAGCTGGTGGTGACCACCCGGCCCTCGCGCGTGAATCGGGCCACGAGCCGATGCACGGCATGCGGCCTGGACAGCCAGCGCCCCAGGCCCGCAGGCAGCGTTTCGCAGATTTCCTCGATCCGCGGATGCATGTATTCGGAGATCGACAGCACCTGCTCTTCGGTGGAATGCACCTCATCGCGAACCCGCTGAAAGCGGGTTCCGCGAATCTTGAGGTCCGCCACCCGGATGGTGTCCTCGTAGGTCATCCACAGCGCGAGATGGCGCGCCACTTCGCGCATCATCTCGATATCGTCGCCGCCGGGCGCCGCCCGCTGGGCATCCAGCCGGTCGAGGTACAGGCGACCGTAGGCCGGGTCCTGGTAATCCACACAGCGGCGGATCCCCTCGATCACGATGGGCTGGATGTCCGCGGGATAGCCACGGGCATGTTCGACCAGCCGGGCCACCTTGGGATGACGCGGGGCCACCGAGGCCGGATCCGGCAGCGCGGATTTTGCATCGCCGCCATCCTGCTGCCCGCCCTCCCGGGCGCGCACCGTCGGGCGCGAGACTTCGCTCTGCGTGAGCCGCGCCTGATCAAACGCATCGGCAAAGGCCGCCAGGCTGGACTTGACGCCCACGCCGCCCCGCTCGATGGTGGCCTCGAACTGCGACCGGTTGAAAGGCAGGACCCCCGCGCCGCTGAGCGCGCCGAACAGCACGGCGCTGACCACGCTGCCGTTGCGCTCGGCGGTCGCGGCCATATCGAACATCACCAGCCGCCGGGCGGCCCGGCGAATCTGCCGATAGAGCGTCTCGCTGTCGACCCGGCCGTCGCCCGCATGGGACTTTTCGGCAATCGCATAGACCCGGTGGGTGGATCCGATCAGGGTGGTGCGGTCTTGCGTGACCAGCCCGCGCTGGACGGCCCGCCCGGCTTCCATGAGCTCGGAGGCCAGGATGATGTCCACATCCCCCGGCATGGGCGACTGCGCCAGCACCGGCAGACGGGCATCTGGCTGATCCGCCCCTGGAAACAGCTCGACGTAATAGATGGTGGCGCCGGTACGCTGCGCCACGCCGGGCACGGACGTGGTCTGGGCGAACCAGCCGTTTTCCTCGCCCATGTCGACGATCCAGTCGGCCAGCACACCACCGCCCTCGCCGCCCATGGCCAGAATCGCAATCTTGATCGGTTCAGCATACATGATGGATCACCCCAACAAAGCCCTAGAAGGCATGCCGATCGCGGCGGCGGGCCAGGCCGCGCTGCAACCAGGCAATGATTGCCCCCCGCATGCGGGACTTCCATTTGTCCCACCCGGTCGGGTTGTTGATGATGCTGGCCTTGTAGAAAGACGGGCACAAGACCGCGGCATGCGCGACCTCGCCGCAATGGCCGCAGCCCACACAGGAGTCTTCCACCGCCGTGATGGGTTCCTGGCGCAACGGATCGGGATTGTCCTTGATGGTCAGCGACGGGCAGCCCGACAGACGGATACAGGAATGATCGCCCGTGCACGTATCGGGATCGACGCCGAAGCGCTCACGCACGACACGCTGGCCCTCGGCGATAGCCTTGCGCCGCTGCGGTTTCTCGCGCCGCTGGCGGTTGAGCATGCATTCGCTCTGGGCGATCAGGACCTTGGGGCCTTTCGACACCGTGGTGAGCGCTTCGCGCAAAGCGGCCGTCATGGCCTTGGTGTCGTACGTGCGCCGGATGGTGCGCACCCATTTCACCCCCACCCCGCGCACCGCCTCTTCGATCTCGTGACCCGTGCTGCGGCTGGGATTGACGGTATTGTGCGTGGAGAGCAGGTCCTGACCGCCGGTGGCCGCGGTGTAGTTGTTGTCCACGATGATGGTCAGGTTGTCGCTCTGATTGAACACCGAGTTGGCCACGCCGCTGGTCAGACCGTTATGCCAGAATCCGCCATCGCCCATGATGGCAATGGCGCGTCGATTGGCGGGCGCGCTGCCGGTCGCCACATTCAGGGCCGAGGCGCTCGCGCTGCCCAGGCCATAGCCCATGGTGGTATTGCCCAGGCCAAAGGGCGGCAGGATGGAAAAGAGCTGGCAGCCGATGTCGGCGCTGATATGGTGGGATCCCAGTTCGCGTTCGACCAGCCGGATGGCGGAAAAAATAGGCCGCTCGGGGCATCCCGTGCACAACCCGGGCGGCCGCGGATAGACGGTCTCGCTCAAGGGCGGCAGGACGTCCTCCTCGCGCTCGCCGGCCGCTGACGCCACGGCGGCCATCTCCGTCGCAGCCGCCGTCTCTGCCACGGCGGCCATCTCTGTCGCAACGGCCGTCTCTGTTGCAACAGCCGCTTGCGCCGCAACTTCCGTCTCCGCTCCGATGGCCGCCGCCATCTGGAGCGGCTGAACCTCGGCGGCGGCTCCCGGCACATCCCATCCGTACTGCGCCAGAAAGGCGCCAATCCCGGCATGCACGGCGGCGGTCGTGTACTCGCCCGCCACCGGCAGCACGTCCTTGCCATGCAATTGAATATCCAGGCGCCGCTGGAGCACGATCGAGGCGACATTCTGCTCGATGAAATTCGGCTGGCCTTCTTCGACCACCAGCAGCGCCTTCTTGTCCTGACTGAAACGTTCGAATTCCTCATCCACCAGGGGATAGGCCACGTTCATCACATACAGCGGAATCTTTGATTCGCCATGCACATCGGCCAGTCCCAGCCGCTGCAGCGCCCGGATCACGGTGTTGTAGAGTCCGCCTTGCAGAGCGATACCCACATCGGCCGCCTTTTCAGAGAAAAATTCATTGAGCTGGTGCTCTTGAATGAAACGCACGGCCGCGGGCCAACGATCTTCGATCTTTTCCTTTTCATGAAGGAAGCTGGCCGGAGGCAGCACGATCCGGTTGACATCGCGCACGGGGTTTTCCAGCGCATCACGCACGGAAAACGCCGGGGCGCGATTGTCGGACGCGATGAACTGACCGTGCAGATGGCAGGAGCGGATACGCACTTGCAGCATCACGGGCGTGTGACTGGCCTCCGACAGATCGAAACCATCCTTGACCGCCTGCACCATGCAGGGCAGGTTCGGCCGCGGGTCCAGCAGCCAGATCTGGGATTTCATGGCGAACGCATGACTGCGTTCCTGCATGATCGAAGAGCCCTCGCCGTAGTCTTCGCCCACGATCACGAGCGCGCCGCCCGTCACACCGCCTGAGGACAGGTTCGCCAGCGCGTCAGACGCGACGTTGGTGCCGACCGTGGCCTTGAATGTCACTGCACCGCGCAAGGGGTAATTCACCGAAGCCGACAGTGTCGCGGCGGCCGTCGCCTCGCTGGCGCTGTTCTCGAAACGAACGCCGTATTCGGCCAGGATATCCTGCGCATCCGCGAGCACGTCCATCAGATGCGAAATGGGCGAGCCCTGGTAGCCCGCCACGTAGGCGACGCCGGATTCCAGAAGCGCCTTGGTGATGGCGAGAATCCCCTCGCCTCGAAAGACTTCTCCTGCCGACAATCTCAGCTTCTTGACTTCGGCGACAAATGAACGCTCAGCCATTGTCTCGCTCCAGAATCATGGATTGGCCCTCTCCAGGGGCGGCTCTCGGGGGAATTATAGTTTATAAATAAACTTATCCATTATCATGATTTACCCTAAGACCATGGCAAACCCGCCACGGGAAGGCATAGAATTGAGGCCGTCTTCGATGATAGGAATCCAATGCCACACACCACGGAACCCAGCTTACCTGCCGTCCCCCGCTTCGTCGACAGTTACCTGCCCGCCCTGCTGGCGCTGTCGAGCCAGCTCATCTCGGGAGAGTTCCACAAGGTCGTCCGTGAACACGGCTTTTCGGTGTCCGAATGGCGCGTGATGGCCTCCCTGGCCAATGACAGTCTCATCAGCATCGGCGATCTGGCCCAGATCACCGTCATCAAGCAGCCCACGGTCACCCGGCTCCTGGATCGGATGGAATCCAAGGGTCAGATCCAGCGGCTGCCCCACCCGAGCGACCGGCGTATCACGCTGGTGCGCATCACGCCCCAGGGGGCGCGGACGATCGAACACCTGATCGAACTGGCGCGCGAACACGAAAACCGCGTTCTGGCGCCCTTCGGACTTGCCCGGGCCGAGGAATTGAAAAAGACGCTGCGCCAGATCATCGAACTGCATTCGACCCTGCCGGACAGGGCCGAGGTTGTGGACAAGGAACACGACCTGCCCGACTCAGTGATCGGATAGGTTCGTGAACATGCGCTTGAGCATCTTCATCAGACGATCCAGCTCGTCCGGGTCCAGGCCCTGGTAGCCGCGCACGAAAATCTTGTGGGTGGCATCCTCGATCCGGGCGGCCAGTTCTTCGCCCGCGGGCGTGATCAGGACATCCGTCACGCGCGCGTCCTCCTCGTTCGTGCGCATCTCGATCAGCCCGGCCTCGCGCATCCGTTGCAGGATGCGCGACAGCGTCGAGGGCTTGATGACCACATGCATCGCCAGCACTGAAACGCTGACGATACCGTGCTGGCGCAGGACGATCAGGACGCGCCGCTGGGGAATGCCGGTTTTCAGGCGCTTGAGCACCCGCTCGAGCTCGAGCGTGTAGATCGCGTGAAGACGAACCAGCCAATAGAACGGGAATTCATCGTAATGAAAGTTCCTGCCTTCGGGGATGAAGCGTTGCGGGTCGCTGTCTGCCATGAGCTCAATCCGGTTCATGCAGCCTGAAACGCTGCAGCTTGCCGGTCTGGGTGCGAGGCAGCACATCCACGAACTGCACCGCGCGCGGATACTTGTAGGGGGCGACCGTCGCTTTCACGAAGTCCTGCAGCGTCTTGATCATCGCCGCATCCCGGGCATGGCCGGAACGCAGGACGACAAAGGCCTTGACGATCTGTCCCCGGCCCTCGTCGGCCACGCCGATCACGGCGCATTCCGCCACGGCGGGATGCTGCATCAGGGCCTCCTCGACCTCGGGCGCGGCAATGTTGTAGCCCGAAGAGATGATCATGTCATCCGTGCGCGCCTGATAGAAAAAGTAGCCATCGGCATCCATCAGGTAGGCGTCCCCGGTCAGGTTCCAGCCATCCCGCACATAGTCCTTCTGGCGCGAATCGGCCAGATAGCGGCAACCCGTGGGCCCCTGCACGGCCAGTTTTCCGATCGTGCCGGGAGGCACCTCGCGGCCCGCGTCATCCACCACCTTGGCGCGGTAGCCGGGCACCGGCCTGCCCGTAGCGCCGGGACGGGCGCTGGCTTCATCATGCGAAATGAAGATGTGCAGCATTTCGGTCGCGCCGATGCCATCGATGATCTCGATGCCCGTGGCCGCTTTCCACAAGGCCCGCGTGGCCGCCGGCAACGCCTCCCCGGCCGACACGCACTTGCGCAACGCGGTCCGGCGCAGCTCGGCATCGTGCGCCGCCAGCGCCCGGTACGAGGTCGGCGCGGTAAACACCACCGTGGCGCCGAACTCGCGAATGCCCTCGAGCAGTTGCGGCGGGCTGGCCTTTTCCAGCAGCGCCACAGACGCGCCCGCGCGCAAGGGGAACAGCAGCAATCCCCCCAGACCAAAGGTAAAGGCCAGCGGCGGGCTGCCAATGAACACATCGTCGGCCGTGGGCCGCAAGATGTGCCTGGGCCAGCAGTCGCAGACCGCCATCACATCACGATGAAAATGCATAGTGGCCTTGGGCACGCCCGTCGTCCCGGACGTAAAGCCCAGGATGCAGGTGTCGTCGGCGGCGGTCTCGACGTTCTCGAATTCAGCCGGCATCCGCGCCATGGCGGCTTCCAGCCCGTCCGGGCCGTCCTGCTTGAAATACCGCAGTTGCCGCAATCCGGGAGACACCTGCCTGGCCAGCTCCATTTCCTCGACCAGCGAGGCATCGCACAGGGCATGCGTGACCTGGCCGATTTCCAGCACGGCCTTCAGCTCCTTGGCCCGCAACAGCGGCATCGTCACCACGGCAATTCCCCCGGCCTTGATGACCGCAAACCAGCAGGCCGCCAGCATGGGGTTGTTGGGCGCGCGCAGCAGCACCCGATTGCCCGGCACCAGCCCCATATCCTGCACCAGGACATGAGCGATGCGATTGGCCCGCGCCTGCAGATCGGCATAGGTCCAGGCAATGCCGGGCGCGAGGAGGCAGGGTCGCCCGCCGCGCCCCTCCGCGACATGGCGGTCGAGCAGTTCGGTGGCGCAGTTCAGGCGCTCCGGAAACCGGAGCTCGGGCAAGTCAAACAGAAATTCGGGCTGTTGCTCGGGCGGTGGCAGATTGTCACGGGCGAAGGTATCCAGGTGCGCGGTATACATGCCAGCCTCCTTTCCTTTAGTTGCGATTAATTTAGAAATAAACTAAGCAGCTGTCAATCACAAGGGCGCACCGGCCCCGCGCGGAAATCCGGCGGCGAAAACTCCGCTCAACGCGCGGCAAGCCATTCGACGACGGCATCGTCGAACCGACGCACGGCGGTCGCGTTCGGATCATTGACCAGACTGACCAGGATGTAGCGCTTGCCACTGACGCCGCGCACGTACCCGGCCAGGGCGCGGGAATCCCGCAAGGTCCCGGTCTTCAGGTGCGCCTGGCCGCGAGTCTCCTCGGACCGCAGACGGCGACGGACGGTCCCGTCCACCCCGGAGATCGCCAGCGAAGAGACGAATTCCGGCATCAACGGCGAACGCCAGGCCACATCGAGCATCTGCGCCAGACCCCGCGCCGTGATCCGGCCCTGTCGCGACAGCCCCGAGCCGTTGTCCAGCGTCCAGCCCGCCGTGTCCACGCCCTGGTCGTTCAATAGCTGCCTGACGGCCCGGCCGCCGCCCTCCGGCGTGGCGCCCGGGCCATTGATTTCGGCGCCCAGCGTCAACAGGGTCATGCGCGCCATGACGTTGTTGCTGTACTTGTTGATCTGACGGATCACATCGGCCAACGGCGGCGAATCGTGCCAGACCAGTGGCTCGCCGCGCGAGGGCGCGCGGCCACTGCGGATACCGCGCGACAACGTCCCGCCCAGCTCACGCCAGAACAGCCGGAACAGGGCCTCGAAATGGTCGCCCTGGCCGCCTGCCAGACGGTACACGCTGAATTCGCCGCATCCGCCCACGGCCTTGCCCGAAACCCGGATGACGGACTGGCCGCCCTCGGACTGCACCTGGGCCGACACGGAGGGCGAGCCCTTGCAGATGCCGTCCAGCCAGTCGATCCGGCCTTCGACGCGCACGTTGCGGGTCGGCGGGTCGAGCAGGGGAATCCACTGCTGCGCCCTGGCGTCGGGCATGAACACCACCCGGGTCGCGCCAAACCCCACCATCATCGCGTCCGGACTGGCGTTATAGGGACGGTCGGGAGCGTCGTCAAAATCCCCTGGGTCGATGGCCACGTTGCCGAAACGGCTGCGATCCACGACGACCTCGGACAGGTTCTTCACCCCACGCAGGCGCAGTTCGCGCAACATGTTCCAGAGGTCCTCCTGGCGGAACCAGGGGTCTCCGGCCGCCTGGACATAGAGCGGCCCCTGCAATGAGCCCTGCCCATCGACCCGGGCGCCCGGGTCGGACAGAAAGCGGGTGCGCCAGACATATTCCGGTCCCAGCGCCGACAGCGCGCTCCAGGTCGTCACGGTCTTCATCACCGAGGCGGGATTGCGCGGCTCGTCGGCCTGAACCCGGGCGATGACCGGGCCGCCGGCCTCGCGGATTTCCAGCGAAAGCGCCGACGACGGCAGTTTTGTGTCCTTCCAGGCCTGCTGCAACTCGGGCGGCAGGGCCTGCGCGCCGAGCCCCGGCGACACGCCGACGAGCAGGCACGCGGCCAGGCCAGCGCCCAGGCGCTGCTTCCACCGCAGTTGCCACGCACTCCGCCCAATCCGTCCCGTCGGTCGCATGCCATCACCTGACAAAAACACCAGCATAATCCAAAGTGTCCATGGCGGGCGGCGGCGGACGCCAAAGACGGCGGCTGACGGCGATACGGTCCAACAGACTAAAATACCCCGCTTTCTTTCCTGATCCTTGCCTTCCCGGCGCGCCTTCGCAGGCGGCCGGCTCCCCGTGACTGATTCTCTCGATATTTCCCAGTTCGACTACGACCTGCCCCCTGAACTGATCGCCCAGCACCCCGCCGAACGGCGCGATGCCAGCCGGCTGCTGCACCTGGACAGCGGCAGCAGCCTGCACGACCGGCAGTTCATCGACCTGCCCGGCCTGCTGCGGGCCGGCGACCTGCTGGTCTTCAACGATACCCGCGTCATCAAGGCCCGGCTGCATGGCCGCAAGGACAGCGGCGGCCAGGTCGAAGTCCTGGTCGAGCGGATCACTGAGCCCCACCGCGCCCTGGCACACATCAGGGCCAGCAAATCGCCCCGCCCCGGCACGCGGCTGACGCTGGTCGACGGCGCTTTCGAGGTCGAAGTCCTGGGGCGACAGGATGCGCTGTTCGAGCTGGCCTTTCCGACCTCCGTGCTGACCTTGCTGGAACGCCACGGCAGCGTCCCCCTGCCCCCCTATATCACGCACGGCGCCGACGCAGAGGACGAGGCCCGCTACCAGACCATCTACGCCGACAAACCGGGCGCCGTCGCCGCGCCGACCGCCGGTCTGCATTTCGACCAGACCATGCTCGACCGGCTGGCGGCCCAGGGCGTGGAGCGGGCCTTCGTCACCCTGCATGTCGGGGCAGGCACCTTTCAGCCGGTGCGCGTGGCGCGCATCAGTGAACACGTCATGCATGCCGAGCGGTACGTCGTGCCGGCCGAGACGCTGCGCAAGATCCGCGAAGCCCGCGCCCGGGGCGGCCGCGTGATCGCCGTGGGCACCACCAGTGTGCGCTCGCTCGAAGCCGCGGCCCATGACGGCGACGGCCAGCAGACCTGCGAGGGCGACACCCGGCTGTTCATCACACCCGGCTATCGATTCTCGAATGTCGATGCCCTGATCACCAATTTCCATCTGCCGCAATCGACGCTGCTGATGCTGGTCTCCGCCCTGGCGGGCATGGACCCGATCCGCCGCGCCTATGCCCACGCCGTGCAATCCCGCTACCGATTCTTCAGTTACGGCGATGCCATGTTCATCGAGGCCGCCCGGAACCTCGCCCCCACCGTCTCGCCCCGGACCCCGACACCATGACCGGACTCCAATTCGAACTGCTGCATACCGATGGCGCCGCCCGGCGCGGCCGACTGACGCTGAACCACGGCATCGTCCAGACACCGATCTTCATGCCCGTGGGCACCTATGGCAGCGTCAAGGCCATGCTGCCGCACGAACTGGACGACGCCGGCGCCCAGATCGTGCTGGGCAATACTTTCCATTTGTGGCTGCGCCCCGGCACCGACATTCTGGACCGCCATGGCGGCCTGCATGGATTCATGCAATGGAACCGTCCGATTCTGACCGATTCGGGGGGGTTCCAGGTCTTCAGCCTGGACGGCATGCGCAAGATCACGGAGGAAGGCGTGCGTTTCGCATCGCCCATCGACGGATCGAGGCTGTTCCTGACACCCGAGGAGTCCATGCGCATTCAGCGCAGCCTGAACTCCGACATCGCCATGGTGCTGGATGAGTGCACCCCTTACCGCATCGACGACCGCCCCGCCACCCACGAGGAGGCCGCCACCTCGATGCGCATGTCGCTGCGCTGGGCGCGCCGCTCGCGTCAGGCCTTTCTGGAGGTGGGCAACCCCAACGCCCTGTTCGGCATCATCCAGGGCGGCATGTACGAAGATCTGCGCGATGAATCCCTGAACGGGCTGACGCAGATCGGTTTCGAGGGCTACGCCATCGGCGGCCTGTCGGTCGGCGAGCCCAAGAAAGACATGATGCGCGTGCTGACCCACGTCGCCCCGCGCATGCCAGCCAACGCGCCACGCTACCTGATGGGCGTGGGCACGCCCGAGGATCTGGTCGAGGGCGTGAGCCGGGGGGTGGACATGTTCGACTGCGTCATGCCCACCCGCAACGCGCGCAACGGCTGGCTGTTCACGCGCTACGGCGACCTGAAGATCCGCAATGCCTGCTACCGCGACGATACCCGGCCGCTGGACCCGACATGCGGCTGCCACACCTGCCGGCATTTTTCACGCGCCTACCTGCACCACCTGCAGCGCGCCGGCGAAATCTCGGGCGCCCGCCTCAACACCCTGCACAACCTGCATTTCTACCTGCATCTGATGGAAGACATGCGCGCGGCCATCGAACAGAACCGCTTCGAGTCCTGGCGCGAGGCATTCGCCCGGGATCGGGCGCGCGGCATCGAATAAAGAGGGAAACGCGGCCAAACGGATATCCCGCTACAATCAAAAGTTAATTTCACGCACGAGCCACATCCCGTCCGGCCCGTGCCCGTCCTTTTTTACCGACCCAGCAGGAGCCTTCATGTCCCTTGTCGACACCCTGACCCTGATTCCAGCCCAAGCCGCTGGCGAACCGAACGCGCTGATGAGCATGCTGCCCATCATCCTGATGTTCGTCATCCTGTACTTCCTGATGATCCGTCCGCAGATGAAGCGTCAGAAAGAGCACAAGAAAATGGTCGAGGCCCTGGCCAAGGGCGACGAGGTCATCATGTCGGGCGGGATGCTGGGCAAGATCAGCAAAGTCAGCGACAACTACCTGACCATCGAGATCGCCCAGTCGGGCGACAAGGCTGTGGAAACGATCGTGCAGCGCAGCGCCGTGACCACCGTGCTGCCCAAGGGCACGATCAAGTCGCTCTGATCCATCCGGCGGGCGCCGCACCGGCGGCGCCTCGTCTCTCAAGATCCGCCTTACCTGATCGATCATGAACCGTTACCCCCTCTGGAAATACCTCATCGTTCTGGCCGCCGTCCTGATCGGCGTGCTCTACACGCTGCCCAACCTCTACGGTGAGTCGCCGGCAGTCCAGATCGCCGGGGCCAAGACGGCCGTCAAGATCGATCAGAACACCCTCACCCGGGCCGAACAGGTTCTGAACCAGGCCGGGCTGCAGCCCACGGCCGGTTCCTTCGAGATGAACGGTCCGGTCGGCACGGTGCGGCTGCGTTTCGACTCCCCCGACACGCAACTCAAGGCCAAGGACCAGCTCGAAAAGGCCCTCAACCCGGACCCGCAGAATCCCGACTACACGGTCGCCCTGAATCTGATGTCGTCCTCGCCGAACTGGCTGACGTCCCTGGGCGCCAATCCCATGTATCTGGGCCTCGATCTGCGCGGCGGCGTGCACTTCCTGCTGCAGGTGGACATGCAGGGCGCCCTGACCAGCCGCTACGACTCGATGGCCGGCGAGGCCCGCACCACCCTGCGCGACGCCAAACTCGAAGCCGGAGGCGTCGAGCGCAACCAGCAATCGATCCGTGCGACCTTCTCCTCCCAGGAAAATCGTGATGCTGCCGTCGATGTGCTGCGCCGCACGATGCCCGAGATGGTCTTCACGACCGGCAAATCCGGCGATGAATGGCTCGTCGAAGGTACGCTCAGCCCGGCCTCCGTCACCCAGGTTCAGGACAACGCCCTGAAACAGAACATCCAGACGCTGCACAACCGGATCAACGAGCTCGGCGTCGCCGAACCCGTGATCCAGCAGCAGGGCGGCGACCGCATCGTGGTCCAGCTTCCCGGCGTCCAGGACGTGGCCAAGGCCAAGGACATCCTGGGTCGCACCGCCACCCTGGAAATCCATATGGTGGACGATTCGCCCACCGCCACGGCCGCCCTGGCCTCGGGCCGCGTGCCCTTCGGTCTGGTGCGCTACACCGATCGCGATGGCCGCCCCATGTTGCTGCGCCGCCAGGTGATCCTGACGGGCGAAAACCTGCAGGACGCCCAGCCCGGCCGCGACCAGCAAACCCAGCAACCCACCGTCAACCTGACGCTGGACTCCAAGGGCGCGCGCATTTTCCGCGACGTGACGCGGGACAACATCGGCAAGCGCATGGCCATCGTGCTGTTCGAGAACGGCAAGGGCGAGGTCGTCACCGCCCCGGTGATCCGCACCGAAATCCCCGGCGGCCAGGTCCAGATCTCGGGCAGCATGAACGCCCAGGAAGCCGCCGATGTGGCGCTGCTGCTGCGCGCCGGCTCGCTCGCCGCGCCGATGCGCATCATCGAGGAACGCACCATCGGCCCCAGCCTGGGCGCCGCCAACATCAAACAGGGCTTCGACTCGACGCTGTACGGCTTTACTGCCATCGCGATCTTCATCATCCTGTACTACCACCTGTTCGGCCTGTTCTCCACCCTGGGCCTGAGCTTCAACGTGCTGCTGCTGCTGGCCGTGCTGTCGATGCTGCAGGCGACGCTGACGCTGCCCGGTATCGCCGCCATTGCCCTGACGCTGGGGATGGCCATCGACGCCAACGTCCTGATCAACGAGCGCATCCGGGAGGAACTGCGCGCCGGACTGCCGCCACAACAGGCCATCCACCTCGGTTTCGACCGCGCCTGGGCAACGATCTTCGACTCCAACCTGACCAGCCTGATCGTGGGCCTGGCCCTGCTGACTTTCGGCTCCGGGCCGGTGCGCGGCTTTGCGGTGGTGCATTGCATCGGCATCCTGACCTCGATGTTCTCATCGGTGGTCGGCGTGCGCGCCCTGGCGAACCTGTGGTACGGCCGCAAGCGCAAACTCAAGTCGATCTCCATCGGCCAGATCTGGAAACCCAAGCAGGACTGACGGACCTCGACGCCGAGACCGTCCACTTCGCACCCCAGGACACATCATGGAATTTTTCCGCATCCATCGCACCATCCCGTTCATGCGGCATGCGCTGATCCTGAACATCATCAGCCTGCTGACCTTTCTGGCCGCCGTCTTCTTCATCGCCACCCGGGGCTTTCACCTGTCGATCGAATTCACCGGCGGCACGGTGATGGAGGTCCACTACCAGCAGTCCGCGCCCGTGGGTGAAATCCGCACGGCCATCGACGCGCTGGGCTATACGGACTTCCAGGTGCAGAACTTCGGCACCTCGCAGGATGTGATGATCCGCCTGCCGGTGCGTCCCGACGAGGACACCGCGACCCAGAGCCGCACGGTGCTGTCGGCGCTGCAGGCACAGAATGCGGGCGTCGAACTGCGCCGGGTCGAATTCGTGGGACCGCAGGTCGGCCAGGAGCTGCTGCACAACGGCCTGATGGCGCTGCTGTTCGTGGTGGCGGGCATCATGGCGTACCTGGCCATCCGCTTCGAATGGAAACTGGCCGCCTCATGCGCGCTGGCCAACCTGCACGACGTGGTGATCATCCTGGGATTCTTCGCGTTCTTCCAGTGGGAATTCTCACTGTCGGTGCTGGCCGGGGTGCTGGCGGTCCTGGGCTATTCGGTCAACGAGTCGGTGGTGGTGATGGACCGGATCCGCGAGAACTTCCGCAAGCAGCGCAAGGCCTCGGTGCGGGAAATCATCAATGCATCGATCACGCAGAACATCTCCCGGACCGTGATCACGCACGCCTCGACGCAGATGATGGTACTGTCGATGTTCTTCTTCGGCGGACCGACGCTGCATAACTTCTCGCTGGCCCTGACGATCGGGATCTGGTTCGGGATCTACTCGTCGGTGTTCGTGGCCGCCGCCTTGGCCATGTGGATGGGCATCAAGCGCGAAGACCTGGTCAAGCAGGTCAAGAAGGATGGGCCGGAAGTGGAACTCGGGTAAATCCGTTTCCTTTCCGTCTGATTCCAGGGCCGGCGTCTTCAGACAGTCGGCCCTGTCTTTTTGGATTCTTGATCCGCACGCGGCGACGGGCGGTTCCCCTCCGCCCTGTTCGGCGGTCCTCCCTGCGGTCGGACTGCCCGGCCCTTCCTCGTCCGGCCGGGCGGCGGGCGAACTCGCCGCTGCGCGGCTCAGACACACCCGCCGAATTCCCTCGGCCTCCCTTCGGAAGCCGCCGGCGCCTCACGCGGTTGTCGGAGAACCACCCGCCACCGCGCGCTCCGTCAGGACATGATCAGCCTCATCGCCATAGGGGCCGAGGCGGCTGAGGCATTGGACTGCCCGCTTGATAAGGTGCGCGAGGTGTTGAGCGAACACGACCGACACAGCCAGCGCCAACGGGGCCTGCCTCATGAGATGCTGGTGTACTACGTGATGTGCCTTTGCCTATACCGGCAAACCGCCTACGAGGAGGTGCTGCATATCGTGATTGAGGGATTGCGCCGCATCTATGGCGCGGAGATCCGCGATGTGGTGATCACCAAGGGGGCGATCTCCACGGCGCGCGCCCGCGTAGGGGCGCAAGTGTTCGAGACCCTGTACCGCTCACAGGTTCATCGAGCGCGCGACAGCCAGGTGCTGCCCGTGCATGAGGTGCTGGCCGATGGCTCCTATCTGAGCAAGCTGTATGAATCGCCCAAGGCAAGGCGGTGCAATGAGGGCACTGTCGTGCGCGTCATCGAGTACCGGCTCGGCGACGGTGGTCAGCACCATCGGCTTGTGACCAATTGGCTCGAAGCCGATCAGGCGCCCGCCGCCGAGCTGGCCGCGTTGTATCACCGACGCTGGCGCATTGAGGTGGCCATCGGTGAGATCAAGACCCAGTTGGCCGGTGGGATGGCGCTGCGCAGCAAGAAGGCTGAACTCGCGCGCCAGCGATCAATCCCAGGGGAGTCAAGCGCAAGATGTCGAACTTTCCTCTGCGGATACGTGGCGCCCCGCTGAATCGACATACTCGTTTTGACGTCCAAATTGTTTTTAATTAGGCAGCATTGGGGCTAGCGCGGATGCGTGGCCCAGACCACGTAATCCGCCACGGCCTCGCGCTGTTCCCGGGTCAGGGTTTCAGCGAAGGACGGCATGGCGCCGCCGCCGTCCCGCAGCGCCGCCAGCACCTGGTCGCGGTCGGGCTGTAGTTCATCCAGATTCGGCCCGATGGGTCCCGTGGCTTGCGCGTCCTCCAGCGTGTGACAGACCGCGCAGGCGGGGACCGCGTTCTTCTGGAACAGGGCGCGGCCCTCCTCCAGCCGCGCCACATCGGGCGCGCCGGCGAACGCAGCGCCGCAGGCCGCCAGACCCAGCGCGCCGCAGAGCGCGGCGAGGCCCGGCCAGGCCTTCAAGCTCATCGACCCGCGCACTCAGACCACCTCCAGTTCGACGCTGTGATCCAGCCAGCTATTGTTGTTGTAGCCCCGGTTGTTTTCCCGCCGTTCCTTGGGCTGGGTATCGCCCTTGTCATTGGTCGCCCGCGTGGCAATCATGTACTTGCCCGGTTTCAGATCCACCGAAAGCGCGAAATTGCGCCAGGCGTAACGTCCCATGTCCGGTCCGAACCAGTCCGCCGCCCGCCAGGTCTGGCCACCGTCGATCGAGACTTCCACCCCCTTGAGCGCATGGAATCCGCCCAGGGCAACACCCGTCAGGAACACGCGACCCGCTGGATGCGACTTGCCCGGTTGATAAGGCGAGGTGATCCAGGAATTGACCGGCATTTCCCAGATCGAAGGATATTTGTCGGAACCTTTTTCACCCACCGGATAGAAGCGATAACTGCTCTGCTGAATCTTGGCGGGCGACTGCCCCGCCGTGAAAGCGAGGTGCCGGATGTACTTGACGTGATTGACCCCCATGTAGCCGGGAATGATCATGCGCAACGGCCCACCATGCGCCAGCGGCAATGCCGCACCATTCAATTCCCAGGCCAGGATCGCGTCCTCCATCGCCTCGAGCGGCACGGAACGCTCCACCTTCACGGTGTTGGGGTCCAGACCTTCCGGGAGGACCTCGCCGCCCGTGCTGGTCATGTATTTCATGCCATCCGCCACTCCCCCCAGGGCCTTCACGACATCCTTCACCGGCACGCCGGCAAACACGACACAGCCTGCCGCGCCGACTGTCCATTGTGTTCCGCTGGGCTTGTGCGGAAACCAGGCCCGGCCATTGCCCGAGCATTGCAGCACCATGGTGACGGCCGTCAGCCCCAGGCGCTTGAGTTCCGCCACAGTCAGATTGCCAGGCTTGGCCACTCCGGAAACCTCCAGCGACCAGACATCCGGATCCCGCACGATGTCGGCCGATGGCGGTGTCAGATTGTTGCGCACGTACAGGCGCTCGCGGGGGGTGATCGTGCTGTTGCCAAATGCATCGCGCCGCAACTCGATGGTATTGGCGCTATGCACGATCATGGCGTCCGCGTCTTTCCAGGCCGCATAGTCTGGCAGCGCCTTGCCGCCGCCGGCCGCCTTGGCGGGCGGGTCCTGACGAACCCCGTCAGCCAGCGCAACCACCGGCAACCCTGCCAGCGCCGCCAGCCCGCCACCGACAGTCAGGGCGCGCCGCCGCCCGGGATTGATGAGATATCGATTGGTCATGTCTGATCTCCCTGGTTAGACCGGCCAGCCATCCCGCACGAGCAGGCATCGCCACCGGCGCAAATCTTCTGTTCTTGTTGCTTCTGATATTTTTTTATAACCCATGCTCTATTGTCCCTACAACCATCATGGAATTGAATCAGCCATGATCCATGGGCGCATTCATCATGGGGCAGCGTCCTGTTCATGACAGGCCGCAGTACAATGCGGGGTTTCAGAACTTCGCCCCCGGGATATAAACCCGTCACGGCACCCGTCATGCAAGAAACCACCCTGCGCCGCCCCGGCGCCGCGCCTGCGGACCCCGCAGCCGCCCCTGCCTCCAATCCCCTGTCGGACCAGACCCTGGCCGCCCTGCTGCGGCCCGTGGAACCTGGTCGCACGAAAAAACTGTTCATCCGCACCTTTGGCTGCCAGATGAACGAATACGACTCCGAGAAAATGGCCGATGTGCTGCACGCGGCCAAGGGCGTGGAACTGACGCAGACGCCGGAGGATGCCGACATCATCCTGTTCAACACCTGTTCGGTGCGCGAGAAGGCCCAGGAAAAAGTCTTTTCGGATCTCGGCCGGGTGCAGCACCTGAAACGCAGCAATCCCGATCTGGTGATCGGCGTGGGCGGCTGCGTGGCCAGCCAGGAAGGCGAGGCCATCGTGCGTCGCGCGCCCTATGTGGACGTGGTCTTTGGCCCCCAGACCCTGCACCGGCTGCCGGAGCTCATCGACCGGCGTCGCGCCACCGGCCAGTCGCAAGTGGACATTTCCTTTCCCGAGATCGAGAAGTTCGACGCCATGCCTCCCGCCCGCATCGACGGGCCCTCGGCCTTCGTCTCCATCATGGAAGGCTGCAGCAAATACTGCAGCTTCTGTGTCGTGCCCTACACCCGGGGCGCGGAGGTCTCGCGGCCGTTCGACGATGTGCTGGTCGAAATCGCCGATCTGGCCGACCAGGGCGTGCACGAAGTCACGCTGCTGGGCCAGAACGTCAATGCCTACCGAGGACCGGCCGGAGACCACGGCGAGATCGCCGACTTCGCCATGCTGCTGGACTATGTGCACGAGATCCCCGGCATCGAACGGATCCGCTACACGACCTCTCATCCCAAGGAAATGACCGCGCGGCTGATCGAGGCTCACGGCCGGCTGCCCAAGCTCGTTCCCTTCCTGCACCTGCCGGTCCAGGCCGGCAGCGACCGGGTGCTGGCGGCGATGAAGCGCGGCTACACGGCGCTGGAATACAAGTCCATCATCCGCCGTCTGCGCGCCGCGCGCCCCGACATGACACTGTCCTCGGACTTCATCGTCGGCTTTCCCGGCGAGACTGAGGCCGACTTCCAGAAAACGCTGGACCTGGTGCGCCATGTCGGTTTCGATCAGTCGTTTTCTTTCGTCTATTCGCGCCGCCCCGGCACGCCGGCCGCCGACCTGACCGATACCACCCCCGAGGCCGAAAAACTCGACCGCCTGTATCGCCTTCAGGCCCTGATCAACGACCAGGCCGCCGCCATCAGCCAGTCGATGGTCGGCGGCGCCCAGCGTCTGCTGGTCGAAGGCCCCTCGAAAAAGGATCCCAGCGACATGAAAGGCCGGACGGAAAACAACCGCATCGTCAACTTCGCCGGCCAGCCGCGGCTGATCGGCCAGATGGTCGATGTGCGCATCACCGCCGCCCTGGCCAATACCCTGCGCGGCGAGATCCTGATGCAGGACACGATGCGGGAGCGCGCATGATGGCTCCCCGCCACGCCGCCGGCACGACATCGGCGCCCTCCGGGCACACCCCAACAAAGGCCCGCCCGCTCACGCTCCAGCTGGAGGCGGACAACATCCACCTGGCCAACCTGTGCGGCCCGCTGGACGAGAATCTGCGCCAGATCGCCCAGGCCTACGGGGTGGAGATCGGCCGACGCGGCAACCGTTACACCCTGCGGGGCGCCCAGGCACGTTCGGCCGCCCGGGCGCTGCGCTGGTTTCACAAACGCGCCGCCCAGGCCCCGCTGTCCCTGGATGCGCTGCAACTCGGGCTGGTCGAGCTGGGGGCCCGCTCCGGCGCAGCCGCCGACGGCACCCCGGCGCTGCCCGAACTGCCCCCGGTGGACGACGCCAGCCTGAACCTGCGCACCCGCAAGACCGATCTGCGTCCGCGCACTCCGCGCCAGCGCGACTATCTGAATGCCATCCTGAAACACGACGTGACTTTCGGCGTGGGGCCTGCGGGGACCGGCAAGACGTGGCTGGCGGTGGCCTGCGCCATCGACGCGCTGGAACGTGAATCCGTGTCCCGCCTGGTGCTGACGCGTCCCGCCGTGGAAGCCGGTGAGCGCCTGGGCTTTCTGCCCGGCGACCTGGTCCAGAAAGTCGATCCCTATCTGCGGCCGCTGTACGACGCCCTGTACGACCTGCTGGGCTTCGAGCGCACCCAGCGCCTGTTCGAGAAACAGACCATCGAGATCGCCCCGCTGGCCTACATGCGCGGCCGCACACTGAACCATGCCTTCATCATCCTCGACGAGGCGCAGAACACCACGCCGGAACAGATGAAAATGTTCCTGACGCGCATCGGTTTCGGCAGCAAGGCCGTCATCAACGGGGACCCCTCCCAGGTGGACCTGCCCAAAGGTCACCGGAGCGGCCTGCTGCATGCCCTGGATGTGCTCGATGGCGTGCCGGGCATTGCCCAGACCCGTTTCACCAGCCAGGACGTGGTGCGCCACCCGCTGGTGGGCCGGATCGTCGATGCGTATGAACGGGCCGGCGACCATGTCTCCTGATTTCTTCCTGGCGATCCAGTACGCGACCGAGGCGCCAGCGCTGCCCCGCTGGCGCCTGCGGCGCTGGGTCACACGCGCGCTCGCCGCCGCCCTGGCGCCCCCCGACCCGCGCGCCGGCAGTCCGGTGGCCCTGACCCTGCGCATCGTCGATGCCGAAGAAGGCCGCGCCCTGAACGCCGCCTGGCGTGGACGGGATGCCGCCACCAATGTGCTGACTTTTGAATACGGCGCGGATCCGAGCGGTCTGATCCTGGGCGATATCGTGCTCTGTCTGCCGGTTCTGACGCGGGAGGCCGCCGAACAAGGCAAGCCCCTGCTGCACCATGCCGCCCACCTGGTCACCCACGGCGTGCTGCACGCCCTGGGGTACGACCACACCGAACCCGACGAGGCCGAACGCATGGAAGCGCTCGAAACCCGCATTCTGGCGGCTCAGGGCATTGCCGATCCCTACCGGAGCGCATGACCCGGCCGATTCCACTGCAAACGCACCCGGCGGCGGCAGGCCTCTCGCGATCTGCAGGCCGTCCGGAATCGGTTATGCTACAGAAACCGTCACTCGTCCCCAGGACAATGCCAGACCCCCACGCCTCCGACTCGGAGCCTCGACCTTCTCGTCCCCCGCGCTCCCTCCTTTCCCGCGTCAAGGCTTTGCTGCGCCCGGCGCCGCCCGCCGACCGCGACGATATCCGCGCCGTCCTCGAAGCCGCTCATGATCACTCCGTCCTCGACGGAGAGTCGTATGCCATGATTTCAGGCGCCCTGGCCGTCGCGGACAAGACCGTGACCGACATCATGGTGTTGCGCGCCCGCATGGACCTGCTCGACATCTCCCGGCCGCTGCCGGAACTGATGCCGTTCATCACGGACACCGGCCATTCGCGCTTTCCCGTCTATGAGGGCGATCGTGACAATATCGTCGGCGTGCTGCTGGCCAAGGATCTGCTGCTGGCGCTCGCGGACCACGCGCTGGACATCCGCGCGCTAGTACGCCCGCCCGTCTTCATTCCCGAATCCAAGCGGCTCAACGAGCTGCTGCACGAATTCCGCGTCAGCCGCAATCACCTGGCCATCGTCATCGACGAACACGGCGGCATCTGCGGCCTGGTGACAATGGAAGACGTACTCGAACAGATCGTCGGCAACATCGAGGATGAGTTCGACGATGAGGCCGAAAAGACCATTTTCCGCACCGGCGAGAACAGCTGGCGCGCGATGGGCACGGCGGAAATCGAGGATTTCAACGAGGCCTTCGAGGTGCAGCTGCCCGCAGAGGACGTCGATACGCTCAACGGCTGGCTCGCCGCCGAACTGGGCCATATCCCGCGGCGGGGCGAGCGGCTCGAACGCCATGGCCTGGCCTTCACCGTCGTGAGCGCTGACGGCAAGCGGGCGCGCTGGCTGCATATCCAACGACTCGATCCGCCCTCACTCGCGACGGAACATGCCGCCTGAGTCTTCTCCCGCGACCCTGGCCGGAAATCCTGCCGTGCAACCTGTCTGGCGCCGCCGCCTGGCGGCGCTGCTGGCCGGCGGCCTGCAGGCGCTCTGCTTCGCCCCCGGCCCCTTGCCGACCTGGAGTCTGCCTTTCGTGCAGATTGCCGCGCTGGCGGTCCTGGCCGCCCTGATCTTCCAGGCGTCCCGGCCACGCCAGGCGGCGGGGCTGGGCTGGCTGTTCGGCCTGGCGCAGTTCGGCATCGGCGTCTACTGGATGACGATCAGCATGCACGAATTCGGCGGGCTGGCCCTGCCGCTGGCCATTGCGGCCCTGCTGCTGTTCGCCGCGGCCATGGCGCTCTACGCAGCCGGCGCCTGCGCCCTGACCGCCTGGCTGTGCGTCGGCCAGACCAACCCCGAACGGCGCGCCCCGCGCCAGATCCTGAATGCCGTCGTCTGGGCGTCGGCCTGGACACTGGCCGAATGGCTGCGCGGAACCCTGTTCACGGGATTCACCTGGCTGAATATCGGCTACGCGCATGCCGAGGGCATGTTCGCCTCCTGGGCGCCATTCACCGGGGTATACGGCCTGGCCTGGCTGGCGGCGTTTGCCGCCGCCGCTGTCGCCCTGATGGCCCGCGCCAAGGACACGGCGTACGACCGCAGCGCCGCCGCCGTGGTGGGGCTGGCGCTGCTGACGGGGCTCCTGGGCATTCTCTGGGGACACATCGAATGGTCGCGCCCTCTGGGCACCCCCCTGATGGTGCGCCTGATCCAGCCGGCGACGCCCCAATCCGAAAAATTCCAGCCGGCGCAGTTCCTGCCCACCCAGACCCGCATCCAGAGCCTGGCTACGCTGACGCCCAAGAGCGAGGCGGACCGTCCCGCCGTGATCATCCTGCCGGAAACCGTGCTCCCGATCTTCCAGGACCAGGTGCCCGATCCCGTCTGGCAGGCCTGGCGGGACGCGGCCGACACCATGCGGGCCACCCTGGTGCTGGGGGTGCCGCTACATCAGGCCTCCGCGGCCGATGACCGCTATACCAATGGCGTCGTTGCCCTGCGTCCGCAAACCGCCTCGTCCCCTGCCGACCTCGACCCCTGGCGTTACGAAAAACGCCATCTGGTGCCCTTTGGCGAATTCATTCCGCCCGGTTTCCGCTGGTTCGTGCGCGCGCTGGACATCCCTCTGGGGGACTTCAACCACGGCCCGGCGCGACAGCCGCCGCTGGCGGTCGGCGACCAGTTCCTGGCGGTCGATATCTGCTATGAGGACACCTTCGGCGAGGAAATCGCCGCAACCGTCGCCCCCGGCGCCGACGGCGAGGCCGGTGCCAGCATCCTGGTGAACCTGAGCAATCTTGCCTGGTTCGGCAACAGCTGGGCCCTGCGCCAGCATCTGTGGATCGCCCGCATGCGGGCCCTGGAGACCGCGCGCCCCGTGGTGCGCGCCACCAATACCGGTGCCACGGCGGTCATCGACGCCCGGGGCCAGATACTGGGCGCCCTCGAACCCGGCCGGCCCGGTGTCCTGGACGCCGAAGTCCAGGGCGCCCAGGGGCTGACGCCCTATGTGCGCTGGGGCAATGCGCCGATCCTGATCTGGACGTTACTGGGGCTGGCGCTCGCGACCCTGGCACGGTATTACCCCGCCTGCGCGCGCAAGCGCTGCTCGAAGTCGGCCTGATCCAGAGGCTCATCGAACCAGTAGCCCTGCCCCTCGTCGCAGCCCGCCGCCCGCAACAGCTCATATTGCGCCGCGCGGGTGATGCCCTCGGCGGTCACCCGCAGGCCCAGCCGGTGCGCCAGCGTGATGATGGCCTCGCTGACCATGGGGGCGTATTCACCGTCCAGCAGCCTTTCCGTCGTCGCCCGTTCCAGCTTGAGGGCATAGAATGGCAGCTGGTGCACCGCCAGCAGCGCCGGCATGCCGATCGATACGGCGCCCACGCTGAAGCGCAATCCGGCATCATGCAGACGCTGCAGCCGACCCTGCTCCACCCGGGTTTCCCGGGCCGTCAACATCTGTTCGCTGAGCTCCAGGATCAGACAGTCCGCCGGCAGGTCCAGGGCATTGAACAAACCGAACAAGGCCTCCAACCCCGCGTCTTCGAGACCCAACTGGCCGGGCGAGACATTGATCGTCAGACGCAGATCCGGCGCCAGCTCGCTGCGCCAGCGGGCCAGCTGATGAACCGCCTCGCGAAACACCCAGTCGCCCAGCGGCCGGATCAGCAGGCGTTCTTCGGCAAAGGGGATGAAATCCGCCGGCGCGATCACGCCCAGCTCCGGATGACGCCAGCGCAGCAGGACCTCGGCCTGGACGATGCGGCCGGTGCGGAAAGCATGAATCGGCTGGAACTGAAGAAAGAACTGCGCATCCTCGATGGCCTGCGGCAAGGCATACATCAGGTCGCGTTGCATGCGCGCGCGCACCCGCATGCTGCGGTCGAAATAGTGGAAGCGGTTGCGTCCGGAATCCTTGGCAGCGTACATCGCCATGTCCACGTGACGCATCAGCGCCTCGGCACTGTCGGCGTCCTGGGGATACAGCGCCACCCCGAGGCTGGCCGAAATCCGCAGATGACTGCCGCCCAGCGGATAGGTTGCGGTGATCCTGTCGAGAATGGTGCGGCACAGCGCATCGATTTCCATCCTGTCGGATCCGTCGTCCAGAAGGACGACGAACTCATCGCCCCCGAGACGCGCCACGAAACAGGTCTCCTGTTCCACACAGGCCCGCAGGCGCCGGGCGACCTCGACCAGCATCAGATCCCCCGTGGCATGGCCCATGGAATCGTTGACTTCCTTGAACAGATCAAGATCCAGGAACAACAGGGTCAGTGACTGCGCCGACTGATCCGCCGACTCGACAGCGGCCTGCAGGCGTTCATTGAAATATTTGCGGTTCGGCAGCCCCGTCAGAGGATCATGGTGCGCCTGGTGCCAGATCCGGGCTTCGATCTGCTTTTTCTGTGTCACGTCGCTGAGCATCGCCACTCGGCAACTGACAGAACCATCGCGATTCCAGGCCGTATCCATGGCCACACGCTCGGCGTATTCCTCCCCCGATTTGCGCTGGCTCCAGTATTCGCCCTTCCAGCGCCCCTGCGTATTGATGGCATGCCACATCTCGTCGTAGAAATCGCGGTTGTGACGCCCGGGCCGCAACAGGGGCAGCAATTCGCCGGTGGCTTCGTCGGGCCAGGCCCCCGTGATCTGCGTATAGGCGGGGTTGACATCGAGAACCACGCCAGCCGCATCGGTGATGGCGATACCCTCGCTGCTGTTCTCATAGGCGATGGCGGCCAACAGCGCCGTGGACTCGGCCTGTTTGCGCGCCGTGATGTCCTGGACGATACCGATGATGGCGACCTGCCCGCCCACCCGCATCGTCGAACTGAACACCTCGATATTGATCGTCGAACCATCCTTGCGATGGCCATGGCGCTCGGATCGCAACGTGCCATCCCGCCGGCTCCTGCTGGCCTTGATCGATTCAGCCATCACGAACCGTTCGCGCGGCACCACGATGTCCAGCAGGGTCATGACATCGACCATGTCGTGCGGTTCGTAGCCGAAGATCTCGGCCATCTTGTGGCTGACAAAGGTGAAATGCTCGTGCTCGACCAGAAAAATGCCGACGATGGAGTTCGACGCCAGCCCCTGAAAAATGGTGTCGGCCCGGACCAACCCCGCCTGATCCTCGCGCATCCTCGCCAACTGATCGTGAACCTGCTGAATGCCGTCATTGAAATCCTGGACGACCTGGCCCAGCTCGCCCTGGCCCTGAAAACCGACCCGGGCGGCATAATTCCCCCGGACCAGTTCACGGCATGCCTTGCGCAGCTCACACAGAGGCCGGACCAGATGCCGGCGCAACAGCAGATACAGGACCAACAGAAACAGCAGGCTCAACAACGCCAACCCGCCGCTGAACCACAGCGCGCGATCCTTGACCCGGCTGAGCAGCGGCATCAGCACATCGGCACAGGCATCCAGGGTGTCGAGCAGCGCCTCGGCCTCATCGGCCAGCCACTGGCGCTTGAGCGTCTGCGGCAACGCCTGCGCCTGCGCATCCGGCGGGGGTTTCCCGCGCACATGCACGCCCATCAGCTCGGACTGCAGCCGGTTGCGCAGAACGGCCCAGTCCCGCCGAATCCGCGGCAAGAAACTGCGCACGGCCGGTTGGGCCAGCGGGGGGACCTCATGACCATCGATCACGCCGCCCTTGTCCAGAATCTGCAAGGCGCGGTCCATGAGCTCTATTTCCCGGCTGATCTGCCCCGTCTGAATGTACGCGCCGTCCGCCAGGCGGATCGTCCGGACCACCAGCTGCTGACTGGAGATGCGCATGCGATTCAGGGTGGCGGCCTGATCGAGCGCGCTTTCATAGCGCGACAACAGGAAATGCACAGCAGCGGCATTGCCCAACACAAAAGCCAGCATGAGCAGGAAAAAGACGGCGAACACCGTCCTCGATCCGTAAGGCCCCATGCCTGTCTGCCTGACTGCACGTGATGTCTGCGTGCTCATGTCATCCCTGTGTGATGAACAGCGGCAGCGACCTGCCGATGGGCGGCCAGGGTCGCCATCCTCTTGCATATTACTTGATCACCAACAAAGGACAATACGCTCAGGCATGGGTCGCCAAGGTCTTGCGGGATCGCTCGGGATGGCGCGTGGAGACGAAAAAAAGGCACCTGCATGCGCAGGTGCCTTTTTGAATCTTTTGGCGGAGCGGACGGGACTCGAACCCGCGACCCCCGGCGTGACAGGCCGGTATTCTAACCAACTGAACTACCGCTCCGCAGCGGTGCCAGAAAAACTGGCGTCCCCTAGGGGATTCGAACCCCTGTACTCACCGTGAAAGGGTGATGTCCTAGGCCTCTAGACGAAGGGGACAGGACATTCATTAACGAAGATTTTGGTGGAGGTAAGCGGGATCGAACCGCTGACCTCTTGCATGCCATGCAAGCGCTCTCCCAGCTGAGCTATACCCCCAAAAAAGGTCTTCGTTAGCGAAGAGATGAGATTATGCACGAATTTTTTTGGGCGTGCAAGCGACCTCGGAATCCCTCAAATCGCGCAATGAACATTCTGGTTTTCCCTTGTCCCGGCAGGGTGTCAGAAAGTGACAAGCAACAATAATTTACAAATCCATCCGCAAGAAAAAATCGAACCGAAAATCCGTGACTGCCGCCTCGCTATTCAGAAATAAACAGCGAAATCGCGAAACTACCCTTAATCTTCAGACAAATTGACCGACGTTGACGCTTGCGCGACCGCATCGCTGCGCCTACGATCCGAGCTGATTTTCATCCTTGGAGCCCAATCGTCATGCACGCTCACGTCCGACACGAGACCCTGGAGCCCGCCTGGTCGGTCCAGGCAATTCTGGATCTGTTCGCCCAGCCCTTCAACGATCTGCTGCTGCAAGCGCAGACAGTGCACCGAGCGCATCATCAGGCCAACGCCGTGCAGCAATCCAGCCTGCTGTCGATCAAGACCGGCACCTGCCCCGAGGACTGTGCCTACTGCCCGCAATCCTCGCGTCATCAAACGGAAGTCGAGCCCGCGCCCCTGATGCCGCTGAACCAGGTGCTGGCCGCCGCGCGCAAAGCCAAGAAGGCGGGCGCGCAACGTTTCTGCATGGGCGCGGCCTGGCGTTCGCCGACCGAACGTCAGCTCGATCACGTGATCGAGCATGTGCAGGCAGTCAAGGCCCTGGGCCTGGAGACCTGTGTCACCCTGGGGATGCTGAAAGACGGTCAGGCCGAGCGCCTGAAGGCCGCGGGCCTGGACTACTACAACCACAATCTGGATACCGCGCCCGAATACTATGCCGAGATCATCCGCACCCGCACCTTCCAGGACCGGCTGGACACGCTGCAACGCGTGCGCAGCGCCGGCCTGAAAGTCTGCTGCGGCGGCATCGTCGGCATGGGGGAATCGCGCGACATCCGCGCCGGCCTGATCGCCGCCCTGGCCAGCCTGAATCCCTACCCCGACTCGGTGCCCATCAATCAGCTGGTAAAGGCGCCGGGCACGCCGCTGGCCGATGCCCCGGATCTGGATCCGATCGAGTTCGTGCGCACCATCGCGGTCACCCGCATCGTCATGCCCCGCGCCGTGGTGCGGCTGTCGGCAGGTCGCGAGAACATGAGCGACAGCACCCAGGCCCTGTGTTTCATGGCCGGCGCCAACTCGATCTTTCACGGTGAGCGGCTGCTGACCACGCCGAACCCGCAAGCGCAGGCCGATGCCCGGCTGTTCGAGCGCCTGGGGCTGGTCGCGATGCCCGACGCCGGCGCGGATCAGGAACCCGGCGCGGACCAGGAAGCCGGCCCCGACCAGTCCGTCGAGTCCGCCTTCGAACCGCTGGCCGCCAGTCTCGCCTGAGCCACGCAGCATCCGCTACCGCAACCGGCACACACTCCTCTCGCGCCACGACCCGTCCATCGACCATGCATACCCTGATCCTCAGCATTTCCTTCAGCGTCGCCGTCTCGATCTTCCTTAAGCTGGCCCGCAGCGGGGGCATCCGGGTCGACCAGGCCATTGCCGTCAATTATGCAACGGCCGTGGCGCTCAGCCTGTGGCTGCTGCGCCCCCCCCTGGACACACTGTTCCAGCAGCCCCCCGCCGTCTGGCTGATCCTGAGCCTGCTGGGCGTGTTGCTGCCCAGCGTGTTCCTGGTCATGGCCGCCGCCGTGCGCCGGGCGGGGATCGTGCGCAGCGACACGGCGCAGCGGTTGTCGCTGATTCTGCCGATTCTGGCCGCCTTCCTGGTGTTCCACGAAGCCCTGTCGGGCCGCAAGGCCATCGGGATCGCCCTGGCGCTGTGCGCCCTGGTCTGCCTGTTGACGCGCCCCCGGGCCGCCAGCGCCGCACCGGCCCCGGTGTCCGCCGCTTCCGACGACGGGGCGCAAGGCACCGCGTCACGCGGCTGGCTGGTCCTGCTGGGGGTCTGGGCGGGCTACGGCTGCATCGACATCCTGTTCAAGCAGATGGCGCGCATCGGCGCCGGTTTCACCGGCAGCCTGCTGCTCAGTTTCGCGCTGGCCGGCCTGTTGATGGGCCTGTGGCTGCTGCTCCGGGGCACACGCTGGCATGCCCGCAGCCTGATGTCGGGCATCCTGCTGGGCGGTTTGAATTTCGGCAATATCTATTTCTACATCCGCGCGCATCAGTCCTATCCGGACAATCCCACCCTGGTGTTCGCCGCCATGAATATCGGCGTGATTTCGATCGGCACCCTGGTCGGCGCGGGTCTGTTCCGGGAGCGCCTGAGCGCCCTGAACATGCTGGGCATCGGCCTGGCCCTGGGCGCGATCGTGCTGCTCTTCCCCCGCTGACCCCACACGCCCTCAAGGCACACGCGCCCGGCCCGTCACGGGGTCACTCAGGGCCGGTCAGGCCAGGGACAGGAACAGGGCCGTCAGGGCTGGCCAGGTTCCGGGCTCAAGCGTCGAAGCCTGCTATGCGCCGATGCCGGGATCTGCGTCTGTTGTGAGACAGATGCCGGCGCATCCGCCCGTTGCGACGCAGACTCCCGGATCTGCCCCGGTTCCCCATCCGACGATGCCGGTTCCTCATCCGAAGCCGCCAGCGGATCGTCCACCACCGGATCGTGCGAGATGTCATGCTGCGGATCGACGCGCGGATCCAGGACGGCCATCACGCTGGAATTCTGCAGAGTGTCGGCCATGGGCACGAACTGGGTCGGCGCGTCCTTGCTGCGGTGTGTGCCCTTGACCTTGCGTTCGCGGATGAACACCACCAGCAAAGCGGCGCAGGCCGAAACAAAGACAAAATAGATGTCCGGCCCCCAGACCCGCATCAGACCGCCCGCCGCCAGCGGGCCCAGACACGCGCCCAGCCCATAGACCATGTACAACAGGGCGCTCAGACCGACCCGCCGCTCAGGATCGACATTGTCATTGGCGAATGCCGCACCCATGGGGTAGAGCGTGAACTGGACGATGCCCAGTACCCCCGAGAAAGCCACCAGCACCGGGTAGGAAAAATCGAACCAGCCCCACAACGGCACCCCCAGACACAACAGCAGCAGCGCACCGGAGCGGATCAGGCGCACCCGGCTCATGTGATCGGCCAACCAGCCCAGCGGCCATTGGCACACCAGACCGGCCGACACGGATACCGCCAGAAACACCCCCACCTGACTGCTGTCCATGCCATGCTGCAAACCATAGACGGGGGCCAGGCCATAGAACGCCCCGGTCAGCATGCCAGCCAGGAACAGGACCGTCATGGACAGCGGAACACGCGCCACGTAGTAGCGCAGGGCCAGGGGCGCCGGCACCTGCAGCGCCGGGTGCAGCCGCCGGGTCAGCGTCACCGGGATCAGGCTGAGCACGCTGCAGATGGCCACGAATACCAGCGGTTCAGTATCGAGTTTCGGGAACAGGCCCAGCGACAGCTGGCCCAGCACGGTGCCCAGACAGGACGCGATCATGTAGAAACCGAAGACAGTACCCCGCGAGGCGTTCTCGGTCTGCTCGTTGAGCCAGCTCTCGATGGCGATGAACAGGCTGACCATGGCCACGCCCGCCACGAAACGCAAGCCCAGCCAGAACCACAGGTCCTGGACCAGGATCAGCGCCAGCACGGTGACAGTGACCAGGGCCGCACAGGCCGCATAGGCGCGGATGTGCCCCACGCCGATGATCAGCCGGTGTCCCACACGGGCGCCCAGCATCAGGCCCAGGTAGTAAGAGGCGATCATCGCTCCGACCCAGACCTCGGACACGGACAACGCCGTCAGCCGCAGGCCCAGGTAGGTATTGAACAACCCCGAACTGAGCAACAGGATCAGGGTGGCCAGATACAGGGAAAAGAATGCGCCGATCGTCTTGGTCATGCGGAATTCCGGTCGGGAGCATGGCCGGATTCAGCGCTGCTCGCAAACGAGCATCATAGCAGCGACGCATGCGGGCTTGCGGCGTCCTCGTTTATCATAGAACCCATGAGCGAAGCAGAGACCCCTCCCATCCTCAGCCACCTGGATGAAAACGGCCGGATCCGCATGGTGGACGTCGGCGCCAAAGCCACGACCGACCGTACTGCCGTGGCCGAAGGCCGGGTACGGCTGAATGCCCATGCCTGGGGACTGCTGTCGGCCCAGGCCAACGCCAAGGGCGAAGTCCTGAACACCGCGCGTGTCGCCGGCATCCTGGCCGCCAAGCGCTGCGCCGAACTCATCCCCTTGTGCCACAGCCTGCCGCTCAGCTTCGTCGGGGTGGACTTCTCGGCCGACGAATCCAGCCACACCCTGACCATCCGCGCCACCAGCCGCACGCACCACCAGACCGGCGTCGAAATGGAGGCCATGACGGCCTGCTCGGTCGCCGCGCTGACGGTCTATGACATGTGCAAGGCGGCCGACAAGGGCATCGTCATCGAACAGGTCCGCCTGCTCAGCAAAACCGGAGGCAAGAGTGGCGACTGGCGCAACGATTGAGGTGCTGTATTTCGCCCAGGTCGCGGAACACATGGGCCTGCGGCACGAAACCCAACCCCTGGACGCACCGATCCAGGCGGGAGACTGGCTGGATGCCCTGGCAGTGCGCTGCCCCGCGCTGGGGCCTGCGGCCCGCCTGAAACTGGCCATCAACCAGGAACACGTCGGACGCACCGCGACGATCCGTCCGGGTGACGAGGTCGCCGTGTTCGAACCCGTCACCGGCGGCTGAACATGATCCGCATCCAGACCGAACGCTTCGACGTCGCCGAACTGGCCGCGCAACTGCAGGCGCGCGCAGCGGGCCGGGCCGGGGCGCTGGTGCATTTTCTCGGCATGGTGCGCGACTACAGTCCCGACGCGGGCTCCCGCAGCCTGTTCCTGGAGCATTATCCGGGCATGTGCGAACGCGAAATCCAGGCGCTGTGCGATCATGCCAGACAGCGCTGGGGCGTCCTCGAGACGCTGGTGGTCCACCGGGTCGGCGAACTGCCGCTGGGCGATCCCATCGTGTTTGTCGGCGTGGCCGCCGCTCACCGGGGCCAGGCCTTCCAGGCATGCGAATACATCATCGATGCCCTCAAGACCCGCGCGCCTTTCTGGAAACGCGAGACTCTGGCCGATGGCCAGGCATTCTGGGTCGAACAGCAGGCCGCCGACGCCGAAAAAACCGCCCAATGGAATCTGCCCGAGGACACGCCATGAAAGCCAATCCTGCCCTGCCGCCCGTCAGCCTGCGCTGCGCGGTCCTCACGGTCTCCAGCCGCCGTACCGCCGCCGACGACACGACCGGCGACTATCTGGCCACCGCGCTGACCCAGGCGGGTCACACGCTGCAGGCCCGCGCGCTGTGCCCAGATGACCGCTACCAGCTCCGTCGGATCCTCAGCGACTGGATCGCAGACCCGGCCGTTCAGATCATCCTGTGCAACGGCGGAACGGGCTTCACGCACGGCAAATCCACCATTCCCGCCGTCCTGCCGCTGCTGGACCAGACCGTCCCCGGTTTCGGCGAACTGTTCCGCCACCTGTCGTGGCTGGACATCGGCGCCTCCTCGCTGCAATCCGACGCACTGGGCGGCACAGCCAACGACACCCTGGTGTTCTGCCTGCCCGGCTCGACGGGCGCCTGCCAGCTGGCCTGGGAGAAAATCCTCCTGTCCCAGTTCGACAGCCGCCAGCTCCCCTGCAATTTCGCCAGCGCCTACCGCGCGCGCACGGAAACCTGACCATGCTCGATTTCGATACCGCCCAGGCACGTCTGGCGGCGCGCGGCCGCACGCCCGCCGGTCATGAGACTCTCCGCCTCGATGCGCTGAATGGCCGCGTCCTGGCCGAGGACATCACCGCCCGCCTGGATCTGCCACCCGCCGACAACAGCGCCATGGACGGCTATGCGCTGCGTGCCGCCGACGCAGTCACCCCCGGCGCCGTGCTGCCCATCCAGCAGCGCTGCTTTGCCGGCCAGGCGCCCGATCCCCTGCAATCCGGACAGGCCACCCGGCTGTTCACCGGCAGCGTGATCCCGGCAGGCGCGGACACCATCGTCATGCAGGAAGACTGCCGCGAGGACGACGGCCGGGTCGCCATCCTCACACCGCCCGCGACCGGGCAGCATATCCGGCGCCGGGGCGAGGACATGCGGGCCGGCCAGATCGTCCTGCCCCGAGGCACCCGGCTGGCAGCCGGCCAGCTGGCCGTCCTGGCCTCCCAGGGCTACGATCGGGCGGCCGTTTTTCCGCGCCTGACCGTCGGCATCCTGACCACCGGAGACGAGCTCGTCCCCCCCGGCCACCCGCTGCCCCCGGCCGCCATCTACAACTCCAACGCGCCGATGCTCGCCAGCCTGTGTCACGGACTGGGCACGGCAGCGCCGGTGCTGCGCCATGCCCGCGACGATGCGCAGGCCACCCGCCAGGCACTGACCGAACTGACCGCCGCCTGCGATCTGGTGCTCAGCGTGGGCGGCGCCTCGGTCGGGGAAAAGGACCTGGTCAAGCCCGCCATCGAAGCCCTGGGCGGCACGCTGGACCTGTGGCGCGTACGCATGAAACCCGGCAAGCCGGTCGCGCTGGCCGAACTCAACGATCGTCCGGTGGTCTGCCTGCCCGGCAACCCCGTCTCCGCATTCGCGGTCTTCACCCTGCTGGTCAGTCCGCTGCTCCGGGGCTTGCAAGGCCGACGGGACGTACTGCCGCCGGTGCGCCGCGGCATCCTGGACACCCCGCGTCCGGTGGGCGGTGACCGCGATGACTTTCTACGGATCCAGGCCGTCCAGGCGCAAGACGGTCAGGGGTTGCCCCGCCTGATCCCGCACACGCAACAAAGCTCGGGCGCGCTGAGCAGCCTGGCCTGGGCGCACGGTCTGGCGCGCATCCCGGCGGGCGCGCGGCTGGAATCAGGGGCGGAAGTCGACTGGATGACGCTGTCGGACTGGCTGTCCTGATGCTCTCATCGGGACTGGCGCGCGCTCAGCGCCAGCGCGCCCAGTCCTCGGGCGTATTCAGGTTGACCAGCATGTCCGGCTCGGAAAAATCGACGGCGACGGCGCCACAGGCGCGCAACCAGGCCTGGACCTGACGCCCGCCCGCATCCAGGAACGTCCGCAAACCGCCGGCCAGATCACGGTGCGCCATCAGGCAGAGCGGGTGCGGCCCCTCGAGCGTGCGCGCGAAGGCCGGGGCATTGGGCCGGGCCACAGCCCCCAGTCGCGCACCCAGGTCGGCGGGCCAGCGCAGCACATCCACCGGCAGCACGAACAGCCAGGGCGATTCGGCCCGCAGCATGCCCTCCAGCACCCCGGCCAGGGGGCCACACCCTGCGTATTCGGGCGCATCGCGCAGGACCGGGCCATAGGCGGCATAGTCATCCGGATGGCGATTGGCGCTGACCCATACCCCCGCCGCCCCCTGGGCTCGCAGGAAACGGCAGGCGTGCGCCACCAGGGGATCCGTCTTCCAGCGCATCAATCCCTTGTCGGCCTGCGGCGCATCGGCCGACCGCATGCGCAGGGATTGCCCTCCTGCCAGGACCAGACCATCGAAACCATCGCGCACTGCGCCACCGGATGACGGCATCGCACCAGCGGCGGATGTTTTGGCGGGAAAAGGCTCAACCACCGATATAGCTCATCTCGATCTTGTGGTCGCGATGGGCCTCGCCGCGGCGTTCGGAATAGCGGTCGTCGCGAGTCTGCCAGACCCCCGCCAGCCGGCGCGCCAGCGCCGTGTCATCGGCCCCGGCGCGCAACAGCGCGCGCAGGTCATGTCCCTGTTCGGCGAACAGGCAGGTAAAGAGCCGCCCCTCGGGCGACAGGCGCAACCGCGTACAGTCCCCACAGAAAGGCTGGGACACGCTGGTGATCAGGCCGATCTCGCCGGCGCCGTCGGCGTAAGCCCAGCGGGCCGCGACTTCGCCCCGGTAACGGGCCTGAAGCGGCTGCAGAGGGAATTCGCCGCCGATGATCCGCACGATTTCGGCGCCCGTGACGACTTCGTCCATGCGCCAGCCATTGGTGTTGCCGACATCCATGTACTCGATGAAACGCAGCGTGTGGCCGGTGCCCCGGAAATGTCGCGCCATCGGCAGGATCTGGGCATCGTTCATGCCCCGGCGCACGACCATGTTGACCTTGACGGGCGCCAGCCCCGCAGCGGCCGCCGCCTCGATGCCATGCAGAATCGTGGCCACCGGCACGCCGCTGTCGCTCATGCGCTCGAACAGCGCGTCGTCCAGCGCATCCAGGCTGACCGTCACGCGTGTCAGACCGGCATCGGCCAGCGCGCGCGCCTTGCGGGCCAGCAGGGTGCCGTTGGTGGTCAGCGTCAATTCGGGCGGGTTGCCGTCGAGGGTGCGCAGGTCCGAGAGCATGCCGATCAGCGACTCGATCTGCTTGCGCAACAGGGGCTCTCCGCCCGTCAGGCGGATCTTGCGCACCCCGTTGGCCAGGGCAAGGCGGGCCACCCGGGTGATCTCCTCGAAGGTCAGCAACGCGCCATGAGGCAAAAAAGGATGGTCCGTGCCAAACAGCTCGCGCGGCATGCAGTAGGTACAGCGGAAATTGCAGCGGTCGGTGACGGAGATCCGCAGGTCGCGCAAGGGCCGCCCGAGCGCATCGCGCACGGCTTCGCCCGACGCCAGGGCCGCATCAGGACCGCCGGGCGCCGGGTCCGGCTGACGGGGAATCACGCCAGGCATGGGGTCAGTCGTTTTCCTTGACCCAGTAGACCAGCGTGGCGATCTTGGCCAGCCCCAGCACCTTGACGGTGACGCTGCCCAGCAGCAGACGCGACAGACCGCTGCGGCCATGGCTGCCGATGAAGATCAGGTCGCAGCCCTCGGACTGGGCGGCCTGCACGATGCCGTCGGCCACATTGAAATTGGACACGGCCAGGGACTTGGCCGTGACGCCGGCAGTCTCGGCCCGGTCGAGCACGGCCTGGAGATATTTCTGGGCCTGCTCGGCGGCCGTGCGGTCGTAGTCCTCGTCAGTGATGGCGTAGGCGGCGGCCATGCCGTCAAAACCGACCGTGGCGGCAAACGGCTGGGTCACGTGCAACGCGACGACCTCGGCACCAATGGAACGGGCAAAACACACCCCCTTGTTGGCCGACTGCGCAGACAGCTTGGAGCCATCCGTGGGGATCAGGATTTTCTTGAACATGCTCGGATCATCCAAAAATACAAGCTAGAGATATCAGCATACCTGCTACCCCCTCAAAATGACAGTCGGATCAGCCCTCGGCCTGATCTGTGCCTGCGTCCCGGGCCGCCATGAACAGGCTCGTGCAGCGCGCGCCTGAACGGCAGAAGGCCAGCACCGGCGCGGGCAGTTCCCGCAGCAGGCCGGCGAACTCGGCCACATCGGCGACCGTGATCGCGCCGCTGACCACGGGCTGGTAGCGCGCCTGCAGGCCGGCGTCACGGGCCGCGCGCAGCACGGCGTCGGACAGGGGCTGCTCGAGGCCGCCTTCGCCATCAGGACGGTTGATGATGACCGACTTGAATCCCTCATCGGCCAGGGCCTGCATATCGGCAGGTTGCAACTGGGGCGCGACGGAAAACTCCGGGGTCAGGGTTTGGTAACTCAGGCTCATATATGGACTCCTAGGGCCGGGAAAGCAGCGGTGAAATCGTCAGATGGTGTTCAGCCAGCAACCGCGTCATCAGCGCACCGGCCAGCACCTCATGTTCGGCCTGGCGCTGCGCCGACAGGACATCGGCATCATCCACGCCCAGCGCGGGATGACACATCAGCACGTCGCCGTCATGGCACGACGCCAGCCAGCGGCGCAGCCAGCCCTCATAGGCTGGCGCACCACCCTGGAAATCATACACGCCCAGAAAGCCGGGATTGAGGGCATGACCGCGCGCCCGCGCGCGCCGCCGCAGGCCGGCGGCCCCCAGCCCGGCGATCACGGCCGCCTTGAAGCGCAGACGCGGCGGCAGTCCCGCCATGCGCGGTCGCCCGACATCGCGGACCCAGGGCTGACCGTCCCGGGGCTCGGGCAACGCGTCGAGCAGTGCATCGCGGATGCGCGGCAGCTGATGTACATGCTGATGCCCATCGACGTAATCGGGCGCCCGGCCCGTGATGTCCATGAACAGGGCCAGCTGCCGGCGCACGGCGGCGCGCACGGCGTCCTCGGGCAGGCGGCCCAGCCAGGCCATCCGGATCAATCGGCCCAGGGGCAGGCACAAGCCGGGCTGGCCAAAGGATTCGGTGAGATTCAGATGCAGGCCGAGCTGCAGTCCGGACGCCAGCAGCGCCGGGAGGTCCCGCCCCGCCGCCGGCGCGTCGACCAGCAGGCTGGTGGCCGACAGGCGGTCCCGTCCGGCCAGCGACAGAATGCCGGCATTCACGGCGGGATTCATCCCGAAATCATCGGCGCACAATACAATGCGCCGATATCGATGCTCCGCTGGTTGTGAATCCGTACTCATGTTCAAGAAACTCGCTGCCCAGATCGGCTGGTTCGTCATTGTAGGCTGCGCTGCGGCGGCCACCCACTGGGCGGTCACCGTGGCTTGCGTGTCGCTGGGGGGCCTGGCGCCGCTGACCGCCAACGTGGCCGGCTGGCTGGTGGCGTTCGGCGTCTCCTTCGGGGGGCATTATCACCTGACCTTCCGCCACCAGCGCGCCCCGCTGGGCCGCGCGGCGGTACGGTTCTTCCTGGTGTCCGCCCTGGGCTTTGCCGTCAACGAAGCCGCCTATGCCACGCTGCTGCACCTGACGACGATCCGCTACGACGTGCTGCTGGCCCTGGTGCTGACCGGCATCGCGGCGATGACCTTCATTCTGGGGCGTCACTGGGCGTTTCGCCGCACCCATTGACCGTTTCGGCGGCCGGGACACGCCACAGCCCGGTTTTCTTTGTCCGCGCCACTGGCTCACGCCCTGACAGCGCCGGGTAATCGCCCACATCGCGCAGATCACCCAGCAGCCAGGTCGTTGCATGGCCCGGATCGCACAGGTAGGCCTGCAACCGCTGCGGCAGCCACAGCCTGTCGGCGCCTCGGTCGGGCATGAAGTCCGCCGCATCGGCCAATTCGCGGCGCCAGTTGTCCAGGCGCAGCGCATTCGGGTCATTCCATTTGGAGACGATGATGACCGGGTCGCGCCAGCCGGCATACAAGGGCCCATCGTACGCATACTGATCGAGCATGACCAGGCGGTCGCCCGGCGTCATCGACACCGCCAGCGCCCGGGCAAGGCGCTTGTTGCTGTGCTGCGGGAACAGCACCATCACCGCCACCGCCAGCAGGCACAAACCTCCCGCCACCAGGGCATGACGGATGAAGCTGCGGCCCGCATCGGGGGCGGTGGATTCCATCCGCTGCTCGAAGGTCTCCTGGATGAACCAGGCCAGCGGAGGCAGCACGGCGATCACATAGCCGACCAGCTTGGAGGTGGGGATCGAAAAGAACACCAGCACCACGAGCAGCCAGGACAGCATCAGGCCGCGCAGCACCGGACGATCGACCTGTTCGCTCCGGTGGGCGGGCGGCACGAATGCCGTGCGCAGCGGCCCCTGGCTGCGACACCAGCGCCACAGCTGGATCGACCAGGGCAGCGTCAGCCCCAGCACCACCGGCACGTAGAACCAGAAAGGATGCGGATTGTTGAACCCGGATTCGAGAAAACGCTGAAAATGCTGGTAGACGATGTAGTAATCGAAGAACCCGGGATGGCGCATCTCCATGACGATCATCCAGGGCAGGATCATCGCCAGGAACAGCACCATGCCCGGCCACCACAGCAGACGCCCCATCGCCCGGTACCGACGCCGGCCCAGCAACCAGAAAAACAGGACTCCGCCCGGCAGCACGACGCCGATCAGCCCCTTGGCCAGAAAGCCGGCCGCCGCCGCCGCATACATGGCCGTCAGCGACCAGGCATCGGGGCGCGACTGCTCGCGGCGGAACACCGCATCCGCACCCGCCATGACGGTCAGTCCCATCAGCGCGGCCACCAGCATGTCCAGATTGGCATAGTGCGCGGCGCCAAACAGAAAGGGCTGAACCGCCAGAATCAGGGCCGTTCTGCCCGCTGCGCGCCCGCTGGCATAGCGGCGCAGAAAGACATAGCACACCGTCACGAGCACTGTCGCGGCGAGCACCGAACACAGCCGTCCGGCCCAAGCGTTGTCGCCAAACAGGGACAGGGACGCCGCCGTCAGCCAGTAGAACAGCGGCGGCTTGTGGAAAAAGGGCATGCCATCGAGGCGCGGCGTCAGATAATCCCCCGAAGCCAGCATCTGCCAGGCCACTCCGACATAGCGGCCTTCATCGGGCAGCAGCAACGCATACATCCCGGTCGTGGCCGCAAACCAGAGGAAGGTGAACAGCGCGATCCAGGGCCAGGCGCGCCGGGCCTGCAGCCAGCGCCAGACAGTCTCGCCGGCATTTACCAGCCGCGTGCCAGAGACGGGAAATCTCATGCCTGACGCTCTCCCGGTGAAAGCGGATCATCCGCCGGCTCATCAGCCGACGGCATCGCCTGCGCGCCGGTCCCGCGGGACGCGACGGCCGGGTCAACCTGCGCATAACGCGGCGGCGGCACCTCCAGGCCGGACGGCCCCTCGGCGCCGCGCCCTTGCGCCGGACCGGCGTGGCCCAGTCCCGTCCCCGCGCGTTCACGCAGCAGATAGATGGGACGCCCCTTGACCTCCGTGAAGATGCGCGCCACATATTCGCCCACCACGCCGAGCGACATCAGATTAACCCCCGCGAGGAACAGAATCACGACGATCAGTGTCGCCCAGCCGCGCACCGTGTCGCCGTAAAGGAGGTGAGTCACGATGATGTACAGCCCATAGAGGAAGGCCAGCAGCGAAACACAAGCTCCCAGCAGGCTGAGCAGGCGCAAGGGCCAGGTGGTGAAGGCCGTCAGGCCATCGACAGCAAAACGCAGGAGTTTCAGTGGCCGGAACCGGCTGACGCCATGCAGCCGCTGGGGCGGGGTGTAGACCATGGCCTCGGACCGGAAGCCGACCCAGGAAAACAGTCCTTTCATGAAGCGGTCACGTTCGGGCAATTGTTTCAGCGCCTCAACCACCGCCCGGTCCATCAGGCGGAAATCCCCGGCGTTGGGCGGCACCTCCAGGCCATCGGATGTACGCATCAGCGCATAGAACAATCGGGTCCCGATCCGCTTGAACCAGGACTCATCATCGCGGGTGGCACGCACGGCATAGACCATGTGCACACCATCACGCCAACGCGCCAGCATCCCGGGGATCATGTCCGGGGGATGCTGCATGTCGGCGTCGAGGCAGACCACGACCTCGCCTCGCGCGATATTCAGTCCGGCGGTCAGGGCGGCCTCTTTGCCGAAATTGCGCGACAGCCGCAGATAGATGATTTCCGGGTGCAGGCCTGTCCAGTGACGCATCAGTTCGGGCGTCCCGTCCGTGCTTCCATCGTCGACGACGATGATTTCCGGGGTGCATCCCTGATGCGACAGCACGGAGAGCAATTCCGGCAGCAGCACACCCAGATTGGCCTGCTCGTTGAGGCAGGGAATGATGCAGGACAAGGTAACGGATTCAGCCATGGAGGAAAATGCCAGCGATGCTGCGATGCAGCCGATCCTGGTAAAAAAAAGAAAAAAGAGTCATTCTGGTGATCATAACTGAACCGGCCCGCAGAGCACGCGCCGGGGCAGTTCAGGAAAACGATATGTCGGGCGTGGACACGATGATCCGGACGCGACGATCCGGGCACGCCGGCCTGAATACACTTCCCGGACGCGCCGGCCGGGGCATGGACCTGGACGCATGGATCGGGCCGCGCCTTGTTGGGCCGCGCCTTTGCGGATCCTCGTTAAGATAACTATAATATGAATCTTTTAAATTCCCGCCTCAGCCCACATGGAAGACGCTCCGGTCTGTACCGAGGAAGAGATCACGACGCTCGTCCATCATTTTTACCGTCGTGTGCGCCAGGATGCCATGCTGGGGCCGATTTTCGACGACCATATCCATGACTGGGACAAGCACCTGGAGCACATGGTGCGCTTCTGGTCCTCGCTGCTGCGGCGCACCGGTACCTACAGCGGCGCGCCCATGCCGCGCCATATCGCTCTGCCGGGCCTGAAAGGCCCGATGTTCGCGCACTGGCTGAGCCTGTTTCGCGACACCCTGGACGAATTCGACAACCCGGCCTTCACGTCTATGGCCGAGGATTTTGCCCGCCGCATCGCCCGCAGCCTGTGGTACGGCTACCAGATCAGCCATCAACCTGACCAACCCGTGACGGAGTTCGACACGCATGTCCCGCCTGCTCAATATTGATGAACCGGCCGCAGCCGCACCGCGGCCATCCATGAAGGCCTTTCTGGCCCTCGGCTTCCGCCCGCTCTACATGGCCGGCGCGGCCTGGGCGCTGATCTCGATCGCCCTGTGGATCTTTGCTCCCCAGGTGCTGAACGGCCCGCTGCCGCTCGTCTACTGGCATGCGCACGAAATGCTGTGGGGATTCATCATCACCATCGCCGTGGGCTTCCTGTTGACCGCCAGCGCGACCTGGACCGGGTTCAACCCGCTCTCCGGCCGTCCTCTGGGCCTGCTGTGCCTGCTGTGGCTCATCGCCCGCATCGGCTTCCTGACCGGCGGGCTGCCGGGCTTCTGGCTCGCCACGGTGGCTGAACTGCTGTTTTTCCTGATCTCCGCGGCCTGTCTGATGCGCGTCATGGTCAAGGGGCGAAGCCGTCGCAATTATGGCCTGCCCGTGCTGATGCTGGCCGTGGGCCTGGCCGACCTGCTGTATCTGCTGGCCGCGCTGCGCGGCGACTACATCACGCTGATGCAGCGCTTCGACCTGGGCCTGATCGGCATGGCCGTGATCGCCCTGCTGATTGCCAGGCGCGTCATCCCCTTCTTTTCCATGCGCATGGTCCAGGGTCTGCAGATCCCGATGCTGACCCGCTCCGGTCATACGCAGATGGTCTTCAGCGCGCTGGCGCTCGTGGCCGGCATCCTGGCGCAGATCGTGCCGCCCCCCACTGGCGGGCCAGCGCTCCTGCCGCTGATCATGGCCTGCAGTCTGGCGCTGACCGGCCTGATCAGCCTGGGCCAGTTGCTGGCCTGGCGGCCGCTGGCGGTGCTGCACAAACCCATGCTGTGGATTCTGTATCTGGGCTACGCCTTCATCGGCGTGGGACTGCTGGTCGCGGCGATCCAGGTCAGCGGCCTGTTCGACCCGACGCTGCTACGCGGTCTGCTGGCCCGCAGCGCCACGCATGTCCATCTCATCGGCATGGCCGGCTTCTGCATCCTCATCATCGGCATGCTGACCCGCACGGCCCTGGGCCATCTGGGACGCCCGCTGGCGCTGGACGGCAGCATGCTGGCCAGCTACTGGCTGATGATCGCGGCCGTCGTGTTCCGCCTGGCCGCGTTGTGGCCCTCGGCTTCCAGCCCCTATCTGCTGCATCTGGCTGCCACCGCCTGGATCCTGTGCATGGGGCTGTACCTGTGGCGTTTCTCTCCCCTGCTGATCCGCCCGCGCCCGCAACAGACCGCGCCCGTCGCGGCCGCGCCCCGTCCAGCCTCTGCATCCGCCCCGACGGTCCAGGCGCGTTGAGGCCCGCACGACACCAGGACCCATCATGCGCCTGACCAACATGAGCGACTACGCAGTACGGCTGCTGATCTATCTGGGCAGCCACCGCGACCGCCTCTGCACGATCGCCGAGGTGGCCCAGGTCTACGGCATCTCCGAACCGCATCTGATGAAAATCACGCATCGTCTGGCCCAGCGCGGCTGGATCCGCACGGTGCGCGGCAAGAATGGCGGCATGGAGCTGGCCCACGAGCCCGCCGAAATCCGCCTCGGCGCCCTGATTCGCGATATGGAAAACGATCTGGCGCTGGTCGAGTGCATGGGCGCCGACAACCACTGCATCCTGAGCGGCTGCTGCGGGCTGAAGTCCATCGTGACCGGCGCGATGCAGGCCTTCATGAGTCATCTGGACGCCCACACTCTCGCGGATGTGATCCCGGCGACACCGCCGGCCGCGATCCGCGTACCGCCGGATCGCCTGGCGACGCACGTCTGAAAAAACACGTCTGGCGCCCCGCACGCCGTCCGGATCGGTCGGACGGCAACGGTGCGGGAGAGGCGCCCCGACCGGGACGACCCGCAAGCAGGCCTGTTATTGCACCAGCGGGGAATCCGCGCCTTGCATGGGGATGCCCTGAATCTCGGCCGCCCCGACCAACTGCTGCAGATATTGGTGGACGGCGCGTCTCCGGCTGGCTTCTTCGAGCCAGCCCGCCAGCCGTTCCCGCACATCCTCGAACGGCAAGGCATGGCCTTCGATCTTGAACCCGGTGCGCACGATATGGAACCCGAAACGGGTCTCGACCAGCTCGCCGCCCAGCGTATATTCAGGCAGCGCGAAAATCGCCCGCTCGAATTCCGGCACCATTTCGCCGCGTTTGAGCTCGCCCAGCGCGCCGCCACCGGCTCCTGAGGGACAGTTGGAATAGGCCCGGGCATTGGCGGCGAATGCGCCCAGCCCCTCGCGGTGCAGTTCGGCCAGCACCCCGTTGGCGCGGGCACGCAATTTCTGCACATCCAGTCCCGAGGTGGCCTGGAACAGGATATGCCAGGCCTCGATCCGGTCGCCCTCGCGGAATTCGTCGGGATGCTGCTCGTAGTAACGCCGGCAACTGGCCTCGTCCGCCTCGGGCGTGCGCACGTCGTGCGCCAGCACGGATTCAAGCAAGGCATCGTCATCCTCGGCCGACAGTTCCAGCTCGACGGCACGCTGACGGCACAGTACCCGCAGCACCAGCTCCTGACCCGCGGCCAGACGGGGATTGGCCTCGTGCTGGTGGCGCGGGACTTCGGCCAGGATCTCGGCCTCGGAGATTGAAGTGTCGTTGACGGTAATCATCCTGTGTCCCGTGTCGTTCAGCGCGGCCGCACGATCTGCCAGGCCCGGGCCAGATAGGCGACCGAGGCGAAACCCGACCAGACATGCACCAGGCGGGTGAAGGGGAAGATCACGAACAGCGTCATGCCCAGCACCATGTGCAGGCGATAGACGCCGGGCACACCCTCAAGGGCGCCGACCGCACCGCTGCGGAAGGTGACGATGCGCTGGGCCCATTCGCCCAGCTGGATCATGACCGCGCCGTTGGTGTGCTGCAGGGAGGTGAAGATCGAGGCAATGCCCACGACCAGCACCAGCAGGATCCACAGCAGCGTCACCCAGTCGGACAGGTTCGAGTTATGGGCCAGCCGGATCTCCGTCCAGCGGCGGTGGATCAGCAGCAAAAGGCCGACCAGGCACATGATCCCCAGAATCGCGCCGACCACGATGGCCATCATCTGCTTGGCCTCTGTGGTGACGAAGATGTGATAGACCTCGGGCGGCGTCAGCAGCCCCACCATGTGGGTGAAGAACAGCGCGATGATGCTGACATGGAACAGGTTGCTGCCCCAGCGCAACGATCCCGTGCGCAGCAGCTGGCTGGAATCGCTTTTCCAGGTGTACTGCTCACGTTCGAATCGCAGCAGGCTGCCCACGAAGAACACGGTCAGCGCAATGTAGGGATACACCCCAAAGAAAAAGAGTTCGAGTGTGTCTTTCATGGGATTCTCCTCAAGCCTGACCGCCGGCCGGACCGGCCTGGCGGGAACGGGGGGGATGGAACACGAGAGGCTGCGCGCCATCTCCGCCACCCTGACGCTGCATGAGCAGCGGTTCGGTGCCATCGGCCTGGGGGCCGAAGGTGATCAGTGTTTCCTCCATATCCCCTTCGGGGGGATCGGGCAGGACCTCGGGCTGCACGTCGGTCATGGTTCGCAACTGGGCGAACAGACAGGCGTAGGGGCTGTCCGATTCGGTCAGTTTGTCACCCAGCCGGGCCAGCACGTGAATGGCATCGCCCAGCAGTTCCTCTGCCGCCCCGGTCGGGATCTGGCCGAGGAATTCGAGGAACAGCGGCACGTAATCCGGCAGTTCGGTGGTGGCGGGTTCCAGGCCGTGCTTCAGATACTCGTTGCGCAGGTCGACCATGGCCTGCCCCCGGTCGCGGGATTCACCATGCACGTGCTCGAACAGATGCAGGGAATGAATCGCCCGACGGTCAAACGTGGCGACATACTGTTCCTGGAGATCGATCAGGTCGTCCTGCCGGTCCAGGAAATCGAACAGGGGCGCCAGCCGGGTGCGCACCTCGGCGGGCAACGTGGCATGCAGCTCCGGCAGGGCATCCAGCCAGTCCTGCTCGGGGTAGCTGAGCAGCACGGACAGGACGGAGAACACCGGCGCCTGACGGGAAGTCGTGACGGAATTCATGTCGCGCCTCCCGTCTAGGCCGTCCGGGCCGGATCGAGGAACACCACGCTGGGCTTGCGCTTGTTGCGAGGCTTGCCGAACAGCGAGCCTTCGGAGGCGCCCCCCGAGCAACCATTGCCGAAGGTAAAGCCGCAGCCGCCGCGGATTTCGAACGCATTCTCGGCGTTTTCGCGATGGGCGGTAGGCACCACAAAGCGATCCTCGTAGTTGGCGATCGCCAGATAGCGGTGCATGTCCTCGACCTGATGCAGGGTCAGACCGACCTGTTCCAGGATGTCGTGGCGTTCCTGCCGGTCCACGGAACGCGCCCGCATGAAGGCGCGCATGCCCAGCAGCCGTTCCAGCGCCGTGGCCACGGGCGGCTCGTTGCCGGCCGTCAGCAGGTTGGCCAGATAGCGCAGGGGAATGCGCAACGACTGCACGTCGGGGATCTCACCGAACGCGCCGATCTGGCCGCTGTTGGCGGCGGACTGGATCGGCGAGAGCGGCGGCACGTACCACACCATGGGCAAGGTCCGGTATTCCGGGTGCAGCGGGAAGGCGATCTTCCATTCGACGGCCATCTTGTAGACCGGTGAATTGCAGGCGGCATCCAGCCAGTTCTCGGGAATGCCGTCGGCCAGGGCCTGACGACGGACTTCCGGGTCGTACGGGTCCAGGAACAGATCCAGCTGCGCCTGGTACAGGTCCTTTTCGTGCAGCGTGCTGGCAGCGGCCTCGATGCCGTCGGCATCGTACAGCAGCACGCCCAGGTAGCGGATCCGGCCCACGCAGGTCTCGGAGCAGACGGTCGGCAGACCGGCCTCGATCCGGGGATAGCAGAAGATGCACTTTTCCGCCTTGCCGGATTTCCAGTTGTAGTAGATTTTTTTGTAGGGGCATCCGGACACGCACATGCGCCAGCCCCGGCACTTGTCCTGATCGATCAGGACGATGCCGTCCTCGGCGCGCTTGTAGATCGACCCGGACGGACAGCTGGCCACGCAGGTGGGGTTCAGGCAGTGCTCACACAGGCGGGGCAGGTACATCATGAAGGTGTTCTCGAACTGCCCGTAGATGTCTTTCTGAACCGCCTCGAAGTTGTAGTCCTGCGAGCGCTTGGAGAATTCCCCCCCGAGGATTTCTTCCCAGTTGGGGCCCCACTTGATCTTTTCCATGCGCTGGCCGGTGATCAGGGAGCGCGGCCGCGCCACGGGGGGCGTGGAGCGTTCCGGGGCCTTTTGCAGGTAATCGTAGTCGAAGGTGAACGGCTCGTAGTAGTCGTCGATTTCAGGCAGGTTCGGGTTCGAGAAGATGCGCGAGAGCAGGCGCAGTTTGCCCCCCTGGCGCGGCTCGATGCGGCCGCTGTCGCGGCGACGCCAGCCGCCGTTCCAGCGATCCTGGTTTTCCCAGTCCTTGGGATAGCCGACGCCGGGCTTGGTCTCGACGTTGTTGAACCAGGCATATTCCATGCCTTCGCGGGACGTCCAGACGTTCTTGCAGGTAATCGAACAGGTGTGGCAGCCGATACATTTGTCCAGATTCAGGACCATGGCGACTTGTGCGCGGATTTTCATGGAATGGACTCCTCAGGCCTGCGTCTGGGCGGAGACCTCATGGGTCTCATCCATCCAGTCGACGTTTTTCATTTTGCGAACGACCACGAACTCGTCACGGTTCGAACCGACCGTGCCGTAATAGTTGAAGCCGTAAGAGAGCTGGGCATAGCCGCCGATCATGTGCGTGGGCTTGACCACGGTGCGGGTCACGGAATTGTGAATCCCGCCGCGCTTGCCGGTGACCTCGGAGCCCGGCACGTTCACGATCTTTTCCTGGGCATGGTACATGAGGGTCATGCCCTCGGGGACGCGCTGGCTCACCACGGCCCGCGCGGTCAGGGCGCCGTTGACGTTGAAGACCTCGATCCAGTCGTTGTCCACGATGCCGGCCTTGGCCGCATCGATTTCGGACATCCAGACGATCGGACCGCCGCGCGAGAGCGTCAGCATGATCAGGTTGTCCGAATAGGTCGAGTGGATTCCCCATTTTTGGTGCGGCGTGATGAAATTCAGCACCACATGCGGCTCGCCGTTGCTGAAACGCTTGTCCAGCATGGGCTCGATGGTCCGGGTGTCCACGGGCGGCCGGTACACGCACAGGGCCTCGCCGAAATCCCGCATCCAGCGGTGATCCTGGTAAAGCTCCTGGCGGCCTGTCAGCGTGCGCCAGGGAATGAGTTCGTGCACATTGGTATAGCCGGCGCTGTAGCTGACCTTGTCGGACTCGATCCCCGACCAGGTGGGCGAGGTCAGGATCTTGCGCGGCTGGGCCTGTATGTCGCGGTAGCGGATCTTTTCGTGTTCGCTGGAGCGGATCAGATGGGAGTGGTCCCGGCCGGTGAATTTGGAGAGGGCCTCCCAGGCCTTGACGGCGACGTGGCCGTTGGTCTCGGGCGCCAGGGTCAGGATGGTCTCGCAGGCATCGATATCGGTGAAGATGCGCGGCTGGCCCTGACCGACGCCGGGTTCGCGCTCGCGGGAGTTCAGTTTTCCGAGGAATTCGACTTCTTCCTTGGTGTCCCAGGAGATGCCCTTGCCGCCGTTGCCGAGTTTTTCGGCCAGCGGGCCGAGCGTGGTGAAGCGTTCGTAGACGTGCTTGTAGTCACGGTCCACGACCATCATGCCCGGCATGGTCTTGCCGGGAATCGGCTCGCACTCGCCCTTGCGCCATTCACGCACGTCGTAGGGATCGCTCAGTTCGCCCGGAGAGTCGTGTTGCAGGGGCTGCAAGACCAGATCCTCGTCGGGCAGGTCCGCATCGGCCGCCAGCTCGGAGAATTTCTTGGCCAGATTCTTGTAGATCTCCCAGTCGCTGCGCGACTCCCAGACCGGATCCACGGCCGCCGAAAGCGGGTGGATGAAGGGGTGCATGTCGGAGGTGTTCAGGTCGTTCTTTTCGTACCAGGTCGCCGTGGGCAGCACCACGTCCGAATACAGGCAGGTCGTGGACATGCGGAAGTCCAGGGTGACCAGCAGATCGAGCTTGCCCTGGGGCGCCTCATCGTGCCAGGCGACCTCGAGGGGCTTGGAACCGCCCGCCTCGCCGAGATCCTTGCCCTGCACGCCGTGCTGGGTGCCCAGCAGGTGCTTGAGGAAATATTCGTGCCCCTTGCCCGACGAGCCCAGGATGTTGGAGCGCCAGACGAACAGGTTGCGGGGGAAGTTGTCGGGATGATCCGGGTCCTCGCAGGAAAGCCGCAGGGAACCGTCGCGCAGGCCATTGACGGCATAGTCCTTGGGTTCCTGGCCGGCGGCGCGGGCGGCGCGCGCGACCTGGAGCGGATTGGTCTGCAACTGCGGCGCCGTGGGCAGCCAGCCCATGCGTTCCGAGCGGACATTCATGTCGATCAGGCTGCCCTGGTATTTTGAGGCGTCCGCCAGGGGCGAGAGCAGTTCCGGCACCTGGAGTTTTTCGTAGCGCCACTGATCGGAGTGCGCGTAGAAGAACGAGGTGCCGTTCATGTGCCGCGGCGGGCGCAGCCAGTCCAGCGCGAAGGTCAGCATGGTCCAGCCGGTCTGCGGGCGCAGTTTTTCCTGGCCCACATAGTGGCACCAGCCCCCGCCGGACTGACCGACGCAGCCGCACATGGAGACCAGGTTGATGATGCCCCGATAGGACATGTCCATGTGGTACCAGTGGTTCAGGCCGGCGCCCAGGATGACCATGGACTTGCCTTCGGTCTTGTCGGCGTTGTCGGCGAACTGGCGGGCGACGGTGATGACCTGCTCGCGGGGCACACCGGTGATGCGTTCCTGCCAGGCCGGGGTATAGGGGACGTCGTCATCGAACGAGGTCGCGACGTTCTCGCCGCCCAGGCCGCGGTCGATGCCGTAGTTGGCCACGAACAGGTCGAACACCGTGGCCACCAGGACCTCGCCTTCGACGGTCTGGACACGCTTGACGGGCAGGTTGCGCACCAGCACCTCGTCGTGTTCCGTGCCCTGGAAATGATCGTGATGGACGCCGCCGAAATACGGGAAGGCGACCGGCGCGACCTCGTCATGCGCGTCGAGCAGGGACAGGCGCGGCTCGACCTCGTGACCCCGGGCGTCCTTGAGTTCCAGGTTCCACTTGCCGGCGTCCTCGCCTTCTTTTTGGCCCCAGCGGAAACCGATCGAGCCCTGCGGCACGATCAGTTCGCCCGTGTTCTGGTCATAGGCGATGGTCTTCCATTCGGGATTGTTGTCCTGGCCCAGGCGGTCGGCAAAATCGGCCGACCGCAGCTTGCGGTCGGGCACATAACGGTCGCCCTGGCGCACCAGGCGCACCAGGAAGGGCATATCGGTGTACTGACGGCAATACCGGTCAAAATAGGCGCTCTTGCCCGCCAGGTGGAATTCCTTGAGGATGACATGTCCCATCGCCAGGGCCAGGGCCGCGTCGGTGCCCTGCTTGGGATGCATCCAGAGGTCGCCGAACTTGGCGCCCTCGGCATAGTCCGGGAACACGGAGACGACCTTGGCGCCGCGATAACGGGCCTCGACCATGAAGTGGGCGTCGGGCGTCCGGGTCTGGGGCACGTTCGAGCCCCACAGCATGATGAAGGTCGAGTTGTACCAGTCGGCCGATTCGCTGACGTCGGTCTGCTCGCCCCAGGTCTGGGGACTGGATGGCGGCAGATCGCAATACCAGTCGTAGAAGCTCAGCAGCGATCCGCCCAGCAGCGACAGGTAACGGCTGCCCGATGCGTAGGACACCATGGACATGGCCGGAATCGGCGAAAAACCGGCGATGCGGTCGGGGCCGTGGCGCTTGATGGTGTGGATGTTGGCCGCCGCGACGATCTCGTTGACCTCTTCCCAGTTGGAGCGGACGAAACCACCCTGCCCGCGCGCGGATTTGTAGCTGGCGGCCTTGTCCGGGTCGGACACGATGGCCTCCCAGGCCTGGACGGCGCCCATCGTCTTGCGCTGCTCGCGCCACAGCCGGACCAGGCGACCGCGTACCATCGGATATTTGACGCGGTTGGCGCTGTACAGATACCACGAGAACGTGGCCCCGCGCGGACAGCCGCGCGGTTCGTGGTTGGGCATGTCCGGCCGGGTGCGCGGATAGTCGGTCTGCTGGGTTTCCAAGGTGACCAGGCCGCCCTTGACGTAGATTTTCCAGGAACAGGAGCCGGTACAGTTCACGCCGTGCGTGGAGCGCACGATCTTGTCGTGCTGCCAGCGGTTGCGGTAGGCGTCTTCCCAGGTCCGGTCTTCGCGGACCACGGCACCATGCCCGTCCGAGAAGGACTCCTTCGGTCGGGAAAAATATTTCAGGCGGTCGATGAAATGGCTCACGATAGACGCTCCGTTAGAAAGAAATGGACCGGGGATTGGCGATGCTGTCGCACATCAGCACGGGATTTCCGCGCGACGTCGCGAGTAGTACCGCCAGGTCACGGCAATCGAAACAATATAGAACACGATAAAGAACACCAGGGCGGCATGTGGCGTGCCGGTCATCTCGAAAGAGGTGCCGAAACTCTTGGGGATGAAGAAGCCGCCGTAGGCTCCCATGGCGCCACTGAACCCCAGCACGGCGGCGGATTCCTTGGCCCCCTCGGTATTGGCCTGACCCACGCCGCCCGGCCCGCTGGCCGCGTACCGGCGCTGCGCCAACGTATCGAAAATCACCGGAATCATGGCGAAGGTGGAGCCATTGCCGATACCGGTCATGAAGAACAGGAACAGGAAGGACAACAGGAAGCCCAGGAAACTGCCCGAGGCCTGGTCTCCCGGCAGCGAGGCCATGACGCCCAGCACCCCCAGCACCATCCAGAAGAACGTCCAGAACGTGACCCGCGCGCCGCCCAGCCGGTCGGACAGCCAGCCACCGAAGGGACGCGCCATGGCCCCGATCAGCGGCCCCATCCAGGCATATTGCAACGGCCGGACATCGGGATACAGGTATTTGGTCAACAGCGGGAACCCGGCGGAAAAGCCGATGAAGGAACCGAACGTGCCCAGGTAGAGGAAGCAGATGATCCAGTTGTGCTTGCGCTTGAAGATCACCGATTGCTCGCGGAAGGACGCCTTGGCGTCGGCGATGTCGTGCATGCCCACCCAGGCCAGCATGGACATGATGATGATGAACGGCACCCAGATGAAGGCTGCGTTTTGCGCCCAGACCTCGACGGGGCCGCCATGGGCGCCGGACAATTTGGCCATCTGCGGATCGCCGGCCCAGGGCCCGAGGATCCCGATGGCGATGACCAGCGGCGCCAGGAACTGCACCGAGGAGACCCCCAGGTTGCCCAGGCCGGCATTCAGCCCCAGGGCCGAGCCCTTGCGTTCCTTGGGGAAGAAGAAGCTGATGTTGGACATCGAGGAGGAAAAATTCCCGCCCCCGAGCCCGCACAGCAGGGCCAGGATCAGCATGGTGGAATACGGCGTGTCCGGGTTCTGGACCGCCAGTCCCACGCCGATGGTGGGCAGCAGCAGACTGGCCGTCGTCAGCGCCGTCCAGCGCCGCCCGCCGAACACGGGTACCATGAATGAATAGAAGATCCGCAGCGTGGCGCCCGACAGGGACGGCAGCGCGGCCAGCCAGAAGAGTTCGTTTTCGGTGTAGCGAAAGCCCAGATTGGGCAGGTTGACGGCCACCACGCTCCACATCTGCCAGACAGCAAAGGCCAGGAACAGCGCGGGAATCGAAATCCAGAGATTGACGTTGGCGATGGCGCTGCCTTCGCGAACCCAGAAGGCCTTGTCCTCGGGCGTCCAGACGGTCAGCAAGCGGCCACGGCGGGCCTCGGGCGTTACGTCATTGGGCGGGAGGCTCATGCAAGGACTCCTGGTTCAGGGACCCTTAACCATAGGTCCCCGCACGCATTCCCAGCCATGATCTAGATCAAACAAAGACCGGATATTGCGCCAGACAACGACAGTTGAAACAAAACCCATCGCGGTATCAAATCACCTGAAACGGCCTCCACAGTATAGAGGCGGTTTCATGACAATATTATGCCAAAATGTCACACCCGGTCGCAGCGGATGGTGATGGGGTGGCTGCGCAAACCTTCGATGACCTGATCTGTGGCCTCGCCGTCGACGTCGGTGATGGCATAGCCGATCTTGCCGCGCGTCTGCAATTGCTGGCTGACGATGTTCAGGCCGTATTCCCCCATCAGGTTGCTGAGCGCGCCCATGGCGCCCGGCACGTTCTGGTGAATGTGGATGATGCGGGCCGCGCCCGCCTGCTCGTGGTAGGAAATCTCCGGAAAATTGACCGCGCCCTTGGTGGTGCCGCTGCTGATGAAGCGCTTGAGCTTTTCCGCGACCTCCCGGCCGATGTTCTCCTGGGATTCCTGGGTGCTGCCACCGATATGCGGCGTCAGGATGGCGTTGTGCATGCCACGCAGCGGGCAGTCCAGCGCCTCATCGCGGCTCTTGGGTTCGGTCGGGAACACATCAATGGCGGCGCCCGACAGATGGCCGGATTTCAGCGCGCGCTGCAACGCCGGGATGTCCACCACGGTCCCGCGCGAGGCGTTGATCAGAATGCTGCCCGGGCGCATCGCCGCGATGGCGTCGGCATCGAGCAGATTGGCCGTGTCCTTGCCACCGGGCACATGCAGGGTGACCACATCGGCCTGGCCGAGAAATTTTTTCAAAGAGGATGTGGCATGGGCATTGCCCAGCGGCAGCTTGGCTTCGATGTCATGATAGATGACGCGCATGCCGAAGGATTCCGCCAGGATGCCGACCTGCGTGCCGATGTTGCCGTAGCCGACGATGCCCAGGGTCTTGCCGCGCGCCTCGAAAGCGCCATCGGCCGTCTTGTCCCAGAAACCCTCATGCACGCGGGCGTTCTTTTCGGGAATGCGGCGCAACAGCAGGATTGCCTCGCCCAGCACCAGCTCGGCCACTGAGCGGGTATTGGAAAAAGGCGCATTAAACACGGGGATCCCCCGCAAGGCGGCGGTTTCCAGATCCACCTGGTTGGTGCCGATGCAGAAGCAGCCGATGGCTCGCAGATCGGGCAGTTCGGCCAGCAGGCCCTGATCGAGATGGGTCCGGGAACGAATGCCGACCGCCTGCGCGCCCTGGAGCGCCTCGTGCAGGGCCTCCCCCGCGAGCGCCCCAGGGTACGTGACGATATCGTCGAACCCCGCCGCGACGAAGACCTCCCGGGCGCTGGCGTGTATGTTTTCGAACAGGACTATGCGTGACATCTGGACTCTTTCCGGCAAATGAAAAGCGTTCATTGTGCGTCATTTCAAGCAGTTCGTCAGGGTCATCCCTGATGCAAACAGGGTCGAACCCCGGTTTTTTTCCGGTTATCCTTTTCAGAGTCGCATGTTCGATGGCCCCGTCGGCGATCGAGTGCCGTTTTACGCGGTCCCGGTCATCGCAGCCCCATGCTCTTCAAGGAGAATCAGGTGGCGCCCCATCTCCGCGAGCCTGCCGCCACGCTCAGCAAGCCGCGACTGCTCCGGCGGGAACGCATCGCCCACGACGCCGAGGATCATGCCCATAACCTCAGCCAGTGGGAACAAAGCTACAGCCAGTTCTCACCCGGACGCTTCGAAGGACGGCTGACCGAATTGTGGCTGCCCGGCCTGCAGATCTTCCAGGAATCGGCCAACCAGGCCCTGCGCCAATTCTGCGCCGCCTGGCAGGATGCGCTGTGGTTCGGCCTGCCCGCCCCGGGCACGGCGACCTCGCGCCTGGATGCCCAGCCCATCGAGAACGACACGCTGCTGTTCCGTCAGGGCGGCCGCGAGTTCGAGCTGAACACGCCCGAGCACTACCAGATCTTCGGTATCGTCGTCGGCCAGGAACTGCTGGACGAATATTTCCCGTATCCGGACGCCCTCAGACTGCCCGACCACGGCGGCACCCTGCGCATCCCGACCGAACATTTCCGGCGCATCCTCGGCACGCTGCACCGGGCCCTGTTCCCGTACGAACCGCAATCCGCCATCACGGTTGCGCAGATCCTCGAATTGCGGGAAACCGTGCTCGACCAGCTCGGCACCGCGCTGGCGCACGGCCATCCCCCGCCGCGCGATGCGCACCATTCCCGCATCCGGCACAGCCATCAGGTGGTCGGTCAGGCCTGCGAACTGGTCCTGGCCCACCCCGACCAGCGCCTGTCGATCGCCGACCTCTGCCGCCAGATGCACGTCAGCCGGCGCACGCTGCAATATTGCTTCCAGGAGGTCGCGGGGATGTCTCCGCTGACCTATCTGCGCATCCTCAAGCTGAACCAGGTCCGGCGTCGGCTGCGCAGCACCGACGACCCGGCCAGTCGTGTCACCCGGATCGCCACGACCTGGGGATTCGAGCATCTGGGTCAGTTCTCCCGCGACTACCGCCAGCTATTCGGCGAGCTGCCTTCCCGCACCCTGCGGCATCCCGCCGACTGAGCGCGCCACCCAGGTCGATGACCGGGCCGGATGACTGCTCGATGACCATTCGATGACCGGGCGCGGTGACCAGGCGCGGTGACTAGGCGCGGTAACCCCTCGATGACCGGTCCCGATACGCGCAAGGGCCCGCCATTCCGTTAGGGATGTCCCTGGTTTTGCCGAAATCAGATAAAGCCATGCCGAATTCTGATGGCCGGCTGCCGTTTTGCGATAGGCGTGCGTCCCGCCACGCGTCACCATTTCTCTCATCGAATCAGGCCATGCCGGGAAACCGCGCCGGTGCCGACGAGGAGGAACGCGTGCCGCACATCATCAGACACTATGTCCGCTGGGTGGACAGGAGCAACCGGTTCATCGGCCGCTTTGCCATGTATTTCGTGCTGGTCATGATGATCGGCTTCCTGTATTCGGCCTTCGTCCGGGTGGCCTTCAACGTCTACATCAACTGGATGATGGAAAGCGCCCAGTTCCTGCTGTCGGCCTATTACCTGCTGGGCGGCGGCTATTCCATGCAGATCGACGCCCACGTCCGCATGGACCTGTTCTATTCGCGCTGGTCCCCCCGCACCCGGGCCATGATGGACATGGTCACGATCTGGATGGTGATCGCCTTCCTCGTTTTCCTGCTGCTCGGCGGCATTTCCAGCACCGAATACGCGATCATCAACAACCAGCGCAACTACACCGCCTGGGCGCCGCCGCTGGCCCCGATCAAGCTCATCATGACCTTCGGCATCTTCATGATGCTGCTGCAGTCGATCGCCACATTCTTCCGCGACCTGGCCACCGCATGCGGCAAGGAGATCGAATGAGCCACGAACTCATCACCCTGACCATGTTCTCGTCGCTGCTGGTCCTGATGTCCACGGGACAACGGGTCTACGGCGTGGTCGGTTTCATCGGCGCCACGGCAGCCTATTTCCTGTGGGGCGGCAACGACATCGAGATGCCGTTCAATGCCACGTTCACCGTCCTGAACTGGTTCGCCCTGCTGACGCTGCCCCTGTTCGTCTTCATGGGGTTCATGCTGTCGGAATCGGGCCTGGCCGACAAGCTCTATCGCATGTTCCACGTCTGGATGGGCGCCATGCCCGGCGGCCTGGGCATCGGCACGATCGGACTCATGGTGATGATTTCCGCCATGAACGGCCTGAGCGTGGCCGGCATGGCCATCGGCGCCAGCGTGGCCTTGCCGCAGATGATGCGCCGCGGTTACGACAAGGTGATGATCACCGGCGTGATCCAGGCCGGCAGCTCGCTGGGCATTCTGATCCCGCCCAGCATCGTGCTGGTGCTGTACGCCATGATCGCCCGCCAGCCGGTGCTGCAATTGTGGCTGGGCGGCATCCTGCCCGGTCTGCTGATGGCGCTGCTGTTCACGATCTACATCTATGTGCGCTGCCGGATCAGCCCCGAACTGGGCCCGCCGCTGTCCGGGGAGGAGCGCCGCGCGGCCGAACCCGAAAAATGGCGCCTGCTGGGCGAGGGCATCCTGCCGCTGGTGATCTTTGCTGTGATGATGGGATCGTTCATGACCGGCATCACCAGCCTGGTCGAGACCTCGGCCCTGGGCGCGGGCCTGGCGACACTGGCGGCGGCCCTCAAGCGCCGCCTGACCCGGACCGTCATGGAATCCTGTCTGCGCCAGACGCTCAGCGTCAGTTGCATGTTCCTGTGGATCATCCTCGCGGCGCTGTGCTTCGGCGCCGTCTACGACGGGCTGGGCGCCATCAAGGCGATCGAGAACCTGCTCCTGCAGGATCTCGAGCTGGACCGCTGGACCATCCTGATCATCATGATGCTGTCGTTCATCGTGCTGGGCATGTTCCTGGACGACACGGCGATGCTGGTGATCGTCGCGCCGCTCTACATCCCGCTGATCAAGGCGCTGAGCTTCAGCCCGATCTGGTTCGGCATTCTCTATACCGTCACCTGCCAGCTGGCCTACATCATTCCACCCTTTGGCTACAACCTGTTCCTGATGCGGGCCATGGCGCCGCCGGAAATCACCATCGTCGACATCTACAAATCCATCGTGCCCTTTGCCCTGCTGATGATGCTCACCCTGGCCATCATCATGGCGTTCCCGCAGATCGCACTGTGGCTTCCCGATCTCTATTCCAACCGCGCCCGATAGGCCCCGCGCCCATCGGACGACACGACAGGGCGGCGGAGCGCGGTCCGACCGTCCGACACTGGAGGACAGCATCATGACTCAACGACGACAGTTCCTGAAACTGGCCGGCGGCGCGGCGCTGGGAGCCGGCGCGGTCGCCGCGCCGGCGATCGTGCGCGCCCAGGCGCCGATCAAATGGCGCCTGCAGACCTACGCCGGACCGGCGCTGGCCGAACACGTGATCAAACCATCCATCGACGCCTTCAACCAGGCCGCGAACGGCCAGATGGAAATCGAACTCTACACGGCCGATCAGCTGGTGCCGCAAGGCGAGCTGTTCCGCGCCGTGCAGAAAGGCACCATCGACGCGGCGCAAAGCGACGACGATTCCATGGCGGCCCCGGTGGACGTGGCGATCTTCGCCGCGTATTTCCCGCTGGCCTCACGCTACAGCCTGGACGTCCCCGCCCTGTGGAACTGGTATGGCCTGAACAAGATCTGGGAGGAGGCCTACGCCGAGGTCGAGAATGTGACCTGGCTGGGCACCGGCGCCTGGGACCCCTGCAACATGGCCACGACCAAACCGGTGCGCGCCCTCGACGACCTGAAGGGCTTGCGGCTGTATACCTTTCCCACCGGGGGCCGGTTCCTGTCGCGTCTGGGCGTGGTCCCCGTCACTCTGCCCTACGAGGACGTGCAGGTCGCCTTGCAGACCGGCGAGCTCGACGGCGTGTGCTGGTCGGGCATCACCGAAGTCTACACGGTCGGCTGGGCGGACGTCACCAAATACTATCTGACCAACAACATTTCCGGCGCCTGGGCGGGTTCGTATATCGCCAACACCGAAAAATGGCAGGCCCTGCCCGATCACCTGAAAACCTTGTTCCGCCTCAGCACGGACAGCTCCCACTACTACCGCCAGCACTGGTACTGGTGGGGCGAGGCCCACTACCGCACTAAGGGCGGCAAGCTCGAACTGACCACCATCCCGGAAAAGGAATGGGAGAAAGTCGAGACCGAGGCCAAGAAATTCTGGGACGAGATCGCCCAGAAGAGTCCGCGCAGCGCCAAGATCGTGGACATCCTGAAGCAATACGCAAGCATCATGGAAAAGGCCGGCCCCCCGTACCGGAACACGTGATCCCGGTCCGTCGGCAACGGGCCGGACCTGACCGATCCGGCCCGCTCCAACTCAATCCTGCGTCCATAGGTGCATCATGCAAGAACGATCCATTCAGACCATCGACGACGCGATCGCCCTGATCGAACAGAGCAGCCTCACCCATATCAAGCTGGGGCTGTCCGACATCGATGGCATCATCCGCGGCAAATACATGCGCAAGGACAAGTTCATCAGCTCGCTGAAACACGGCTTTGCCTTCTGCGATGTCGTGATGGGCTGGGATTCCAATGACCAGCTCTACGACAACACCACGTTCACGGGGTGGCATACCGCCTACCCCGACGCGGCAGTCCGCATCGATCCCCGATCCTGCCGCCGCCTGCCCCTGGAACGCAACGCCCAGGGCGAGGACATGCTGTTTTTCATCGCTGAACTGGACGGCCCCGCGGCCGACGTCTGCCCGCGCCGTCTGCTGCATCGCATGATCGACCGCGCCGCCGACCTCGGTTTCGACGCCCACGCCGCGCTGGAATACGAGTTCTTCATGTTCGACGAGACGCCGGATTCCGTGCGCGAAAAACAGTACCGCAACCTGAAGACCTGGACACCGGGCAATTTCGGCTATTCCGTCCTGCGCAGCACGGTCCACTCCGACTTCTACCAGGAGCTGATGGAACTGTGCGAAAGAATGGACATTCCCATCGAGAGCCTGCATACCGAGACCGGCCCCGGCGTGCTCGAAGCCGCCATCGCGGTCGACCGCGCCGGCCAGGCCGCCGACAAGGCCTTCCTGTTCAAGACCTTCACCAAGGCCCTCGCCGAACAGCAGGGCCTGATGGCGACCTTCATGGCCAAATGGTCACACCATTGCTCTGGCCAGAGCGGTCACATCCACCTGTCCCTGACAGACCGGGAAACCGGCAAGAATGTCTTCCACGCCCCCAAAGCCGAACACACCATGAGTCCGGTCCAGCGCCATTTCGCCGCCGGCCTGCAGCGCCACATGCCCGACTTCATGGCCATGTACGCGCAGACCATCAACAGCTACACGCGGCTGGTGCCCGGCTATTGGGCGCCGCTGGAGGCCAGCCTGGGCATCGAAAACCGCACCACGGCGCTGCGTGTCATCCCGGGCAGCTCGAAGTCCCAGCGCATCGAGGTGCGCATCGGCTCGGCCGACGCCAATCCCTACATTGCGCTGGCGGCCGCCCTGGGCTCGGGCCTGCTGGGGATCGAACAGAAACTCGAACCGGTCTTTACTTCCGGCAACGCCTACACGCAGACATTCCCCGACGACATCAAGTTCCCCCAGACCCTCTGGGACGCCGCCCAGCGCCTGCGCCGGTCGCAGGCGGCCCGCGACCTGTTCGGCGCCGTCTTCGTGGACCACATGGCCGCCACCCGGGAATGGGAGGAGCGCAAATTCCGCGAATACGTCACCGACTGGGAACTCCAGCGCTATTTCGAAATCATCTGAGCCGCCTCCGAAGGCAACCCCCGAAAGCAACTCACGAAAGCAACCCTCATGAGCGAACTCATCACCCTCAGCCCCATCAACGGCCAGGAACTCCTGCGCCGCCCCCATGCCAGCCAGGCTGACGCGGAACGCATCGTCCGCGCCGCGCGGCAGGCCCAGCGCGAATGGGCGCAACGTCCGCTGAACGACCGGATCGCCTGCCTGGAAACCGCCATCGACACCGTGTCGTCGCGCACGGACGCATTCGCCGATGCCATCACACGCCAGATGGGACGCCCCATCAGCCAGACACCGGGCGAGCTGCGCGGATTCGCCGAACGCGGCCACTACATGCTTTCAGTCGCCGAACAGGCGCTGGCCCCGATCGAACTGCCGCCCAAGGACGCCTTGCAGCGCTCGATCGAGCGCGAGCCAGTCGGCGTCGTCCTGACCGTCGCCCCCTGGAACTACCCCCTGCTGACCGCGGTCAACAGCATCATGCCCGCCCTGGCCGCCGGCAACGCGTTGATCCTCAAGCATTCGGATCAGACGCCGCTGTGCGCCGAACAGCTGGTGGCCGCCTTCACGGACGCGGGCGTGCCCACGGGCGTATTCCAGTACATCCACGCCACGCACGACACGATCCGCGCCCTGATTCAGTCGCCCGATATCGATCATGTCGTCTTCACCGGCTCGGTGCGCGGCGGCGGCGCGATCGAAGAAGCTGCCGTCGGACGGTTCATCGGCCGGGGCCTGGAACTGGGGGGCAACGATCCAGCCTACGTGCGCGCCGATGCGGATCTGGGCCAGGCGGTGGACACCCTGGTGGACGGCGCGTTCTTCAATTCCGGACAGTCCTGCTGCGGCATCCAGCGTATCTATGTTCATCAGTCGCACTACCAGGAATTCGTGGACCGCGCCGTCGCGTTGACCGAACAGTATCGCCTGGGCGACCCCCTGGATCCGGAAACCAACCTGGGGCCGATCGTGCGCGCCCGGGCCGCCGACGAAATCCGCGCCGTGATCGCCGAATCCGTCCGCATGGGCGCGCGCAACTGCGTCGATCCCGCCCGTTTTCCCAAGGCCGGGAACGCCGGCACCTATCTGGCGCCCTGCATCCTGACCGGTGTCGACCACACCATGCCCGTCATGAATGACGAATGCTTCGGCCCCGTCGTCGGCATCATGCCCGTGACCTCCGATGAACAGGCCGTCTCGCTCATGAACGACTCCCGCTACGGTCTGACCGCCTCGGTCTTCACCCGCGACACCCAGACCGCGCGTGAACTGGGCCGCCAGATCCAGACCGGAACGTTTTTCATGAACCGCTGCGACTATCTGGACCCGGCCCTGGCCTGGACCGGCGTCAAACACACGGGCCACGGCATTTCCCTGTCGATCCTGGGCTATCACGCCCTGACCCGCGTCAAGTCCTATCATCTGCGTCTTCTGTAGGAACCCGCATCATGAACGCACCGAACACGCCCCCTGCCGCCAACTGGAACTACCCGACCGCCGTCAAAGCGGGCGCCGGACGCATCCGCGAGCTGCCGCAGCATTGCCGCGCCCTGGACATGCACCGCCCCCTCCTGGTGACCGATCCCGGGCTGGCCGCGCTGCCCATCGTCACCGGCGCAGTCCAGGCCTGCCGGGACGATGGCCTGGACTGCGGCCTGTTTTCCGCCATCAAGGGCAACCCGACGGGCCACAATGTCGAGGACGGCGTTGCGGCCTTTCACACGGGCCGCCATGATGGCGTGATCGCCTTTGGCGGCGGCTCGGCGCTGGACGCGGCCAAGGCCATCGCCCTGATGGTCGGCCAGACCCGCCCGCTCTGGGACTTCGAGGACATCGGCGACAACTACCTGCGCGTCAACGTTCAGGGCATGGCGCCGGTCATCGCGGTGCCGACCACGGCCGGTACCGGCTCCGAAGTCGGCCGCGCCTCGGTCATCACCGACGAGGCGGCCCACATCAAGCGCATCATCTTCCACGCCCGCATGCTGCCCGCGCTGGTGATCCTGGACGCCGAACTGACCACGGCCCTGCCTGCCCGTCTGACAGCGGCGACCGGCATGGACGCCCTGTCGCACAACCTCGAGGCCCTGTGCTCGCCCGTGTACCATCCCATGGCCACCGGCATCGGTATGGAAGGCAGCCGGCTGGTGCACCAGTACCTGCGCCGCGCCGTCGAGGATGGCCAGGATCTGGAGGCGCGCCACCAGATGCTGGTCGCCTCCAGCATGGGCGCCACGGCGTTCCAGAAGGGCCTGGGCGCGATGCATGCCCTGGCCCACCCGCTGGGCGCGCGCTATGACGCGCATCACGGCATGCTCAACGCCATCCTCATGCCCTATGTGCTGAAGGCCAATGAATCTGTGGTCTCCGACACGATGACGCGCCTGGCGCGCTATCTGGACCTGCCCCGTCCCGGCTTCGGTGCCGTCCTGGACTGGGTGCTGGCGCTGCGCGAATCCATCGGCATCCCGCATGCCCTGGCAGCCATCGGCATCCCCGGCGACGCCGTGGGAACCATCGGCGCGCTGGCCGTGCAGGACGCCTCGGCCGCCACCAACCCGATCCCCTTCACGCCTGAGGAATACGACCGGATCCTGCGCAACGCGATCGATGGGACGCTGTGATCATGGCCCGGATCGGCGTCCTCGGGTTTCTGCACGAAACCAATACCTTCGCCCCGGACGTCACGGGACTGGATCGATTCGAAGAAGCCGATGCCTGGCCGGGCCTGACCGAGGGAGAGGCGATCCTCGAAGCGACACGGGACATGAACCTGGCCATCAGCGGTTTCATCTCCGCCATGCACAGCGCGGGCCACGAGATCGTCCCGCTGCTCTGGTGCTCCGCGAACCCCTCCGGCCCGGTCGCCGACGCGGCTTTCGAGACCATCGTCGCCCGCATCGAGACGCACCTCAGGGACCAGCCGCTGGACGGCCTGTTCCTGGACCTGCACGGCTCGATGGTCACCCAGCGCCTGGACGACGCCGAGGGGGAGCTGCTGCGCCGCCTGCGGGCGATCACCGGCCCGGCGCTGCCCTACGTCGCCGCGCTGGATTTCCACGCCATCGTCACCCGGGTCATGGTGGATCTGACCCAGGCCATGGTCGCCTATCACAGCTATCCCCATGTGGACATGGCCGACACCGGGGTCCGGGCGGCGCGGATGATGCAGCGCCTGCTGGCGGGCGAGTCCTTTTTTGCCGACTGGCGCAAACTGGATTTTCTGGTGTCGATGCCCTGGCAGAGCACCCTGGGCGACGCCCCCGCCAGCGCCCTGATGGCCGAGGCCCGCGCGCTCGAAACCGCCGACTGTCCGGAAGTGCAGTTCATCCCCGGTTTTCCCCTGTCGGATACGCCAGAATCCGGCCCCAGCATCCTGGCCTACGCCCGCGTCCCCGCGCGGGCGACCCACGCGGTCCAGACACTGGCCCGGGCGGTCGAGGCCCGGCGGACTTCGTTCAGCGGCCGCCTGTACGCGCCTGACGAGGCCCTGGATGCCCTCACGGACCGCGCATCCGGATGCGTCATCCTCGCAGATACCCAGGACAACCCGGGCGGAGGCGGATCCGGCGATACCACCGGTCTGCTGCGCGCACTGCTGGACCGGAGCGCCGGCCCGGCCTGCGTGGCCGTCCTGTGCGATGCGGCTTTTGCCCGGGCCGCCCATGAGCAGGGTGTGGGCGCGCGCATCGACCTGCCGCTGGGGGGACGCGGCTATCCAGGGGACGAACCGGCCACGGGCCCCTTCGACATCCTGGCCCTGGGCGACGGACGGTTCGTCGGCACCGGCCCGTTCTACAAAGGCTGCCGCATGGATCTGGGTCTCATGGCGCGGGTGCGCCGCGACGGCGTGGAGGTCCTGATCTCGAGCCGCAAGCAGCAGGCCGCTGATCAGGCGATGTTCCACCATCTGGGTGCCGATCCCCGGCATTACCGGGTCCTGGTCCTGAAAAGCTCGGTTCATTTCCGGGCGGACTTCGCGGCGCTGGCCGATGACATCCTGATGATCAAGGCCCCCGGCGCCAATACCGCCGACCTGCGCGACCTGACGTTCCGGCGGTTGCGCCCCGGTGTGGAAATCCACTGACCGGCCCGCGCGGCCGGCATCACCACAGTCAGGCCTGCGCGGCCAGGATTTCCAGCGCCTGCCGGTGCAGACCGGCATTGGCCGCCGCCAGCACCCGGCCATCGGAACGCGCGCTCAGGGCCCGGCCGTGCCAATCCGTGATGACGCCGCCCGCCTCTTCGATGACGGGCGCCAGCGCCAGGTAGTCGTAGGGCATCAGGCCAGCCTCGGCCACCAGATCGATCATGCCGCTGGCCAGCAGGGCATAGGCGTAACAATCGCCGCCGAAGCGGCGCAGATGGACAGCCGCGCCCAGGCGCTCGAACGCGCGGGCGTCCTCCCCCACGAAAAGGTCGGGCGATGTGGCCTGGAGGATGGCGTCCTCCAGGCGGCCCCCCTCGCGCGTGCGGCACCGCTCGCCGTTGAGCCAACTGCCGCGGCCGCGCACACCCACCCAGCGCTCTCCCGTGCACGGAATGTCGATGATGCCGAACAGGGGACGCTGTTCATGCAGCACCGCCAGCAGGCAGCCCCACAGCGGATTGCCGGTAATGAAACTGCGGGTGCCATCGATCGGATCGATCGACCAGACGACGGATGCCTCGCCCGCCTGGACGCCGAATTCCTCGCCGAGCAGACCATGATCCGGGTAACGGCGGCTGATTTCCGCGCGCAGGAATTCCTCGACCCCGCGATCGGCCACGGTCACAGGACTGGCATCGGCCTTGGTCTCGACCGGCGGCCGGTGGCGGAACCACCGCAAGGAGATCGAACGCGCCTGACCGACCAGATCCTGAGCGAAATCGAGGACCTCGTCGGTCCATGCCGGTACGGTTTGTGGAATCGACATCGCGCGCTCCCGTGATGGTTGACTGAGGGTCCGAGCCTGATGGAAGTATTCTGAGGGCTCTTGCATATTTATGCAAATTTCCACAAAATAGCAACTGGAGACGCCCCGGTTCATCGATACGACCGCCCCGCGTCAATCCCTGCAGCTGCTGCAGAACCATTGATTCGGCATCAGACCGACTTCCCTAAGACAGCAGGAGACACGCATGCAACATTTCACACAAAAGGTCCTGGCGGCAGCACTTGCGCTCGCCGGCGCCGGCCTGATCCATGCAACCGCACAGGCCAAACCCCTGACCATCTACACCGCCCTGGAGGACGACGAGATCACCGAATACATGGCGGCCGCCAAGACCGCCATGCCCGATGTCGAATTCCACGTCCTGCGCCTGTCGACCGGCGACCTCGCAGCCCGGCTGCTGGCCGAGGCCAAGAACCCACGCACCGACCTGATCTGGGGGTTTGCCGTCACCAACATGCTCGACCCCCGCATCCACGACACCCTGATGAAATACGAGCCCGCCGCGGCCAAGCAGCTGGCGCCGATCTACCGCGGCAAGGACGGTACCTGGTTCGCGGCCACCGGCTACATGGCGGCGTTCTGCGTCAATACCGATCGGCTCAAGTCCAAGAACCTGCCCATGCCAACCTCCTGGGAAGACCTGACCAAACCGGTCTACAAGGGTGAGCTGGTGATGCCCAACCCGGCCGCCTCGGGCACGGGCTGGCTGCAGATCGCCGCGATCCTGCAAGGCCTGGGCCAGGACAAGGGCTGGGATCTGCTCAAGCGCCTGAACGTCAACATCGCCCAATACACCAGTTCAGGCTCCAAGCCCTGCAAGATGGCGCGCACGGGCGAATACGCCATCGGGATCTCTTTCGCCTTCCCCGCCATGCAATCCATCGAGGCTGGCTTCCCGGTCAAGATGGTGATTCCGTCCGACTGGGAAGGCTACGAGCTGGAGGCTTCCGGCATTCTGTCGAGCACACAGAATCCGGATGACGCCAAGCGTTTCCTTGACTGGACGCTCTCCTCCGAGGCCGCCTCCCTCTACAAAAAATACAAAGAGATCGTCACCATTCCGGGCGTCGAGCCTTCCGGGCAACTGATGAAGGCCGGTCTTCCGAAGGACGTGGGCAAGATCCTGTTCCCGATCGACTTCGAGAAATCGGCAGCCAGCCGCGCGGAAACACTCAAGACCTGGCAGCAGGTCACCGCCCGCTGACACTTCTTCAAAGGGGCCCGCTCCTCACCGTACCGTGCCGCCTCACCGGCGGCCGGTCCTCCCGCCCGCCGCATCCGGAGGCTGCATGAGTCTGGAACTCTCCCACGTCCGCAAGTCGTTCGACGGTTTCCAGGCGCTCAAGGACATCAACCTGAGCGTCGGCCCGCACGATTTCGTCTGTCTGCTCGGCCCCAGCGGCTGCGGCAAGACGACCCTGCTGAGAATCATCGCAGGACTCCTGCAGGCCGATGCGGGCGAGCTGCGGTTCTCGGGTCAGGATTTGAGCCAATTGCCGCCGCGCAGCCGCAATTTCGGCATTGTCTTCCAGTCCTATTCGCTGTTCCCGAACATGACCGTGCGGGAGAATATCGGCTATGGGCTGCGCATCCGCCGCGAGCCGGCCGCGAAAATCGCCGAGCGCGTCGACGAGCTGCTCAAGCTGATCCGCATCCCCGACATGGCCGAACGCTTTCCCTGGCAGCTCTCGGGCGGACAGCAGCAGCGTGTGGCCCTGGCCCGCGCGCTGGCCGTCAATCCTCGCCTGATCCTGCTCGACGAGCCGCTGTCCGCCCTGGATGCGCGGGTGCGCAATGAAATGCGCCACGAGATCCGCGAGGTCCAGCGCCGCCTCAAGATTCCGACCATTATGGTGACGCACGACCAGGAAGAAGCCCTGATGCTGGCCGACACCATCGTCTGCATGAACAACGGCGCCATCGAACAGGTGGGCTCGCCCCAGGCGCTCTATCACGAACCCAGGACCCGCTTCGTGGCGGATTTCATTGGCCTGAGCAACCTGCTGTCGGCCAACTGGGCGCGGCAGCACGCCCCCGAGGTGCTGGACACGCGCCCGCCACCCCGAAACGAATCGCAATGGCTGCTGTGCGTGCGGCCAGAGCACATCCAGCTCACGGCGGACGCCGACGGGCCGGCCACGGTCAGCTCCGTGACCTTTCTGGGCAACCTGTGCCGCATGACGCTGCGCTGGGGGGACCTGGATCTGCGGGTCGAACAGCACGCGACGTCCGCGCACCAGGAAGGCGACCGGGTACGCCCCGCCATCGATCCCGGGCACGGCTGCTGGGTCGAGGTCTAGGAGACCGGCATGCCCCAGTCCACCATGGCAGTTTCTTCCTCAGGCCATCCGTCTCCGCGCCTTTCCGCCACGCCCGAGCAATGGCTGACCCGGGTCTGCGTCGCCATCCCGACACTGGCGCTGATTCTGTTTTTCGGCTATCCCCTGCTGACCATCTTCTGGCAGAGCTTCGTCCAGCTCGACGGCACGCTGGGCCTGGACAACTATACGGCCATCCCCTCGACCCCCGGCCTGGTGACGGCCGGTGTCAACAGCCTGTCCATCAGCCTGAGCACGACCCTGGTCTGCATCCTGCTGGGTTTCCCCATCGCCTACGCGCTCGAGCGCAGCCGCGTCTGGTTCAAACCCTGGATTCAGCTCAGTCTGCTGCTGCCGCTGCTGGCGCCCTCGCTGGTGCAGGGTCTGGGGCTGCTGTTCCTGCTGGGACGCAACGGCCTGCTCTACCAATGGACAGGCATCGAACAGAACATCTATGGCTACTGGGGGCTGCTGCTCTCGGACGTGTTCTACGCCCTGCCGCAGGCCATCATGATCATCCAGGCGGCCCTGCGCAACGCCGATGCCCGCTACTACGACGCCGCCACTGTCATGGGCGCCACCCCGGCCCAGCAGTTCTTTCACATCACGCTGCCCAACTGCAAGTTCGGCCTGTTGAGCGCGGCATTCGTCGTTTTCACCATCACGATCACCGACTTCGGCAATGCCGCCGTGATCGCCGGGGACTACCGCGTCCTGGCCACGGAAATCTTCAGCCAGGTGTCCGGCCAGCAGAACTTCGGCATGGGCTCGGTCGTCGGCATCATCCTGCTGCTGCCCGCGCTGCTGTCGGTCTACATCGAGCGGGTCGCCTCGCAGAAACAATTCGGCGGCAGCTCCGAAAGCCGGATTCCATTGCAGCCCGCTGCGGCGCACTGGCGCGATGTCTTCCTGGGGCTGATCACCCACGCCACGGCGCTGGCGATCTGGGCCATCATCGTGGTGGTCGTGTTTGCCAGTTTCGTCAAGCTGTGGCCCTACAACATGAGCCTGACGCTGGCGAACTTCCACATCAACATTTCCAGCGGTTATCAGCCCATCTGGACTACGCTTTATGTTTCGGTGGCGGCGGCGCTGATCGGCATCGTGCTGCTGTTCCTGCTGGCCTATGGCGTGCGCAATCTGCAGGGCCGTCTGGCCAAGGCCATCTACCTGATGGCCGTGCTGCCGGTCGGCGTGCCGGGGCTGGTGCTGGGCCTGTCGTATATCTTCACCTTCAACGATCCCGGCTATCCGCTGCACTGGATGTACGGCACAGCACTGCTCATTGCCCTGTGCAATTTCTATCACTATCACACGCAGGGGTTCCTGACGATGGCCACCGGCATGCGCATGGTACCCCGGGCGCTGGAGGAGGCTGCCGCCTGCCTCGGCGGCAAGGCCCGCCATGTCATGGGCGATGCCATCCTGCCCGTGATCGCGCCGACCGTGCTGGCGGTGTTCTTTTTCCTGTTCATGCGTTCGATGGTGACCCTGTCTGCCGTGATCTTCCTGGTCACCCCCCAGCTCAACGTCGCCGCCGTCTCCGTGATGCATCTGAACGAGGCCGGTTTCGTCTCTCAGGCAGCGGCCTTCTCGACCATCATCATCCTGGTCGTCGCGGTGGCCATGCTGATGATGCGGGCACTGGTTTATTATTTCCGCCCCAATCTCTCGCCCGGGATGGCCTGACATGTGGTCCGAAGCGCGCCACCAGAAAATCCGCATGCTGTTGCAGCGCCATCAGCGCATCACGACGGAGGACACGATTCGCGAGCTCGGCGTCTCCCGCGAAACCGTCCGCCGGGACTTCCTGGAACTGGAGGCGCTGGGGCTGTTGCAACGCGTGCACGGCGGGGCCATCTACCTGAGCGATGAACCCCCCATCGACAAGCGCAACACCATCCACATCGCCGCCAAGAAGGCCATCGTCCGGTCGGTCGCCCAGCGGCTGCGCACCCCCGTCACCCTGTTCATGGACGCGGGCAGCACCACGACCCTGCTGGCCCGCGAACTGGCGCAACTGAGCGGCCTGACCCTGATCACGAATTCGCTCAGCGCCGCGGCCTGCTTCACCGATCCACCCGGCAATCCGGACAACCAGATCATCATCCTGCCCGGCGTGCTCAACACCACCCTGTCCTCCACCTCGGGCGCATCGACCATCTTGCAGATCCAGACGTTCCACGCCGACATCGCCCTGCTCTCGCCCGTGGCCGTCAACGCGCGCCAGGGGGCTTCGAGCTTTCTGCACGACGAGGCGCTGATCGCCCGCGCCATGTCCGAAGGCGCCACCGAAACCTGGATCCTGGCGGATCACAGCAAGATCGGCGCCGCCAGTCGCGAAACCTACTGCCCCGCCGAACGCATCGACCGACTGTTCTGCAACAGCCAGGCGCTGCAGACCGAAGGCTTCGAGGCCCTGCGCGCCAAAGTGGGCGCTGTCATCCTGAACTGAAGCATCGTGCGGGCGGCGCCGGTTCGGCCGGCCTCGTGACGGAAAAACATGAAACATATACCGTACAAGTCCGTGGTAGTCTAAAGAGCGACACGCTCATCACGACAACACGCTTACATGCGACATGCCGATGCGCGGCGCGCAAGAACTCCCGCGCCGGCATGCTGCGAGAAAGAATCCGCAGGAATCCGATCATGCCCTCCACTGCCGCGCCACTGCCGCCTTCTTCAGACCAGCGGACCGCGCCCGATACCCTGTTCGTGCGCACGCCCGATCTGGCCGATCCAGACACGAATCGCCTGCGCGCCGCCATCCGGCGCTATTTCCTGGACACCTTCGATCGCTACGAGTCCCTGTTCCAGTGCCTGGCCAGCGACGAAGCCTATGTCGTCAAGCCGATCCCCCTGCGTCATCCGCTGATCTTCTATTTCGGCCACACCGCGACCTTTTTCGTCAACAAGCTGATGCTCACGCGCCTGATCGACCAGCGCCTGGATCACCGGCTGGAATCGATCTTTGCCGTCGGCGTGGACGAAATGAGCTGGGACGACCTGGACGAGGCTCATTACGACTGGCCTTCCGTGGCCGAAGTCCAGACCTACCGCAACCGGGTGCGCAGCCTGGTGCTCGATTTGATCGACCATGCGCCGCTGCAGTCTCCGATCGACTGGCAGAACCCCTGGTGGGCGATCGTCATGGGCATCGAGCACGAACGCATCCACCTGGAGACCTCCTCGGTCCTGATCCGCCAGCACGCGCTCGAATACGTGCGCTCCGTCCCGCGATGGGCGCCCATCCCCGACACCGGGGGCGAACCCCCCGAAAACGACCTGGCGCGCGTGCCGGCCGGCAGCGTGCGCGTGGGCAAGTCATTCAATGATCCGCAATACGGCTGGGACAATGAATACGGCATTCATACGGCCGAGGTCGAATCCTTCCAGGCCGGACGCCTGCTGGTCAGCAACCGCGAATACCTGGCGTTCGTCGAGGCGGGCGGCTATCGCAATCAGCGCGACTGGACCGAGGAAGGCCGCCAGTGGCTGGCCTACAGCCAGGCCGAGCACCCGACATTCTGGGTCAAGAAGACCCAAGGCTGGTACTTGCGCCTGATGACCGAAGAAGTCCCCATGCCCTGGTCCTGGCCGGTCGAGGTCAACTACCTGGAAGCCAAGGCCTACTGCAACTGGATGGCGGCCGAGACCGGCCAGCCCGTGCGCCTGCCCACAGAAGACGAATGGTACCGGCTGTACGACACTGCCGGCCTGCGCGACCCCGGCGACCAGCCCTGCGCCGCCAACCTGCACCTGGACCACGGCGCCTCGTCCTGCCCGGTGGACACCTGGCGCCACGGCAGCTGGTACGACGTGGTGGGCAACGTCTGGCAATGGACCGAAACGCCCACCTATCCGTTCGACGGCTTCGATGTCCACCCGATCTACGACGATTTCACGACACCGACGTTCGACGGACGCCACAACCTGATCAAGGGAGGCTCCTGGATCGCCTGCGGCAACGAGGCCGTCCGTGCCTCACGCTACGCCTTCAGGCGGCATTTTTTCCAGCATGCGGGCTTCCGCTATGTCGTGTCCCATGCGCCCACCATGGCGCCGGCCGCCTATTACGAGACCGACAAGCTGATGTCCGAATACGCCGAGTTCCACTACGGCGACGCCTATTTCGATGTCCCCAATTTTCCGCGGACCCTGGCGCAGCGCGCCATCCAGGCCCTGGGCGACCGGCCGCGCCGGCGCGCGCTGGATCTGGGGTGCGCCTCCGGCCGAGCCACGTTCGAACTGGCCCGGGCCTTCGAGCAGGTGACAGGGGTGGATTTCTCGGCCCGTTTCATCAATCAGGCCGTGCAACTGATCCAGACGGGACAGCTGCGCTATACCCTGATCGACGAAGGCGAGCTGGTGTCCTACATGACCCGTACGCTGGCGAATCTGGGTCTGGGCGACATCGTCGACCGGGTGACGTTCTTCCAGGGCGACGCCTGCAACCTCAAGCCGCAGTTCACGAACTACGATCTGGTCCTGGCCGCCAACCTGATCGACCGCCTGTACGACCCGGCGCGATTCCTGGACCAGATCCACGAGCGCATCGTCCCGGGCGGCCTGCTGCTGATCGCCTCGCCCTATACTTGGCTGGAGGAGCACACGCCGCGCAATGCCTGGCTGGGCGGCTTCAAGAAGAACGCGGAAAACTACACCACGCTCGACGGCCTGAAAGAACACCTCACCCCACACTTCTGGCTGCTGACAGGGCCCGAGGATGTTCCCTTCGTCATCCGCGAGACGCGGCGCAAGTTCCAGCACACCTTTTCCGAGCTGACGATCTGGGAGCGGCGGCAGACGACATAAAGTCCCGCCCCCCTGAACCACCCCCCAAAAGACGGGATCGACGTCCATCTCCCGGGAGGCGGTTCACTGAAAGGGGCGAAGCCGGGCCCTCGCGCCGACCGATCAATCGAACGCGATCTGCGCCTTCAGCCAGAACACCCTGCCGGGCTCATTGAGCCGGGTATCCACGAAGGACACGCTGCCGGGGATTTCCACGCCCGACCTCGACAGATGCTCGGCATAGGTCTTGTCGAACACGTTATCCACCCCGGCGGTCAACAGCACGGACTTGTTCGGCCGCCAGCCGGCATTGAGCGACAACACGCCAAAGCCTCCGGTGGGGCCGAGATCCTTGCCGGCGATCCCGCCCTTGCCCTCGTCGTAGCGGTTCTGTGCCGCCACGAGACGCCAGAGCACACCGGCGGAATAAGGCCCATGGGCATAATTCAGCCCCAGGCGGACTTCGAGCGGCGGCTGCTGCGCCAGCGCGGTACCGTCCGTCCGGTTCTTGCCATACACGTAGGACAGGCTGGCCACCCCCTGCCATGAAGGATTGAACTGCCACGAGGCATCCAGCTCTCCCCCCAGGATCGTGGCGTCGATGTTGCGCGTCTGGCGGCGGTCCCAGTCAATGAGGATGTAGTCATCCACCTGGCCGTAGAAGGCCGAGACCGACAACGCCAAGGGGCCGCCGCGCCAGCTCGTCCCGACATCGATCTGGGTGAGTTTCTCCGGGCGGGTGGACAGGAAAGCGCTATTGGCGCCGTCAGGATTGCCCTTCATCAGCTCCCAATAATCGGGAAAGCGTGCCGAATGGCCAATCCCGGCGTACCAGGTGCTGTTCTTTCCATGATCGCGCTCATAGCGCAGAAAACCGCTGGTCAGGGCCTGGTCGCGGCTGCGACCGGCCGTGGCCGACTTCGCCGGCGCGCGCTTGTCACGGGCCTCGACCCGGTCGATCCGCAGCCCGCCGATCACACGATCCCGATCCGTGACGAACCAGGTGCCCTCGCCAAACACACCATACTGCTCGAAACGCATGTCCTCGACCCGGGTGGCCGATTCGTAGGCCGCATCGGCGGCCCCGGCAGAGGCCTGCATTCCGCTGCCCCGTCCCCGGTGCACGTCCTGTTTGACATCGGCGCCCAGGACCAGTTTCCACGATCGCGACGGGCGCAGCGTGGCGCTGAGCCGCCCTCCCGTCGTGCGGCGATCCGGATTGCTGGCCATGTAGGGCTTCATCTTGTCCGCCGGCACATCACGCAACGTGTAGTTGTCCATGACATGATCCACATGGTTGTAATAGACCCGCCCCTCGATTTCATCCACCAGGCCGCCCATGCGCTTGCGCTCGAACATCAGGGATACGTTCTCGCGCCTGAATTTCGCGCCATCCATGCCTCGGTCGGCATAGGCGGCGCGGCCATCGCTCAGAGCCGCCGACAACTCGATGCGCGTCCTGTCGTCCGGCGTCAGTCCGACCGCCGCATGACTGCTCCAGCGCAAGTAGTTGGAACGCACCCGGTTGCCGCTGCCGTCCTCGTAGTCGTTCGCCTGGGCACGGGTGCCTCCGGCCCGCACATACGCCTGCGGACCGCCGACCAGCACGTCGGCCATCTGGTCATTGCGCCCGAAACGACCCAGCGTCAGGCTGCCATCGGCTTTCCAGCCGAACGATTCCAGACGCCGGACATCGCGCTCGAACAACACCACGCCAGCCGACTGGCCGGCGCCATAGCGCACGCTCTGCGGCCCCTTGAGCACCGTGACGCGATCATAGGATTCCGGATAGACATAGGCGGTGGGCGGGTCCATGCGTCCGCCGCAGCCGCCATAGATCTCCTGGCCATCCAGGAGGATGCCCAGGCGCGATCCGGACAATCCCCGCAGGACCGCATCGCCGGACGTGCCGCCTTTGCGTATCACGGAAAATCCGGGGATGCTCTTGAGGAAATCCGCGCCATCGTGCGCGGGAACAGGCTGGCGCGGCGCCTTGGGATCAGTCCGCACCACCAACGGCTCATCCGCCGGGGGCGCCGTGACGACCACGGGCGTCAGGGCGCGGATGGACTGGGGCTCGGCTGCCTGTGACAGGCCGAGTGACATCAGGGCGAACGGAATCCCGGCCACCCGCAAGGTTGCTTTTTTCATCACTATCTCGTTGAGCGAAAAGACTGAAAGACATCCGGGACGCCCCGCGGCCCGCAAGCCGACGGCACGCCGGACCTGGACGGCCCGGAAACAGGAGAATTCAGGGTTTCAGCACGAACGAGAAGGCGGGCAGCGCACGGGCGGCCATGTCCAGGTATCGGCGGACCGCGCCACGCAAGGAGGGTCATCGACCCTTGATGCGGGCTGGGTCCGGGGCGAAACCGGCACGGCAGCCCCGGCCATCGAGGCTGTCGGCAACACCGGATTGGAAGAACACAGCAGGCAATGGCCTGGCTGGCGCATGGCCGAGTCGGGCTCATCCGACGTCTGCGGATCGGCCAGCAGGTCCAGCACCACCGTGCCCGACGGCGAGCAGGCGGCAACCTGCAGCCGCCGCAAGGGATCGGCGGGCTGAATGCTGGCGAGCACCGGCCCCGCCACCTGAAGCCAGAGCCCCAGGATCAGAAGCCAGTGAACGATCCGATGTCTATCACGGTGCGCGCGCTGACGGGGTGCGCGTTTGCCTGCCTGCTGCATGCGTCGCATTCTACGCAGTTCGGCGCCGCCTCCCGTTGATTCCGGTCAAATCCATGCCCCGGTGCGTCCATGAGCCGGGCCGGGACGATCCTCCTGGTGCAAATTCATGAGACTTCTCCTAATACAAATTCATATTTCCAGAAGCGATATGTAGATAGATCGAAAACCTTTGCGACTTGAAGGACGCCTCATTAGAATGAAAACCTATAAAACGTTGTTCTCATATAACCGCTTGAATTAATCGATCCATTCCCATCCATCATGAAGAAAAAACTCTCCGCCCTGCTGCTCGCTTCCCTGCTGCCTCTGCTGGGCGCCACCCAGGCCGCCCAGGCCGCCGATGACCTGGCCCTCATCCAGAAAGCCGGTGTCCTGCGCATCGGCACCGAGGGCACCTATGCCCCGTTCTCCTTTCACGATCCCAAAAACAACCAGCTCATCGGCTTCGATGTGGACATCGGCCGCGCCATCGCCAAGCAACTGGGCGTCAAGGCGGAGTTCGTGGAAGGCAAGTGGGACGGCCTGATCGCCGGACTGGACGTCAATCGCTACGACGTGGTCATCAACCAGGTCGGCATCAGCGCCGAGCGGCAGGCCAAGTTCGATTTCTCCAAGCCCTACATCGCCTCGGCAGCGGCGCTGATCGTGCGTGACGACAACACCACGATCCACACCTTCGCCGACCTGAAAGGCAAGCGCTCGGCCAACACCATCACCAGCAATTTCGGCAAGCTCGCCCAGCGCAGCGGCGCGGAGGTGGTCCCGGTGCAGGGCTTCAACGACGCCATCGCCCTGCTGACCTCGGGCCGGGTGGAGGCCACCGTCAACGACCAGCTGTCGTTCCTGGACTTCAAAAAACAGCAGCCCAAGGCCAAGGTCAAGGTCGTCGCCACGGACAACAGCGCCGAGTTCGGCCAGTCCGGCGTGCTGATGCGCAAGAACCAGTCCGACCTGAAGGCCGCCATCGACAAGGCGCTCGACGCGCTGCGCGATGACGGCACGTACAAGCAGATTTCCGAACGCTATTTCGGCGAGGACCTGTCCTCCAACGTGAAATAAGCCCGTCCCGCGCGCTTCACGACACGATCTTCAGGAGTCCCGACCGTGCCGGACTGGCTTGAACTGATGGTGGATTCCCTCTGGCCGCTGCTGGTCGGAGGCATCCGCTTTACCGTGCCGCTGGCGCTCCTGTCCTTTGCGGTCGGGTTGCTGCTGGCGTTCCTGACCGCGATCGCGCGGCTGTTCGGACCGCCACCCCTGGTGGCGCTGGTCCGGTTCTACGTCTGGTTGATCCGCGGCACACCGCTGCTGGTGCAGCTGTTCGTGATCTTCTACGGCCTGCCCAGCGTCGGCTTCGTGCTGGACCCGCTGCCGGCCGCCCTGATCGGCTTTTCGCTGAACGTCGGCGCCTACAACGCCGAGGTCATCCGCAGCGCCATCGAGGCCATTCCCAAGGGTCAATGGGACGCCGCCTATTCGCTGAGCATGACGCGCACCCAGGCGCTGCGGCGCACCGTGCTGCCCCAGGCCGCGCGCGTGGCCGTTCCACCCCTGGCCAATTCGTTCATCTCGCTGGTCAAGGACACGTCGCTGGCGGCGGTGATCACCGTGCCCGAGATCTTCCAGGCGGCCCAGCGCATTGCCTCCGTGACCTACGAGCCGCTGATCATGTATATCGAGGCCGCCCTGATCTATCTGGTGCTCTGCTCCTTCCTGTCGGCAGCCCAGACGCGCCTGGAACGCCATTTCGGTCAGCACGCGGTCTTCACCGAGGGACAGCGATGATCGATCTGCAAGGCATCCGCAAATCCTTTGCCGGCAACGAGGTGCTGCACGGCGTCGACGTCTCCATCCAGGAGGGCCAGGTCACCGCCCTCATCGGCCCGTCGGGCAGCGGCAAGAGCACGCTGCTGCGCTGCGTGAACCTGCTCGACGTTCCCGACGCGGGGCGGCTCAGACTGGGAGAGGAAACCCTGGAATTCCAGCCCGGGCGCCCGCCGGCGCGGCCGGCCGTGCAACGCATTCGCCAGCAGACCGGCATGGTGTTCCAGAATTTCCAGCTGTTCCCCCACCAGACCGCAGTGCAGAATGTCATGGAAGGCCTGGTGACCGTCAAGGGCTGGGGCCGCGAGCGCGCCCATGAACGCGCCCTCGGGCTCCTGGAAAAAGTCGGCCTGCGGGAAAAGGCCGATGCCTGGCCCTCGAGCCTGTCGGGCGGCCAGCAGCAACGCGTGGCCATCGCCCGCGCGCTGGCGCCCGAACCGCGCGTCCTGCTGTGCGATGAGCCCACCTCGGCCCTGGACCCCGGACTGGCGGCCGAAGTTGTCACGGTACTGGGCGACCTGGCCGACGAGGGCATGACCATGCTGATGGCCACTCACGATCTGCGCCTGGCCGCGCAGATCGCCCGCCAGACCGTATTCCTGCAGGATGGCGCGGTCATCGAGGCGGGACCTTCCGCCGCCTTGTTCCAGAGCCCCCAGGATCCACGCACCCAACGTTTCGTGGCCACGCTCAGGGCCGAAGCCTCTGTTTGAACCGCGCCGGGCGCGGCCCGACGACCGGGCCGCACCCGCGCCGCGCCAGCCCCCCCTCAATGCGCGGCGCCCGAGGCCGTGGCCGGCGCTGCGGCCGTGTACCGGGCGCCCGCTACACACGCCACCACAAAGGCCGTGACCACCAGCATCGCTGGGGTGACCGGCTCGCCCAACAGCCAGGCGGCCAGCATCAGCCCCATGAACGGCTGCAGCAATTGCAACTGTCCGACGGCGGCGATGCCGCCCAGGGCCAGCCCCCGATACCAGAACACAAAACCCACCAGCATGCTGAAGACAGTCACATAGGCCAGGCCGCCCCAGGCGGACACGGCGATGCTGGTCCATACAGCGGGGCGCAGGAGCACGGCCAGAGGCAGGCTGACCGGCAGCGACAGCACCAGCACCCAGCAGATGACCTGCCAGCCGCCCAACTGGCGCGACAGGCGGGCGCCCTCGGCGTAGCCATAGCCGCAGGAGACAATGGCGGCCATCATCAGCGCATCGGCGCCCAGCGACCCCGAGCCGTCCCGGCTGAATGCGAAACCGACCACCGATGCCGCGCCCAGGATGGCGAACATCCAGAAGGCGCGCACGGGCCGCTCACCGCCCAGCCAGGTGCCGAAAAGCGCCGTGGCCAGCGGCAGCAAGCCGATGAAAACCAGGGAATGGGCCGATGTGATGGTGCGCAGCGCCAGGGCGGTGAGCAGGGGAAAGCCGACCACGACGCCCAATGCCACCAGCAGCAGGGTGCGCAGATCGGCCCGTGCGGGCCGGGGGCCGCGCGTCAGGGCCAGGACGGCCAGGGCCAGCAGGCCAGCCAGCGCCGCCCGCGCCGCCGTGACGAACAACGGGTCGAGCCCCAGCACGGCCAGCCGGGTGGCTGGCAGCGAGCCGCTGAAAATCGAAACCCCGATCATGCCGTTGATCCAGCCGCGTGTTGCCGTGTTCATGCGTCTTCCTTGTGATCCTTGCGGGACGGTCTGCCTGGATCTCAGCATGCCTTGCTGCGCCAGTCGAATCCAGATACAGTGCAGTACAATCGCTATAAACTGTACTGATGGATACGCCACAGATTTCTTCCACGGGCCGCACCGCCGGCATCATGCAATTCGTGCGCCAGCGCATCGCGGCCCGGGAATGGCCACCCGGCGCGCGGCTGCCCTCCCTGCGGGGAATGGCAGCGCAGCACGGTGTCTCCAAATCCACCGTGGTCGAAGCCTATGACCGGCTGGCGGTCGAAGGCGTCATCCGCGCACGCGCCGGGGCGGGTTTTTATGTCGCCGGCCCCCTGGCGCCGCTGACACTGGCGGAAATCGGCCCCCGCCTGGATCGTCAGATCGATCCGCTCTGGGTCTCGCGCCAATCGCTGGATCTCGGTGCCCAGGCCCTCAAGCCCGGCTGCGGCTGGCTGCCGGAGCACTGGATGCCCCGGGACGCCATCCGCCGCGCCCTGCGTCAGGTCGCGCGCGATCCGGGCGCGCCGCTGACCGACTACGCGCCCGCGCTGGGCCTGCCGGCTCTGCGCACCCTGATCGCCCGGCACCTGAGCGCGCGCGGCCTGACGGTCGATCCACGACACATCCTGCTGACCGATTCCGGCACCCAGGCCGTGGATCTGCTGTGCCGGTTCCTGATCGAACCGGGCGACGCCGTCCTGGTCGATGACCCCTGCTATTTCAATTTCCTGGCGCTGCTGCGCGCGCACCGGGCCCGCATCGTCAGCGTCCCCCTCACACCCGACGGCCCGGACATGGATCGCTTCGAAGCCGCCCTGCGCGCCCATCGCCCGCGTCTCTACCTCAGCAACGCCGGGCCGCACAATCCGACCGGCGCCCGTTTGTCGGCCGACAAGGCGCAGCGCATCCGGACGCTGGCCCACCGTCATGATCTGATCCTGATCGAGGACGACATCTTCGGTGACTTCGAGTCCCGGCCCTCGGCCCGCCTGGTGACCGGAGACGATCACGCGCGGGTCGCGCAGGTCGGCAGTTTTTCCAAGACCCTGTCGGCCAGTTTGCGCTGCGGCTACCTGATCGCGCGCGAAGACTGGCTCGACGCCCTGGCCGATCTGAGGACCGCCACGACCTTTTCCGGGGCCGGTCTGACGCAGGCCGTCATCGCCCGGCTGCTGCGCGACGGCGCCTGGCAGCAGCACACCCGGCTGCTGCGTCAACAACTGGCCCGGGCCATGTCCCGCACAATCCGCCAACTGAATGCCCTGGGCCTGCGGCCCTGGCACGAACCCGAGGACGGCATGTTTCTATGGTGTCGGCTGCCCGATGGCATCGATGGCGCACGGTTGGCGCGGGCGGGGCTGCAACAGGGCTTGATGCTGGCTCCCGGCAATGTCTTCAGCCAGACGCAGACAGCGGACGGCATGATGCGGTTCAATGTATCCCAGATGGATGAACCCCATCTGTCCGAACGCCTGGCAGCATTGATCAAGGCCTGTCCACGCTGATCCGCTCCCGCGCGCCGGTGCCGGCGCCGGTTCGCCAGGCCGTTTTTGACGAACCCCGATTCCGAAGAACGATATGCTCCCACCCTCCGATACCGAAGTGCAGAATGCGTTTCAGGGATCCCTGCGCGCCCAGATCGACACGCTGCCGCCCGTCTGGAAATCCGCGCTCGAAGCGCCTCACCTGCAAGACATCCTGAGCCGCCTCGATGCCATGCTGGCCGAACGGCTGGCGGCGGGCGCCCGCATCTTCCCGCTGCGACCCTTCCGCGCCCTGATCGAGATTCCTCCGGACGCGGTCCAGGTGGTGATCGTCGGCCAGGACCCCTACCACGGACCGAACCAGGCCCAGGGCCTGGCGTTCTCCGTGCCGGACTTCTGCCCCACGCCGCCCAGCCTGCGCAACATGTTCAAGGAACTCGCCCGGGAATACGGAGAACCCGGGCAGCCGCCTCGCAACAGTCTGGTGCGCTGGGCGCGTCAGGGCGTGCTGTTGCTGAACACCTCGCTCACTGTCGAAGCCCATCAGCCGGCCTCACATGCCAAAAAGGGCTGGGAGCACATCACGGACGCGCTGATCATGCGGGTGTTGCGCGAGACCCGCCCCAAGGTCCTGCTGCTCTGGGGATCACACGCCCAGGCACGGCGCGCGCTGCTGGACATGCAACCCCCGGCCGGTCCGGTCGAGGTTCTGACCGCCAACCATCCCTCACCCCTGTCCGCCCTGCGGCCACCGCGCCCCTTCATCGGCTGCGATCATTTCCGCCAGGCCAATGACTGGCTGCGGGCGCATGGAGAATCAGGCATCGACTGGATGCTGGCCCGCACACCCGCCGCCGCCCCCGGCTACGGCGGCTGAGTCACAGACCAGGGCCGCATGCACGCCTGGCCGCGCCGCCTCAACGATCCGGCGCGGCGTTGAGGATCTGCTCGAGCCGTTCGGCGCCGGCCGCATCCAGCCGCCCGGCCTGGCGAGCCAGCGCGACACCGCGATGACACAGCCGGTCGTAAAGATCGCGCATGTCCGGGTCGACCGCCTGCAAGGCCTGGCGGTGCAGCCGCACCGTCCCCGCATCCCCGCGCGAAACCGGGCCCGGCATGCCGGCCGCGAGACCGCTGCGGGACACGGATTCCAGTGTGCCGCGCAAGAGCGGCAGCAGCGCATCCAGCGCCTGCTGTTCCGTCGCGCCCCAGGATTGCCACAGCCGCACCGCCTCGGCCAGGAGCGCATGAACATGCTGCGACGCATATCCCCCCGAGGCGTGGTAGCGCACACGCGCCTGCGGCGGCAACCTCAGGCCGACGCAGCCCAGACGACGGGCCAGCGTGTGCAGCAAGGCATCCAGCGGCGGTTCCGCATCGATGGCCACGGTGCAGCCCGGCAGACTGGCAAGCGCCGCCTCCGGATCGCCACCAAAAGCCTGCATGGGATGAAAGCCGCCGATCAGCGCCCCTGCGGCCGCGGCAGGCTGCAACAAGGCGACCGGGGTGGCCCCGCTGCAATGCACGACCGCTTGACCCGCATGCCAGGGCGCGGCAGACGCGACTTCGGAGATCAGGGCATCGGGCGTCGTCAGGAACACCAGATCACAGTCCCGGGCCACATCCGGGAGATCACCGGCCTGACAGACTGGCAGCGTCGCCGCCAGCGTCTCACTGCTGGCCCGGGCGCGGCTGGCGACCCGGACGACCGGGATGCCGGCGGCCAACAGGGCCAGCGACAGCGCCCGCGCCAGCCGACCCGCGCCGATGAAGCCGACCCGCAGCGCTTCGGGGCCGGGCGGCGTCCACGCGGCCGGTCGTGCCGATGCCTCCGCTCCGCTCGATCCATTCGATTCATTCGATTCATTCATCTCCACGCCTCCTGTCGAGCCCGCCATCCCCCGCCGCTTCAAGTCCAGAACGGCCCGGTGTCTGGTGACAGGCATCAAGACACGTCACCGCATCCGCGGTCATCCAGGATGCCGCACCTTATAATTCTAGGCCTGCGCGCCTGAAGCCGTCGGCGGCTCCTCCACCTCGGTCCATTGCGCCCGAGGGGCTTGGCCTGTGTGTCGCTGATTCGCCGATTTCCCGACTCATTTTTTCCGATGCCCGACCCCACCTCGAACCCCCTGTCCATCCCCAGCCTGACGGCGCCGGTCGCCATGGGTTATGTGCCGCTGGGCGCGGTCTTCGGCTTTCTGTTCGTGCAGGCGGGCGGCTCCGGCTGGCTGGCCCTGGCGTCCAGCCTGTTGATCTACGCGGGCGCGGCCCAGTTCATGATGGTGCCGATGCTGGCCGCCGGCCTGCCGATCAGCGCCATCGTTCTGGCCACTCTGATCCTCAATCTGCGCCATGTGTTCTATGGCCTGTCCCTGCTCAACACCCTGCCGTCCAATCGCTGGCAGCGCGGGTACTGCATCTTTGCCCTGACGGACGAGACCTATTCCGTCCTGACGGCGCTGCCCGCGCAGGAACGGACGCCACGCATGACGCTGATCAGCGCCCTGAACCAGGGCTGGTGGGTGCTCGGCACAGCGCTGGGAGTCGTGCTGGGCGCCCAGGCACAGATCGGTCTGACCGGACTGGATTTCGTGCTGGCGGCGCTGTTCGCCGTGCTGGCCGTGGAACAATGGCGCGTGCGGCGCGACGCGGTGCCGATCTGGATCGCGGCCGCCGCCTACACGATCAGCAGCATGCTGATGCCCGCCCAGGCGCTGGCCATCGCCATTGCGCTCAGTCTGCTGGCGGCCGCCCTGCGGCCCGCCCGGCCCGCGCCTTCCACCGGAGCCGCCCATGACTGATACCGGCTATGTGCTGATCGTCATCGCCTTGATGGCGCTGGTGACGATCCTGCTGCGCGCCCTGCCCTTCATCGCCGGTCACTGGTTGCGCCGCCATCCCATCGTTCATAAACTCGGAGACTCGCTTCCGCTGTCGATCATGGTCCTGCTATTGATCGACACCGCTGCTGGTCAGGCGCGCAGTCATGACGGCCTGCCCTGGCAGGAGCTGGCCGCCGTGATCCTGGTGGTTCTGCTGCAATGGCGCACACGACAGACGCTGTTGAGCATCACGGCGGGGACTGCCCTGTATATCGGGTTGCGATCGCTGTAGGGGGTGGCGTATCCTCCGGGCGGTCACGATACGTTTTTTCATGAGCCATCGCGGCTCTTCACATGAGGTTGCATTCAATGCGCTATTCATCTGGTTTATGGCTCGTCGCGATTCTTTCCCTGGCCTCGCCGACCGTCTCGGCGCAGACCCAGAAAGGCGCGGCCAAAGAGGCTTCCGCCAGCAAACCCGCGCCCGCCGCCCCGGTTCCGGCCACTCCCACAGTGACGACGGCCAGCTTCGGGGACTGGATCTTGCGCTGCCAGCGCATCGGCGAGCCATCCCGCAAGCTCTGTGAGGTCGTCTACATGATCACGATACAGGGCAAGACCAACCCCATCGCGCAGGTCGCCATCGGCAAATCGCAATCGGGGGGAAGCGAACGGCTGACCGTGGTCGTGCCGCCCAACATCGTGATCGGCGCCAAGCCGCAGGTCATGATCAAGGCAAAGGCCACGCCGATCGAACTGGCCTGGCAGCGCTGCCTGCCGGGCGCCTGCTTCGCATCGTCAGAGATCTCGAACGCCACGATCAGCGAGCTGGCCGCGCAATCCGAACCGGGCAAGATCATGTTCAAGGATGCGGCGGATCGCGAAATCACCTTGCCGCTGGCGTCCCGCGGCCTGTCACAGGCTCTGGCCGCACTGGCAAAAGAACAATAGCCGGGGAGTCCTTCCCTTCTTTCAGGAGTCCGCCTCATGCCCAGTTTCGACGTCGTCTCCGAAGTCGACAAACACGAACTGACCAATGCCGTCGACCAGGCCAACCGCGAGCTCGCCACCCGTTTCGACTTCAAGGGAACGGATGCGAGCTTCGAACTGGAGGGCTACGTCGTCACCCAGTCGGCGCCCAGCGCCTTTCAGCTCAAGCAGATGATCGACATCCTGCGCGCACGCCTGTCGGCGCGCAGCATCGATGTGCGTTGTATGGACCCGGACGAGCCGCTCGAGAATCTGGGCGGCGCGCGCCAGAAAATCACCATCCGCCAGGGCATCGAACAGGCCGTGTCCAAAAAACTCATCGCGGCCATCAAACAGGCCAAGATGAAGGTCGAAACCCAGATCAACGGCGACAAGCTGCGCGTGTCCGGCAAGAAACGCGACGACCTGCAACAGGTCATCGCCCTGCTGCGCAAGACGGATGTCGAACTGCCGCTGCAGTTCCAGAATTTCCGCGACTGACCATTCACGCCAACGGATTTCATTCCAAGTGACGCGGCCCGACATGGCGCAGCCGTAACGCCGGGCCGCGCGCGCCGCTGTGCGCTCATATTGTGCAATATGCACCGATAGAAGATAATATGTGCATATTGAACATTCACGGGAGGCTCAGATGACCGCCCTGCACAACACCCTGCCGGCACCGGATACCGTCCTGGCCAAGGCGGTTCTGCGGGCGGCCGGGCAGCTCGGCCTGCGACAGGCCGGATTGGCGGATGTGCTGGGCATGCACCGCACCGCCATCAGCCGGATGAAGACCGCGCAATCGCTGGACCCCGCCTCCAAACAGGGGGAACTGGCGCTGCTGCTGGTGCGGCTGGCCCGCGCGCTCTACGCGCTCACGGGCGGTGACGTCCAGTGGATCCGGCATTTCATGCAGTCTCCGAACCGCGTCACAGGCGGCGTGCCCGCCGAGCAGATCACCACGATCCAGGGCCTGGTGACCGTCCTGCGCTTCGTGGATGCCATGCGCGGCAAGATCTGACCATGCGCGGGCACGGCATCGATCCTGACACCGGCCCCGGCGGATTGTGGCAAGCCTGTGCGGGCGAGCGCCGGATCGGCCCCATCCAGGGTCTGCTGCATCGTCTGGTCGAAAGCCAGGAACACATTGCCACCCTGGGATACGTGGACACGCTGGAAGAACAGGCCATCCTGGAATCCCTGCTGGATGCCGCCAAGCCGCCCTGGCCCGTCAGCGGCGGACCGCTGCACTACCTGCTGCGCACCCCCTTCCGCTATCCGCCCTTGCCCTGGGGATCGCGCTTCGGCCGCCCCCACGAACCCAGCCTGCTGTACGGCGGCCACGACCTGGGCGCGACCCTGGCCGAATCCGCCTATTACCGCTTCGTGTTCTGGTACTCGATGGCCTCCCCGCCACCCGGGGAGGCCATCCAGAGCCAGCACACCCTGTTTTCCGTCGGCTACCGCACGACACACGGCCTGCGGCTGCAGACCCCGCCCTTCGATGCCCATCGACCCCTGCTGACCGATCCCGTGCGCTATGAGGCGACCCAGGCCCTCGGAACCGACATGCGCGCGGCAGGCGTGGAGGCCTTCGAATACCGTTCGGCCCGCGATCCGGCGCAAGGGCTGTGCGTCGGCCTGTTCACACCCCAGGCCCTAGTCGGGAAATCCCCCCGCAGCATGCGCCCCTGGCTGTGCCAGTCGGGCGCCCGCGAGGTCGCCTTCAAACCGGCCGGAGAGCGGACGGTCCACTCCTACCCACTCGAGGCATTCCTCAGGGACGGCCGGCTGCCCATGCCGGCCTGATGCCGTCATGGACACTGCCATCCGATGACTGCCGCGAAGCGGCTCGGGCGGTTCAGGCCGCCAGGGCCAGGATGTCTTCCTGCGCCTGCGCCAGGCCACGGGCCCGGCTGTCGGGCCCCATGTCCATGCCCTCGGCGCGCACGACCCGGATATCGGTCACGCCCATGAAGCCGAAAATCGTCTTCAGGTAGCTTTCCTGATGTTCCATCGCGTTGCCGGCCTCACTGGTCGAATACACGCCGCCACGACTGAGCGCCAGGATCACGGTCTTGTCGCCGAGCAGGCCGACCGGACCGTTCCCGGTGTATCTGAAGGTGCGGCCCGCCTGGGCCACGCGATCCAGCCAGGCCTTGAGCTGGGCCGGCACGGTGAAGTTGTACAGCGGCGAACCGATCACCACGACGTCGGCCGCGATCAACTGGCTGACCAGCGCCTCAGATACCGCGTTTTCACGCCGCTGGATGTCGCTCAGGGTCTCGCTCGAAGGCGGCAGCCGGAAACCCAGTGCGTCCAGCGACAAGGGCTCGGGCGCCCGCAGGACCAGGTCCAGATAGTCGACCTGCAGGCCGGGATGCGCGGCCTGCTGCTGCGCGACGATCTTGCGCGTCAGACCGCGCGTGACGGAGTTCGGGCCGGAGATACTGGAATCGATGTGCAGCAGTTTCATGATGAATCCCATGTGAATGACAATGTGATGAAGGGCCTCATTGTCCATTAGGTTTCAAGCATTGATAAGATGGCGTCAAGGGAATAGATTGTTCTGTTTTTGATGTGAAAAAATCATGCACGACCTGAACGACATGCGCTATTTTGCCGAAGTGGTGGATCATGGCAGCTTTGCGGGCGCGGCCCGGACGCTGGGCCTGCCGACCTCGCGGCTGTCGCGGCGGATCGCCCGCCTGGAAACCGAACTGGGCATGCGGCTCCTGCACCGCACCACCCGCAAGCTGTCGCTGACGGCGGCTGGCGAGCAATACCACCGCCATTGCATCGCCGTGCGCGACCAGGCGGATCAGGCCCAGGCGGAACTCGCCCAGATCCTGACCGAGCCGCGCGGCCCCTTGCGCGTGTCCTGCCCCGTGACCCTGGCCCAGGCGACCATCGGCCCGCTGATCCCCGGCTATCTGGCACGCCATCCCAAGGTGCGCCTCGAACTACAGGTCAGCAACCGCGTCGTCGATCTCGTCGAAGAAAGCGTGGACGTCGCCCTGCGCGTCCGGCAGACCCTGGACGACAGCGGCAGCGCCATCATCAAACAGCTCGGCCTGAGCCATGGCCTGCTGGTCGCCAGCCCGGCACTCCTGCGGCGCCTGGGCCGGCCGGCCCAGCCCGCCGACCTGGAACGCTTCAACGCAGTCGGCCTATCGGCCTCCGGCGGCAAGGTCAGACTGCGGCTATTCGGCCCTCAGGGCGCACGGCACGACGCCGCCTGCCGCCCCGCCTGCGTGGCCGATGACCTCATGACCCTGCGCTTTGCCATCCTGGGCGGTGTCGGCATCGGCATGCTGCCCGACTACATGTGTCACGAGGACGTCGCCAGCGGCCGGCTCGAACGCATCCTGCCCGACTGGTCCCTGGCCTCGGGCATCGTGCACGCCGTCTATCTGTCACGACGCGGCATGTCGCCCGCGCTGCGTTCCTTTCTGGACTATCTGGGCGAAAAACTGGTGCAGGCGCCCGTCGATGACCTGGTGGGGCTTTCTCCACTGAAAAGCCCTGGCGAGGCTATCAAAGCGGCTCCTGCCCGGCCCGCAGCGAAGCCATCTCCACGGTCCGCGCGCCCAGGCCGCGCCAGCGATCTGGATGACAGGTGAACAACAACACCTGATGGCGCTGCGCGGCGTCGAACAGGATGCGTTTCATGCCTTCCAGACGATCATGGTCGCTGTGCACCAGGGCATCGTCGAGAATGATCAGGGTGGGCTGGCCCGATTCCCGCAGCAGATCGGCATAGGCCAGACGGCTGATCAGCCCCATCTGCTCACGCGCGCCAAAACTGAGGGCGTCCACCGCCTCATGAGATGATCCTGCCGCCCCGGCGCGAACCAGCCGTTCGGGCAGCAGGTCCTCGTTCACGTCGAGCCGCGCCTGCGCAAACAGCAGTTGCAGGTAGCGGTTCAAGTGGCGCTGCAAAGGCGCCTGAATGCGCCGGGTCAATGCCTGACGGCCGGCGCGCAACAGCGCCAGCAACAGATCCAGCGCCTCGGCCCGGCGCCTGAGCTCATCGCGCCGCCGGCCGGAGAATGCCGTCTCCAGCCCCAGCTCGGCACGCTGTTCTTCCAGTCCATCGGCGCCCAGGGCTTCGAGCGCGCTTTGCACCCGGATGCTTTCCTCGCGCCGCGTTTCGGCGGCCTGCGCCAACAGATCGGCCGTGCACGAAAGCCGCTGCACATCCTGCTCCAGGATCTCCGGCCGGGCCGCCGCAATCCGCTCGTCCAGCGCCTGCTGGGATTGCCGCAGCGCCGCTGCCTGCGTCTGCAGCTCGACCAGCCGGGCCGCCAGCGCCTGCGCCTGCTGCTGGCGGTCCGGGGCCTGGATCACATCCTGAAGCCTTTGCCATTCGGCCTGGGCCGTCCGGCCCGCCTGCTCCGCCAGACGCAGCGCCTGCTGATGCTGCGCATCCCGCTGCTCCGCAGCCTGCAATTGCTCTCGCGCGCAGGCCAGACCGCGCTCCGCTTCGGACTCATCGATGGGCTCGGAACCTGCGTCAGCGCCGGCCTCGTCCTCCGGCAAGGCGGCCAGGGCCTCGGTCACCGCCTGATGGCGTTTGCGGACCAGCGCCAGCCGGTCGGCCAGCGCCTGCGCGCCTTGGGGCGCAAGCCCTTCCAGCCGGGACATATCCAGACGGATGTCGTTCTCGAGCAGCCGGGCCTGCTCCGCCTGCGCCTCGGCCTGCCGCAGATCCGCTGCCCCCGTGCCGGCCAACAGCGCCTCGAACTGGTCGCGCGCCTCCTGGCGGCGGCGGGCCAGGTCGGCCACGTCCTCGCCACCAGGGCGGATGCGCAGCCGGCCGACCGCCGGGATTTCCAGTTCAACGGATTCCAGCAGCAGTCGCTCGCCCTGGCCGGACAAAGTCTCACCCCCCGCGCGGATGTGCCGCTGCGAGGCCAGATCGTATTCCAGGCGGGTGGCGACCGCCTGGCGGGCGGCATCGAGCTCGGCCAGCGTCCGGTCCAGACGCTGCAATTTTTTCAGGACCGAGTCGTCCAGCAGCACGCGCTGGAGCCGTTCACGCAGCGCCTGCAAACCCGCCTGCAAGGCCTGCGCCTGAGCCAGATCGGCCGCCAGCCGCGCTTGCTCGGGCATCAGCCGGTCCAGTTCGTCGGCCAGGGCGGCCCGTTTCGCCTGCCGTCGCGTCAGGGCCAGGCGGTCCTCCGCCTGCCGGTAGTGGGTCTGCGCCTGCCGCAGCCGATCCTGGATCCGGGGCTGTTCATGCGCCAATCCGGTGGTTTTCTGGCCTGTCAGGTCCCGGTCCCGCGCGCGCTCAGCCAGTTCCTGGCGCTGGCGGACATGGGCCGCCTGCTGCTCCTGGACGTGCTGTTGGCTGGCGAGGCAGTGCGCCAGCGACTGCGCTTCGTGCGCCCGGGTCTGGCGCCAGCCCTGGACCTCGGCCAGTTGCGCCTGCGCCTCGGCGACCTGCCGGCGGTAGGCCTCCCAAGGTCGGCCGACATCCTCGGCCTGCTGGCGGCGCAATTCGGCCAGACGGTCCACCTGCTGGCGATAGGCGGCAATGTCCTGATCGAGCGCCGCGAGACGCTCCGCGGCGCTCTGATGCTGCCGCAGGACCTCGGCATAGTCCCCGGTGGGACGTCCCGTCGCCGTCAACAGTTTTGCCCGCTCGGCCTCGACCCGGGCAATCAGCGTATCGCCCGCGCTGCTGGCGATGTCGCCCAGCCCCTCGCCCAGAGCGGATTTCAGGTAATGGCCTGCATGCGCCACGGGTTCGCGCAGCTCCTGGCCCTCGCCCTGCTCGATCCACAACAGGCCCGGCACACCCCAGTGCTGGGCCTTGCTGGCGCCTTTTCCGGGAAATTGATAGCCCAGCAACGCGGCCAGTTTTTCTTCGGCAGCCTCGCCATCAAAATGCCGGCCACCGATCTCCAGGTCGCAGCGTTTCTGCTTCAGAAAGCGCTTGCTCAGTGTCCAGCGCTCGCCCTGCCACTCGAACTCCAGGTCCACGCGAGGGGCGGCCGACGTATCTCCCCACGGCTGCAGGTCTTCTGTGCTGCTGGACTTGAACCGCTCGAAAAAAGCCGCCCGGATCGCCCGCACCAGCGTGCTCTTGCCGGATTCATTGGGACCGGCGAACACATTGAGCCCTGGGTTCAGATCACGGATCTCCACCGATTCGCGGAACTGCCTCAACTGCTCGACTCGCAATCGCAACAGTTTCATGGGCCTTTCTCCGGTCCCGTGGACTGTGCTTCCAGCAGCCCGGCCAGGATCGCCAGCGCCTCGCGCGCCGTATCCGCCTGGTCATCCGCTGCGTGCGCCGTATCCGCTGCGTGCGCCTGATCCGTGGCCGCCGCCATGGTCCTCGCATCCGTCGGGTTTTCCGGGCCGACCGTCCCGTTGGCCACCGCCTGCCGCTGACGCAATTGCGCGATCACTTCGCCCACATAACCGTCCGCCCTCAGCGCGGCCAGGTCCTCGACCGTCGGCTCGAGCCGCAAACCCGCGCGATGCACCTGCAGGCTGCGGCAGCGCCCCTGGAGCACGGACAGCGCGCGATCCAGCCGCCGCTCGCCCACCAGATCGATGGCGCCGGTCAGCGTCAGGTCCAGCACGGTCTCGGGCGGCAGGCCATCGAGGCGTTCGACAAGCAGATCGAGATCGGACGCGACGGCCAGGCGTTCGTGCCAGGCCAGCCAGCGGTAGTGCCCGACCGCCAGGGGCTCGACCTCCGGCACCTGGCCAGGACCGGACACCACCACCCGGACGACACGGCCGGACCCATTGTCGCGAAAGCGCTCCGGCTCTGGTGTGCCGCTGTACACGGTATGCGCGTCGATCTGTTTGAAACCATGCCAGTCGCCCAGCGCCAGATAGTCCAGCCGCGCGCATCGCGCCCGGTCGTTCTGGATCGGATTGGGGGAATCGATGTCCTCGGCCAGGATGCCCTGAACGCTGCCATGCGCCAGGCCGATGCGCGCCAGACCCGCCGGCGTCTGCGCCGCATCGAACCATGCCGTCAGATCCTCGTGCGTCTGCCGCCGGGTCAGCGGCGCGGCCAGCACCGCGAACCCCGACTCGGGAAAAACACGCACGCCCGGTTCCAGCAGCAGGCACACGCCCGGCGGCACCGCGTCCAATCGCTGCGCGCGGGTCCAGACACTTTCCGCCAGGGCGGCATCGTGATTGCCCGGGATCAGGATCCAGGGGCCCGCGAAGGCCCGCAGCGCATTGAACAAGCGCCGGATGGTGCGGTCCGAGACCGTCTGCGCGTCGAATACATCGCCCGCCACCAGCACGGCGTCGACGCGCTCCTGCGCCGCCAACGCCGCGATGCGTTCGACTGCGGCAAAACGGGCCTCGGCCAGAACCGTGGCGTCCTCGGGGGCAAAGCGGCCATATTGACGGCCGATCTGCCAATCAGCAGTGTGCAGGAATCGGGGCATGGCCAGGATATTGACACCGACCCGGGGCCCGCGTCAAAGCCGGCCGGCATGGCCTACTTGGCGAACAGCTGGCCCAGATCCTTGAACGCCTTGAACTCCAGCGCATTGCCACAGGGGTCGAGCAGGAACATGGTGGCCTGTTCGCCGACCTGGCCCTTGAAACGGACATAAGGCTCGATGACGAATTTCGTACTGAAGGACCTCAGACGATCCGCCAGGGCTTCCCACTGATCCCATTCCAGGACAATGCCGAAATGCGGCACCGGCACATCATGCCCGTCGACCGGGTTGGTGTGGGCGCGCTCCTGGGACGCGGTCCGGGGATGCTCGTGGATCACCAGCTGATGGCCGTAGAAATCGAAGTCCACCCACTGCGCGCTGGAACGGCCTTCCGCCAGGCCGAAGACCTCGCCATAGAAACGACGGGCGGCGGGCAGGTCGTACACGGGGATGGCCAGATGAAAGGGCGACAGGCTCATGGAACACTCCGGGAAAGATTTAAGCAATTTCGAATATTATGACCTAAAGAATCGCGAAGACGGGGCACGGCCGCCGGCGCCCATCAGCCCCGGCCAACAGCCTCTCGCGGCGAACCGGTGGTTTATCATTCCAGCTTTCGTCACCCCCGGCCTTTTCCATGATCCGCCTGCCCGGTCGTTTGCCCCGTCTCCAGCCCGCACGGAGACTGCATTGAATCCGACCCACCCCGCCCGCCCCCCCCTCTGGAGCATCGCGCTGGTCGCCCTGATCGCCCTGGCGGGGCTGTTCTACGTCAAATGGTCGCCGTACTACGACCGCGCCTTCATGGCGGCCCAGACACACTCCATCGGCGCCTCGATCCTGACGGGGAACCAGGAGGCGCCGCCCGCGCCTTCCCTGACCGCCGCGCTCGACTACGCGAAGGTCTACGGGCTGGCCATCTGGAAAGCCCTGATTCTCGGGCTGCTCCTGGGATCCGCCATCCAGGCCCTGCTGTCGCCACACTGGATCGAACGCTGGCTGGGCCGCTCGAATGCCGGCAGCGTCATGACCGGCAGCCTGCTGTCCATCCCCAGCATGATGTGCACCTGCTGCGCCGCGCCCGTGATCACCGGCCTGCGCCATTGCCGCGCCGCGCCGGGAGGCACGGCCGCCTACTGGCTGGGCAACACCATGCTCAACCCGGCCACCCTGATCTTCATGGGTTTCGTCCTGGGCTGGCATTGGGCCGGCCTGCGCCTGGCCCTGGGATTGCTGATGGTGCTGGGTCTGGGCTGGGCGCTGAACCGCATGAACCGGACTGACGGCACACCGGTTCACGACGCCGCGCCGGCCGTCGAAACCGATCCCGCCTATTTCCAGCTGTCCCGAATGTTGCGGCGCTGGGCCCGGACCTTTGCCGGCATGGCGCTGAGGCTGTTGCCCGAATACCTCATCCTGGTGCTGCTGCTGGGCGCCGCCCGGGCCTGGCTGTTTCCCGTGCTCGATTTCAGCATCGACAACAGCCTGCTCTGGATCGTGGGCGCCGCGCTGGTGGGCACCCTGTTCGTCATTCCGACCGCTGGCGAGGTCCCCATCGTCCAGGCGCTGCTGGCCCTGGGCGTGGACGTGGGGCCGGCGGCAGCGCTGCTCATGACCCTGCCGCCGGTCAGCCTGCCGTCGCTGGTCATGGTGGGCAAATCGTTCCGGCGTTCGGAACTGGCCGTTCTGGTGCTGGGCGTCGCCGGGCTGGGCGTGCTGGGCGGCGCACTGGCGATCGGCCTGGAGTTCGGCGGATAAAGCCGCGCGGCAGCACACTCTGCCGGCGTCGACACCTGTGCGAGTGCCGATGCCGGTACGGACATCGGCGTTTCATTCCTCCTGCAACGCCGCGAACCGCTCGACCAGATGATCCAGCAACGCCCGCACTGCGGGCAATTGCCCGCGACGCGACGCGTAGACCGCATGGATGATTTCAGAACGCGGCGCCCAGTTCGGCAACACCCGCACCAGCGTGCCCTCATGCAACGCGTCCTGGACGAACATGGTCGGCAACTGCACCACCCCCGCATCCAGCAGGGCCGCATCGCGCAACGCCGCCATGGACTGCGTCACCAGGCCGGGTCGATGCCGGACCTCAGTGCGCACGGCATCGGGGCCATAGAGTATCCAGCGGTGGATTTCCTGCGGCACCCCAAGGTCCAGGCTGGGCCACTCGGACAGATCCATGGGGCCGGTCGGTGTTCCCATGCGCCGCACCAGCGCGGGACTCGCCACCAGGCACTGCCGGCGTTCCCCCAGCGTGCGCAGCACCAGATCGCTGTCCTGCAGCGGCGGCGGGCGCACACGGATCGCCAGATCCAGCCCCTCGCCCACGACATCCACGCGCCGGTTGGTCTCATCCACCTGCAGTTCCACGCGCGGATAGTCTCGCAGGAATTCCCCCAGGAAGCAGCCCACGCGCGCCGCCAGCAGGGCCACCGGACAGCTCAGCCGCACCACCCCGCAGGGCTCGGCGTGCGCCAGCGCTGCGGATTCCTCCGCTGCCTCGGCCTCGGTCAGCATGGCGCGACAGTGCTGATAGTAGCGCTTGCCCACCTCGGTCACGGCGAAACTGCGCGTCGAGCGCAGCAACAACTGCGTGCCCAGCCGTTTTTCGAGCATCGCCACGCGGCGGCTGAGCTTGGACTTGGGGACGCCCAGCGCACGGCCCGCAGGCGCGAATCCACCCTGCTCCACCACCCGGGCGAAGTAGTACAGATCATTCAGGTCAGGCAGTTTCATCGTTTCATTTATAGAACACTGAGAGTGATTATTGTGGGCTATTCATAATATCGTTCCAAATTCATAATTTCCCCATGTTCAACGCCTGCCGCGTCCCGAGGGACCCTCAGGCCTGTCGCAAGGAGAAACGTCATGCTGAAGAAAGTCCTTGGTGTCTACGAAGCCCCGCGCCCCCACTGGGTCGGAAACGGCTTTCCCGTGCGTTCGCTGTTCAGCTACAGCAACCACGGCAAGGCGCTGAGCCCCTTCCTGCTGCTCGACCATGCCGGTCCCCAGCACTTCACGCCCACCACCGGACGGCGCGGCGTGGGGGAACACCCGCATCGTGGCTTCGAGACCGTGACCATCGTCTACGAAGGTGAAGTGGCGCACCACGACTCCACGGGCGCCGGCGGCACCATCGGCCCCGGCGATGTGCAGTGGATGACGGCGGCCTCGGGGATTCTGCATGAGGAATACCATGCCGAATCCTTTGCCAAACGCGGCGGCCCGCTGGAAATGGTGCAGCTGTGGGTCAACCTGCCGGCCCGGGACAAAATGTCCGCCCCCGGCTACCAGACCCTGCCGAGCACGGACATCCCGCAGGTCGATCTGTCTGACGGCGTCGGCCACCTGCGCGTCATCGCCGGCAGCTACGGCGACAGCCGGGGCCCCGCACGGACGTTCACGCCGATCGATGTCTGGGATGTCCGGCTCCATGCCGGCGCCACAACCGAACTCGTGGCGGTGCCGGGGCGCTCACTGGCGCTGGTGGTGCTGCATGGCACCGTGCGGGTCAACGGGCAGGAGATCGCCCGCGAGGGTCAACTGGTGCACATGGATCGGGCGGCCGACACCGTGCATCTGGAGGCCAACGGCGAAGTCACGCTGCTGTGGCTGTCGGGCGAACCGATCGATGAGCCGGTGGTCGGCTACGGTCCGTTCGTCATGAACAGCGAAGAGGAAATCCGGCAGGCGCTGGAGGACTTCAACAGCGGCCGGTTCGGTCGCATTCCGACGGCTGAAACCGCGCTGAACCGCTGAGCAAGCGGCATGGCCGGCCCGTGTGATTCTGCGGGCCGGCGGCGAAGACCGTTGCAATATCGCACCACAAAGACCCGGGCCATTGAGACACCGGGCCATTGATATCTCGGACGGCCAGAGATCCCGGAGCGCGACGGGATCGACCCGACATCCCGTCACACATCGAAGGGCAAGCACACCTCGTGCTTGATTTCCCGCAGGGACACGATGGTGCGCGTCTGCCGCACCCCCTGCATATTGAACAGGAACCGGTGCAGGAACCGGTCGTAGGCCTCGGGGTTGGACACCAGCACCTTGAGCAGATAATCGGCGTCGCCCGTGACGGCATAGCACTCCAGGATCTCGGGTGCATCGCGCACCGTCCGCTCGAAATTCTCGACCACCTGAGTCGAATGCCGTTCCAGGCTGATCTGCGTGAACATGCAACCTTGCAGCCCCACCGCGCCACGATTCACCTGCGCGGCGTAACCCTGAATGACACCGTTCTTTTCCAGGGCCTTGACCCGACGCCAGACCGGCGCCGCCGACAGGTCGACCGCATCGGACAACTGCTGGGCGGATGCACGACCATCCTTTTGCAGAGCCTTCAATATTTTCAGGTCTGTTTTGTCCAAAATAGTCTCGATATGAAATATTCATTTCGTTTATTAGGGATTTTACTCTGCCTTGACGCGATAAACCCCACGGCCATTCTGCCTATCATGAATTCATCCCCGGAGGCCGTATGGATACGCACGAAACCGACATGACCTACAGGCTGCAAGACAGCCTGACGTCCACACAGGGCAGAATCTTTCTCACTGGTTCCCAGGCGCTGGTGCGCCTGCTGCTCTCGCAACGCCAGGCCGACAAAGCGGCCGGCCTGAACACGGCGGGCTTCGTCACCGGCTACCGCGGCTCACCGCTGGGCGGGGTGGACATGGCGCTGTGGCGCGTCCAGCAACTTCTGGATGCTCACGACATCCATTTTCTGCCAGCCGTCAATGAGGACCTGGGTGCCACCATGGTCATGGGCACGCAACAGGCCGGCGCCCACGAGGACCGCACCGTCGATGGCGTCTTTGCCCTCTGGTACGGCAAGGGGCCCGGGCTGGATCGCGCAGGCGATGCATTGCACCACGGCAACGCCGCCGGCGCCTCGGCGCATGGCGGCGTGTTGCTGGTGGTGGGCGACGATCATATCGCCGCTTCATCGTCGATCCCTCATGCCAGCGAAACCTCCCTGATCGGCTGGCGCATTCCGGTCGTCCACCCGGCTTCCGTCGAGGAATACGAGTATTTTGGCCGCTGGGGCTGGGCGCTGTCGCGCTACAGCGGTGCCTGGGTCGCCTTCAAGGCGGTGACGGAAACCGTCGAAAGCGCCCGCTCCTATACCCTGACGCCGATTCCCGATTTCGCCACGCCCGAATCCGATCCGCACCGCGGAGCCGTCCCCTACAGCGCGCGGGAATTCCTGACGCCGGAAATCGAGTCCCGCATGGCCCGCCGCATCGAGGCGGTCAAGGCGTTCTCCCGGCAGCACCGCCTCGACCGGCTGGTCCGCCCGGCCCCCGACGCGACCCTGGGCCTCATTTCCACCGGCAAGGCGTTCCTGGATACGGAAGACGCGCTCGATGCCCTGACCGATCGCGATACCCACACCACCCCGCCCGCCTTGCGCCATTACAAGATCGGCCTGAGCTGGCCCATCGATGCGCAGGGCCTGCTGGACTTTGCGCAAGGTCTGGACCACATCCTGGTGGTGGAAGAAAAAGCGCCCGTCATCGAAGGCCAGGTCAAGGATATTCTGTTCAACCTGCCGACGCGCCCCTCCGTCAGCGGCCAGCACGGGCTGGATGGGCAGCCCCTGCTGCCGCGCGAAGGACAGCTGAGCCCGGGCACGGTCCTGCAGGCACTGGAGCGGTGGCTGACGCAGGCGAGCTTCGGGCCGGACACAGCGCCGGCGACCGCACCGCACCCAGTCGATATCGTCCCGCATTCAGTCGACACCGTCCTGCATCCGGTCGACACCACGCCGCAACAGAGCGAGGCTTTCAGCGCCCTTGAGACCCGCCGTGCCGGCGCCGATGCTGGCGCACCAGTCCCCGATCCCGCCTCGACGCTGACCCGCCGTCCCTACTTCTGTTCGGGCTGTCCGCACAACACCTCGACCAAGGTGCCCGAAGGCAGTCAGGCGCTGGCCGGCGTGGGCTGTCACTACATGGCCACCTGGATGGACCGCGACACGAGCGGCCTGACACAGATGGGCGGCGAAGGCGTCGACTGGATCGGCCTGTCGCGCTTCACGCGCCGACCGCATGTCTTCCAGAACATGGGCGAGGGCACGTACTTTCATTCCGGCTACATGGCCATCCGCCAGGCAGTCGCGGCCCAGGCCCGCATCACCTACAAGATCCTGTTCAATGACGCGGTCGCCATGACCGGCGGCCAGCCTGTCGACGGCAAAATCTCTGTGCCCGGCATCTGCCAGCAACTCAAAGGCGAAGGGGTCGCGCGCGTGGTGGTCACGACCGACGACCCGGCCCGCTATCGAGGCGTCAGGCTGCCGGAGGGCGTGACCGTCCATCCCCGCGAGGAACTGGACGCCTTGCAGCGCGAACTGCGCGATACCGAAGGCGTCACGGTCCTGATCCACGACCAGGTGTGCGCAGCAGAAAAACGCCGTCGGCGCAAAAAGAAAATCCTGGAAGAACCCGCCCGCCGCCTGTTCATCAACACCGCGGTCTGCGAAGGCTGCGGCGACTGCGGCACGCAATCGAACTGCCTGTCGCTCGTGCCGGTGGAAACCCCCTTCGGACGCAAACGGGCCATCGACCAGTCCAGTTGCAACAAGGACAACACCTGTGTCAACGGCTTCTGTCCGAGCTTCGTGTCGGTCATCGGCGGCACACCACGCAAATCCGCCAGCAGCCGCGCCGCCGACCCGGCCCGGCGTCGCGCCCTGATCGCGGAACTGCCGCAGCCGGAGTGGCACACCGACAAGCGCCACTGCAATATCCTGGTCGTCGGCATCGGCGGCACCGGCGTCATCACCGTGGGCGCCATCCTGACCATGGCGGCCCATCTCGAAGGCCGCGCCGCGAGCGTGCTGGATATCACGGGCCTGTCGCAGAAAGGCGGCGCCGTCATCAGCCATGTACGGCTCGCGCCCGGCGACCACGCCCCGGGCGCCGTGCGCATCGGCCCGAACGAGGCGGACGTCGCGATCCTCTGCGATGTGGTGGCGGCGTGTCAGCCCGACGCGCTGCAGGCGCTCAGGCGCAAAGGGTGCCAGGTGACGCTCAATACCTATCTCGCCCCCACCCCGGAGTTCACCCGCGATGCGCAGGCCGAACAGGACCCCGCCGGACTGATCGAGATGATCCGCCGCACCACGCAGTGTGGCGACGAGGCCTTGCTGGATGCCCATGCACTGGCCCGCGAGCAGTTGGGCGACAGCATTCTGGCCAACATGATGATGCTGGGCCATGCATGGCAACGCGGCGCCGTGCCATTGAGCGAGGCGGCGATCATGCGCGCGCTGGAACTGAACGGGGTCGAAGTCGAGGCCAACAAGACAGCATTCGGACTGGGTCGGCTGGCCGCGGCCAGGCCCGAGACACTGGGCGTGGCCGCGCCGGTTCGCGAACAGGCCATCGTTGTGCACATGCCCGAACCGCTGTCCGTCGTGACCGGGCGCTTTGGTCGTGAACTGGCGGCCTACCAGGACGAAGCCTGCGCGCGGCGCTATCAGGACGCGGTCGCGCGGATCGAGGCGGCCGAACAAGCGCTGTTTCCCGGGGGACGACCCAGGCTGGCCCTGGCGGTGGCGCGCTCGCTGTACAAACTCATGGCGGTCAAGGACGAGTACGAAGTAGCGCGCCTCTACACCAACGGTGCATTCCGCAAACAGCTGGAGGCCGAATTCGAGGGCGACTACACCCTGCGCTTTCATCTGGCGCCGCCGCTGCTGGCCCGCCGCGACCCACACACTGGCAAACCACGCAAGATCACGCTGGGCCCCGCCACCGAGACTCTCTTCCGGATCCTGGCGCGCTGCAAAAGAATCCGCGGTACCTGGATGGATCCCTTTTCATATACCGCGGAGCGCCGCCTGGAGCGCGATCTGTGCCGGGCTTACTTCGCCCGCCTGGATGACTGGGCGGCCGGCCTGTCGCATGGAAACTACCGCCAGATCGTGGAACTGGCTGCGATGCCTCAATCGGTGCGCGGTTTCGGACATGTCAAGGAAGGCGCGGCACGCGCCTGTCTGGACAAACTGAAGACGCCGCCGCCCCACGCAACGCATGACGGAAACGACCCGCCCCTTGAGCGGTCGGCCTGACCGCGACGGGTATTCACGGATTCTTTCACCGAGGCGATTCCTGTTTAATGCAAAGGTTTGGGGCCTTGACGGAACCGAGCGCAGCAAAGTCACCGAGGTGATATGGCCATCAGCACGGTCGGAGCGGTCGAGATCAGCAAGATGGCCGCACCCCTGCACTGGTGGTCGCGCGACCCGGCGCATCTGCGCCGCGCCCCTGACGATGATCTGTGGATCGGTTACATGACGGGCGGCAACGCCGTCATGCGCCAGCGGGGCCGGGAGGCGCGCCTGAGCAAGGGCGCGCTGATGCTGTATGACGCAGCCCGTCCCTTTGACATCACCCTGGAGACAAACGGGATCTATCTGCTGCGGCTTCCCCGGCGATCTCTGTTGCAACGCTGCCCCGGCGCTGACCAGATGGCTGTGCATGTGATCGACGACCTCCAGCCGGCCGCCGCGCCGCTGCGGACGATGATCGAGCATGCCGCCACCACGGATCTCACCAGGATGCGGACCGGCGCCGCAGCGCAGCTCGGCAGCACCTTGCTGGATCTGGTCGCCGTCGCGCTCGAAATCCAGATGGGCGAGGTCGAGCCGGCCAGCGAGCGCGACCTCTACAGCAAGGTATCGGACTATATCCAGCGCCACTATGAGGATCCGGATCTTCATCTCGAGCGCCTGGCAGCCGCGCATCACGTTTCTTCCCGCACCATCACCCGGGCGTTCGCGCGCCGCCAGCGGACCGCCATGGGCATGGTCTGGCAACTGCGCCTCGAGGCCAGTCACCGCGCATTGATCGAGGGCCGGTCCCGCAGCGTGACCGAGGCCGCCTTCGACCACGGTTTCTCGGATGCCTCGCACTTCAGCCGGGCGTTTCGCAAGACATTCGGCTATGCGCCCCACACCCTGATCCGCTCTTGAGGGCGCTACCGCCCGGCTCCCTGGCATTTGTCCCCGCCTGTCCTTCAGAGACCACCGGGGCGTCCCTCCCAGAACAGCAGCACCGCTGATCCTGCCGTTAACTGGTAAACGGCGGGCAGGTTCCCACGGGCATGCCTGATCGTTCAACCTGATCACGCCCCAGGAGCAAAGACATGGCGGACCACGCGCTTCACTCTCTCAGCCTGCTGGAAGCAGGCCGGCTGATCCAGTCCCGTGAACTCTCATCGATGGAAGTCACCCAGGCGATGCTGGCGCGGATCGACGCCATCGACCCCCGGCTTCAGAGCTATGTGACGGTCTTGCGCGAGCAGGCCCTGGCCGAGGCGCAGCAATCCGATGATGAAATAGCGAAGGGACGGGTCTGCGGACCATTGCATGGCGTCCCGCTCGCGGTCAAGGACTTGTTCTGGACCCGGAATGCGCCGACCACGCATGGCAGCCGATCAACCGGCAATTCATGGCTCAGGACGATGCCACGGTCGTCAGCCGGCTGCACGATGCCGGCGCCGTGCTTCTGGGAAAACTGCAACAGACCGAGGGAGCATTCGCCGATCACCATCCCGATGTGCCACCGCCCCTCAATCCGTGGGGCGACGCGCTCTGGTCGGGCGCATCCTCGAGCGGCTCCGGCGTCGCCTCAGCGGCGGGTCTTTGCTTTGGCGCGCTGGGAACCGATACCGGCGGCTCGATCCGCTTTCCTTCAGCGGCCAATGGCGTGACCGGCCTGAAGCCCACATGGGGCCGCGTCAGCCGCTATGGCGCATGCGAGCTGGCCGCGTCGATGGACCACATCGGCCCGCTGGCGCGCAGCGCCGCCGACGCAGGCGCCATTCTGCAGACGATCGCCGGCAGCGATCCCAAGGACCCCACGGCAAGCCACGAGGCGGTGCCCGACTACCTGACACTCATGACCCGCGGCCTCACCGGACTGCGCGTCGGCGTCGACCCGGCCTGGTCGATCGATCGCGTCGACGAGGCCACCCGCGCCGTGCTCAACGAGGTGCTCGAGGTCGTCGCCCACATGGGTGGCACGGTGGTGAACATTCAGTTTCCTGATTCCGACCAGGCGGCGCATGACTGGGTGCCGCTGTGCGGCGTCGAGACCGCCGTCTATCACGAGTCCACCTTCCCTGCGCGGCGCGACGAATACGGCCCCGGGCTGGCGGGCCTGATCGACACCGGGCGCCAGACCAGCGGCATGGATTATCAAAAACTGCTGCTCAGGCGCGCGGACTTCCGTGGCCGGGTCAATGCGCTTTTCTGCGATGTCGACCTGATCCTGGCCCCCGTGACGGTCGAATCCGCCCTGACCGTGACGCGGATGCTGCAGCTCGGCACGGATCCCGATCTTTTCAACGGTACCTTGCGCTATACGTGCCCATTCGATTTGAGCGGTCATCCCACCATCACGATGCCCGGAGGGTTCACGAAAAGCGGCGCGCCGGTGGCCTTCCAGTTCATCGCCACCCATTTTGGCGAGGCCAACCTGGTGCGCGCTGGCTGGGCCTACCGACAGGCGACGGACTGGCACAGGCGCCATCCCGCGGGGTGATCGCGCAGTGAATGTCGGTCGAGGTTCTGAATGCCGCTGGGATGGAGCGGGTGATGGGAATCGAACCCACGCTTGAGGCTTGGGAAGCCGCCGTTCTACCATTGAACTACACCCGCACCGAGCAAAGCCGGTGACGCACAGAGATTCGTTGGTAAAATCGTAATCAGCAAATCCCTTGCAGCCCAATATTTTAGCAGCATTTTGAACCTGTCCAAATCTCCTCCGCCCATCGTGACGGCCCAGACCCCCTCGGGCAGCACGCACATCCGCAGCTTCGTCCATCGCCGCGCCCACATCACCCCCAGTCAGGAGCAGGCGATCGCCGAATGGCTGCCGCGCTGGTCTATCCGCTATCAGGACGCACCCATCGACCTGTCCCAGGCCTTTGGCCGGACAGCCCCGGTGATCCTGGAAATCGGTTTCGGCATGGGCGAGACCACCCAGAAAATCGCCCAGGCCCGGCCCGGCGACGATTTCCTGGGGGTCGAGGTCTTCAACGCCGGCGTGGGCGCGCTGCTCAAGCGCATCCACGAAAACGCACTGGACAACATCCGCATCATCCAACATGATGCCGTCGAAGTGCTGCACGACATGATCGCTCCCGGATCGCTGGCCGGGGTGCATATCTACTTCCCGGACCCCTGGCCCAAAAAACGCCACCACAAGCGCCGGCTGATCCAGCCCGCTTTCATCGAGTTGCTGGCCAGCCGCATGGCGCCAGGCGCGTATCTGCATTGCGCCACGGATTGGGAACACTACGCTCAGCAGATGCTGGAAGTCCTGTCGGCGACGCCCTCGCTGCAAAACACCTGCGCGGACTATGCGCCCCGCCCCGACTACCGGCCGCTGACCAAATTCGAAACACGCGGCCTGCGTCTGGGCCATGGTGTCTGGGACCTGATTTTCACGCGCTGCTCCCCGGAGAACGCGCCCCTCTCATCGGAGACTGACTGATGTATCCAGAGATTCGGCCCTACGCGCAAGGCTTCATGGACGCCGGCCATGGCCACCGCATCTACTGGGAACTGTGCGGCAACCCGCAGGGAAAGCCGGCCGTGTTTCTGCACGGCGGCCCGGGCGCGGGCTGCTCCCCCAGCCACCGCCGCCTGTTCGATCCCGCGCGTTACAACGTCCTGCTGTTCGACCAGCGCGGCTGCGGCCGGTCGACGCCCTCGGCCAGCATCGAGCACAATACGACCTGGGATCTGGTCGCCGACATCGAGCGCCTGCGCATCGAGGTCCTGCGAGCCGACCACATGGTCGTCTTCGGCGGTTCCTGGGGCTCGACCCTGGCGCTGGCCTACGCCGAGACCCATCCGGAACGCGTCAATGCCCTGATCGTGCGCGGGATATTCCTGCTGCGCCAGGCGGAACTGCGCTGGTTCTACCAGGAAGGCGCGTCCTGGCTGTTTCCCGATTTGTGGGAAGGCTATCTGGCCCCGATCCCCGAGGCCGAGCGCCACGACCTGATGGCCGCCTATCGACGTCGCCTCACAGGCACGGACCCTCAGATCAGACTGCAGGCGGCACATGCCTGGACCCAGTGGGAAAGCCATACCATCAGCCTGCTGTCCAATCCGGCGCATCACAGCGCGCATGCGGCCGACCAGGCGGCGCTGGCGTTCGCCCGCATCGAGAACCACTATTTCGTGAACCACGGCTTCATGGAAGAAGGCCAGCTGCTGCACGACGCGCACAAGCTGGCCGGCATCCGCGGGGTGATCATCCAGGGCCGCTACGACGTCTGCACTCCGGCCAAATCGGCCTGGGACCTGCACGGCGTCTGGCCTCAGGCTGAATTCCAGATGATCCCCGACGCCGGACACGCCTTCGACGAGCCCGGGATCCTGACGCAATTGCTGGCCGCGACCGACCGCTATGCCAACGACTGAGGAGCTCTCCGCCATGAGCCTGAACATCCTGCTGAACGGCACCGCCACCGCCCTGGACGACGTGCGCACCATCCACGACCTGGTGGTGCACCTGGGCTATGAAGGCAAGCGCATCGCCGTGGAGCGCAATGGCGACATCGTGCCCCGCAGCCAGCATGCCCTGGCGCCGCTGTCCGAAGGCGACCACATCGAAATCGTCGTCGCCGTGGGCGGTGGATGATTCCAGGCGCGGAGGATGTCCAGGCAGCCGACCCGAGACATCCGCATGTGGCATACTTCCACCTAGTAGACGGATCCACCCGAGGAGCACCATGCAAGGCCATCCCGAAGTCATTGCCTACCTGACGGAACAACTGCGCGGCGAACTCGCGGCGCGTGACCAGTATTTTCTGCATTCACGCCGCTACCAGGACATGGGCCTGTCCAAACTGCACGCCCGCAGCGACCACGAGATGCAGGAGGAAACCCAACACGCCGACGTCCTGTTGCAGCGCCTGCTGATGCTCGAAGCCGAGCCCGACATGCGCCCCAGCGCGTTCAAGGCCGGCACGGACGTCCCCGGCATGCTGCACGCCGACCTCGAACTGGAATACGAGGTCCGGGCCTCGCTGCGCAAGGGCATCGCCATCTGCGAGACCCATGGTGACTACGTCACGCGCGACCTGCTGGTGGCGCAACTGGACGACACCGAATCCGATCACGCCTACTGGCTGGAAAAGCAGCTGGGCCTGATCGAAAAAGTCGGCCTGCAAAACTACCTGCAGTCGCAGACCTGATCACCCGCAGACGGGATGACCGCCGGCGCGCCTGGCGGGATCAGCGAAAACCGCCCCGTCCCAGGCCACCCAGGCCCTTCATTCCGCCCATGGCGCGCATCATCTTTGCCATGCCGCCCTTTTTCATCTGCTTCATCATGCCCTGCATCTGCTCGAACTGCTTGAGCAGCCGGTTCACCTCCTGGACCGGCACGCCCGAGCCAGTGGCAATGCGGCGCTTGCGCGAGGCCTTGATGAGCTCGGGACGGGCGCGTTCCAGCGGCGTCATGGAATTCAGAATGCCTTCTGTGCGCGCCAACTGCTTTTCCGCCTGACCGCCCTGCACTTGTGATGCGGCCTGGGCGAACTGCGTCGGCAGCTTTTCCAGCAGCGAGCCCATGTCGCCCAGCTTTTTGACCTGTTGCAGCTGATCGCGGAAATCATTCAGATCGAAGCGATCGCCGGATTTCATCCGCGCAGCAAGCTTTTGCGCCTCGGCGATGTCGATGTTCTTCTGGGCCTGCTCGACCAGCGACACGATGTCGCCCATGCCCAGGATGCGCTGGGCCATGCGTTCGGGATGGAAAGGCTCCAGCCCGTCGAGCTTTTCCGAGACACCGACGAACTTGAGCGGCTTGCCGGTGACCTGGCGCACCGACAGCGCCGCGCCGCCGCGCGCATCGCCGTCCAGCTTGGTCATGACCACGCCGGTCAGAGGCAGCGCATCGGAAAAGGCACGCGCCACGTTGACCGCATCCTGGCCCTGCATGGCATCGACCACGAACAGCGTCTCGATCGGCGAGAGCAGTTCGTGCAGCGCACGGATCTCGTCCATCATGGCCTGATCGATGCCCAGGCGGCCCGCCGTATCGACAATCAGCACCTCATAATGATGACGGCGTGCGTGATCCAGGGCGCCGCGCGCGATGTCCTGAGGTTTTTGAGTCGTCTCGGTCGGCAGGAAATCGACCCCGACCTGCGCCGCCACCGTGCGCAACTGGTCGATCGCGGCCGGACGATAGACGTCGGCGCTGACCACCAGCACTTTCTTGCGGCCGGTCTTGCGACCATGCTGAACGTGATTGCCCTCGGACAGCCACCCGGCCAGCTTGCCCGTGGTGGTGGTCTTGCCCGCGCCCTGCAGGCCGGCCATCAGGATCACGGCCGGCGGCTGCGCGGCCAGCGACAGCTCGCCGGCTTCGGCCCCCAGGTCGCCGCCCATCAGGGCGGTCAGTTCCTTGTGCACCACGCCGACCAGCGCCTGGCCCGGGTTCAGACTGCCCACAACCTCCTGGCCCAGGGCGGATTCCTTGACCCGCGCCACAAAATCGCGCACCACCGGCAGCGCCACGTCGGCCTCCAGCAATGCCATGCGCACCTCGCGCAGCATCTCCTGGGTGTTGGCCTCGGTCAGGCGGGCCTCGCCGCGCATGGTCTTGACGATGCGCGACAGGCGGGAAGTCAGGTTATCGAGCATGATGCCGTATCCGTAAAACTGGTTGATCCGTCGGCCTGCGCATAAAATGGATGCTTTTGGGGCGCGGCTTCACGCGCCGGACACCGACGGGACTATGTCAGTCAGCATTGTATTTCACTTGCTTGCCGCGCTGGCCTATGCCGTGCTGGGCATTGCCCTGTGGCGCCCTATTGCGCAGGCCAGTGATGTCCATCCCGCCGGCACCATCGGCCGCAGCTGCCTGCTGGGCGCCATCGCCCTGCATGGCATCGGCCTGGTTGCCGCCGTCATCGTGCCCACCGGCCTGCACCTGAGTTGGGCGCTGGCCCTTTCCACCGCCCTGTGGCTGGGCATGATCGTCTTCTGGATCGAGAATTTCCTGCTGCGCCTGGACAGCCTGCTGCTCCTGCTGCTGCCCATGGCGGCACTGGTCAGTCTGCTGTCGGCGCTTTTCCCCCATGGCTATCTGGTGCCCCATGCCGACAACGACTGGCTGCGCGTTCACCTGCTGATCGCCATGACAGCGTACGGCCTGATCACCGTGGCCGCCCTGCACGCCATGCTGATGACCGTACTGGACCGCCACCTGCACCGCCCCATCGAATCCGCTGGACAGCAAAGCGTGGTCAGCCGCGCCATGGGCGCCATGCCGCCGCTGCTGACACTGGAACAACTGCTGTTCCGCCTGATCTGGATCGGTTTCGGGGTGCTGACCCTGACCGTCCTGACCGGTATCATCGTCTCCCTGCGCCTGGGCGGCAACGCCCTGCCCATGGACCACAAGACCGTCTTTACCCTGCTATCCTGGACCACCTTCGGCGTACTGCTGGCAGGGCGCCACATTCAGGGCTGGCGCGGCCGCATCGCCCTGCGCTGGACGCTGACCGGCTTTGCCTTCCTGCTGCTGTCCTACACGGGCAGCCGGTTCGTCCTTGAAGTCATTCTGCAACGAGGCACTCTTGGGTAAATTCCTGCTCTGGACGATCATCATCCTGGCCGTCCTGTTTGTTTCCCGCATTCTGAGCCACCAAAAAGCCCAGGCGCGCCAGGCCGCCGCCCGCCGTCAGGCCGACGAGGCGAAAACCGCGTCCGAAACCATGGTGCGCTGCGCTCACTGCCAGATCTACCTGCCCCGGTCCGAGGCCTTCCAGAGCCAGGGCAAGACCTGGTGCAGCCCCGAGCATGCCCGGCTGGGCCTGGGCAAATAGCCGAAAGCCAAAGGTCGCAAGATGATGCCGGGGTCTCCTGAACCTGCGCTGTCCATCGGAACGAGCGGCTGGCTGGCCGCCGGCGCGGGGCTCCTGCGCCGCCCCTCGCCCAACCACGACGAGCGCCCCGACGAAGAGGCCCCCTACCTGCTGGTGATCCACAATATCAGCCTGCCACCCGGCGTATTCCAGGGCAACGCCATCATCGATTTCTTCCAGAACCGCCTGGATATCGATGCTCACCCCTGGTTCGACCACATTCGCGACCTGCGGGTCTCGGCCCATTTTCTGATCCGCAGGGACGGCGAGATCGTGCAGTTCGTGCCGACGACGCTGCGCGCGTGGCACGCGGGAATTTCGTCTTTCGAGGGCCGCGAGCGATGCAACGACTTCTCCATCGGCATCGAACTCGAGGGGACCGACACGCAGACCTTTACAGACGCGCAGTACACGCGACTGGCCGCGTTGACGGCCACCCTCCAGGCACGTCACCCGATCCGGGCGGTCCGGGGGCACGAGCATATTGCCCCTGGCAGAAAGACCGATCCAGGCCCGGGATTCGATTGGGACCGGTTCGCAAAAACCTTGAGACCGGAAACCGACCACCCCTGACGCCTGGCCGCTCTCCATGCCTGGAGGCCAAGGGCGCACTCATCCCATCTTGCCTGCGGGCACCTGCAAGACCGCCTTCCCCGACGGCTTGACCTGACTTCTCCTCTCACCCGCCCTTTGCGCGAATCGCCTGCGCGTCCTCCCAGCATCGAGCCCTTGGCCCCATCCGGCCTGATTCGGCAGATCATGCCAACGGTTTCTTGATCGCCTGCCTGGCTGCCGTTTGGCATGCATCACGCAAAAACAACATCGTTGGCAATGGTTGAATATTCAATCATTAATTAATGCAAATTTGACAATTGTTGAATTGTCCGGATTTGTTGCAAATGCTCTCATGTGTAAAAGCTTCCGTCTCAGGAAAGCAGTGCGTTGCGGTGAATACCGGCATCAATGTGCGCGCGAGCCCATGCGCACACATGAAAAAGATTCAGCCGGGCAGAAAAAGCAAACCCTTTGGGGGCTCACGGGGGCAAAATTGAATCATATCTACAAAACAAAGTGGAACAGTGCCCTGATGGCATGGGTCGCGTGTTCTGAACTCGTCGCCGGCAGAATAAAAACACGTTCCGTCGTGGCATCCCTGTTCCTCGCAGTCGCGTGCATGGCGCCCGTGCATTTTGCGACAGCCGCAGAATGCATGGCCAACGCCACAAGCGGAACCTATGTTCCCGCCGGATCAGGTTGCACCATTATCCCGGCCAACAATCCAAAACTGAGTGTCACCACAAACTCGATCGACCTCAACGATAATACAAGCCTTTTTATTATCAACAGGAACAACTCCGGCTCAACCACGGACACTGCCGGGGATATAGTCGTAACCGCGCTCAAGGAAAGCGGCGGATTCACTCTCGTCGCCAATCAATATCGGGTAGGCAAGAAACTCATTCTCAGGAATATCACCGGGACTTACAAATCCGCTGACAACACAATCGGTTTCGACACGTCCGATCTGAACAGCATCACGGCAAATGACGTCAAACTGACAGTCAATACGAATTATGCCGGCCTTAACTTCTCTGGCGGCGTGGGGGTCTACGGGTTATTGGCGGGCTCCTCCGTCAACTCCGGTGAAACAGACCCGGGCCATAATGGACAATTCACCACCATCGAAGTTGACAACCTGACCCTGGACCAAACCACAAGCGGTGGAGTCGTACCGATCCTCAACGCAGGCCTGCGCGCAATTCAAGGCGGCAAGGACGATCAAAACGGCAGCGCCGGCCAGATCATTGTCAACAAGACCCTGACCATGGATCTGAAAGGCCCGCGCATAGAAGGCATTTACGTCTCCGGAGCGTCTACCGATGCGTATGGCAATGAGGCCGTCTCCCAGGTCGTGCTCAAAGGAGACAGCTATATCACATTGACGCAACAAGGCAGCACCAACAACCAAGGCAGCACCAACAACCAAGGCAGCACCAACAACCAAAGCAGCGCCATCAAAATCGGCAAGAACCGCGCCATCGGCACAGGCAACGGGGTGGTCTTTTCCGAGGGCAAAATGACCATCGATGCCTCCGGCGCGATCGGCGATGCCATCAAGATATACGGCAGCAATTCTCTCCTCAAGGCGGATTACGCCAACAGCGCGACCACCGTGACGGCCAATCTGGATGTCATTGCCGTTGGCCCATCGGACTGGCAGGTGACTGGAAACAAGGAAGAAGAGAACAATCAGGTCTTTCTGAAAGACGCAAAACTGCAATCCATCACCGACACCGCCTCGATCGTCAAGGTTTACGACAACCAGAAGGATTTCAGTCTGAACGTCACGGGCGACAACACGGATATCGTTGCCCCGGCAAATGGCTGGTTGATACAGGCGGGCGTCGGCCAGAATGTGACGCGAGCGGGGAATACCACCGCCGTCTTTGATGGCCACGGAAAGATGCAAGGCCTGACGACGCTCAATCGAGCCAGCCTCGAGTTGACGCTGCGCAATGGATTTACCTGGAATCTCAGCCAGAGCAATGGAGACTGGACCTCATCGTTCACAAACCTGCAAATGCAGAGCGGCTCGACCGTCAATGCCTTCAACGGCGCGGGAACGGCGGCCTTCGTCATGCAGGGAAACGTGGATTCGAACGGATCGACACTGAGCATGAGCGATGGACACATCGGCGACAAGCTGACCATCGAGGGGAGCTACACCGGTCAGAAAGCCCGCCTGTTGGTGGATTCAGGCTGGAACAATCCGGATGTCCAGCAAAATGATCTGCTGATCATCCAGGGCACGGCGAGCGGGACAACCACGGTGTCTGTCCCCAACGGCATCATTGGCGATGTGACACAGAGCGACGTCGCCAAAAACGGCGCGTGGCTGGCGCCCGTCGTCTCCGTCCTGGAGCGCGACCTCGATCAGCCGAACACGTTCACAGGCACGGCCGAAACCACCAATGCCGGCCAGGCGCAACTCGTGCAGCGGACGGACGCCAATGGCGCCAGCAACAATTACTGGACGCTGTCGGCCAAAGTGCCGCAGCCCGAGACTGAACCCGAAGTCCCCATCTACACCCCCGGCACCTCGGGCTACGTGCAGATGTCGCGCATCGACCGCGAGATGGGGCTGGAGCAACTGGGCAAGCTGCACGAACGCGTGGGCGAGCAGCAGACCTGGGCCTGGGATGACTGTGGCATGGTGTGCGCGGATTACCGCGAGCGCACGGCGACGGGCAAACGGCCCCACCCGGTCTGGGGCCGTCTGAACGTCACCGACCTGAAGGAGCAGGGCGAGAACCGCTTCGGTTACGCCACCAAGGACAGTTTCATCCAGTTCGGCACCGATCTGCGGGTGCGCACGGATGAGGAGCGCAATCACCAGCACCTCGGCGTGATGGTGACCTACAGTCGGGGCGATCACGACTTCTACGACAGGTACCGCGCCGAGAACGGCGTGGTCACCGACCGCAAGCATGTGGGCACGGGCACGACCGACATGTACTCGCTGGGAGCCTACAGCACCTGGTACAGCGCCAACGGCACCTATCTGGACCTGGTGGGCAACCTCTCTGTCATCCACAACACCTACGACAGTTGCAGCGGTTCGGCCAGCCAGAACGGCTACGGGCTGGTCGTGTCGGTGGAGGTGGGCCGTCCGTGGCGGCTGGGCGACAGCCACTGGCAGATCGAGCCGCAGGCGCAGCTGTCCTATCAGTACGTGCACCTGAACGACTTCGATGACGATGTGCGCACGATCGACGAACAGAGCGGCGGCACCCTGCGCGGACGGATCGGCGCGCGGCTGGCCTACAACAACGACAACGGCGAGCAGCGCACCCACACGTTATACGTGACGGCCAACGTGCTGCATGACTTCACGTGCAACAAGTCCGAGGCGCTCATCGGGCGCGACGAGCTGCGCGAGACCTATCAGCGCACGTGGGGCGAGCTGGGCGTGGGCGCGCAGTTCCCGCTGG